>NZ_JBLZNH010000002.1:0-961997 GCF_051194135.1 Halorubrum wangae | reverse complement strand
ACCGACGAGGGACACGACGCCGGCGACGACAGCGACGACGGCGATAGTCCACGTTTTGATCATGCTGTTCAGGAGACTGATGAACACGAGCGGGACGACGAAGTCGAACTCCCACGCCGAAGGGATGCCGACGCCGAAGATGATACCGGCGGCGAGCGAAGCCTGCCATGCGAGCCAGAACGGGCCTACTACGCCGAGATAATAGCCGCGGATATCGGTCTTAGTGTCGGCCTCAAACCGCCGCACTGAGAGTGCGTAGTTCGGGGTATTGAGAAAGTACGCAAGCACCCACTTCCAGGAGGTCGACATTCGCTCGAAAAACGGGGCGATGGAGAGACTGAGGATCGTAAAATGAACGACGACCGACAGCGCGGTGAGGATGATTACGATGTCCGGGGCACCGGCTGCCAGCAAATCGATAGTCGTGATCGTCGATACTGGCGAGAAGAAGAGCACGCCCATCCCGAGAATTTCGACTGGCGAGAGCCCCGCCTCAGTGCCGGCGATGCCGGCCACGGCCCCGATTGTAATAAGCGGCGGGAGTAACGCCGTGACGTCCTTCGCACCAGCTAGGACATCAGTTTTGAATGACATCTATGCCCACTATGGTACCGTCTCCATCCCCCTAAACGTTCGGCAGCGTCCCTGCCCGATAGGCGCTCTGTATTCAGCAGGACTGTTGAAACCTATCACAAAGTGAGAGGGTCAACAAAAACGCGTTCAAATACCGAGCTTGAACACGCCTTCTCGGTACTCCGACTCGACGTCATCATAGTACATGTGCACATACCGATGGAACGCCGACCGACTGTTATCAAGTTCCCCGCCCATGGTGTCACCACGAAGATACTGTACCTTCGGTTCCTCCATCCCAGCCTTTGCCCGAAACCAGGTCGACATCCAGTGCCGTGACCAGTGTGGTGTAATTGACCGGAACTCATCTTCTGTATCGAATTCGTACTCGGGCCACCAATGCTTCCGCCATACGTGACCGAGACTCGACTTCTTCATCTGCTTCCCCTTCTGCGTCAAAAACAGCCACGGAGCATCATTGTCTGGCCGAATCAATAACCAGTCAATAAGCACGCGACGCGTCTCATCGTCCAGGGGAATGACCGTAGGGCGCTCACGCTTGTTTCCATCTCGAGATTCTTCTGGAGGGATGTACACCGCGTTCGCCGCATCGTCCAATTGGTCGTGCGTTCCCATCGACTCGTAGTGACTCAGTACATCAGGATTCGTAATATGAATATCTTCCATCCGAATGTTCGCCAGCTCCGAGGAACGAACCCCGGTTTTGAGTTGGAAGACTGTAACCGCGCGCTCGCCAACGTGCTTGATGCTCTTCACCAGCTCGCTCAGCTCTTCAAGTTCCACCTTCGGATGATCGTTCGGACTTTCGTTTTCCAGATCCTTCTCGCGCTTCGATTTAACCCGGAGGAACGGATTGTAGCTCGTTGGATGCGGGAACATCGGATTCCGCTGCATCCACTCGTACACCTTCTTCACGTGGTTGATCTACTTCCGTACCTGTGTGCCCTTCATCCGGGGGAGGCAGACATCAACGAACGCTTCGATTTGACGCTCAGTCGGCAGTGTCGGGTGGCGATCGTACTGGCTCATGTGCTGCTTCCAATCCCGGAACGACACCTGGTAGTGATCTTTCGTTCCTCGCTCGGTGATAGATGGCACGGTTCCAAAACCGTCCGGAGTCACTGAATCAAAAGGTGCCCGCGTGGTGGAGGTCGATGCGTCACGAAAATCAGCGTCTGTTAATCCTTCAGGCGACAGGAGTCGCGCGTATATACAGAGAAAGTATGTAGTAGCGAAATCGTCCCCAAACTTCTTTGAAGAGTATATTCTTTTGTCTAGTACGAACTCGGTTTTGATATCTCCGCCGCAGAGGCTATCAGCACCGCTGTCGTACACGAATCTATAATTGAGGGAGCCGAATGAATTACTTCGACAAGGAAGCGGGAGCGGCGATGAAAACTGCGTTCGAAGACGCGGTGTTGGATTGGCCAGCCGTAACTGCAACGACGATGTTTGGTTGTCCATCCTATCAGGCGGACGGTACGCTCTTTGCTGTTCTCGTCACAGACGGTGTGGCGCTGACACGTCTCGATAACGATCACCGCGAACAGGTAGCGCAGACATTCGATACAGGGCCGTTCCAAGCCGGTGAGCGAACAGTGACGAAATGGGTGCAGGTCACCATCGACGACGTGGATACGCTTGACACGCTCGTACCCCACATCAAAGCAAGCTACGAGTCGGCACTAGAGGAATCGAACTGATGGCCGACCAATTAGATCGATGTACAAAAGCCGGGACGAGTTACTTGACGGGAGGCGAGGGGCCCACGCTGTTGTTTCTACACGGCATCCCCGGATCAGCACTCACTTGGGAAGTGGTGGCCGCCCGGTTACAAGAGCAGTATTGGGTCATCGTTCCGGATTTACGCGGATTCGGGCAGTCCGATCCACCGGGTGACGACTACTACATGGAAGGGCAAGCCCGGGCAATCAGGGAGTTGCTTGATGCGCTTGATGTCACAGACTGTGGGCTGGTAACTCACGACTTCGGCGGGCCAGTTGGCCTGACGATGATGCGGTTGTTTCCCGACCTTGAAATTAGGGAGTTGGTGCTCTCGGATACGAACGTCTTCACCGATACATACGTGCCACCACCGCTGCGCCTTGCGAAGATTCCCTTGGTCAACACGGTGTTTTTCCAGTTGATGGTGGGGAACCGGTTCGGATTGCGAATGCTGTATCGAGGGGCGGTGAAGGAGAAGGAAACAGCACCGTGGTCAAATTTTCAGCAACATCTGACTCCATCAGGGATGGCAATGACGCGACGGATCTTCCAGCGGAGTCTCGCGGATCTTGAAGAGAACTACGAGGCAATCGAGCGTATGCTTCCTGATATCCAGAATCGGACGTTAATCTTATGGGGTGATAGTGATCCATTCTTCTCGACCGCGGTTGGCGAACGGATGCGGGCGGCGATTGCCGATGCAGAACTGATTGTATTCGATGAGACGGGGCACTTCGTGCCAGAAGAGCGTCCGATGGACGTGGCGGCGGCCATCCTGACTTTCTACAGTCCTGAACAATCTGAACCGTAGGGACGGGCTTTCCCTCTCGATTGTAAGATACGCACTCTCTATTCAGCACTGACTTGACAAACTATCAGCATCTGAAGATTTCAACAGAGCCACTCAACTTGTTCGACTCAGCCCGCACGCCATCCCTAGGGTTCGGCGAGAGCAGGGCGACGATTTCGTTCCAGACTGCTACATAAGGGTGATCGGAAGCCGGAAATGTACACGCAACCGTGTTACGTGAGTTAATGAAATGAACAAAGTTGAACAACGGGAAAGCCGCTGAAAACGCTGTTCTCTCCCGCTGTAGGCTATCAATTGTATGTCCTCCGGCTGTCGTTCAATCGCGAACGTGAAGCCGAACGAGTTCCTTCAACGAGATCCATTCCTTCCGATAGCGACAGTCATCAGTCGTGATTAGTGGATTTGAATCGCGAGTTTGCGAGAATTCGAAGGAAACGACTTTAGATCGTTCTGATATGATTTGGTCATGAACAGACCGGGGCACACTCGTCGCCGCCTCATCCAGATAAGCGCTCTCGGCCTTAGCACAGGCATCGCTGGCTGTAGCGATAACGACCCCGGGAGTAGCGCGAGAGATGACTACGATGACTCGCCCGGTGAAGACGCGGCCCCCGACGGCGACACCAACGATGCTCCCGCACCTGCCCTCACTTTCAACGCCCCGAATAGGAACTACCCGCTCTATCGCCTGCCCCTTGCCGAGGGTCGCCCAGACCCGAGCGATATGTCCGTTGACCACCCGGACAACACGCTGTTCACCATCGAAGTTCACGGCGAGCAGACGGCAACGGCCACCCTCGAACAGACACAAGTACACCGAGACATCGAACTCCGCCTCTACGTTCGTGACACCTACGGCAAATTCAAATCCACGACCCAGCCGCTCGAATCGAGCGGAGACAACACGTTCGAAACCTACGAAATCGAGTTCGATATTTCCAACATCAATCTCCCACGAGGTGCAGGCAGTATCTGTGAACTCGTCGCCGTAGACCCCACCTTCAACGAAGACTACGAATTCATCATCAAACGCCACCAGTTCGTCGGCGTCGGACACAAGAACGGCGTCAACTGGGTGAACAGCGAGTATCTCAACCACACCTATCACACAGAACCCGACGGATTCCGCAAGCACGACAACCCCCGAGGAATCGGAGGCATCGGCGGCGGAAGCGAAATCTCCGAACCCGCCGGATACGTTGAAACCCGCGATGGTGACAACGAACGCACAGTCTTCCTTGTCACCCGGACGAATTATAACGGTGAAATCTTCGGCGTCTCCAGCCACATCAAACACGAACCCATCAACCGCTACCAGAATGGAAGCAATCGGTATCAGTACCGCTACGGCCAGCAGTACGAAGCCCACCACGCAACCGAAATCAGCCACTTCCAAGAACTCGCCACCAAAACCCACACCGCCATCACTGACATCGGCGTCAAGGGTTCGAACAACCGCCTCGAAGTCCTCGGAGACATGATTCAGATGATTCCGTACCTCCGACAGGGAACTGACCCGATGCCCAGCGTCATCCTGTACGAACACTACGGAGACTGCTCATCCAAGTCCGTCCTCATGGCGTGCATCCTTCAGAACGACCCGTGGAACGTGATGTCCGCATACATCGACTGTGAAATCAACGGCGTTGGCCACTGGACGATTGGCATCGACGTAGATGACCTTGGAAGCGGATTCGATAGGGACTCCTCATTCCTCGTCGCCCCCTCCGACGACCTGAAGAGCAGTGGGTTCCCCAATACGAGCTATGCATTCTTCGACATGACCTACGACTCATACATCGGAGAACGCACCGGAGGCGTTGAGAACAGCTTCATTTACGACGAAGGAGACTTCACGCACAGGAACAATCGTTACGCAAACGACCCCCCGAACTACTGAGCCCGCTCCGCGACATCCTCCAAGTCATCTTCCCCCGCCTGCAAGTACGACTGCATCGACCGCCCAGTAGTATTTATTCATATATGTCGTTGCCTCAGGGCCTGATTTGACGTATTCCGGGCGTTTCATGACGTACATATCTGTATTTTTTATTCGAATGTATAGTGGATTTCAGCTACCTGAACAAGGTCGAGCAGCGGGAGAGCAGGTAGTAGGGACCCGGATGTCCCGTTTACGCACCTCTATCTACGGAGCTAACGAGTAAACATCGGCCTCGGGTCACTGGGCGGGACCCTCCTGCTGGGCCCCGACGCAACCGTCGGTCGGTCGACTGCCTGACTCATCGACTGGCGGGGCCCGACTGGCGACTCACGAGTCAGGAACGCCAGCGGTATCGAGTCTCTGCCGATGGGCCTCGACACGACGGTCGGATTGCGACCGTATTCCGTTCAATCAGATGTCGTTCAGTGGCCAACATCCCCTGACGCAGGATCGCTGTTCGTGGACAACCGCGAGCGGCCCGCGACGACGAGTTTCGATTTCGTACACGAACTGATACAACCCTGGAGCCCCCCCGGTAGTGTATGGAGATGAATCACGTCCGTCGCGGGTCCGGTGAACCGTTACTCTTGATCCACGGACTGGGCGGGAGTTGGCGGACGTGGACCCCCATCCTCGACGGGTTGGCCGCCGAACGGGAAGTCGTCGCAGTGGACCTCCCGGGTCACGGGGAGACGCCGGCGCTCTCCGGTGAAGTATCAATCGACACCCTTGCCGATGCCGTCACGTCGTTTCTCGATGCGAACGACCTCGCCGGCGTCGACGTGGTCGGCAACTCGATGGGAGCGCGACTCGTCCTCGAACTCGCGCGCCGCGGGGAGGTCGGCACAACCGTTGCACTCGATCCCGGTGGGTTCTGGAAGGGGTGGGAGCGGTACTTCTTCTACGCGACGCTCGCCCCCTCGATACGTCTCGTTCGCCTCCTGCAACCCGTGATGGACCGGCTGATGGGGAGCGCCGTCGGTCGGACCATGCTCCTGATTCAACTCTCGGCACGGCCCTGGGACCTCTCCGCCGAGGTCACACGAGAGGAGATGCGGACCTTCGCCGACTCCCCGTCGTTTGACGAACTACTTCGTCGGTTGGCGTTCGGCCCGAGCCAACCGGGGACGGACTCCACACCGGGATCGGTCGTAATCGGATGGGGTCGCAAGGATCGAGTTACCCTGCCCAGGCAGGCAAAACGCGCGCTGGACAGGTTCCCCAACGCTCAGTTGTACTGGTTCGAGGACAGTGGGCATTACCCTCATTGGGACGCTCCCGACGAGGCGACCGAACTAATCCTTACGAGCACTGCGAACGACGAGTGAGCACAACTGTTCGGTCGTGTTCGGACGCGAGAGAGATGAACGATCACCAACTATCTCAGAAGGGATACTTGGATACCGGAAAAGTACACGCGACCGTGTAACGTGAGTTATTGAGCTGAACAAGGTCGAACAGCGCGAGAGTCGATAGCTCGATATTCGACGATACAAGCCGTATGGAGTCCGTTTAGCCCTCGAAATTTCTTCCGATAGCTGCTCTTTCGATCCAGGTTCGATGAAAAAAACCATTTCCGGTTTCGGTGGCTCCGAACGATGTGAAAGTGACGAGGGGGCAAGCGTTTTGCCTCTACACTCACGATGTACACATATGAGTTCCGAGTCCAAAAAGAAGCGTGTCCAGTTCCGTGCACCGAGGGGACTGGTAAACCGGGCCGACGCGCTCGCTGCGGTGTTCGAGACGGATCGGACGGACATCCTCATCTCCGCGCTTCGGGACTACTTGCGGGACGCCGCGCACTCCGACGAGGTGAAACAGGAGATCGCGGAGGCCTTCTACGACGACGACATCACGTTCGAGGAACTGAAAGATCTCGTCGGGCACGAGGAGGCCGCCAACTTCCGACTGCTGAAAGAGCAACTGACCGACGACTTCGTGGACGAGGTCGCGGAGGAGCTGGCCGACTCGTAGATGGTTCTGATAGTCGCCGACACGTCGGCTCTCGTAAGCCTCGGGACGGTGGCGGGCACCTCACCGAATCCACTCGACCTTCTCCTCGATTCGCACACCGTGGTCGTCCCAGAGCAGGTCGTCGACGAACTCACCGAGACGGCGTCCTACGACGACACATCCGGTGAGGCGGCACAGGCGGTTCTCGACCGTCGCTCTGTGTTCGAGACTCGTTCCATCGAACTGGACGAGACGTTCCCGCTGGACGACGGCGAGAACGCGGCGGTCACGCTGGCGAACGATATCGACGCCGTGCAACTGCTCTGTGACGAGTTCAATCGACTAGCGCTCGTCCACGCCTCGCTGGCCGAGACCCGCCTCGTCACGACGCCCATCCTCCTCACCGCACTGGTTCGCAACGACGCGGTCTCGCCGGACGCTGCCGACGGGCTTTTGGCCGAGATGAGTGACGCTCGCAGTTGGTCGTCGAACTCCTACGTCGAGCGGGCGCAGTCCACGCTTCGACAGCAACGCGATAACGAGCAACCCGATCTGAAGTGATCGACTCGTTAGACACGCGCTAGCCGATCGGAACGACTCTCCGTAGAGCAAGGGCACTTCATTTAAATATTCCACCGATACACGCCCTTTGTATCCTGAATTCTGCCGTATTGGACGTGTGGTTGGACACTATTCCAGAGAATTCATTATGGATTTCACCGACTTGAACAAAGTTGAACAACGTGAGTCTAGGTAACACACACCAACGCCTAATTGCCGCTTCAATCAAAATGCTGTGCGTCGGGAAAACACTGTAGATTGATTCTATTCGGATCGATCTCGGTTCTGGATCGAATCAATCTCACTACTCATTGCTTCGCGTTTTTAACAGAACGAATCCACAAAAATCACGACGAAGCCGATAATAGGGACGATATCGAGCGGCGGTCGATGTCGCCCTTTCTGGAAATAAAAGATTATTGACACACAGAGTGTCTACCTCAGCCACTGAGCAGGCTTACCCACTTCGAGACTGCCAGATCCAACTTTACGATATCTCCCTGCCTTCTACGACACGGTTCGACCGATACAGGCAATCATGTATCAGTCAGCCGACGAATAGCTCTGCCAAGAACATTGTGCGAGAGACATCGGATGTGTACAGAAGTGGGATGGGATTTGTTCTATCGGCTGTCTGTCTAGGTTCGTAACAGCTACTCTCTCCCACCCAAGATAGCGCAAAATTACAGACTAGAAACCAAAACACCACACAGTAGGATGATACATAACTCGAACGTCCCGAGTCTTTATCGGCAAAATGATTTTGAGAATGTACCGCCTCACCTTCCAATCCATCCGGGCGCTGCCACCGCGTAAGCCACAGGAGTTTTGCTGTAGGCATCGAATGGTCGGGTTGAGGCCGATCACGACAGATACCGGCAGAGCGTATCGGCCGAAAGAGACGATCACTGATGGCCCCAGACCTGACAGTCGTTACGACCGCCGTCGCGCTTCCCTTCGTTGCCGCGGTCCTCTCGCCGCTTCTGTATCGCGTCCTCGGCGAACGGACCGGCTATGCGGGAGCCGTCGTCGCGGCGGCCAGTTTCGGACTGTTAGCGACGGAGGTCAACAGTGACGGCACCGTCGGGGCGTCGTGGGTCCCCGCTCTTGACGTGGGGCTCCAGTTCACTGTCGATGGGTGGGGGCTCCTCTTCGCGCTCTTAGCCAGCGGTATCGGCGTCCTCGTGTTCGTCTACTCGGCAGAGTACATGCACGGCGAAAAGGGGTTAGCACGCTACTACGCGGCATTGTTGGCATTCTTGGGCTCGATACTCGGCGTCGCGCTCGCCTCCGATCTCGTGTTCATCTTCCTGTTCTGGGAACTGACCAGCCTCTGTTCGTTCGTGCTCATCGGCCACTACACCGACGACAAGGAGTCCCGATACTCGGCGCGAATGGCCATGGTCGTCACCGTGAGTGGTGGCCTGTGCCTGCTCGCGGGGCTGCTCATGCTCTCGGTGGCGGCGCGGGGCGCCCTCGGCGGCGTGACCTTCGATCTGACGGCGATGATCGCGAACGACGAGGCGATGCGCGCCTCCCTCCGCGAGTCGGGGCTGTTCGTCCCGGCACTGGGCTTGATCGTCGCCGCTGCGGCCGCCAAGTCCGCACAGGTGCCGCTCCACTTCTGGCTGCCGAACGCCATGGTCGCTCCGACGCCCGTCTCCGCGTTCCTCCATTCCGCGACGATGGTCAAGGTGGGCGTCTACTTCCTCGGTCGCGTGCGTCCGCTCCTGATGAGTCCCGAATGGGTGTGGATCGTCGCGACCCTCGGGCTGCTGACGATGACCGTCGGGGCCCTGCTGGCGGTGGCCTCGACCGACACCAAGGAGTTGCTCGCCTACTCGACGGCGAGCCACCTCGGACTGATGGTCGCCGGCTTCGGCCTCGATATCGTCTACGGCGGCGAAGCCGGGGCGTTCCACCTGCTCAACCACGCGCTGTTCAAGGCGCCGCTGTTTCTCGTCGCGGGGATCGTCGCCCACGAGGCCGGGACCCGCAATCTCGACAACCTCGGAGGGCTCTGGCGGGAGCTCCCGGTAACAGCCGGCATCACGGTGGTCGCCGCGTTGAGCATGGCCGGAATCCCGCCGTTCAACGGCTTTTACTCCAAGGAATTGCTGTTCGAGGCGACGTACGAAGTCGCCCACGAGGCCGGCGGCTTCGCCTGGCTGTACCCCATCGTGGCGACCCTCGCGAGCGTGTTGACCGTCGTCTACTCGGTGAAGTTCCTCGCGCTGTTCTTCGGCGAGCGGCGGGCCCCGATCAAGGACGTCCACCGACCGCCCATCGCGCTGGTCGGGCCCCCCGCTGTGCTAGCCATCGTGGCAGTCGTCGTCAGCGTTGCGCCGCAGTTGGCAGTCAACGCCATCGTCCAAGGGGCCGTTGACGCTACTGCCACCGGCGAGGCTCGACTCGAGGTCGGACTGCCGACTCACCTCTCGCCCCCGGTCGCGATGTCCGCCGTCGCCGTCCTCGGCGGATTCACCGCGTACCCGCTTCGAGGGCGTCTCGCGGCGGGCATCCGACGCGGCGTCGATGCGCCGATTCCCGTTCGGCCCAGCGGGTGGTACGACTGGCTCGTCTCGACCACCGAGGCGACAAGCGCTCGGTTCGGCTCGGTGGTCCATAATGGCCTCCTCCGGACATACGTGGGATGGGTCGCGGCGGCCGGGAGCCTGCTCGCGCTCGCCGGCTTCGCCGCAGCGGGAGGATCCTTGGGGGTCGGCGGGCTCGGTGTGCCGCTGGCGGTCGCCGTCGTGTTGGGGGTCGCGACCCTCGCCGGCGTGGCCGTGGCGACCGCTTCCTCGCACGTGTCCGGCGTGCTCACGCTGTCGATCCTCGGGTTCATGCTTGCCATCTTCTTCATTCTCGCGAGCGCACCGGACCTAGCGCTCACGCAGCTGGTCGTCGAGACGCTCATCCTCCTCATCTTCCTGCTGGTTCTCCAGCGGTTACCGTCGTTTTACTCGGAGATCCGACCGCTCGCGATCGTCCGTGACGCGGTCGTTTCGATTCTGGTTGGTGCGATGGCGTTCGTCGCAGTCCTCCTGACGATACCGGATCCCGACGCCGACCCGACGAGCGTCGCCACGTATTACACGGAGCAGGCGGTTCCGGGCGGTGGCGGCACAAACGTCGTCAACGTCATCCTCGTGGATTTCCGAGCGTTCGACACGCTCGGCGAGCTGCTGGTCGTCGCGACCGCCGCAGTCGCCATCCTCGTGCTCGTGACGATGCGGACCCGCGGTGAGGCGTCTGTGACTGAGGCCGAAGAGGAACCGTTTCCCGACGGGGGTGACTCACCGTGACGACGACGATCATGCAGACGACAGCGCGGATGACCGTTCCCATCGTACTCGTCGTCTCGATCTCGCTGTTCTTACAGGGCCACAACCTGCCCGGCGGCGGCTTCATCGGCGGTGTTCTCACCACGGCGGCGTTCGTGCTGATATACGTCGCCTACGACCTCGATTACTTGGAGTCGGGGGTGCTCGGGAGGGAGGTCGAGCCCGATACCAGCATTTTCGAGCACCGCACGGTCACCGCCTACCGCCGCATGTTACTCGCGGGCCTCGTGGTCGTTCTCGGCAGTGGCGTCGCCGGGATTCTCGTCGGCGACCCGTTCTTGACTCAGGGATACGTCCACGTCGAAGGAATCCCGATCTACCACGAGGTCGAACTCGCGAGCGCGCTCGTGTTCGATCTGGGCGTGTACCTCGTCGTCGTCGGCAGCCTCCTGACTATCGTCTCGGTGGTGAGTTCCGAATGAGCCGGAGCGGAGGGGGGCTGTCCGTCCGACGCGAGGGTGGTGAGCGATGAGCGTCGCCCTCGCGGTCGCGGTCGGCGGGCTGTTCGCCGTCGGGACGTTCCTACTCCTACAGCGGGACCTCGTGCGGGTCGTGTTAGGAGTCGCCGTCGTCTCCCAGGCGACGTTCGTCTATCTGATCGCGATGGGGGGCATCGATGAGGGGACCCAGGACCTCGTGCCCGTTCTCGAGATCCACGGTGGTGGCGTCCCCGAGGTCGCCGACCCGGTGGTACAGGCGCTCGTCCTGACGGCGATAGTCATCAGTTTCGGAACGACCGCGCTGGCGCTCGTGCTGTCGTACCGCGCCTACGAGGAGAACGAGACCATGGATGTCACGGAGTGGACGAAATGAGCTTGCTCGTGATCGCGCCGCTACTAGTCGTGGTAACTACCGCCGTCATTACGCTTGCGCTCGGTCGGCGACCACAGATCCAGCGCGCGACGAGCGTGGTCGGCGTCGTCGGCTACGTCGGAGTCGTGTCCGTCGCCGTCTGGACGCTCGTTCTCGGGCCGGCGGCCCCCGGCGCAGCGGCCTATCAGGTGGGTGACTGGCCCGCGCCCTTCGGGATTACGCTCGTGCTAGACGGGCTGTCAGCGTTCATGCTGACGATCGCCGCTGGCGTGGGTGTCGCGTCGATGCTGTTCTCGGTCCGGTACATGAACCCCGAGAACCAACGCGCGTACTATCATCCGCTGTTCCACATGCTCCTCGTGGGCGTGACCGGCTCGTTCCTCACCGGCGACCTGTTCAACCTGTTCGTCTGGTTCGAGGTGATGCTGATCGTCAGTTACGTCTTCGTCGCCTTCTACGGCTCCGATCACGCCACCGCGGCGTCGTTCCGGTATCTCGTGATGAACGTGTTCGGAAGCGCGCTCATGCTCGTCGCCGTCGGCGGCCTGTACGCCACGACGGGGACACTCAACATGGCCGACATGGCCCGCCGATTGGCAGCTCCCGACGTGTACGGCATCGATCCCGCGCCCGTCGTCGGGCTGTCGGCGCTGCTGCTCGTAGTGTTCGCGCTGAAAGCCGGGCTCGTTCCTTTCCAGTTCTGGGTGCCTGCCGCCTACACCGCCGCTCCGACGCCCGTCACTGCGATGTTCGCCGGCGTCACCAAGAAGGTCGGCATGTACGCGATCGTTCGCCTCTACTTCACGGTCTTCGCGGCCACGTCGATCCCCGTCGATTTGCTGGGCATCACCGCCACGTCACCGCTGGCCTTTCTCGCGCCGGTGTTGGGAGCGATGGGAGCCGCGAGTATCGTCGTCGGCGGGTTCGGCGCCGTCGGCCAGAACCGACTCGGGGACGTGTTCGCGTATTCGAGCATCGGGCAGGTCGGCTTCATCGCGGTTCCCGTCGCCATCGCCGCGGCGGCAGATCCCACAGGGGCGCTCCGCGGGGTCGCCATTACGGCCGCGCTCGTGTTCGCGCTCCACCACGCGCTCGCGAAGGGACTGCTCTTCCTCTCGGTAGCTACCGTCGAGGACGCGACCAAGACGGACCGTCTTCGGGATCTCGGCGGTCTCGCCGGCCGCTCGCCCATTCTCTCGGGAGCCGTCTTCGTCGGCCTCCTCTCGCTGATCGGCCTCCCGCCGCTGACTGGGTTCTTCGGGAAGTTCCTCGCGTTCGACGCGGCGGTTCAGGGACTCGCGTCCGGTCCCGGCACTCTGTCGGCGCTCGCACTGGTCGCGTTGCTCCTCGGTGCCGTGCTCACGATCCTGTACGCGACGCGCGTGTGGGTCGGGGGCTTCTGGGGACACGAAACGACAGCGGTTGAGGGAGCTTCCGTCGATTCGGGACAGATTGCGGTCCTCGTCGCGCTCGCGGCGGCCGTCGTGCTCGTGGGCGTGGGGTTCGACCCGATCTACCGGTTCGCCGAGACGGCCGCGACCGCCGCACTTGACGGCGAGGCCTACGTCGAAGTCGTGGGCCTGAACGGAGGTGACGGCGCGTGACCCGCACTTGGCCGGTCGCCGGATTCCTGTTCGGCGTCCTCTGGGTGTTCGTCCAGGGACCACCGCTTGAGCCCGAACCGGTCGTCGGGTCGCTGCTTATCGGCCTCGTGGTCGGTTTCCCCATGGCCTTCGTCTTCCGGCGTCTGTACGAGGACACCATGGAGCTCCGCCGATCGCTTCGTGGCGTCCCGTACGCGTTGTTGTACGTGCTGACGTTCATTCGGGAGGCGATCGTTGCCAGTCTCGACGTCACGTACCGCGTGCTCGCGCCCTCCGGACCCGCCGAACCCGAGGTGATTCTCATCCCGCTGCGCGTACGGACCGATCTCGGTGTGACCACCATCGCTAACAGTATCACGATGACTCCCGGGTCGCTCACGCTCAATTACGATCCCGAGGAGAACGCGCTGTACATCCACGTCATCGACGGGAGCGATCCGAAGGACATCGTTGACCCGATCCGCGAGTGGGAGAACTACGCGCTTACCATCTTCGACGAGGAACTATCGCCGAGCGATCCCGCGCCGGATTTCGCCGTCTACCCGCCCGATCGAACGCATCCAGCCCTCAAACAGGCCGCCCCGGAAGTGGATGAAGAGACGGCGGTCGAACCGCCGACCGAGGAGACCACAGGAGGTGACGAGGGTGGCCGCTGAGGAACTTCTCTTACTGGTCATAGACGCCGCGATCGTTCTCGTGGCGCTTCTGAATCTGCTGTGTGGTTACCGCGCAGTTCGCGGACCGACGGTTCCCGACCGCGTGGTCGCACTGGATGCCATCGCGACGAACGTCGTCGCGATCGCCGTCCTGTTCGCCATCAAGACCGGCCGGGGCCTCTTCGTGATCGTTAGCCTCGTTCTCGCGATCATCGCGTTCCTCTCGACGGTCGCGGTTGCCAAGTTCATCACCGAAGGCGACATCATCGTTACACAGAAGTGATCACACCATGGATTATCAACACCAAGTACAACGGGACGTTCCGACGGGTAACCCGGTTTCCAGAGGGGGCCGTCGATGATCGAATCGACCCCGATACGGACTTGGATTGTCATCGGTTTTGTCATCATCGGGACGTTCTTCCTCGCCGTCGGGACGATCGGTCTGTTGCGACTGCCAAACGTGTACAACCGGATGCACGCCACGAGCAAGCCGACGACTATCGGAACAGTTGCGATCTTTCTCGCCGGGTTCGTGTATTTCGGTCCCGGCGGCGCCGGCCTCTCGTCGCTCATCGGTATCGTCTTTCTGTTCCTGACGGTCCCGACCGGCGCGCACATGATCTCCCGAGCGGCGGAACAGATCGGCGTCCCGTTCCTCGGATCCGTGACGTGGCCGGGAAAATCCGACGACGACGAGTAGGGGAACTCCCGACAGTCACCGACTGGGTCAAAGCAGAGACGAAAGACGGATCTAGCTCCGGCCGCCGGCGGTTGCGGACTAATATCGTGAAGTAGACGCTTGTGGTCTCCGTTGCAATAGTGATGCATGGACCCCGTTCAGAATCTTGAAGAGCTCCTCGCCGACGCCGAGAAGCTCATGATCGTCTGTCATAATAATCCAGATCCGGACTGTCTCGCAAGCGCATTGGCGTTGGGCCGGATCGCGCTCGCTGTCGGTATTGACGAACATTACATTCTGTACAGTGGCGATATCTCCCACCAGCAGAATCGGGCGTTCGTTAATCTCCTCGACATCGACCTGAAACCCTTCGAGCCCGCAGCCGTCCAAGATCGTCCCGCAGAGTCACTGCTTGCGTTCGTCGATCACGCGGTTCCCGGGGCGAACAATCGGGTTCCAGAGGGGACCCCGGTCGATATCGTAATCGACCATCATCCGAATGAAGAGATCGAGGCACGGTTCATCGATCACCGCGAGCAGGTCGGCGCGACGGCGACGATTCTGACGGAGTACGTCCGAGACCTGGACATCGAGATGGACGCCGCTCTCGGGACGGCCCTCCTGTTCGCGATCCGTCGCGAGACGCTCGGGTTTCTCCGCGGCGTGACCAGCGATGAGTACGGCGCTGCCGGCTGGCTCCACGAACACGCGGACGGTGCGTTGCTCCGGACGCTCTCGACGCCGTCAGTCACTGGGGCGACTATCGACGCGATCGCGGAGGCGGTGAGGAACCGGACCGTGCATGGCTCGGTCCTCATCTCGGGGATCGGCCGGACGAACGAGCGTGACGCGTTACCCCAGGCAGCCGACTACCTCGCAACCCTGGAGGGCGTCGAGACCGCGATTGTGTTCGGGATCGTCAACAACGGGATTCAAATCTCAGCGCGGTCTACCGATTCTCGAATCCACATCGGGAACGTGCTTGACGGGGCGTTTTCCGACGTCGGCAGCGCTGGCGGCCACCGAGAGATGGCCGGTGGCGAAGTGCCACTCGGTATTTTCGCGGAGTATGCGACTGACGACATGCAGCTGTTCGCGATCGTTGACCAAGTCATGAGTGCTCGTCTCATTGCCGAACTCAATCTCATGACAGAGACGGACACGTAGGCTGATCTGGTCGGTGAATACGAGACGTTCGGCCGGAAGACCGGATTCTTGTCCGCATTGAATACGTTCCAACAACTCCTCTCAAGTACCTCACCTAGTCTCGGTGAGAGAAACACCGCGAAGCTAGCGGTCAGTTCCTGCTGCTGTGCTCCAACCCAAAGACACAATATTCTGTGTTCGCACAGTTTTCTGTATGCCCAGTATCACCGTCAATGTCGATGACGACCTCAAAGACCAAATGGAGAGACACCCGGAAATCAACTGGAGTGAGGTTACCCGACAGGCCATTCAGGAAAAAATCGAGGCACTCGAGGTGATGGACGAACTCACGTCCGGGAGCGAACTCACCCAGAGCGACGTCGCCGATATCGCCGATAAAATCAACGGGAGCGCGCGCGAGCGCGTCGAAGAGGAGTCGGAGTAGCCTCAACGGATGAAGCTGGTCGTCGATGCCAACGTCGTAATCTCCGCACTCATCGCCGACTCGAAAACTCGTGAACTCATCGTCACACTCGAACCCGACCTCCTGACACCAGCGTTCGTCCACGACGAGATCGAGAACTACACCCAGTTGATCGTAGAGAAATCCGGTATGAGCCCAGATCGAGTCACCCAGTTCGTCGACCTCCTGTTTCAGTATATCGAGGTCATCTCCGCTGAGGAGTTCTATCCGTACATCGAAGCGGCCGAAGCAGCGATTGGGGAGACTGATCCCGACGACGTGCTGTACGTCGCCTGTGCTCTCGCCGGTGATGTAGCCATCTGGAGCGACGACACTGACTTCGACGAGCAAGACGTCGTCGAGGGATATTCGACGACCGGCGTGAGAGGCACATTCGACACGCGCTAACTGACCGATCATCCTGATTGTAGGCCACAGAAGCTTCGTTTTATATACCGTCTAGTGAAAGGCGCTGTACCCTGTTCTCGACAGTGTGAGTTTATCTCCTGACGTTGTTTCCGTGAGAATCTGTGGTGGATTTCAGCTATCTGAACAAAGTCGAGCAGCGCGAGTCGCGGTAGCACACACCACAATTCCTGCTCCCCTTGTCGATTGAGGAACCAAAGAATCCCCTTTCCCGAGGAAGACGGAGGTGAATTCACTCAGTCATGTTTGGTAGTGTTGTGCCGTCATTACGAGCGAGGTGAGGAGAGCGAATGCGGCTACGGTGATGATTTGTGGCCCGATGGCGATACCGATGAATCCAAGGACAAGTAGAAGGAGTGTTGCTGGCCACGCCGACAGTCTAAGCCACCGCTTGTCGTACCATGAGCCTGCACCCACGACGAGAGCAAGCAGGAAGACTCCCATTCCGAGCAGGAACGCATTCACCGACGTTGAAATTCCACCCAGTACGAGGTACCCCAAGAGGAGAATCCCAGAAAACACAGTTGCACCACCGAAGATGATTTCTAACTTCCCAAGTGTTGTCTGCATTTCAGCCATATCACTTCGTTCATAGGTCATGCACAAGAAACGGTGTGTAGAACGGATAAAAAAGCCGAATCCATGTGGCTAATACGCACGGTCTCCCTCACGGGAACTCGTCGTAGATGGACGACCGATGCCCGACCGCACCGACCTGCATCACTCGTGCCTCTCGGTTGAACCGCACGATTGCCCGATAGTCACCAACTCGCAACGACTGCCACGGCTTCGCGCCAGTCAGCGGCACGCTCGGAGAGTTCCCACGTCCACTCCTCACTCATCCCTGCCGAATCGCTCGCGGGCCTCTTCTGCACTCACCGTCTCGTCTTTCTCGAACTGTCGTTCGCTCTCCAGCAGGTCTTCGAGCGCTCGCTTCGAGAGTCGCGTCCCGTACACCGCGTCCCGCAGGGCCTCACGCATGAACTCTGAGCGCGAGTTGTATCCCTGCTCCTGCCATCGTTCGTCTAGGTCAGCGAGAAACCCCTTCGGGAGCCGGAGGTTCACCTTCTCGTCGTTCCCGTCGGCGGCGGTGTCAGACTGAGCCATAATTCGTAGTACGAGCGTACTACACAAGAAGGTTCGGCTACCACTCGGAGACATCGGAGGGACACGAGCTAAATGCCGAAGAAGCGGCAATCTGTGCAGAATCTGTTACATCAGTCGAGAACCTGAACAAAGTTGAACAACGAGAGAGAAGGTAGTCGAATTCTGGCATTTCAGGGCCTCTATTGCGGTTCCAATTGCAAAAACTTCTTCCGGTAGTTGCGCTCTTGTTCTCGAATCGGTGAACTATAGTATAGATCCGTAGGTGCCACGGACACTGATTCAAAACGAGATCTTTGGGCGAGCAACCAAATGTTTGACAAATTTGCTCACGAGGCAGTTAACTGCTGGAGATCGCTACTCGGTCGATGTGTATCGATAATCGACTTCAGTAGTCGGTTAGATAACAGAAGTCACGTGCTGTATACAGAGGCTATATCCATCAGTGCAATCAGAGCTATCCCACCCGTGTCCGAGTTGATTGCTGGAGATGTCTCGTAGAAGCGAGAACATCGGAATACATTATTCGATGAAATGGGATTGAGTTACAGAAACAGACCGGTCACCGAGCGCGAATGATTCGATCGATTTGCGAATCGGCGGTAATCGAGGAACGAGCCAACTAAAGGCAGTTGCCGAGCCCCGAACCAGTAGTTCAGGAATGTACTGTCCATAGGTAATCCAGAATGCGAGATTCTGCGCGGCACGCCGCTGCAATGAGATAACGCGCTCAACTGTCGGGCGACGGCGTGTCTCGAATTCGCTCAGAGTTACCTCGGGCACTACTCCTGTGCTGTCACGTAGCCCCCTAGCGAGCACGTCATGGATGACGACTGCATCCTCGATAGCCAGCGGATTCCCTTGAGCGCCTATTGGACTTGCGGTGTGTGCAGCGTCTCCTAATAACAGCATACCGTCCCGGGCCCAGGTTGCTGCATTCCCCGGTGAGACATCAAGTAGGGTAGTATCTCGGAAGCCATCGAGATGGCGATGCATTGCCGCTGCAAGTTCAGAATCGATGGCCGCGATGCGGTTACAGAACGCGCTGAAGCCCCCCTCTCGAATCGTCGTCCATTCAGCATCAAGTACCGGATATCCCACCTGGAGTTCGCCTTCTCCCAAGCCGAAGTACAGGAGGATGCCGTTGCGATTGATGCGACCCTCAGTACGGGCATCAATCGCGCCACTTGGAAGTTTGAACCACACGAGATCTATCGGTGACTCGAAAAGTCCAGGGTCGATCCCAGCGCGTGACCGAACTGTGGAGTAGCGTCCGTCGGCACCGACTACCACACGCGCATCGAATCGAACGTCAGCATCTGCTTTGCGATCGTGAGCCTGTATGCCTTGGATGGTGCCGTTGCCCTCGACTCGCAAATCGGTGACTGTCGTCGAGGGGTGGAACGTGAACGATTCATATGTATCGGCCCGCTCTACGAGATACTCGAGTAACGACGGTTGCTCCATCATCAAGGCGTAGGGATACTCGGTATCGAGAACGTCGAAATTCAGAACTGAAATATCTCTTCCATAGAGCGAGAATGTACCGTCGGTCACGGTTTCGTGAGCTAGATCGAGTATTTCGTCGAGAACACCCATTTCGTCGAAGAGGCGGATCACACCCGGATTCCACCCGAACCCACGGTACTCGCGTTCGAACGTCGCGGCCCGCTCGATGAGTGCAACACCGATCCCGCTCCGAGCGAGCAAGTACCCTAGCACTGCACCGCCAGGCCCACAACCAGCGATAGCGACATCCGCGGTTTCGACACGATCAGGCATGTCTACCGTCGTGATTGCCAGTGATTTATACCCCCATGGGCCGTGTTTAGACGTTCTTAGAGAGTGTGGACTGCCTTGTGATGGGGATAACGACATGTGAACAGGTTCTCGGGTCGGTGAGTGGCCCTACGGCGAGAAGCCGACGTTTGTGTTCACTCACAGAGACCTCTCTCCCGCGACAGAGACGATTGAGTCCGTTGACAAAGACGTAGCAACACTCTCCAAAGAACTCGAACAACAACTCGAACATATCCGGCTGGTGGGCGGTGTAAATCTAGCACAGTCGTTTCTACGAGTGCAGGAGATTGACGATCTTCAATTGTTTTTATTCCGATACTCATCGGGGAAGAGCTTCGGCTATTTAGTGGTAATTACAACCGGCAGAGACTGTGATTATTCAACACCGTTTCTGATAACGGTGGAATGGTCGAACATCATTACGAGATCATCGACCGAGATCTCTGTCACCACCGATGTTATGCGAGATGTATGCAACACGGCTTCTGAAACATCTCCCCAACTGAGGATTTCGTCAAGGCGGGTTAATTCTAACTCGCACTACACCATCCTCTTCTGTGTGAACCATCATGGCTGGTATTGACGCAGATACGTTCTGGAAGCGGCACGAAAACCCATTGAGCGTCTGGTGGTTTATACTGATGTATCCGATAATCGTTCTGACGCTGTATCGGCGGAGCAGAACACTTGGGGGCTGTCTCCTCGCCTCGCTACCAGTGAATTTATTCGTGGTATCACCACCGAAAAGCGATGATGCATGGGCGACTCGGGTTGTCCGGGGTGAACAAGTTTGGCTCGAACAGGGAGTACTATCATCAACAGATCTCCTTCTGCTCACAACCCTTGGCGGTGTTGTCCACCTGTACACGTTCCGTGCGGCACTTCATCGCAGACCGGTACGGACGGCTGTCGGGACTGTGGTGTCTCTGATACTGATGCTCCTGTTCTTCGACCAGATGGCCGAACTCTACGAGAGGACGAGAGAATCAGAAGACGAGAGTTGAATTACACACGCCGGTAGAAACCAGTATGGCTCCTGAAACCAATCACTGATTGAGCGTTTCAATAAGTCCTCAAATTCACTATCGCCGCTTCTTTATGTGCGGTTGCGGTCCGAGGGCTCTGACGGCTGATGGCAACATCCTTGAATCCGAGATGCCCCTATTTTCACGAGAATCTGTCATGGATTTCAGCTACCCGAACAAAGTGGAGCAGCGAGAGAGTCGGTAGCCAATTTATAGCGTTTCTAAGCCTTGGCGATCCTCTACACTCACTAGCCTCGCTATATTTATCGTCTTGGCAATCCTACATGATAGTTGGTGTAGAACAATGACCTACATACTTGGAAAAGCCGCTGTTGCAGACTTCGACGAGTGGAAATCGGCGTTCGACAGGTTCGATTCATTCCGGACTGAACACGGACAACAGGGGTATCAGGTCTTCCAGAGTGTAGATGATCCAAATGAGGCCGTCGTCCTCTTCGAATGGGCTGACGACGAAGACGGGCTCGCGTTCTTCGCGTCCGAAGAGATGCGTGAGCGATTTGCAGAAGCAGGTGTGAGCGGCCGCCCCGATATGACCGAGATGACGTTTATCGATCAGAAGTCGGCCCACTCGCCGTCTGCGTAAATCCACAGACAGTGGCCATACCAGTGGCTCTTGTGAGTGTAATAAAACACTTATTTAATTAGGAAATGAGCCAGTGTAAAACAGGCCGGCAATACAGAGCCTTAGACGTACAACTGGTACATCTTCTCGTACAGCTGCTCACTATCCTCATACTACGTATGTACATAGAGGTTGAGCGCGTCATTATCATCGATAGCCATTCATCATCCATGTCGGGACGCACCAACAACTAATTACCAACTTCCGGGACTCCTCATCCAACGGCAAGACCGTCAGTTCGTGGAAAGCGACGAATGCTCACGTGACGACGATGCCGCCGTCAATTTCCATGTAGGGGTGGCCGTAGCCGCAGTCTGTCAGGCAGCTCAGCGTGTAATCGCCACGTTGCGTCGCACGGAGTTGACGAACGACAGGCCTGGTGGCACTCTGCGGAAGCGCGACCGAGCGCATCATCATGCCACCATCCATGTGAACCTGTCCGGATGGCACGATTGCGAGGCTGTGGTCGGGGTACTGCTCGTTTGCTTCCTCCAGCAGGTCGTGGAAGTCACTGTCAGCAGGGGACGGGATGCGCTCCTCATTTCGTTCTTCGAGCGCCTCGTGGTCGGGGATGGCCTCGCGGATCGACGATGGAAGGGAGTTCATGGTTTGATGCGAGAGCGTGTTGAACGAAACGACGCGAAGAACGTCGTCACGTTGCAGGCTGACACGCTCTTGTTCCTCGCCAGATTCGTCAAAGATGACGAAGCCCCAGTGGTAGGCTCCGACGTAGATCGTTCTGTCTACGTCGTCGTCACTGCCCGGGAGTGTTCCGGCACATCCCGAGAGACTTGCGACACCGGCTCCGAGCGCCGTCAGGAACTCTCGCCGCTGTATCGTTGGAAGCATGATAGTGGATTACTGCGACTCCTCGCGGCTGAGTTTCGCGCGGCGTTCCTCGAACTCCTCCTCGGAGAGATCACCGCGAGCGTATCCCACTCGGAGTTCCTCGAGGGCGCGGTCTGGGGTCATCGACGGTCCAACGCGGCCGACGAGACCGCGATAGAGAAGGTACCCGATACCGACGAGGGCGACGAGCCAGACGAGCATCATCCCGATGCCCCACAGCGGCGAGAGGCCGCCAGCCATCCCGCCGCCCCACCACCAGCCCATCAGCCCCAGCATCGGCATCGCGAATACCATCATCAGCAGCGGGAACAGGACGATCACTGCGAGGACGATCAGGACAATGCGGAACAGGCCGTCGGAGGTACGCTCTGTGGACATAGTGAACTACTGGTGGAATACGTCGACTGCATTCATAACGATGGACGACCGGTACTGTTCCAGTGATCGGTCCTGGCTTGGGAGACAACCGATACGTTGCTCCGTGTCTCGACTGAGGTGAGTCCACGCAGCAGCCGGAGTCAGCCGACTCACGTGCGGCTCACCACCGACGCGACTCGGTTCAGACACCCTGCGAGGGACCCGACGGCGACGATATCGCCCGCCGCGAGGAGCCGACGCCGGCTGATCGCGTCTCGCGGCGCCTCGCGATCGCCGTCCTCTGCTGTTCATACGTTCATACTCGGCTACTGAAGGCGGAGAGACCCCATAAGTAGTCACCGAGTAATGAATAGTGAGAGACGGACGCGTCTGCGAGGGAACTCGACGGCCGGCCACGTCGCGGGGCGCGCGCCCGAGGCGCTACTCTCGGTCGTCTTTCGGCGGGCGTCTGGAGAGCCTATCGAACCGGTTCTGAGCGGCCTCGGACCGAGACGACGTGCGTTCGGAATCGTAGGTCGCGTTCGCGATCGATCCGTCCGCTATCTCCACGTCCAGAACCGCGTCTGCGTGTCGCCCGTCCTCGGGGAGTCGGTCGGCGGCGACGACGGCGTTCCCGACTTCGTCGCCGTCTGACTCGAAGAAGAGCGTCGCGAGTCCGTCTTCGATAGAGTCGACGACCGCCGTGTACGCGCCATCGGAGATGTCGGATGAGGTCATTCGTACGATTCCGTAAGGACGCGGTCCCCCGTAGCGTTTGCGACGAACACGGTGTCGCCGCCGTTGTTCCAGACCGGCGAGCCGGCGCCCCAGTAGAGCTCTCCGTCGGTGTCTGTCCCGCTCCCCGTTCTGAGCGTCAGCGTCTCGCCGGGAGCGAGCGTCACGCCGTCCGGTACCGTGTAGCGCTTCCCAGCCTCGTCTTCGACGGTCCACCCCGACAGATCGAGCGTCTCCGTCCCGACGTTCTCGAAGACGACGTACTCGTCGTTGAGGTTCTCGCGGTCGTCGCCGGCGGCGTCCGCGTTGATGCTCGCCACCGCGAGCGACCCGTTCGACTCGGCAACCTGATCGTCGTTGCCGTCGCCCGCGTCGTTGTCCGCGTTGCCGCCGTCGGTGACGGCGACGGTTCCGTCACCCCCTATCTGTGCCCGCTCGGCTACCTCGCCGGTCGTTCCGGGCTCGATCGGGTCACCGTCGCGGAGCGAGAGCGGTTCCGTCGGGGCGTTCCGCTGCGTTCGCACGGAGACGTTCGTCCCGTCGCTGACGAAGACGACGTCGCCGTGCGTCGCCGTCCAGTACGTCGGTATCGACCGGTCTGCGAACCGCTGAAGCACCTCTTCGTGCGGGTGGCCGTACTGCGAGTCGTACGCGCTGGAGACGACCGCAACCTGCGGGTCCACGGCATCGAGGAACGCGCCGCTCGACGAACTGCTCGACCCGTGGTGACCCGCTTTCAGCACCGTCGACTTGAGCTGATCGCCGTACTCGTCGACGAGGTACGCCTCCTGATCGTCCTCGGCGTCGCCTGACAGCATGAAGCTCGTGTCGCCGTGCGTGAGTTTGAGCACGATACTGTTCTCGTTCCGGGCTTCGTTTTCGAGGTACGGCTCTGGAGGGCCGAGCACGTCGACGTCGACCTCACCGAACCGGATCGAATCGCCTTCGCGCGTCTCGTACAGCGTCACGTCGTGCTCCTCGACGGCGTCGAGGTACTCGGCGTACGTTCGCGTGCTCGCCGCAATCCCCGGATCGTAGACGGCACCGATCCCGTCCGCCTCCGTCTCGTAGTAGTCGATGATCGCCCCGTTCCCGCCGATGTGGTCCGCGTCGTTGTGCGAGGTGACGAGGTGGTCGATCCGGTCCACGTCGTGTCGCTGGAGGTACGCGATCACGTGCTCCCCGTCGTCGTTGTAGTGGCCCGTGTCGACGAGCATCGTCTCGCCGTCCGGCCCGACGACGAGCGTGCTGACGGACTGTCCGACGTTGATGTAGTGGACTTCGAGCGAGCCGTCGGCGGCTGTGGTCGGTGACTCGTTATCAGGCGCCGGGTCGGTGGATATCGGCTCGCCGAGCGGTGCGCCCGCACAACCGGCGAGAGCGACGATGGCCGCGACGAGAAGGACACGGGATAGCTCCCGAGGTGGTGCCATTGTCTTCCCTCGGCAGCGGTACCGTGTAAAGTTGATCTAACGTGAAATACGTTCGTCACGTAGAACGGAGTTACAGGCGGCCTTTCACTCTGTCAGTCGGTCGTCGGTCAGCGGTCATCGGTCGCTGTCGTCGACCAGCCGGTGAGCGAACGACAGTCGTCTGACTAACACTTATCGTATGCTAATGGCAATAGTTAGCACGCCCCATGAGTTCAGATATCCCCGCTGAGAGCTCGGCCGACCAGTCGGAATCGCGTCGGACGGACGGGACAGTCGGTCCGACGGCATCGGATCGCCCGACCGACGCTGTCGAGGGGCGAACGGAGCGACGGCATAGCGACGATTTGAGTGACCGATCAGCCGCCGACAGACGAGAAATCGAACGGCTGAACGCCGAACTCGAACGCAAGGAAGAGCAACTCCGCTGCGTCACCGAACAGTACGAGCTTCTGCTGGCGGAAAAGAACCGAAAGCTGGCGAACGCGTCCGACGCGTCCACCGGACCCGACCGCCGGACGACCCGCCGCTCGCGGCTCGTACAATTCATCTCGTCGCTCCGGTAGCGCCTCGCGCCCGGTCGCGGGACAGAAGACGACCGGGACGACCGCCCGCCTCCCCGCCTTTTTCGAGGGCACGACGCCCGCATTCGGCGACTCGAAGACCGCGACGGTGACCCCGCTCGGTTCCGTCCTGACAGGTCACTCGTCGCCGATGCGCCCGCGTTCTGCGAGGCGCCGCGCGGCGTCGCTCAGGCTGCTCGTCGGTCGGCCCGCGTGTTCACCGGGCTCCCCGTCGTCGCCGTCCTCGGTGTCGGCGACGCCGTCGTCGCGGGAAGCAACATCGTCGGAAGCAGCAGCAGTCTCGTCACCGGCCGCACCATCCGCTCTATCGAGGCCAGTCTCCGTGGAGCCGCGTCCCGCGCCGATCTCCGCCGGCTCGGCGTCCGGCGGGTAGCTCCGCTCGGCCGGCGGGACGAACGCCGTCTCGACGGCCCTGACGACCTCTCGGACGCGCTCCTCGTCGAGTCGGTCGGCGTACGCCTCTCGGATCAGGTCGGGGACGGCGTAGGCGTAGTGTCCCCGCCCGGCGTGTCGGATGAGCCCTGCCCGTCGGATCGGCCGATGGCGACTGTACGCGTGTCCCGAATCCCCGTCGCCGCCCGCGTCGATGTGGGCAGCGACCGGGTCGCTGACGCCCTCTCGACGGTAGTGACGGAGCATCCCGCGCGACAGTTCCGGGAGTGCCTCGATGCGCTCCCGAAGCTCCTCGATCACCGCTTCGCGGGTGCCGAGTTCGACCGCGTCATCGAAGCGGAGTGCGCTCTCGGCGACGTCCGCGCGGGTCACGGGGTCGACGTCGTCGGGCGGCGCGTCGGCGTCAGTGTCGCCGTCTGCGTCGACTCCGGCGGCCTCAGCAGCGTCTGCGGGAGCGTCGTCGTCAGTCGTCTCCGCGTCCGTCACCTCTCCGTCGGCCGAGGAGGAGTCGGCGGGCGACGCCTCGGTGTCGGGCTCGGTCGCGGCGACCGCCTCGTCGTACGATTTAAGAACGGACTGGTCGTCGGAGGCGCTCTCCCCGCCCGCGCCGACTGCGGAGCGCCCGGTACCGGCCGTCTGTCGACCGGTCCCGCCGCGGTAGGGCGCTTCGGCTTTCCCGAGGAGGGCCTGCGCGAACTGGTCGGCCATGTTGCTCAGGTCGCGGGCCTCCTCCAGTTCGTGTTCGAGGTCGGCGAGCTGCCGGTCCTTCATCTCCAACTCCTGACGGAGGTCGGCGAGTTCCGACTCGTGGCGCGCCTTCTCGTCGGAGATGGACTGGAGCTCACCGACCAGGTCGCTGGAGACCGACTTGAGCTCCGGGCGCTCGAAGTCGTCGAGGCCGGGCGTCGCGCCCGCGTCGAACGTTTCCTTGCGGTGGAACTGGATCCGACGGATCGACTCGTCCCAGTCGGTCATCAGGAAGGCCTCTCCGTCGCCCAGATCCTCGACCGCGCTGGCGTACTTCGAACCGAGAATTCGACCGACCACCTTGGTGTCGTTGTCCCAGGTGAGCCGGTGCCAGCAGAGCCAGTCGCATTGGGTGATAAAGTCCTTCTTGACGTCGGCCGGGCGCTGGCTGATCCCGACGATACCGAGGCCGTGTTTCCGCCCGCGCTTGCCGACCTTGATCAGCATCTTCCCCGTCTCGTCCATCCCGCCGCCCTCGGGGATGTACTCGTGGCACTCCTCGACGACGAGGAGGAAGGGCTTCTTCATGCGCTTCTCCTTCGCGAACAGCTGTTTGACGACCTCCAACAGCAGTTCGTTCGCGGTCTCCTCCTCCAGGTAGCCGGAGACGTCCAGGATGATCGGGACGTTCTGTTCCAACGCGAGGGTGGCGAGTTTCTCGGCGTGTTCCGGGGAGACGACGATGTCACACTCCTCGTCGGCGCCCGCGTGGAGGATTTCGTACTCCTCCTTGAGCCCGTAGTACTCCCCGTCAGTGTCGACGATCATCACCGGGAAGCCGTTGTCGAGGAGGTTCTCGATGACGACGCTCGCGGTGTTGCTCTTCCCCGACCCGCTCTTGCCGGTGATAAACGATCGACCGGTGAGCACGTCGACTACCGGGAGCTCTACCGGCGATCCCGGCTCCGCCGTCGCGTCGCCGCCGATCCCCTCGCTGACGTCCGCGACGTGGATCGTCTCCTGCTCGGTCATACTCGTGACAGGAACCGCCCGCCTCATAAACTATCGGCTCGAAACGCGTCGACGCGCGGAGACCCGAGCGGCCGCCCGTCGGCCGCCCCCGGGAACTATACGCGTGGCCGGTGAGATGAGCCCGTGACGGACAACACCTATCTCAACGCGCTCATCGGCGCGGTCACGACATTACTACTGTCGTTCACCGGCATCTCACCAGTACTCGGCGGCGCGGTCGCCGGTTACCTCGAGGGCGGCGAGACGAGCGACGGCCTCCGCGTCGGCGCGATCTCTGGCGCGATGGCCTCGCTGCCGGCGTTCGGAATTCTGCTGCTGGTCCTGTTTCTCGTCCCGGTCGCCCCCGAGCCCGGCGCCGTGATCGGCGGCGGGCTCGTCGCCCTCCTGATCATCGCGCTCGTGTTCGCCTACACGATGGCTCTCAGCGCGATCGGGGGCGTCATCGGCGCGTACGTGAACCGAGAGCTCTGAGGCGCGACCGGTCGTTCGGTCCGCTTCCGGAAGCCGGTGCGGCGGCGCACCTCGTCAGTGCTCGCCGCCCGTCCCGCGCCGGTCGGAGTCGAGGTCGATGTCGAGGTCGTCAAGCAGTTCTTCGGCCTCCGCGCGCTTCTCCTGGTGGTCCTCGAGGAACTCGCGCATGAGGTCGGCCGCCTGCTCCTTGCAGCCGCCGCAGAGGCGTTCGCCGTTGACGCACTCGGAGTAGACTGTCTTGGTTAGTTCGTCGTCGTCGCCGGCGAGCAGGTAGGCGTACAGCTCGTAGACGGGGCACTCGTCGGCCTCGCCGCCGAGTTCGCGCTGTTCGTCGGCGGTGTCGCGGCCGCCGGTGGTCGCGGCCTTCACCTTGTCGTAGCCGTCCTCGGGGTCGTCGAGCAGCGAGATGTGACTCGCCGGGATCGACGAGGACATCTTCCCGCCGGTGAGCCCGGTCATGAACCGGTGGTAGATCGAGGAGGGCTGCCGGAAGCCGAACCCGTCGTGATCGATCTCGACCTTCCGCGCGAGCGACTCGGCCTCACCGCGAGTGAGGTCGAAGGCGTCGACGTGGCCCTCGAAGACGCGTTTGTCGCCGTCGACCGCCTCGATCAGCGCCTCGAACGCCTCGTCGGTGGCGTTGCGGTCGAAGAAGCGCACGCGGGGTCGAAGCGGCTCCTTCCCTCCTGCGCGGAGCTTCTCGAGAGCCGTCGGCTTGGCCGCGGCGAGTGAGGGGGCGTCGTCCGCGTTGTCGACTTCGGGCGGTTCGTAGTCGGCGAGCCACGCGGCGGCATCCTCGCAGCGCACGTCGGTCTCGGCGTCGTCGACGGTCGCCGCGAGCGCGTCGTAGGCGGCGCGGACGAGCTGGCGCTCGTCGTCGTCGAGCTCGAAGCTCGCGAACGCCTCGGTCACTTTGAAGTAGCGAACGCGGGTGGCCAGGTCACGCGTCAGCCGGACGTGCGGGTCCTGATCCGGGCCGACCGGGATGACGGTGGGTTTCGGCTCGTCGATGAGCTGCGGGTAGAGGATGTCCGCTGTCTGGGTCACCACGCTCTGCATGTGCGAGATGTTCGTCTCGCCGTCGAAGCCGTAGATCGCCTCGAACTCGGAGAAGTTCGCCTTCGACCCGAGTTCGAAGCCGAGGTCCTGTACCACCCGGTTGTCGGACTGGCGGTATAGCTCGCCCTCCTCGGCGTCGAAGCCGAGCGCGAGGAGACTGAGGAGGTAGTTGCGCGCGTGCTCGTCGATTTCGTCCCACGACATCCCCCGCGCGGAGTGGGCCTCCAGGTCGGCGATCAGCCCGAACGCGTCGCCGCCCTGCTGTTGGTGCCAGATGATCTCGTCGAAGACGAGCTTGTGACCGATGTGCGGGTCGCCGGTGGGCATGAATCCGGAGAGCGCGGCGAACGGCTCGTCGTTCGCCATCGCCTCGGCGACGGCGTCGTACTCGCGGTGCCCGAAGATGACGCCGCGGCGCATCAGGTAATGCGGGTCGGCCACGTCGTCGGCCACGTCGTCGAACGCCTCGATGCCGAACTCCTCGAACAGGTCCGCGTAGTCGCCGACCGACGCCGACCCCCACGGGTCGAGCGCGACGTCCTCGGTCGGTCCGTCCGCGCGCTCCGTGCCGCCGTCGGCCCGTGCTGCGGGAGCGGGCTCCGACGTCTCGGAGTCGCCTGCCGGCACCGACGGCCCCGTCGCCTCGGGGGTGTCCTCGTCCATACGTTCCCTCCCGGCGGTCGACGCAAAAACCGTTCGCTTGCGCGTGAGGACGTGGCACGCGACGGTGGCCTGCGAATGTGGCGATTCGGGCGGGTCCGAGACCGGCGTTACAGTCGCGGTGGCACTGAGTTCGGTCGGTTGGGTATCACTGAGTGACTCCGGAGCGTCGGCGAACACTCTCGAAGCCCCCCAGCCGCGGCGGTCACTCCGCGTCGTCCCGCCCGGTCACCTTCCGGATACACGAGGAGCCGAACGGGCCGAGTTCGCCCGCGTCCAGTTTCACGAAGTGGCCGGTCGTGATGCCGGTCCCGCAGCGCCGACACTCGAACTCGCCGTCCCGCTGGACGACTTGGCTGTCGTAGTTCACGTAGGTGCCGCCGCGCTGGACTCGCAGGCGGGCGTTCTCGCGCTCGATGACTCCGCGCTTCTCGGCGGCGTCGAGGATGTCACGGGTGAGCGACGGGCTCGTCGTCACCGTCTCGATCCGATCGATGGCGTCGGAGAGCGCCAGCTCCTCGTGCTCGAGGTGCGCGAGGAGTTCGACCCCGAGTTCGAGCTTCTCCGCCCGCGACGCCGGCTCGTTCACGCCCGGCGAGACGAATCGAACCCTCTTAAGTCGGCCGGGAGTCCGGGAAGCGTTCACCGCCCGACGGCCCGCGATGTAGTAAGACAGTTACCACGCGGGCCGCTGGAGAGCGTATGGACGTACTGGAGGTCGCGGCGCGGGCGACCGAGACGGGGCCGGTGTGCGACGCCTGTCTCGGCCGACTCGTCGCCGACCGGAGCTTCGGGCTGTCGAACGCCGAGCGCGGGTCGTCGCTCCGCACCGCGCTCGCGCTGCGCGACGACGAGGACCACGAATCGGTCGACACCGCGGACTGCTGGGTCTGCGAGGGCCGCTGCACCGAGTTCGACGAGTGGGCCGAGCGCGCCGCCGAGGCGGTCGACGGGATCGAGTTCGCGACGTACAACGTCGGGACGCGCCCGCCGCCGCTGATCGAGGAGAATGAGGCGCTGCTCCGCGCGGACGCCGGACTCGACGAGGACGCGGGCGAGCCGTTTAAATCCGAGTTCAACCGCGAGGTCGGCAAACGGTTCGGCCGGCTCACGGGCGCGGAGGTCTCCTTCGACCGGCCGGACGTGCAGTTCACCATCGACCTCGCCGAGGACGTGATCGACGCGAAGGTGAACTCGACGTTCGTGTACGGACGCTACCGCAAACTGGAGCGCGACATCCCGCAGACCGAGTGGCCCTGCCGCGAATGTAAGGGCTCCGGCCGGCAGGGTGCGGACCCCTGCGACCACTGCGGCGGCTCCGGCTACCTCTACGACGACAGCGTCGAGGAGTACACCGCGCCCATCGTCGAGGACGTGATGGACGGCACCGAGGCGACGTTCCACGGCGCGGGCCGCGAGGACGTCGACGCGCTCATGCTCGGCACCGGCCGCCCGTTCGTGATCGAAGTGGAGGAGCCGCGCCGCCGACGCGTCGACGTCGAGCGACTGGAGTCGGACATCAACGCGTTCGCCGACGGCGCCGTCGAGGTGGAGGGGCTCCGACTCGCGGCCTACGACATGGTCGAGCGCGTGAAGGAACTGGAGGCGACGAAGCGCTACCGCGCGCAGGTGGCGTTCGACGCCGACGTCGACGCCGACGCGCTCGCCGCCGCGGTCGACGAACTGGAGGGCACCACCGTCGAGCAGTACACCCCGAACCGGGTGGACCACAGGCGCGCGAGCCTCACCCGCGAGCGCGACGTGTACGAGGCGACCGCCGAACTGGACGACCCGCGGCACGCGACCGTCGAGATCCACGGCGCCGGCGGACTCTACATCAAGGAGCTGATATCGGGAGACGAGGGGCGGACCGAGCCGAGCCTCGCCGGACTGCTCGGCGTGGGCGCCGCCGTCACCGCACTCGACGTCGTCGCCGTCGAGGGCGAGGAGGAACAGTTCGAGCGCGAGGAGTTCTTCCGGGACTGACGCCGACTCCGACGGGGTCGCGGTCGAGCGATTGGCGACCCGCCGGCGGCTCGATTCCAGCGAGAGGAGACAGAGCACCGGGGTTTATCTGACGCCCGTCTGACGGAGAAGGTATGCACGGGAGCGACGCGGACGAGGCGAGTGCCGATGCGCCGTCGATCGGCGACGAAGTCGGCGAGCCCATCGTCGAACCGGCCGTCAGAGAGGCGGCCGGGTCGACACTGACGGCGGCACACGCCCGTCTGGAGGGGAGCGATCGCGCGGCGCGGCCGGACCGCGTGTCCTCGATTCTCGTGGCCGTGGGCGCCGGCCCGCACACCGGCGCGACCCTCGACGTGGCCCGCGAGGTCGCCGAGGCGACCGGCGCGTGGCTCGAACTGTTCCACGTCGTCCCCTCCGACGAGGCGCTCGTCGACGGGGACGCGACCGCGGTGGACGGGGAGGCAGACCCCGACGAGTACGCCGCGGCCGGCGACCGCCTCCTCTCGGCCGCCCGCGACCGCCTCGGCGACTTCGACCGGGTCGACCGTTGGCTTGTCGAGGACCGCACCGCTGCGGGCGCGATAGTCGAGCAGTCGCCGTACTACGATCTCGTCGTCGTGGGAGCGCCGACCACCGGTGCTGTCGGGCGGTTCGTCTTCGGCTCCACGACGGACACCGTGATCGACGACGCCGAGGTCCCCGTGGTCGTCGTCGAGGCGCAGGGAGAGACGCCGCTCGACGTCGCGTAAGCCAAGGTGACGACCGTCGATAGCGTCCATGAGAACGAATAGCACCGCGGCGACAGGGTTAAATTAGTGTACAGACTTGTACATCACAACGCGAAGTAATACATCGGTGGACACTATGAATATCAACGAAACGGTCAAGCGCGTGACGGACGGGACGGATCTGACTGTCGAGGAGTCGCGCGAGGCGGCGCGGCTGGTCTTCGAGGAGGCCACCGAGGCGCAGATCGGCGCCCTCCTCGCCGCCCTCCGAGCCAAAGGCGAGACGGAGGCCGAGATCGCCGGCTTCGCGCAGGGGATGCGCGACGCCGCCCGGACGATCGAGCCGGACCGCGCGCCCCTCGTCGACACCTGCGGGACGGGCGGCGACGACTACGACACGATCAACGTCTCGACGACCGCCGCGATCGTCGCCGCGGGCGCGGGCGTCCCGATCGCCAAGCACGGCAACTACTCCGTCTCCTCCTCGTCTGGAAGCGCCGACGTCCTCGAAGTCGCGGGCGCCGACGTAGAGGCCGAACCCCCCGCCGTCGAGGCCGCCATTGAGGCCGACGGGATCGGGTTCATGCTCGCGCCCGTCTTCCACCCCGCGATGAAGGCCGTCATCGGCCCGCGCAAGGAACTCGGGATGCGGACGATTTTCAACGTGCTCGGTCCGCTCACTAACCCCGCCGGCGCCGACGCGCAGGTCCTCGGCGTCTACGACCCGGCGCTCGTGGGAACGATCGCTCGGTCGCTCGCGCACATGCCCGTCGAACACGCGCTAGTGGTCCACGGCGCGGGGATGGACGAGATCGGAATCCACGACGAGACGGTCGCCGCGGAGGTCGTGGGCGACGAGGTCCGCGAGTTCACGATCACGCCCGAGGACCTCGGGCTCGAGCGCGCACCCATCGAGGACGTCGCGGGGGGCACTCCGGAGGAGAACGCGGCCGACCTGCGGGGGATCGTCGACGGTTCCGTCACCGGTCCGAAGCGCGATCTGATCCTGGCGAACGCCGGTGCGGCGATTTACGTCGCCGGCGAGGCCGACTCGCTCGCGGCCGGCGTCGAGCGCGCGGCCGAGGCCATCGACTCCGGCGCGGCCGCGGCGAAGTTCGCGGCGCTGTGCGGCGACGAAGGGGTCTCGGAGGACGACGACTGATGGCCCGGGTGAAGATCTGCGGGCTCACGCGCGGCGCGGACCTCCGCGCTGCGGTCGACGCCGGCGCCGACTCCGTCGGCGTCATCTCCGAAGTGCCGGTCGACTCCCCGCGCGAGGTCGACCCCGCCACGGCGGCCGAACTGCTCGCGGACGTCCCGCCGTTCGTCACCGCCACGCTCGTCACGATGCCCGACTCCGCCGAGCGCGCGGTCGAGCTGATCCGGACGATCGGTCCCGACGCGCTCCAACTCCACGGGGAGTGGACGCCCGACGAGATCCGGTACGTCCGCGCCGAGACGGAGCGGAAGGTGCTGCTCACCGTCGACGCCGACGACCCGGCCCGGGCGAAGCGGTTCGACGCCGTCGCAGATGCGATCGTGATCGACTCGACCGACGACTCCGGCGCCGGCGGGACCGGGGAGACGCACGACTGGGCGAAGACGGGCGACCTCGCGACCCGACTCACGTCGCCGGTCGTGCTCGCGGGGGGACTCACGGCCGGCAACGTCGCCGAGGCGGTCCGCGTCGCCGACCCGTACGCCGTCGACGTCGCCTCCGGCGTCGAGCTGTCCGACGGGCGGAAAGACCACAACGCGGTGGCCCGCTTCGTCGCCAACGCGGGGCGTGAGATGGGGCTGGCATGAGCGACGGCGCCTCCCCGCTCAACCGATCGAAGGCCGAGTTCGTCGAGCTCGCCGCGGACGCCACGCGGCCGGTCGTCGTCCGGGCGTCCGCGACGCTCGACGCCGACGTGACTCCGCTCGCGGCGTACGCGACGCTCGTCGGCGACGAGCCCTACGGTTTTCTCCTGGAGTCCGGCGAGAAGGTCGCCTCGAGCGACCCCGACGGCGCGTTCCGCTCTGACGGGAAGGCCGACCGGCACGCCCGCTACTCGTTCGTCGGCTACGATCCCGAGGCGATCATCTCCGTCCACCCCGACCGCACCGACGTGACCCGACTCGGTCCGGCGGCGGAGTTCGTCGGAGAGGGAGCCGACGAGTTGGGGCCTGACGCGGGCGACGCTGTCGACCGAATTCGGGCGGCGTTCCCGGACGTGACCCTCCGCGGCTTCCCCGACACAGACCGGCAGATCCTCTCCGGCGGGTTCGTCGGCTTCCTCGCGTACGAGGCCGTCTACGACCTCTGGTTGGAGGAGGTCGGCGTCGAGCGCCCCGATACCGACTTCCCCGACGCCGAGTTCGCGCTGACGACCAGCACGGTCGTCTTCGACGAGAAGGAGGGGAGCGCCGAACTCGTCTTCACCCCCGTGATCGGCGTCGACGACGACCCTGCGGCCGTCTACGACGACCTCGTCGCCGAGGCGGAGCGGGTTGGCACCGAACTCCGCGAGGCAGCGCCGCCTGAGCCCGGCGGGTTCCGGGTCGAGTCCGAGTCGGCGGACCCCCGAGAAGAGTACGAAGAGGCGGTCCGGACTGCGAAGCGCCACGTGCTCGACGGCGACATTTATCAGGGCGTGATTTCTCGGAGCCGGGAGCTCCGCGGCGAGGTGGACTCGCTGGGGCTGTACGCCGCGCTGCGCGAAGTGAACCCCTCGCCGTACATGTACGTGCTGCGCCACGACGACCGCAGCATCGTCGGCGCGAGTCCGGAGACGCTCGTCTCGGTGCAGGGCGATCGGATCGTCTCGAACCCTATCGCGGGCACCTGTCCGCGGGGAACGAGCCCGGTCGAAGATCGCCGGCTCGCGGGCGAGATGCTGGCCGACGGGAAGGAGCGCGCCGAGCACACGATGCTCGTCGACCTCGCACGCAACGACGTTCGGCGCGTCTCGGAGGCGGGGTCGGTCCGCGTCGAGGAGTTCATGAACGTGCTGAAGTACAGCCACGTCCAGCACATCGAGTCGACCGTCACCGGGACGATGGCGGCCGACGCCGACGCCTTCGATGCGACGCGCGCGACGTTCCCCGCCGGCACCCTCACGGGCGCGCCGAAGGTGCGCGCGATGGAGATCATCGCGGACTTGGAGACGACGCCGCGGGAGGCGTACGGCGGCGGCGTCGGCTACTACGCGTGGTCGGGGGACGCCGACTTCGCCATCGTGATCCGGACGGCGACCCTCGACGAGTCGCCGGCGGACGCGAAGGCTCCGGGCGAGACCGCGGTGACAGTCCGGGCCGGCGCCGGCCTCGTCGCCGACTCCGACCCGGCCGCCGAGTACGAGGAGACCGAACAGAAGATGGACGGCGTGTTGACCGCGATCAACCGGATCCGAGAGGGCGAAGACGACGGCGACGACCTCCTCCCCGCCGGTACGGAGGCCGACCGATGAAGGTCGTCGTCGTCGACAACTTCGACTCGTTCACGTACAACCTCGTCGAGTACGTCTCCGATCAGAGGATCGGCGGCGAGAGCGGCGAACGGGACGGCGACGCAGAGGGACCGCCGGAACAGATCGAGGTGACGGTGCTGAAAAACACCGCGTCGCTCGCGGCCGTGCGGGACGCCGACCCGGACGCGCTCCTCATCAGCCCCGGCCCGGGCCACCCGAAGAACGAGCGCGACGTGGGCGTGACGTTGGACGTGTTGCGCGATCTCTCCCCGGAGATACCGACGCTCGGCGTCTGTCTCGGCCTCGAAGCCGCCGTGTACGAGTACGGCGGGACCGTCGGCCACGCGCCCGAGCCGATCCACGGCAAGGCGTTCCCCGTCGACCACGACGGCGAGGGGGTGTTCGCCGGACTTGACCAGGGTTTCCGCGCCGGGCGGTACCACTCGCTGGCCGCCACCGAGGTCCCCGACGTCTTCGCCGTGACGGCGACGACCGACCACGACGGCGACGAGATCGTGATGGGAATCCGCCACCGCGACTACCCGATCGAGGCCGTGCAGTTCCACCCAGAAAGCGTGTTGACCGCGGCCGGCCACGACCTGATCCGAAACTTCCTCGCGTCTGTGTGACCGGCCGTCGCCGGGTTCAGAATGGCGCGGACGCTACTCCGACTCCCCGTCCGTCAAGTCCTTGTCCGTCTATTCTTCGTCCGTCGAGTCCTCGCTGCCGCGCCCGGAGAGCCCGACGAGATGGCCGACCTCGGGCAGGATGATCTCGCCGACACCGAGTCGGACCGCGTTCTCGGAGCCCGGCAGACAGAAGACTGGGGTGGCGGAGACGATGCCGGCGGTCGCCCGCGAGCCGATCGTCCGCGTCCCGATCTCGGCCTCCGAACGCCGGCGGAACAGCTCGCCGAAGCCGGGGAGCGCCTTCGCGAAGAGGCCGTCGACCGCCTCCGGCGTCACGTCGTCCGGCGTCACGCCCGTCCCGCCGGTGGTCACGACGACGTCCGTATCATCGCGGCGGGCAAGTCGGTCGACGGTTCCCTGCACGCTGTCGTACTCGTCCGGGACCAGTTCGCGCACGGCTACCTCGTGACCGGCGTCCTCGAACGCGGCGGCGACGGCGTCGCCGGACGGGTCGTCGTCGAGCGAGCGCGAAGACGACACCGTCACGATTGCGACCGTGACCGAGTCGGCGTCGTGATGGTGATGATCGTGATCCGCGGAGTCGCCGTGGTCGTGATGCTCCCCGGTATCCTCGTCGCCGCCGTGAGTGTGTCCGTCGCTCATGCATCCCCGTTTCCCGCCGACGATGAAAACACCTCCCCGACGCGACGCAGGGTCGGTCTCCCTCCAGCAACCAGGAACGCCGGCTCAGGGCCAGTCGTCGCGCGACGGCTCCTCGTCCGGCTCGTCTTCTCCCGACTCCTCCGTCGCGAGGGTCCAGCCGGCGGCCTCGGCCGCGTCCTCGACGTGGAGGAACTCCCAGCCGGTGGCCTCGGCGACCGCCTCGTCGTCCTCGGTGACGCCGACGAAGACGTGCCGGTCCGTGTCGAACTGTTCGGCGATGTTCTCAAGGCTCTCCTCGACGCCGCGCGGGCCGGAGAAGAAGTCCTGTCGGACGCGGTGTTTCCGGGTGAAGTTGGTGACGACGTAGGTCGGCTTCTCGCTGACGACGCCGACGTACTCCGTCCACTGCCGGGCGTTGTTGAACACCGCGTTGGGGTCCGCGAGGGCCTTCAGCGCCTCCAGCTCGAACGCGAGCGTCATGTCTGTAGATCCGCCACTGTCCATGGATCCGTGTTCTCGCGGCGGGCGAAAACAACTTCGCTTCCGGGGACGCGGTCTCGTCGTCGGTATCGAGCGCGGAGACGCCCGGACCGACGGTTCGACGGCTCAGCGCGCGCGAATCTGGTAATAGTGGGTGAACTTCACGACGTCGCCGTCTTCGAGGCCCTCGGTCTCTGGTGCGGTTCGCGGTCGGCCGGCGAGCTCCCTGACGAGAATCTGCGCATCCTCGTCGAGTTCGTCGTAGTGACGGACGCGCGCGCCCGGCTGTATCCAGCCCGTGCGGCGGACTCGAAGTCGTCGCCCCGTTTCTCGGAGAGGCATGCGTTAACATATACCATGATTAATAATAAACGTTGCGTCCATGGCGACCGGTTCGCGCGGGCCGGGCGGATCCTCACCTCGACGAGTCGTTCGGCCGCGCCAGACTCACCGTCACTGCGATACCGCGAGGGGAAGTGGCCTCGACCGTCGCGTCCCCGCCCGACTGCTCTACGACCCAGTAGACAAGCCACAGTCCGAGGCCACTCCCGTGGTACAGCGCGTCCACGGCGCGTCCCGTCTCGATCACGTCTCGGTTCATGTCGCTCAGACCTGGGCCGTCGTCGGCGACTCGCACGGTCACCGCGTCCGATGTCGCTTCGACGGTGACGTCGATAACCGGATCGTCGCGGTCGTGGTGCTCGATCGCGTTTCGAATCAATTCCGCCAAGGCGCGGTCCAACCACTCGGTCGCCGCGGCGACCGCCGTTCCCGACTCCGGCGTCGACGTCGTGATACGGGCCCGCGGGAACTCGGCGGCGAGCGACGAGACGACGCTGTCGACTGACTGACCGACGTCGATCGACTCGACGTCGGGCGGGTCGCTCAGTATCTCGGTGATCTGGTGCGCCTTCTCGCTCGTGGCCAGGAGGTCGTCCGCTCGCGAGACGACGTACGACGCCAACGCTTCGGTGTCGTCGCCGCGGACGTCGGCCGGTTTCCCCTCAGCCGCCGCGTCGACGATCTGCTGCGCGCGGCCGCGGATCACCGTCAGCGCGTTCCGGAGGTTGTGCTGTAACGCCCGGTCGACGACGCTGAGTTGGCGCGCTCGATTCTCGCTGTCGGTCACGTCTCGCAGAACGGCGACCACGCCGACGGCCCCGTCGCCCGACGGGTCCTCAAGCGGGAAGTATCGGACGTCGAACGTGCGCGTCCCACGGTCCGGGTGCGTCCGTTTCGTCCGGTACTTTACGGGCCGCCCCCTGAGCGCGCGTTCCACGTATCGCTGCACGTCCGGGTATTGCTCGTCGGCGACCACGTCCCTGAGCGAAAGGGTCCGTACGTCGACCCCCGCGATCCCGTGGTACGCTCGGTACTGGGGGTTCGCGAACAGGAAGCGTCCCTCTCTGTCGGTCGCGGCGATGAGGTCGGTCACGCCGTTGACGGCCCGCTCGTAGCGCTCCAACTCCGCCTCGCGGCGCTTCATCTCGGTGACGTCACGGCAGATCGCAAACGTCCCCGCGAGTTCGCCGTCCGGATCGTAGTAGGGGTAGCGCCGCGTGCTGAACGTCGCCTCCCGGTCGCTGTGACGGAACGTCGGTGAGACCTCGTACCGGACCTGTGCTTCCGTCTCGAGCACCTCGCGTCGGCAGTCAGCGATCGTGTCCGCCGTTTCAGAGTCCATGAACGAGGACTCGTCGGTGCCGTACAGTTCTTCTTCCGGGACGCCGGCGAAGTCGCTCATCGCCTCGTTGACCAGTTCGAACTCGCCGTCGAGGTTCTGGAGGAGGATCGGATCGTCGAGCGCTTCGACGACCGCGCGATACTGTTTCAGGCGCCGCATCGCCTCCCGGGTGTCCGTCACATCGGTCTGGATCGCGACGAATCGAGTGATCGCGCCGTTCTCGTCGAAGACGGGTGAGATCGTCTGGTGAGCGTGGTACGACTCGCCGTCGCGCCGCCGGTCGATGATCTCCTCTTCCCACACGTCGCCCGATTCGATCGTCTCCCACAGCGTGGCGAAGTAGTCGTCGGACATCTCGCCCGAGTTGAGTATCGTCGGCTTCTCGCCGATCACGTCCGCATGCTCGTACCCCGTACTGTCGGTGAACGCGGGATTGACGTACTCGATCGTCCCGTCCGCGTCAGTGACGTAGACGGCGTGACCGGCGTGCTCGACGACGTTACGGAAGGTCCGAAGCTCCCGGTCGGGGTCGACGTCCACCTCGTCTCGGAAGACGCCCGTGTACACCGTCTCGCCCGACCGCCTGTGCTCGTGGAACCGCACCGAGAAGTGGACCGTTCGACCGTCAGCGTCTCGCAACTGACAGCCGAAGCCGTCGGACTCGCACAGCGCTGCGGGCTCCGAAAGTCGGCGACGGAGGGCGGAGACCTGCTCGCCGTCACGGCCCTCGGGGGTCAGCTCCGCGAGGTGTCGGCCACGGAGGGCAGCGGGGTCGTAGCCGAGGACAGACTCGACTGCGGGGTTCGCGTAGACCACGGTGCCGTCGGCGTCGATGGAGACGACCGGGTCAGAACACGCCTCGACGAACGAAGCGAAGAAGTCGTCTCCGGGCCGCGAGGGCGGGTCGGCCGACGGGTCGCGTGACATCAGTAGCAGTCACGTACGACTGAGAGAGATGAAAAGGTGCCTACTCGCGCGTGACTCGGCGATTCCGGCGCGTTATTGCTCGGTCGTCGCCGCCAGGTCGTCGACGGAGAAGCCGGGCTCCATGAGGAGGTCCGTCTGTTCGCTCACGTCGCGCCCTTCGCGCATGAGCTGTTTAAATGCGGACTGCGGCGAGAGGTCGCCGATGAGGACGCCGCCGACGACCTTGCCGTCTTTGAGCGCCACGCGACGCCACTCGTTCTCGGCCGTGGTCGCCTCGACGGAGTCGTCGCCGAGCGTCGGGTGGCCGAACGAGAGGAACGGGAAGTCGAAGTGTGTGATCGAGTACGAGGAGACCCACTCGAACGTCTCGCTCTGGTACTCCAGCATGTTTCGGGCGGCGACGGTCCCCTGCTCTTTCGCCGAGCCCCACGACCCGTTCTTCGCCTGCTCGCCGAGGACGAGGTCGTTGAACGTGGTGATGTCGCCGGCCGCGAACACGTTGTCGATGTTAGTGCGCATGAACTCGTCCACGACGATGCCGTTCTCGAGCTCAAGCGGCGTGTTTTCGACGATTTCGGTGTTGAAGTTCAGGCCGATGGCGACGCCGGCGAAGTCGCACTCGTAGCGTTCGCCGTTGGGATCGACCGCGGCCTCAACGTGGCCGTCGTCGTCGACCTCGAAGTGATCGACGCCGGAGTCGAAGACGGGTTCGACGCCGCGCTCGCGCATCGCGTCGTGCATGATCTCCGCGCCCTCCTCCGAGAGCGCGTAGCGCCACCAGCAGTCGCCGCGCATCAGGTACTTCGCCTCGACGTCCTGGGCACCGCAGATCGCCGCGAAGTCGATCCCGAGCAGACCGGCGCCGACGATGACGCCCTGGTCGGCGCCCTCGACGCTCTCTTTGATCCGGCGGGCGTCCTGGAACGTCCAGAAGTGGTGGATCCCGTCCGCGTCGGCGTTCTCGACCGGCAGTTGCTGCGGGGTGCCGCCGATCGCGAGCAGGAGGGAGTCGTACTCGAACGTCTCGCCCTCGTGGGTGTGGACCGCGTCGTTCTCGATGTCGATGTCGACGACGACCGTGTTGAGCCGGAGATCGACGTCGTGGTTGTCGTACCACTCCTCTTGATGGATCGAGATCGGCGCTTCCGGGAGCTTGCCCTTCGCGTACTCTTTGATCAGGATCCGGTTGTAGAGGGATTCCCCCTCGTCGGTGAGAACCGTGATCTCGGCGTCAGGCGATTCCTCGCGGAGCGTCTCGGCCGCGGACGCGCCCGAGATACCGTCCCCGATGATCACGTACGAATCGCTCATGTGCGGCCGTTCGGATTCGGGGTTAATGTGGGTTGCCATCCGCGTTGACAACCGTGATACTCTCACGCTCGGATCCGCCGTCGGGTCGACTGCCCCCGTGATCGCCGGCACCGACGGTGTCGGCGGGCATCGGTAGCGGGCACCGGACGGTCGAACATCCACATGAGCGAGACGCGCCGTCCACGCGACCGAGACGCGCCGTCCACGCGACCGAGACGCCACAGATTCAAGGTCGTCCCGACCCAACAAATCGTATGAAGATCCGGCAGAACATCCGCCACTGGGCCGCCAAAAAGGCGTTGACGACGCCGGTCATCGGCGACGTCGCGAACGACAAACTGGTCGACCTCCACACGAGCATCTTCCTCAACAAGGCCGACGAAGAGCGCCGGGAAGAGCGCCGCGAGCACCTCGACGGCTTCTTCGACGCGACGATGGACACGTACGTCGCCGCACTGCAGGCGAGCTTCTCAGAGGCCGAGGCCCGCGAGATAACTCACGTGCAGGCGAACTTCGACTTCTTCAACTACGGCTGGACTGAGATGATGGAGATCCCTGGCGGTGAGTTGGAGGAGCATTACCGGCGGTACGAGGCGTTCTTCACCGAACACGGGATCACGATCGACGACCCGCTCGGCGAGTTCCGACCGGCCGAGGGCATCGCCGACGCGCCGGCGACCCCGGAGCGGCTGAAGACGGCCGAGTACGAGAACGCGCTCGCCGGCTTCGCCGACGACGTGTACGTCGAGACCGGCGACGGCGAGACGGTCGTCGGCGGCGAGACCGAGGAGCCGGAGGACGTCGACCCCGCGGTCGCGCCCGGACTCGACGAGGACGAGGCGAGCGCGTAACGCCCCCGACGAACGAGCGGATCCTGCGGTCATTCTCTCGGGAGTCACCACCCGTCCGAGCGCCGCCGCCGCCACGAGCGTCGCCCACCGAAGCGCCGCCGTCGCGCAGATACTGACCACGTTTATGTCTCAGCGGTGAGAGTGACCGGCATGAACCGCGGTCAATCCTTTCTCCTCCTGCTGATCGCCACGGCCGCGCTGTTGACGCTGTTCGTCATTCTCCCCTTCATCGAGTACGTCATCGCGTCGGCGATCCTCGCGTACATCCTCTACCCCTTCCACGTGCGCCTCACGAAGGGGATTCATGCCGGGTTGGAGAACCATCTCCGTGAGTCGGTGTCGCGTCGACTGAGCCGAATGCTGTCGGGGATCGTGCTCGTCGTCGCGTCCATCGTCGCCGTCATCATGCCGCTCGCGTACATCTCGTGGGTGTTCGTCCGGGACCTAACGGCGATAGCGCGAGGGAACGCCGACATCGACGTGGCGGCGATCGAAGCGCAGATCGCGTCGATGACCGGCGAGGCGATAGAGGTCGGCGAGTTGCTGACGACGGCGGGACAGATCCTCATCAACGTCCTCTTCGGCGGGGTCAGCGGGGTCGTTACGACCGCGCTCCGCACCTCGGTCGGGCTTTCGTTGGCGCTGTTTCTCGTCTACTACACCCTGCTCGACGGGCCGGCGTTCCTTCAGTGGGTCCGCGACACGACCCCCCTTCCCGCGGAGGTGACGTCGGGCCTCGTCGATCGCATCAACGCGATGACCCGCGGCGTGGTGATCGGTCACATCGTCGTGGCGCTGCTGCAGGCGCTGGTCGCGGGGATCGGCCTCTGGGCGGCCGGCATTCCGAACGTCGTCTTCTGGACGTTTGTCATGGCCGTGATGGCGCTGTTACCGCTGATCGGCGCGTTCTTCGTCTGGGGGCCGGCCGCGGTGTACCTCGTCGTGATCGATCACGTCACGGCCGGCGTGTTGCTCGCGCTGTACGGCGTGTTCGTCATCGCGATGGTCGACAACTACGCCCGGCCGATCGTCATCGACCAGCAGGCGCATCTGAACCCCGCAGTCATCCTCCTCGGGGTGTTCGGCGGCATCTACTCCGTCGGGTTCACCGGGCTGTTCGTCGGTCCCATCGTCATCGGGGTGCTCGCGGCGACGCTGGAGACGTTTCGAGAGGATTACGACGACATATGATCTACCGCGGATTCGGCGCTCAGACGTGGGTGCGGGCCGTGCGAGGCGGCCGATGCGACGGCTCATTTTAACAGCGTAGACCGCGTACTTTCGGCCATGGAAACCGCCCTTCGCTCCCGGCTTCCCGACCGCCGAGACGTCCTTCTGTTCGCCGGCGCCGCGGTCCTCGTCAACCTGATCGGCGCGATCGGCGTTCCCTTCACCGCGACCCAGAGCGCGTGGTTCGCGGGGCTCGACCTGCCGTCGTACTACCCGCCGAGTTGGGCGTTCGGCGTCGTCTGGCCGATCTTGTACGCGTTAATCGGCGTCGCCGCGGCGCTCGTCTATCGTCGCTGGCGCGACGCGGTCAGCGTCACCGAGGCGTCGGCGATGGCGCGAAACGCCCGGATCGCGCTCGCCCTGTTTGTCGTCCAACTCGGGGTCAACGTCGTGTGGTCCCCCGTGTTCTGGGGGCTCGAACGCCCTGACCTCGGGCTCGTCGTGCTGGTGGCGCTCCTCCTGCTGGTCATCGCCACGATGGCCGCCTTCGACCGAGTCGATCGGCGGGCCGCCCTGTTGTTGGTCCCCTACCTCGCGTGGATCTGTTTCGCTACCGCGCTCAACTACGGGATCTGGGCGCTGAACTGATCCGGTCGATCACGTCGACTCGGCGCCCTCGCCGAGCCGATCCGCGACGAATCGCCGCTCGCGGGGAGTCAGTTCGCGGTCGTCTTCGAGGAAGACACGGAGGCCGGCGCGGTACCGTACCGCGTCCGGATCGTCCGCTCCGTCCGAGCCGTCCCCGGCGCCCGTGTCGCCCCCTGGAATCGGCTCGCCGCTCACGGCCGGCGCCGCTGTCGGGCGCTCCAGTTCCAGTTCGGCGATTCCGGTCCGCTCTCCGGTGTACGCGAAGCCGCATTTATAAAGCGCGGCGTAGGCGAACGGGTTGTTCACGGCGATCCGTACCCGATCGTACCCGGCGGCGGCCAGGTGCGAGACGGTGTGGTCGACGAGGCGAGGACCGAACCCCTCGCCTCGGTGCGCGGCGTGGACGGTGATGTAGCGGAGGCGACAGCAGTCGGCGTCGGTCCGATCCGGCGAGAACGAGACGGCGGCGATCACGGCGTCGTCGAACTCGTCGGCCGCGACCGTCGGCGGAAGCGCCTCGTCGGGTTCCCACCCGGTCACCGCCGGGGATCCGTCCGGCGTCCGGAGGACCGCCGTCCCCGTCGACCCGACGACGAACTTGCCGGCGTAGGCGAACGCTCGGTAGTCGAGTCGGAGCGTCGTCCCCGTACCGGGGTCGCCCAATACCGCGTACTCCATGGGCCCGGTACGTCCCGTTCACGTAAATGCGGCCCGACGGCCGCGCAACCGTTTAAGTGATGCCGCCGCCGAGAGCGACCATGCACGGCCTCGGCGACGTCGGCTTCTTCGATCGGATGGCGCCCCTGTACGACCGCGTGATGCCGCCTGCGAACGGGGAGGCGCTGGCCGCGGGACTGGCTCACGCGACGCGGCCGATCGATCGCCTACTCGACGTCGGCGGCGGGTCCGGGCGGGCGGCCGCTGCGTTGACGGGCCCTGAGATCACGGTCGTCGACGCCTCCCTCGGGATGCTCGACCGCGCCCGCGGCGTCAGGGGCCTCTCGGCCGTCGCCGGCGACGCGGGTCGACTTCCGTTCCGGGACGCGTCGGTCGACGCGGTGATGATCGTCGACGCCTTCCACCACCTCCCCGACCAGGAGGCCGCGCTACGAGAGGCCGCGCGGGTGCTCGCGCCGGGCGGAGCGCTGGTGATCCGGGAGTTCGATCCGGACCACCCGCTGGGGCGCGCCCTGGTCGCCGCCGAGAACGCGATCCGGATGACGTCGCAGTTCAAAACGCCGCGGAACCTCGCGGCCGCACTCGACGACGCCGGTTTCGACCCGCGGATCGTCGACCGGGGCTTCGGCTACACGGTCGCTGGCGTCAGGCGGGAGGACTGAGCGCGGGAGTCGGGCGGGGGAACGGAACGACGACGAGTCGCCTCGCCGAGACAGAGTCGCGACGGCGGCGTCAGTCAGTCGTGCGAGTGGCTGTGCGCGCCGTGGTCGTGAGACGCGTCCCCGTGAGACGGTTCGCCGTCGTGCGTGTGGTCTTGCTCGCCCGAGTCCGTCTCGCCGAGCACCTCGGCGCCCTCGCCGTCGATCATATCCATATTCTTGAGGTTGTCGCGCTCCTCGAAGTCCTCGACGGCCGCCATCACGTCCTCCTGCGTGATCATCATCCGGTCTTCCGTGAGCGCGCCGAGGACGGCCTCGCGTAGCACCATCCGGAGGTCGGACCCCGTGAGCCCGCTCGTCCGGTCGGCGACCTCGTCGGGGTCGAAGTCTGCGATCTTCATCTCGCGCGTGACGACCCGGAGGATGTCCGACCGCATGTCCCGGTCCGGCTTGGGGAAGTTGACGATCTCGTCGAAGCGGCGCCACGCGGCCGCGTCGAGCTGATCGGGGTGGTTCGTCGCGCCGATGAGGAGGACCTCGTCGCGAACGAGCGACACCTCGTCGATCGACTTGAGGAGCGTGTTGACCGCGCGCTTCAGCGCGGCGTGCTCGTCGGAGCGGCGGGTTTTCGCCACCGAGTCGAACTCGTCGATGAAGAGAATACACGGGGAGAGCCGCTTGGCGACCTCGAACGTCTTTTCGACGTTCTTCGCCGTCTCACCGAGATACTGGCTCGTGATCATCGACATCTTCACTTCGACGAGCGGGATACCGAGTTGATGCGCGAGCGCGCGCGACACCGTGGTCTTGCCCGTCCCCGGCGGACCGACGAACAGCAGCTTCCCGATCTCGCGGAGCCCGATGTTCGCGAGGTACTCGCGGTGCTCGATCGCCTTCACGATCTTCTGGATCTCTCCCTCCTGATCGCCCGTGAGGACGAGGTCGGCGAGCGTCGTCTCGATCTCCTCGGGGGCCTGCACGCTGACGAGGTCGAGCATTTCGCCGTCCTCGTCCTCGTCGAAGTACTCCTCGAGCAGCGCGTCGATCCAGACGCGGTCGGCCTGGATCGGCCGGACGGTGTCGCGCGACTCCTCGTAGGTCACGGGCGCGGCGAGGTCCTCGTCGGCCTCGAGCGCGGCGACGATAGTCGGGTTCTCAGCGATCCGGTCAGCGTCGGCGTGGTCGTGATACCACTCCAGGGCCATCGCCGGCTGGGTCAGAGATATCTCGCCGGAGAACTCCGTGCGTTGGGTAAAGAGAAGGTCCGAAACGGCCTCCCAGGGTCGTTCGACCCCGGTTGCGGTCCGGGTCGTCTCGTTCGTCGCCTTGAGCGGTCGTTCGACGCCGCCCGGCGCGTCCTCGGCGGCGTCGGCGGACCAGAACACCTGACGGAAACGAGGAGGGAGATCGTTCTCGTCGAGGTCGCGGTTCTCGGTGTAGAGGTGCGTCGTCAACACGAACTCGACCACGTCGAGCGCCGGGTTACTCATCCGCGCGACGTAGCCGCGGGACGCGGTTAAGCGCGTCGAACCGCGCGCGTTGTGGCGGGGGATCGCGGGTCAAACGCCTTGACGCGATGTCAGATCTGTGCTCCGTGAGCGCAATGGGCACGCGCACCGGACGTCCGATCCCGCTGTTACGTATCGAACGCTTATTAGCCCTGGTGACTGACCGTTCCCCTATGAGCTCAGAGGACGCGGCCGCGCCGGGCGACCCCACCGGCGGGACCGAAACCGACACGGACCACGAAAACGCGCTGCAGGACGTGATCGCCGTCGACCCCGAAGACACTGAGCAGGGGACGGTGAACCGGCTCGACGCCCACACCGGCGACGGGATCCGCCACCGAGCGTTCACCTGTCTCGTCTACGACGCCGAGGGCCGAATTCTACTGGCCCAACGCGCCCCGACGAAGCGGCTGTGGGACGGCCACTGGGACGGCACCGTCGCCTCGCACCCCGTCGACGGGCAGAGTCAGGAGGACGCGACCGAACAGCGCCTCGAAGAGGAACTCGGCATCACGCCGGACCAGTACGACGACCTCCGCGTGACGGACAAGTTCGAGTACAAGCGCTACTACCCCAACGAAGGCGTCGAGTGGGAGGTCTGCTCGGTGCTGAAGGTCACCCTCGACGACACCTCGCTCGACCCCGACGAAGCCGAAATCGGCGGGATGCTGTGGGTCGACTACGACCACCTCCACGAGAATCCGGCACTGTACCGCCAGCTCCGCCTCTGCCCGTGGTTCGAGATTGCGATGCGACGCGACTTCTCCTGATCGGCCCGCCGCGGCGCTTCCGAGCGGCCCGACGGTTTCGACCCGAAACGGCGAGTTGAAGGCGCGCGGGCGACTCGGTCCGGTATGACCGTCGTCGTCGTCATGGCGAAGCCGCCCCGCGAGGGGCTCGTCGCGACCGGTATCGCGGAGTCGACGCCCCTCTCGACCGCCGAGGCCGCCGACCTCTACGAGGCGCTGTTCCGCGACGCCGTCCTCGCGGTCGACCGCTCGGGCGGCGAACTCCTCGTCAACTACCCGGTCGACGACGACTTGCCGGCCGAACACCGCACCGACACCGCTCCGGAGGCCGAACTCCGCACGCTCGTCGCCGACACCCTCGGCGGCACCGAGAACGTCCGCTTCGAGCGGCAGGTCGGCTCGTCGTTCGGCGCGCGCGCGGGCAACACCGTCACGCACCTGCTTCGCGAGGAGAACGCCGACTCCGTCGCCGTCGTCAGGCCGCAGGCGCCGCTGCTCTCGCGCACCGTGATCGACTCGGCGGCGATGAAGCTCCGGACGAACGAAGTGGTGCTCGGCCCCACCACCCGGGGGCGCACCTACTACGCGGGGTTCACCGCTCCCATCGACTTCGACGGCGCGTTCGAGGCGCCGAGCCTCCCGACGCTGGCAGCGCGCGGCCGCGACGCCGACCTCGACGTGGAGTTCCTGGCGTCCTCGCCGTCGATGATCGACGGCGACGACCTGCTCGACGCCGTCCCCGTGTTGCGCGCGCGGTTCGCCGCCGAGCGCGTCGTCCCCGATTACACCGCCGCGTTCGTCCACGGACATGGCCTGGACGTGGTCGTGGAGGACGGCGAGGAGCGAGTGGTGCGGGACTGACCGTAGACCGAGGACCGACACCACTTAGTCGAACGACCGCAAGCAGGTGGATGTGGTGGGATGGCAGAGCGGCCCATTGCGCCGGTCTTGAAAACCGGTAGCCTCACGGCTTCCTGGGTTCGAATCCCAGTCCCACCGTGAGCGCGCGGCGCACTTCGCGCCGCGCGCGTTTCGTGCAAGGATTCGAAGCCTGCGAGTCGCAGCGCCCGAGCGGAACGAGGGCGACCGTCTCGCATCGGTTCAAATCCCAGTCCCACCGTCAGCGCGCGGCGCAGAGCGCACACCCCGTTGCGTCCTGTGCGTCTCTCGATTTATTGTCTTGTCTACGCTATTTCAGAAACCGGTTGTAGTTACGGTAATGCGACAAAAGACAGTCCTGCTGTGGAATCGTCTGATCGGTCGTTTCGCAGGGACCGGGAGCCTCTCGCTCTCGTCCGGGTTACCCGATAACACTCGTGTTAGGTGACGTGTGGTATCACATGCCTCATTATCTTTAACAGGTTTCCGGTACACATTATCGGTAGGTGATACAACAATGAGCTACGAACTCGATCCGCTCCCGTACGATTACGACGCACTCGAACCGCACATCTCCGAGCAGGTGCTCGAATGGCACCACGATACCCACCACCAAGGGTACGTCAACGGCTGGAACGCCGCCGAGGAGACGCTCGAGGCCAACCGCGAGGAGCACGACTTCTCCTCGTCCGCCGGCGCCATCCGGAACGTGACCCACAACTCGTCGGGCCACATCCTCCACGACCTGTTCTGGCAGAACATGTCCCCCGAGGGCGGCGACGAGCCGTCGGGTGACCTCGCCGACCGCATCGCGGAGGACTTCGGTTCCTACGAGGCGTGGAAGGGCGAGTTCGAGGCCGCGGCCTCCGGGGCCTCCGGCTGGGCGCTCCTCGTCTACGACACGTTCTCGAACCAGCTCCGCAACGTCGTGGTCGACAAGCACGACCAGGGTGCGATCTGGGGCGGTCACCCAATCCTCGCGCTGGACGTCTGGGAACACTCCTACTACCACGACTACGGTCCGGCCCGCGGCGAGTTCGTCGAGAACTTCTTCGAGGTCGTCGACTGGAGCGAACCGTCCACCCGCTACGAGCAGGCCGTCGAGCTCTTCGAGTAACGTTCCACGCCGACGCGCTCAGAGACGCGCGTCGAATCCCGACGTTTTTTCGCCCGGTCCGCGCCGAGAGCCACGGCGCTGCGAGTCGACCTCTCCCGTGACGGACGCATCCACTCGGACCGCGTATCGGCAGCATTTACGGAGCCGCCGCCGTACCGCCGGCCATGCCCGAACCGAAGTCGACATTCGACGCCACCTACCCGTGTGAGTTCTACGAGCCCGCAGATCTGTTCGAGCCGGACCTCATGTACACCGTTCCCGAGATCGCCCGGCTCTTACAGGGACTGGAGCCGGACGACGAGGTCGACCCCGACACCGAGGCGGTGCTGATCGACTGGGCGATTCCGTGGGTGATGACTCACGCCGATGACATCGTCATCGCGGAGCCGTTAGAAGCGGACGGCCCCGGCTACTACGGGGTCGCCGAGCACGCGGTCGAGGAGGCCGACGGCGCGGGCGACGGGGACGCGTGAGCGGCGGCCGAGCCGACGGGGCGCCGGTTCTGCTGGTCGCCGGCGGCGCCCGCGTCGACGCCGGGAAGACGACGTTCTCGACGGGGCTCGTGGCGAGCCTCGCCGATCTGGCCGGCGACGCGGTCGGCGTCAAGCCCCGCGCCGGCAACGATCACTGGTTCGACCACGACGACGTGCGGATCGCGACCGATATCGCCCGGCTCTACGGGAAGGACGCCCGACGGCTCGCGGCCGCGGGCACGCGGCCTCTGGCGGAAGTCGAGAATCGCTCCGAACCGGAGGCGATCGCGCCCGAGTCGATCAACCCGGTTCACCGGCTCTGGCGGCCGACGCCGGGGCGGACAGGGATGCTCGGCGACGCCGACCGGACGTTCCTCTGTGACCGCGTCACCGACGCTGACGACACCCAGTTCGTCGTGAACGGCGCGGCTGAAGACGCGGGACTCCTCCCCGACGACCTCGCGGATCGACTCCCGCTCGCGAACGCGACCCGCGTCCGCGACGTGGCGGCGTTCAACGACGTGATGGCCGCCGACTACCTTCCGGCGTTCGACAGGCTGGCGCGGCGAATTGCGGCGACCGCCGTCCCGGTCGTCGTCGAGTCGTACGCAGACGTCGCCGGGCCGCTCTCGCGGGACGGGCCGGTGAGGCCCGACGCGGTCGCGGTCGTCGACCCCGGCAGAGCGCGGATCTACGCCGGCGACCGGTACGCGAAGGCACGCGCGGTCGCGTCGGGCGCCCCTCGTGAGGGCACGCTGGAGGAGCACGCGGGGACGGTGACCGACATGATAGAGCCGGTGACGACCGTCGGGCTGCCGGCGCTCGGTGGCGACGTGCGCGGCGATCCGTCTCGCGTGGCAGACCGGTACGAACCGGCGTACGAGGCGCTGTTCGAGGCGCTCTGACGGCCGACGCGAGAGGTGTGATCTCCGCTGTCGGTTAAAATCGAGTGTGCGCTCAGGCGTTGCGCTTCGTGTAGTGGTCGATGGCGGACTCGATGGAAGAGAGCTCGGCGTTCACCCGCGAGTCGGCGACGCGCATGAAGCCGGGGGTGTAGGTGGCGGAGTAGTCGAAGATGGCGTTGACCGCGCGCTTCGGCGCGGAGACGGCCGCGAAGTCGGTGACCGTGTAGACGCGGGTGGTCGGGAACGCGGTCCAGAACGTGCTGGAGACCCAGCGGTCCTCGTCCTCGAATGTCGTCCCGACGCGGCCGGTCGCGAGATACTCGCCGTCGTGGTAGAACAGCAAGAGGTCGCCTTCTTCCATCCGCTCGAAGGTCGAGCCGTTGCCGCTGTCGTCGTCGACAGCCCACAGGCGGGCCTCATCGAGATCGGCGAGCTGATCCGGCCGGTCGTCGTACTCGGTGAGGTCGACTGCGGACCGGACCGTTCGATCGAAGTTCTCCGGGTCGATCGGGACCAGGAAGACGTTCGCGCTCATTGACTCCACTTCCGTCGGGAGGGTTTTAAACCCGTTCGTTGCCGCCTCGGCCGCGTGGCCATTCGAGACGGGGTCGCGATGCGGTGCTCCGCCACCCGAACGGCGAGTCAGTCGTCGCCGTACGTCTCGTAGATCCGGTCCATTCGCGCGGCCATCACGAAGTCGGACCGGTGGAGCCCGCCGATGTCGTGGCTCCACATCTCAACGCCCACCTCGCCCCAAGAGAGGTGAAGGTCCGGATGGTGCCACTCCTCTTCGGCGAGTTCGCCGACGTCGTTGGTGAACGCCAGCGCGGTCGCGAAGTCGTCGAACTCGTAGCTCGCCTCGAGGTGGTGGTCGTCGACGACCTCCCACGCCTCGCCGAGTTCAGCGAGGTAGTCGGCGTACTCGTCGTCGGTCAGCGGCTCGTCGCCCTCCTCTGACGGTTCGACCGGGTCGTCCGCGAGCGGTGATGGCATGTCTCACTGTTGGTCGACGAGCGGCTTGTACTTTCGGTGACGAGTCGAGGAACCCGCGTCACCTGAGCCGGTCGCTCACTGCGCGCCGGAGGCGGCCGATGATCCCGGTGTCCTCTCGGGAATCGGGGGCCGAGAGCGCCCAGTCGGCCTTCTCGGCCGCCTCTCGGATCGATCGGTACTCGAAGCCGACGTGAGTCGCGACGCGGCGGTCGGCGGCGGTGGTTCCGACGAACACGTATCGCGGCGTGTCGGCCTCGGCGTAGACGTCACAGAGCGTCCCCCACTTGTCCCAGTTGCGGAGCGCGTAGTCGTTCTCGATGCCGTGTTCGCTGACGAACCGCTCGACTGCGTCGGCGTCATTGGCGACGATCCCGACGTACCGGCTCCACCGACGCGCCTCGGCGAACGCCGCCGCGGGGTCAGCGAGCTGCCGCGCCGCGCCGAGCGAAAGGACGAGCGTCAGCTCGCCGCTGCGGGTCGCGGGGTCGTCGTCGATGTCGAGGCCCATGCTCGGTCGGGTGCCGATTCGGCCGCAGCCGACTAAACCGTGTGGGGACGCTTATAAATCGCGCGAGCGTCGCGGGCGGTATCATGGATTTCGAGGCCACTTTCGACACGGACGCGCCGGTGATCGGCATGGTACACCTCCCGCCCCTGCCGGGCGCGCCGAAGGCGCCGGCGGACGGCGCCCGTGCGATGCGAGCGGCGCTCGACCGGGCCGCGGCCGACGCCCGCGCGCTCGACCGCGGCGGCGTCGACGGGATCATGATCGAGAACTTCGGCGACGCTCCCTTCTACCCAGACGACGCGCCGAAACACGTCGTCGCGTCGGTGACGCGCGCCGCGACCGCCGTCGCCGCGGAGACCGACCTCCCGCTCGGCATCAACGTCCTCCGGAACGATGCCGAGGCGGCGATGTCGATCGCGGCCGCCGTCGGCGCCGACTACGTTCGGATCAACGTCCACACCGGCGCCCGCGTTACGGACCAGGGAATCGTCGAGGGGAAGGCCCACGAGACGCTCCGGCTCCGGGAGTCGCTCGGTGTCGACGTCGGGGTCTTCGCCGACACCGACGTCAAACACTCCGCGCCGCTCTCGGCGTCGGGGCACTCCGCGGAGTCGTTCGCCGACACCGCCGAGCGCGGACTCGCCGACGCCGTGATCGCCTCCGGGCGAGGAACCGGCGAGGCGACCGACCCGGCGGCGCTGGAGGCCGTCGTCGCCGAGCGCGATGCCCACGGCCTCGACACCCCGGTCCTCGTCGGGAGCGGAGTCGACGCCGAAACGGTCGGAGAGACCCTATCGACCGCCGACGGCGTCATCGTCGGCACGGCGCTCAAGGAGGGCGGCGAGACCACCGGCCCGGTCGACCCGGAGCGAGTCGCCGAGCTCGTCGCACGGGCGGACGAAGTGCGGTGACCCCGGCCACGCCTCGGCTCACTCCCGCGCGGCGAGGAACCGTTCGACGGCCTCGCGGCTCGGGAGCCCGCGCTGGGCGAACCGCTCCGTGCAGTTGATCGCGGCGAGCGCGCCCGAAAAGCGAACGCCGTCGGCGAGGCGGCCGGACGACGCGCGCTCGGCGTCGTTTCCCAGAGGCGCGACCCACTGATCGATCAGCCCGGCGACGAACGCGTCGCCGGCGCCCGTCGCGTCGACCACGTCGACCTCGAACGCGTCGAAGCGACGTGCGTTGCCGTCGGCGACGACCGTCATGCCGTCGGCGCCGTGCGTGAGGACCGCCCGCGGCCAGCCCTCGCCCTCGGCGCCTCGCGTACGCTGTGCTGCCGCGATCCGGTCGACCGCGGCCGCCGGCCCACCGAAGTAGGCCGCGGCCGCCACGTCGCCGGCGACGAACAGGTCCGCGGCGTGGAGGAGTCCGTGGACCGTCTCCGGCTCGGTCCCGCGGCCGAGAAGCTCCTCGACCGGCCCGGAGAGGTCGAAGACCAGCGCGGGCGGGTCACCGTCGACAGCCTCCTTCTCGCGGTCGCCCGACCGGAGCGACTCGATCAGGTCCAACACGTCCCGCGAGACGGCGTCCGGGGTGTAGCCGGGGAGGAAGACCACGTCCGCCGCGGCGATCGCCTCGCGGTCGGCGGGAGTCAGCCGGAGTTCGCGGAGGCTCTCGCCCGTCGTGACGATCGCTCGCTCGCCGTCGGGGGCGCTGAGGACGACGGAACGGGTCGACGGGTCGTTACCGACCCGAAGATGTGACGCGTCCACGCCGGTCTCGGCGAGATACTCGCGGGCGCGCCGACCGTACTCGTCGTCGCCGACGCGGGTGATCAGGGTCACGTCGCGGTCGAGCCGATCGAGCGCGACGGAGACGTTCGCGCCCACCCCGCCGAATGCGCTCGTCACCTCGCTCGCGAACGCGCCGCCGTCGGGCTCTGGGAGGTTGCTGACGGCGTACCACTCGTCTATCGCCGCGGCGCCGATGACGACGACCGAGGGAGTCTCGCTCATGGCGACCGCCGCCGACCGACTCGGCAATCCGGACGGTGGTCCGCGCGACGCCCGCACAGCCCGCGACCTCTCACGCTACGGCTCCTCCGCGGCGTCGTCGCCGTAGAACGACTCGTGGAGCGCCATCGCGACCTCCGTCGCGACGGGCCCGTCGACCGTCGTGTCGCCGTCGGCACGCCGGATCACCTCCTCGCATGGGATGGTGACCACGTCGCCGGTGAGGTCGTCCAGCGTCTCGCCCGCGACGCCGTAGACGACACGATCGAGGCCCGCGTAGTGGATCGCTGTCGCGCACATCGGACAGGGCTCTGTGCTGGCGTACATGGTGCAGCGCGCCCGCTCGTCGGCGTCAAGCTCTCGCCCGGCCCACCGCGCGAGCGTCATCTCCGGGTGCGCCGCGAGGTCGTCGTTCGACCGGGTCTCGTTGTGTCCCTCGCCGACGACCTCGCCGTCGACGACGATGAGCGCTCCGAAAGGAGTGTTCCCCATCTCCACCGACTCCTCGGCGAGTTCGATGGTTCGCTCGATGTGCTCGCGGTCGGTCGCGTCGACCGCGTTCTCGCCGCCCTCGGCATCGTCGCCCGCGTTCGACTGGCTCATACGAGCCTGTTCGCCTGCGGGCACCTAACCCTTCGTGAGACGAACGGGGCCGAGCCGGTCACGGGGCGTCGCGATCGCTCTCGTTCGCGTCTTCGGCAAGCGATTCGGACTGCTCACCCGACTCGTCGGCCGACGCGGCCTCCCGCGACCGCCGCACGTCGCGGAGCGCGTCGACGGCATCGTCGGTCGCCCGCGCCCGCGTCTCCGTCGCGGCGCTCGGGTCGAGGCCAGTCGACCCGTCGCCCGAGTCGTCCGGATCGTCGGCGTCGCCACCGTCAGCCGGCTCGCTCTCGCCGCCGATCCACGCGCGCAGTTTCGACAGGAGTCCCATGGGTGTTCGTCAGTAGTTCCGGAACAGCAGCGCGCGCACGTCGTCTTTGGTGCGCGCCGTTTCGACGTCGCCGTCGGGCAGGTCGACCTCGTACCGCGCGTCGCCGTCCGCCTCGCGCCACTTGTCCTCGTGCGTGTCGAGGAGGCTCATCATCGCGTCGAGCTGACTGGCGCCCGCGTCGTCCGCGTCGTCGTCGTTCGCCTCGTCCCCGGACACTCCGTCCGCCTCACTCGCCTCACTCTCCTCACTCTCAGCACTCGTGTCGTCCCCCGATGGCGTCTCGCTCGTGCCGGCCGACTCCTCGCGGTCGCCGCCCGTGCCGAGGTCGACGTCGACCCACGAGAACGGGTCCGCCGACAGCGACTCGGCCGCGTCGATGATCGCCTCGATCGTCTCGGCCTTCGTCATGTCGCTGCGACCGGCCACGTCGAACGCGGCCGCGATGTCGTAGAGGTCCGGGCCGTCGGCGGCGTCCGGATCGCTATGACGCCGCGGGCGCGATTCGAGGCTCCTGCGGGCGTGATCGCGGTCGAACGGCGGCGCGTCATCGCCCGTTTCCGGGCCGTCACTCGGCCGGGCGCCGGTCGCGTCGCCGACGAGGGCGTCGGGGTCCGCGGTGCGGTCGGGGTCGTCGACGGTCTCCGCCAGATCGAGGAGGTACGCGAGCGTGTCGTCGGTGTCGACCGACGCGTACGGTCCGGCGTTGGTCGCGGTCAGTTCCTCCCGAAGCGTCTCGATACGGTCGCGGTGATCGTCGGTGATGTCGATTGTCGGCATGGTCAGTCGTGTTGCTCCTGGAAGCGTGCGAACGCCTCCTCCCAGCTCTCGACGAGACGCGGCTCGCCCGAGTGGTCGGCTTCGACGCCGGCGTAACCGCAGTCGTCGCAGACGACCGCCGCCGCCCCGCCGAGCGCGAACGTGGACAGCGTCGTCCCGCAGCGGGGGCACTCGAGTGACACGGGGTATCGGCTGAACGGTGGACGCGGACCCTCAAAAGCACACGGGGTGACTCGACCGACGTCCCGGCGCTCGCGTCGCGACCGACAATCCCGTGGGGGAACAATCATTAGAGTCGGCGCAGACGGTCCCGTATGAGCGAGTCGAACGCGGAGAACCGCCTGCTGGAGTACTACCGTCGCTACGTCGGCGATCCGGATCGGACAATCGACGTATACGCCGGGTTCGGACTCTTCTTCGCCGGGATCGGGCTCGGACTGATCGGCGTCGTCGTCTTCCTCTACAGCGCGACGCTCCCGCCCGAGGCGTTGTCGACGTACGCGGTTCAGGAGGTCGCCGCCGTCGCCGCCGCGATCGGACTCCCGGCCCTCCTCCTAGGCGTCGTCGTCCTCTTACCGGTCGACCGGCGGATGCTGTACCTGGCCGGCGGCGGAACGGCGATCACCGTCGTCGCCGTCGGACTGTTCTCGCAGACCTACCCGTACAACTGGAACGTCTCCACCGGGGCGGACTACAGCGCACAGGTGGTCGCGGTGTACACGGTCGGACTCGTCGCCGTCATCGCCGCGACCGGCGGCGCGCTGGTCGCTCACCGTGTCGAGCGCGCGACGGGCGTCGACGCCGGCGCGGCCGGGACCGGATCGGCCGCGAGCGGTGCGGGAGCCGACGGGGACGCCGGCGGTGCGGGCGGGGACGACGAGACGGTCACCGACGCCCAGGTCCGGGCCGACATCGAACGCGAGTTGGAGGACGCCGAGCTGACGTGGGGCGGCGTCGAGCGCGCACAGACCCGGCGGCTGGAACTCGACACCAGCGCGGTCGACGACATCGACGTCGACCGCGAGAAGCTCGCCGGATCGGCCACGGAGACGCGGACGACGTCGGGCACGGTGAACGACGCGGTCTCGGAGCTACAGGGACTGCAGGGCGGTGAAAAGAAGACCGCGAGCGGATCGGGGACAGACGATCAGGCGGCGAAGCTCCGCGAGCTGCGGGAGCAGCAGCGGCAGAAGGCCGAGGCGGACGACGACGGTTCGGTCGTCGACAGGATCAAGGGACTGTTCGGCTGAGCGCGGGGACGCACGGCCGACGGGCGGTGCTCGGCCGCCGCCGTTCGCGCATTTAAACATCCCCCGTCACAAACACCGGGTGTGTCCAGCGTCACCGTCAGCATCGACCCCCACGTCCACTCGGACGAGAGCTACGACGGCCACGAGCCGATAGAGCTCATCTTGGAGCACGCCGCGGATATCGGTCTCGACGCGGTCGTGATCACCGACCACGACGTGATTGGCGAGTCGAAGCGGGCGGCCGAACTGGCCGCGGAGTACGGCCTTATCGGTATCCCCGGCGTCGAGGTGTCGACCGCGCACGGCCATCTGCTTGCTATCGGCGTCGAGCGGATGCCCCCACGCCGCCGACCGTATGACGAGACGATAGAGTGGATCCACGAGCACGGCGGAGTCGCGGTCGTCCCGCACCCGTTCCAGCGCTCGCGCCACGGCGTCCGCCAGCGGAACATCCCCGTTCCTGAGACCGAAGACGAGCGTCTGGCCGACGGCGGGGGATCGAGCGAGTCGGGGTCGATCGGCGGCCTCGAAGCGGTCGAGACGCTCGATGAAGCAGACGCGACCGAGGCGCTCGACGCGGCCGGGGCGGACGACGACACCGACCCCGACAGCGCGCGTGACGCGATCGACGAGGTCGACGCCGTCGAGACGTTCAACGCGTGGCTGTTCACGGGGTACCGGAACCGCCGCGCGCGGCGCTTCGCGGCGAAATACGACTACCCCGGCGTGGCCGCGAGCGACGCTCACCACTTGGAGTACGTCGGTCGGGCCTTCACCGAGGTGTCGATCGAGGGCCGCGAGTCGGTCGACAACGCCACCGCCGACGACGTCCTCGACGCGATCCGAGCCGGGACGACCACGGTCGACGGCCGCCGCGCGCCGATCCGGATGGCGGCGAAACACTACGTGGGGGCCGCGAGCCGGAAGACCGGGTACTACGCCCGGACCGGCGCGGTCCGGAGCGCGACCGCAGCGCGAAAGGGCGTCGTGGAGACTATCTCCGCCGCCCGCGTCGCGCTGATCCAGGGGACCTACCGCGCCGCGCGGATCCTCTCGTGGATCACCTGAGGCGGCCGCGACGTCGGTAGAGCTCTTCGCCCGGCCCGCGGGCAATTCGACCGACCGGAGAGCGGGGTTTTTGCACGCGCGCCCGAAACGAACGACCATGAGTCACGACAGACGCGAGGCCGGCTTCAAGCGGCGGACCCGCGTCGCGGACGCGCTGGCGACGCTGCTCGATGCGGCCGCCCCCCACGGCCGGACCGAGTCGGTCTCGCTCGCCGACGCCGACGGCCGAGCCGTCGCTGAGCCGATCGACGCGCTTGCGCCGGTCCCGAGCTACGACCGGGCGGCGATGGACGGATACGCGGTCCGCGCCGAGGACACCTTCGGCGCGTCCGACCGCTCGCCGGCGGTGCTTCGCGCCGCGGACACCGAGGCCGAATCGATCGCGCCTGGCGAGGCCGCGCGGGTCCACACGGGAAGTGCAATCCCCGATGGCGCGGACGCCGTCGTGATGATCGAACAGGTCGAGGAGGTCGGCGGTGAGGTAGAGACGTTCGACGCGGTCGCGACCGGCGAGAACGTCGGCGAGGCCGGCGAGGACGTCGCCGACGGTCAGCGCCTCTTCGACGCCGGACACGTCCTGCGCCCCTCCGATCTGGGACTGTTGCAGTCGGTCGGCCTCGACGCGGTCCCCGTCTACGATCCGCCGACCGTCGCCGTGATCCCGACCGGAGAGGAACTGGTCCAGTCCGACCCCGGACCCGGCGAGGTGATCGAGACGAACGGGCTGACCGTCTCGCGACTGGTCGAGCGATGGGGCGGCGAGGCGCGTTACCGCGACGTGGTCACCGACGACGAGGACGCGCTCGCGGCGGCGGTCGAGGCCGACCTCGACGCCGACGTGGTCGTCACCACGGGCGGGTCGTCGGTCGGCGAGCGCGACCTGATTCCGGAGGTCGTCGACGGACTCGGCGAGGTGCTCGTCCACGGTGTCGCGTTGAAGCCGGGCCATCCGGTCTGCCTCGGCGTCGCCGACGGCACGCCGATCGTCTCGCTCCCCGGCTACCCGGTCGCCTGTATCGTCAACGCCGCCCAGTTCCTCCGGCCCGTCCAGAAGCGCGTCGGGGGGACGACGGCCGAGCCGTTCCCGACGCGGCGCGCGATCCTCGACCGGAAGATCCCGAGCGAGCCCGGAACACGGACGTTCGCGCGGGTGGCGCTCTCGAACGACGAGGCGACCGCCGGGAGCGCGAGTGAGCCGGGTGAGGAGGGCGACGACGGCCTCCCCGCCGCGACACCGACCCGAGCCAGCGGCTCCGGCATCTTATCGAGCGTCGCGCTCGCGGACGGCTGGGTCGTCGTCCCCGAGCCGCGGGAGGGGCTCGACGCTGGCGAGACCGTCGACGTCGAACTCTGGGAGGTGACGCCGTGAGCGACCGCAAGGAGTTCCGCGACCTCGCGACGCCCGACGCAGCCCACGACGCCATCGCTTCGCTCGACCTCTCGCCGGAGCCGGAGACGGTCCCGCTGGAGGACGCCCGCGGTCGCGTCCTCGCGGAGCGAGTCGACGCCGCGATCGACGTACCGGGATTTGACCGAGCGTCGATGGACGGGTACGCGGTCCGTGCCCGCGACACGTTCGGCGCCGACGAGGCCGACCCCGCCGAACTCGACCTCATCGGGGCAGTCCACGCCGGCGCCGCGCCCGAGGTGACCGTCGATCCCGGCGCCTGCGCCGAGATATCCACGGGCGCCGTGATGCCCGAGGGCGCCGACGCCGTGGTGATGGTCGAGCGAACCGACGAGCTGGGCGGAGCAGGAGAGGGAGCTGACGGCGAGCCCGACCGCATCGCCGTCCGGACTGCCGTCGCACCGGGCGACCACGTGATGAGCGCGGGCGCGGACATCGCCGCCGGCGCCCGCGCGCTCGGTCCGGGTACGCGGCTCACGCCCCGCGAGATCGGGCTGCTCTCGGCGCTCGGCGTCGACGAGGTCCCGGTCGAGGGGAAACCCCGGGTGGGGATCGTCTCGACCGGCGACGAGTTGGTGCGCCCCGGCGAGCCGCTCGACCCCTCGCGCGGCGAGATATACGACGTGAACTCGACGACGATCGCCGCCGGCGTCGCGGAGGCGGGCGGCGAGCCGGTTCTCTACCCGCACGCCGGCGACGACTACGACGAGATGGAGCGACTCCTCCGGCGGGCCGCCGACGAGTGCGACCTCGTGCTCTCGTCGGGGTCGACCTCGGCGAGCGCCGTCGACGTCATCTACCGCGTGATCGAGGAGCGCGGGGACCTGCTCCTCCACGGGGTCGCGGTCAAGCCCGGCAAACCGATGCTCGTCGGGCGCCTCGACCGCGGCGGGAGCGACGCGGACGGCACCGTCCCCCGCACCGGCGAGTCCGCGTACGTCGGCCTCCCCGGTTACCCCGTCTCCGCGCTCACGATCTTCCGGACGTTCGTCGCGCCGGCAATTCGCAAGGCGGCCGGCCAGCCAGAGCCCGCGACGGCGACGGTCGAGGGGCGGATGGGCGTCAGCGAGCGCTACGGCGAGGGGCGCATGCGACTGATGCCGGTCGGCCTGCTCGATTTGGGTGACGACGGCTTCCCCCTCGTCTACCCGGTCGACAAGGGCTCCGGAGCGACGACGAGCCTCGTCGAAGCCGACGGCGTCGTCGCCGTCGACCCGGACACGGAGTACCTCGATCGGGACGAGCGCGTCACGGTCCAGCTGTTCTCCCCGGACGTGCGTCCCCCGAGCCTGCTGGGCGTCGGTGAGGACGACCCGGCGCTCAACCGACTGCTCGACCGGCTGGAGAACCCGCGGTACCTACCGGTCGGCTCGCGCGAGGGCCTCCGGCGTCTGCGTGACGGCGTCCCGGACGTGGCGGTCGTCGCCGGCCCGACCGACCGCGAGATCGAATCGGTCGACCTCGGCGGCTGGACGCGCGAGTGGGGGCTCGTCGTCCCCGCCGGCAACCCGGCCGACGTGACCGGGGCCGAGGATCTGATCGACCGCGACCTGCGGTTCGTCAACCGCCCGACCGACTCCGGGATCCGCCGGAGCCTCGACGATGAACTCGATCGGATCGCCGGGGAGCGGTCGACCACGCGGAGCGACCTCGCCGAGTCCGTCTCCGGCTACGGGTTGACGGTGCGGGCGTTCGAGAGCCCAGCGCGGAAGGTGATGGCCGGTGACGCGGACGTCGGCCTCGGCCTCCGAGAGACGGCGGAGCGACTCGGCTGCGGCTTCGTGTCGCTCGGCGAGCAGTCGGTCGTCGTTTGTGCGGCGCCGGACCGGACCGACCGCGACGCGGTGCGAGAGCTATCGACGGCGCTTGAGGATCCGGCGGACCTCCTCGACGGCCTCGCGGGCTACTCGCGGAACAGTCGGAACGAGCCCTGACCGACGACGACCTCGGCAGTGTCCCCGTTGGTGGAACTGGTGACGCGCATGTCGCTGACACCGATCGACCCTCCCGATCTGACGATCGTCGCCTCGGCGCGGAGGTCACCGGTCGCCGGGCGGAGGTAGTTTGTGTTGAGGTTCACCGTCGCGACGCCGCCGCCGAGCGGCTCTTCGAAAGCGGTCCGCTGGACGACGCCCCCGGCGGTGTCGATCAGCGTCGCGGCCACGCCGCCGTGGATGGTGCCGCCGTCGCTGTTCGTCAACTTGTCGTCGAAGGGGATGGAGAGGACGACCCGCCCGCGCTCGACGACGTCGACCGACGTGTTCAGCCACGAGAGGTAGCCGTGCTCCTCCTCGATCCGCTGCTCGATGAGCGCAACGGCCTCCGCAGAGAGCGGATCCAAGTCCGTGACGTCCGTCCGGTTCATACCACACCCTCACGAGGCACCCGTTTGTACCCCCCGGAACAGGAAACAACCGAGAGGCGGTTGACGACGCTGACGGCGCGGCGACGAGTTCCTCACCCGACTCCGAGTCGGATCGGGTCGTCGCTCGGCACCACGTCGAGCGACACCGCGTCGCCGACCGCGAACTCGCGGTCCGGGCAGACGACCTTCGCGCCGTACCCCGCGTCCCGCGCCGCGAACAGCGACAGCCCCACGACCCGCTCGCCGTTCGCGAGCACGTCGACGGGGTCCCACGCGAGCCCGCGGCCCGACGCGACGCCGACGCGAGTCCCCCACAGCGTGGCCGGCGATCCCTCGTCGAGTCGGGCGGTTGGGTCGGCGGTCGGCGCACCGTCGCCGGCGGCGTCCTCCCGGCCGAAAGCGCCGCCCCCGGCGTAGTGAGCCAGTCCACCGTCGAGCGGTACTCCCTCGTCGCTCGCGATGGCCGCGAACGTCTCGCCCGGATCGGGGTGCGTCGGCGCGTCGAGGAGGACGTGCGTGGGTCCGCGCTCGACGACGGTTCCCGTTCCGTCCCACGGGATTGGGTCGACCGGGACGTCGACGTCGACCGGAAGTGACCCGCTCGCTCGGAGCGCGCTCGCACCGGGGGCTCGGAACCCGAGGTGGACGTGGTCGTCGACCCACTGCCCGAAGAAGCCGGAGCGCGTCGTCGGGCCGAGGTCGTCGCCGGGCTCGACGCGGTCGCCGGCGGACACCTCGGGGATCACGTGGAGGATTCGCGCCGTCGTGCCGGAGTCGGCACCGGTCCGCCGGCACCACGCATCGTCGAGGTCGACGACGATCAGGTGGTCCTCGTTCGCGGCGTACGACCGGTTCGGACAGCCGACGGTCCGGGTCTCGCGAACGACGCCGGCGACCGGTGAGAGGCCCCGGACGGCGTCCGGGTACAGGTCCACGGCGCAGCCGTCGTCGTGGGCGGGGTACGGAGAGTTGAACCGCGAGAACCGCCGAAACCCGTCGAGGGCGTCCGGCGGTAGCGTGACTGACATCGTCGACTGAAGGGCGGGGCTCGACGGGGAAATGACCGTCGGCGGTGAAGAGTCGGCCGTCGATGACGACGACGGCCAGCGGAGTGACCGTCGCCGCGACGCGCGATCAGTCGTCCGCGGGCTCGATGCCGGCGAGCGCGAAGCGAGCGCCGCCGGACTCGGACTCCTCCACCGAGAGGCTCCAGCCGTGGGCCTCGGCGATGTCGACGACGATCGCGAGCCCGAGGCCCGTTCCGCCTCCCAACGAGACGCCCCGTTCGGTCACCTGCGAGCGCTGCTCCGGCGGGATGCCCGGACCGTCGTCAGCGACGACGAGCGCGACGCCGTCGGGGCGTCGCTCGATCTCGACTCGCACCGCAACGTCGTCGCCGGCGTGATCGATGGCGTTGCGAAACAGGTTCGACAGCAGCTGTTCGAGCCGGTCGCCGTCGGCGATAACCGTCTCGTCGGCCTCCTCGACGGAGAGCGTCGCGTCCGCGGTTTCGAGCCGCGACCAGACCCGACGAACCGTTGCGTCCAGCGACACGTGGTCGACGGAGTCGACGGAGCGGCCCGCGGTCGCCAGCGAGAGGAGACCCTCGATGAGGTTGTCCATCCGCTCGTGGGCGTTCGAGGCCCGAGCGAGCGCGTCGTCGTTCGCTCCGTCGCCGTGATGCGCGAGTTCGACCGCCGCGGTCGCCGCGGCGAGCGGGTTCCGGAGGTCATGGGAGACGACGCCGGCGAAGTCCTCCAGTCGTTCGTTCTGCCGTTCCAGCTCCGCCTCGCGGCGCTCCAGTTCCATCTTCCGACGCTCGCGCTCGGTGACGTCACGGAGCAGGAACACGTGACCGCGATCCGTCCCTCTGGGATCCGTTATCGGGTCCTCCTGGATGTCGAACTGCCGCCCGCCGATGGTGATCGGATGTTCGACGCCGACCTCCAACTGCGGGAACACCAGCGAAAGCGACGAGCCGACCGGTTCTCCCGGCAGTAGCTCCTCGGCGGCCGGGTTGAGGTCACGGATCCGGCCGTCGGAGCCGACCACGATCACCGGGTCTTGGATCACCTCGACGGCGGTGTCGCGGGCGACGACCGCGGCGTCGAGCGTTCCGAGCCAGAACACCGTTCCGTACAGGAAGACGCCGTGGATGACGAGCGCCGACGGGAACCACACGATGTTCGCGTAGCTGCCGAGATCGATCACGGTGAGGAGCCCGCCGAGGAACGGGAACAGCGTCCCGAGGAGGATCACGAACGTCTGGAGTCGATACCGGTTCCCGGTCCGCTGGTAGAGGTCCACGACGACGAGAACGCCGACGACGCAGAGCACATAGGCGTACAGCAGGAAGCCGAGGTCGGCGACCCCCAACTCGAACGAGAGCAGCGTGAACGGCCCCTCGGCGACCACGCCGAACGAGCGTCGCGAGAGCCCGTGGGTGGCGCTCGACCACGCGAGCAGGACCCAGACGAACGGGGGCGTCGCCAACGCGACGGTCCGGTGTTCCGTCCGCCACTGGTCGTGGCCGGCGAACGCGAGGGTGAACGCCGTCCAGAGGCCGGGCATCGCAGCCACGAGCGGCGTCGCGAGGTTGAGCGAGACCACCATGGCCAGTTCGCTCGCGCTCGCGACCCTGACGGCGTACAACACCGAAATCCCGCCGCCGCAAAGCAGATAGAGGGCGACCTCGGTCCCGCCGGGTTGATCGCGCTCCCGCCACGCGAGCCGACCGAGCCAGAGCCCGATGACCCCGGCGAGCAGACAGGCAGCGAGGTAAGCCTGCACCGGCAGCGCGCCGAGATCGCTCATCGATACGTCACAGAGTCAGACCGCCGGCAAAACCTTTGTGTCATGCGTCGAGACACCGCCGTCGGTCGACATCAGACCACGGCTGAGCCCGACGGCGAGTGGGGCCGAGGCGTGCGTCCCGGGCGAAACCTGCTTGTCCGTCGCTGCCCTGCGGCCGGTATGCGCGTGCTCAGGGGGACCGCGGCCGATCCCGATCTCGACCGGGAGCGGACCGGCGACCTGCTCGCGGCCGCGGGCGAGGGGACGACGGGGATCCGCGTGTGGACGCCCGCGAGACAGGTCGCCTTTGGTCGCCGCGACGTCCGCGCTGAGGGGTTCGACCGGGCCGAACGGCTCGCCGCGGACCGCGGGTTCCGCGCCGTCGAGCGCGACGTCGGCGGCCGGGCCGTCGCGTACGCCGGCGAGACGCTCGCGTTCGCGCACGCGATTCCGGCGTCCGGAGGTATCGGAGGTGGATCGATATCGGTGCGGTACGACCGCGCCGTCGACACCGTGTTGGAGGCGCTTCGCGGGCTCGGTGCCGACGTCGTCGCCGGCGAACCGCCCGCGACGTTCTGTCCCGGAGATCACTCCGTGCGCGTCGCCGGCGGCGGGAAGGTGTCGGGGATCGCCCAGCGAGTCCGGGCGGACGCGGCGCTGGTCGCCGGGTGCGTCGTGGTCTCGCCGGCGGACGCGCGCGAGGTCGCTGGCGTCAGCGAGGCGGTCTACGACGCGCTCGGCATGCGGTTCGACCCCGCGACGGTCGGGAGCGTCGCGGCCGCCGGCGGACCCGACGACCCGGACCGGGTCGCTCGGGCGCTGGAGGACGCGTTCGTCGACGGGCCGTGGGGGGACGGGTCACGGCGCGCCGACCGGATCGACACCGATCGGTGACCGGATTTTCCGGGAAATCGACCGCCGATCGGGGCTCGTGGGGCGATCGGTGGCGGATCGCGGTTTCGACGTGCTTTTTATTCGCGGGGGTCTCGGTTCGCTCATGGCCGAATTCAAAGTCGTCATCGCCGACCCCGAGAGCGGCGAGACGTTCCAGCGAGAGGTCGACGGACAGGACGCAAACCGGTTCCTCGGTCGAGAGATCGGCGACGAGATCGGCGGCGACGCCGTCGGCCTCTCCGAGCACACGATCGAGATCACTGGCGGCTCCGACGAGACCGGTCGCCCGATGCGAAAGGACGTCTCCGGCACGCGCCTGAAGGAGCTCCTCCTCGAGGGCGGCGTCGGCTTCAAGCCGTCCCGAGAAGGCGAGCGCAAGCGGATCACCGTCCGCGGCCGCGAAATCGACGACGACGTCGCGCAGATCAACGTCTCGGTCGTCGAGGGCGACGACGTCGCCGCCGCGCTCGGCGAGGACGACAGCGACGACGAGTAAGCGCACGTTTTCGATGCCTCGCGTTGCCTCCGACGACGAGGGCGTCGCCTCGATTCGCGTCTCACTCGCCCGGAGCGGCGGCACCCGCCGCCCCTGCGTGCGAGTTCCCGAGGACGACGAACTCGACGGCCGCGTCGAGTCCGGAAGCTGCGAATCGCTGCGGATGACCGCCGGCGACGTGATCCGCGTCGTGATCGACCGCGAGGAGTACCACGCGCCGGTGACCGCCGACAGCGCCGGCCGGCTCGTTCGAGGGGCGTTCGACAACCGGCGGCTCGCGCGCGAGGCCGGCGAGGGCGAGAACCGGCTGGTCTCGTGGCTCGATGCGAACGGCCGCGGGCCAGGCGACAGCGTGGTCCTCGACGTCGTCGTTCCGGGTGAGCTGTACGGGCTCCGAATTCCCGGTGAGCGCGCCGTGTACGAGGCGACCCGTGGTCCGCCGTCGTCGCTCTCGGACATCGCGCGCGACCTCGACGGCTGAGGTCGGGGCGACGGGCCGGATCGCGGGCTCCGTTCGCGGGTCGGATCGCTTATTCTCGCTCGGGCCCGACCGTGAGACATGAGAGAGGTCGACGCGGATCTGACGGCGCTCGACCGCGGGATCATCAACGCCTTTCAAGGCGGGTTCCCGGTGACCGAACGGCCGTTCGAGCCGGCCGCGGCCGCGCTGCGCGAACGCGGTGTCGACGTGACCGGAGCCGAGCTCTGCGAACGCATCCGCGAACTCGATGAGGAGGGTATCCTCTCCCGGTTCGGTGCGCTCGTAAACGCCGAGGAAATCGGCGGAGCGGCGTCGCTCGTCGCGATGCACGCGCCGGAGGGCCGCTACGATGAGATCGCAGAGACGGTCAACGAGTTCACCGCGGTCGCACACAACTACGAGCGCGAGCACCCGCACCTCAACATGTGGTTCGTGGTGAGCGTCGCCGACCACCCGGACCCCGACAAGGACGGGAACGACCGGGTCGAGGAGGTGCTCGCGGAAATTGAAGCGGCGACCGGACAGGAGACGTTCAACCTGCCGAAGCTCCGGGAGTTCCACGTCGGCGCGAAGTTCCTCGTCGACGGCCCGGTCTCCGACGGCGACGTAGACCTGTCGGACCTCGGCCCGCCGGTCACCCCGAGCGACCGAGGAACGCTGACGCCCGCAGAACGCGACCTCGTCGTCGAAATTCAGGGCGGCCTCCCCATCACGGAGACGCCGTACGCCGACGTGGCGGCCGCGCTCGACGCGGACGTCGACTGGGTGATCGAGACGATCAAGCGGTTCAACGCGGAGGGAAAAGTGCGCCGCGTCGGTGTCATCCCGAACCACTACGCGCTCGGGTACACGGAGAACGGGATGACGGTCTGGGACGTCCCGGAAGACGCCCTCGACACGGTCGGCCCGGCCGTCGCCTCGCTCGATTTCGTCACGCACTGCTACGAGCGTCCGCGACACGCGGGCGTCTGGGAGTACAACTTCTTCGCGATGACGCACGGTCGGACGGAGGCCGAGAGCGAGCGCCGGATCGCGGAGGTGAAGGAGCTGATGAACGAGCACTGGGAGGTCGGTCCGGACGACTGGGACACCCTGTTCTCGACGCGGATCCTGAAGAAGACGGGGATCCGGATCGCCGACCGCGCCGACAGCAACACGGCGTGAACGCTTGTGTGTCGACTCGGAGGCAACTGACGTGATCCCCCTTTACCACGACTTCGCGGGGGAGTCGGTCCTCGTGTTCGGCGGCGGGAACGTGGGCGCGCGGAAGGCGTCGCGGTTCGCCGGCGAGGCCCGCGTCGTCGTCGTGAGCCCCGCGTTTACCGACCGGCTCGTCGACCTCGCGAGCGAGCGCGAGGGGACCGTGGAACTGGTCCGCGCCGCTCCGGACGTCGACGCGGTTCGCGACTGGGTCGACCGTATCGGCCCGGCACTCGTGGTCGCCGCAACCGACGACGCCGCCGTCAACGCCGCGGCGGAAGCGGCCGCGCTCGACGTCGGCGCCCTCGTCAATCGGACGGACGTCTCGGCCGCCGACCGCGCGGACGGCCGCGACGTTCGGAGCGTCGTCGTCCCGGCGACCGTCGAGGACGATCCGGTCGCGGTGGCGCTCTCGACCGGGGGTGCGAGCCCGGCGCTCGCGAAGGCGCTCCGCGAGCGCATCGAGGCCGAGATCGAGGGCGCGGGCGCGATGGCGGAGCTCTCCGGAGAGCTCCGCGCGGAGCTCAGAGAGCGGGGGATCGACCCAGCGACGCGCCGGGAAGCGATCCGTCACGTCGTGCGATCCGAGGGGGTTTGGAAGGGTTTACAAAAGGGGAGATCTAACGGACGCCAAGAGGCGTATTCCGTGATCGAGGAGGTACTCAACCGATGAAGGAGACGGGAGCCATCGCCGGCGTGAGCGTCGCTCACTCCCGCGCGACGGTCGACGAGATCGAGTCGGCCGGCGGCGACGGCGTCCGTGCCACCGTCTCGGACCTACTCGCGCGCGACGGCGTCGAGGAGGCGTTCGCCCTCCAGACGTGCAACCGCTCGGAGGCGTTCGTCGTCACCGACAAGACCGTCGACGGGACCGACGCGCTGGCGTCGTTCGCCCCCGAAATCCGCGGCGGCGCGGTCCGTCGACTCGACCACGAGGAGAGTCTGGAACACCTGATGCGCGTCGCCTCCGGGCTGGAGTCGCTCGTGCTCGGCGAGGACCAGATCATCGGCCAGCTGCGGGAGGCGTACGAGGAGTCGAAGTCCGCGGGCGGCATCGGCCCCGTCCTGAAGGACGCGGTCACGAAGGCGCTCCACGTCGGCGAGCGCGCGCGGAACGAGACCTCGATCAACGAGGGAGTCGTCTCGCTCGGCTCCGCCGCCGTCCGGCTGGCTGCGACCGAGATCGACCTCACCGACGGCTTGGCGGTCGTGATCGGTGCCGGCGAGATGGGAACGCTGGCGGCCAGAACGCTCGACGACACCGCGGTCTCCGAAATCGTCGTCGCCAACCGGACGGTGCCGAACGCTGAGTTCGTCGCCGGGGAAGTCGACACGCCGTCGGAGGCCGTCTCGCTCGCGGACCTCCCGGCGGTCGTTCCCGACGCCGACCTCGTGATCTCGGCGACCGGGAGCCCGGAGCCTGTCGTCGGGCCGGAACACGTCGCGGACGCGGATCAGCTCGTCTGCATCGACATCGCGCAACCCCGCGACGTCGACCCGGCGCTCGCCGATAGCGAAGGGCTCACGCTGTACGACATCGACGCGTTAGAGGACGTCACCGAGCAGACCCGCGAGAGCCGCGAGGCGGAAGCGCGCGAGGTCGAGGCCATCATCGACGAGGAGCTGGATCGCATCCTGCAGGCGTACAAGCGAAAGCGCGCCGACGACGCCATCTCGGCGATGTACGCGGGCGCGGACCGCGTGAAGGCCCGCGAAGTCGACCGCGCGCTCTCGAAGCTCGAGTCGCAGGGCGATCTGACCGACGAGCAGCGCGAGACCGTCTCGGACATGGCGGACGCCTTGGTCGGACAGCTACTCGCGGCCCCCACCAGCTCGTTACGCGACGCCGCGGGCGAGGACGACTGGGAGACGATCCGGACCGCGCTTCAGCTGTTCGACCCCGAGTTCGACGCCCCGCCGGAGATCCCGGGAGGAGGAGAGAACTCGACGAGCGAGGGCGGTGTCTCCGACCTCGACGGCCCGCCGGAGTCGATGGTCGAAGAGCTGGACGATTAGTCGGTTTGCGCGCGGTCTCGATGGGTTTCGTCGAAGAGAACTCAGTGGGAGATCTCGTCTTTTTATAAGTGATAGGCCGGATATCGACGATGAGGCATTCCAACTCTCCAGTTGATCATTTATAAACGGCTGACGTCGGATCTGCGGTGAACACCGCCAAAGCCCCAATCGCCGGCGGCGTCGCCACCGGCTGCCAGAGGCGCGAAGCGCCTCGCTGCCGCGAGAACTCGCCGACTGCCGCTTTGAGTCCCGCCCCGCACAGCACCACAACCGCAGCCTCACCCCTCCCCGGCCTCGTCGATGACCCTTCGCTTCGCTCCGGACCATCGACTCCCTCGCGCGTGCGGCTCGCGGCCTCATGGCCGTTCACCGGAACGCGTCACCGCAGTATCAGTTATAAATCGTCGTCCGAGACGTTCATGATTCGGCCCCTCTGAAATCGACTCAGACGGACCGTCGCTCTTTATTTCCCGGCCGATCCACAAGTCGGCATGAAGCTCTCCGAGTACGCACGGCGACTCGACGACGAACTCGACACGGCGGCGTACGCCGACGTCGACGCCAGCGCGAACGGGGTACAGGTCGGGCCGGCCGACGCAGAGATCGAGCGCGTCGCGTTCGCGGTGGACGCCGCGCTCTCGACGATCGAGGCCGCGAGCGAGGCGGGCGCCGACGCCCTCGTCGTCCATCACGGGATCTCGTGGGGCGGCATCGACCGCGTGACGGGGTCGACGTACGACCGGATCGAGGCGCTGATCGAGAACGACCTCGCTCTCTACGTCTCGCACCTGCCGCTCGACGGTCACTCCGACCTCGGTAACGCTGCCGGCGTCGCCGACGCGGTCGGACTCGGCGATCGGGAACCGTTCGGCGAGATCGGACCGGTCACGATCGGGACGGTCGGCGCACTCGACGCCCCCCTATCCGCCGCGTCGCTCCGAGAGACGCTCGACGGGTTCGACGGGCAGCCGGCAGACGAGGCGACGCCGACGCGGGTTCTCGAGTTCGGCCCCGACGAGATCGAGCGCGTCGCCGTCGTCACCGGCTCCGGCGTCGACTGGCTCGACGCGGCGGTCGACGAGGGCGCCGACGCGCTCATCACCGGCGAGGGGAAGGGGAAGGTCTACCACGAGGCTCGGGAGGCCGGGATCACGGTGTTCCTCGCGGGGCACTACGCGACCGAGACGTTCGGCGTCAAGTCGCTGGCGTCGCTGTCGGCCGAGTGGGGCCTCGAGACGGAGTACGTGAGTCACCCGACGGGGCTCTAAGAGGACGGGCCGGCCACCGCGCGATCCCGACCCGTCGCCGCCGAACGCAACCCTTACCGCCCGCGTCCGCACACTCCGGGTATGCGCGATCACTTCGAGATCCGGGACCACGACGCCGCCGGACGGATCGGTCGGCTGGAGGTCCCCCGTGCCGGGGTCACGGTCGAGACGCCGGCGCTGTTGCCGGTCGTCAACCCCAACGTGCTCACCGTCGAGCCGTCGCGGCTCCGCGAGGAGTTCGGCGCGGAGATGCTGATCACCAACTCCTACATCATCCGGAGCACGGATCGGATTCGGGATCGGGTGCTCGACCAAGGGCTCCACGACTTCCTCGGCTTCGACGGGGCGATCATGACCGACTCCGGCTCCTTCCAACTCGCCGAGTACGGCGACATCGACGTGACCACCGAGGAGATAATCGAGTTCCAGCGGCGGATCGGGAGCGACGTGGCGACCCCCGTCGACGTGCCGACCCCGCCCGACGTCGACCGCGAGCGCGCCAAGCGCGAGTTAGAGACGACGGAACGGGCGCTCGCCGACGCAGAGGCCGCGGAGACGGGTGAGATGCTCGTCAACGCCCCAGTCCAAGGGTCGACCTTCCCGGACCTCCGAGAGGCGGCGGGGCGACACGCGACGGCCACCGACCTCGACGTGTTCCCGGTCGGGGCGATGGTCCCCCTTCTGAACTCCTATCGCTACGCGGAGGTCGTCGAGGCGGTGCGGGCCGCGAAGCGGGGGCTGGACCCGGACGCTCCCGTTCATCTGTTCGGCGCGGGTCACCCGATGATGCTCGCGCTGGCGGTCGCCGCCGGCTGCGACCTGTTCGACTCGGCGGCCTACGCGCTGATGGCGCGCGACGGGCGCTACCTGACCGTCTCGGGGACGGAACACCTGGAGGAGATGGAGTACTTCCCCTGCTCGTGCCCGGTCTGCGCCGAGCGCACGCCTGCGGAGCTCCGGACGCTGGACGACGACCCCGACGCCGACGCGTCCGCCGAGCAGCTGCTGGCCGAGCACAACCTCCACGTCACCTTCGAGGAGCTCCGTCGCGTGAAGGCGGCGATCCGATCGGGGACGCTCCTCGACCTCGTCGACCGCCGCGCTCGCGGCCACCCCGCGATGCTCGACGGCTACCGCACGCTGCTGGACCACGCCGACGAACTGGAGCGCACCGACCCGGTGTCGAAGGACGCCTTCTTCTACACCTCTCACGAGTCGGCCCGACGCCCGGAAGTCAGGCGTCACCACGACCGCCTCGTGCGACTGGCTGTCCCGGACCGCCTACTGCTCACGGAGTCGAACGCCCCGTCGACCCACGACTACGACGCGGTGTGGCGCGTGAAGCCCCCCTTCGGTCCCTTCCCGCGGGCGCTCTCGGAGACGTACCCGCTCACCGCGGAGGTCCCGGAGCGGCTCGACGACGCAGCGCGGGTCGCTGCAGCCGAGGGCGTCGCCGCGCTCGCGGAGGCGAACCCCGAGACGGACCTGACGTTGGGACACGACGGTTGGCCCGAGACGGCGCTCGACGCCGTCCCTGAGCGCGTCGAAACCGAGGATTTGCGGACGCTCGGGAATCACGGATAGCGAGGCTCGGGCGGGTCGACGACGCTCGGGTGTTGTAACGAACCGTGCGACACTACCGCTCTCCCGGTCCCATCCGTTTCGAGTAGTCCCACGTGTGGAGCCGCCGCGGTTCGATGCGGATTCGGACCTCATCGCGCTCCGGGCGGAGCAGGCGGTCCGCGGTCGGGTTGTCGACGCCGCCGAGGTACCGCTCTAGCAGCGCGCGGAGCAGTTCCTTCTCCGCGTCTGGCGACACCGTCGCGCGGCCGCGTCCCCTAACTCCTTTATAAGGCGGGTCGTTCGTCGACACCTCGAAGGAGACGTGGTCGTCGTGCGCGAGGAACGAGACGAGGTCGGCGTCGGCGCTCGTCGCGCAGTTGACGGCGCCGTCCCACGAGAACCACAGTGAGACGATCCACGGGTCGTCCGCGGGCGTGCGACAGCCGATCCGAACCGGCACGCGCGCGTCGGTCAGGAACTCGTCGACGCGGTCGCGGTCCCACGGGCCGGAGGGCTCCATGCAATTTCTTCGGTCGGTTCCGCCGTAACGGTTGCGGCCGGTTCCGTCCCGACGAGCGCGTCGCGGAACACAAGAGAATTGACCGTCCCCGCACGAGGGAGTGTATGACCGACTACTTCGAGGTCCACGAGCGCGACGGCGCCGCCCGTCTCGGGGAGCTTCGGCTCACCGAGCCGGTGACGACGCCGGCGCTCGCGGACCCGTTCCTCGAGGACGCGGGCAGCCTCTGGGCCGGCGCCCGCGAGGTTCCCGACGGCGACGAGACGTCGCTCACGGTCCTCCCGCATCGCTCGTTCCCCGCAGGCACCCGCGAGGAGGTCCGCGAGTCGTTCGCGGTCGACCACCCGGACGTCGACTTCCCCTCTGCGGCCGTCGTCGACAGCGCCGGCGCGCGCGACGTCGGTGCCGACGCGTACCTCCTCTCGGACGCCTCCGGATTCGTCGGCCACGGCGAAGCGTTCCGCGATGCGATCGTTTCCGCGAAAGAGGCCCTTCCAGCCGACACCGCGCTGTTCCTCTCGGGCGTCGCCACGCCGCTGAACGTCGCGACGCTCGCGTACGCCGGCGTCGACCTCGTGGACGAGACGCTCGCCCGAACGAAGGGGACGCAGGGGATGTACTGCACCGCCGACGCCGAGCATTTCCTCGAGGACCTCGACGAACTGCCGTGCGCCTGTCCGGCGTGCGCGCAGCCTCGCGACGAGTTCACCCGCGCCGACTGCGCCGAGCACAACGTCAACGCGCTCCGCGCCGAACTCCGGCGTGTGCGCGAGCGAATCCGCGCGGGTCGCCTGCGCGATTACATCGAAGGACAGAGCCGCCACGAGCAGTGGCTCACGGCCGCCTTCCGTGAGTTCGACGACCAGTGGGGGTACGTAGAGGAGCGCACGCCGCTGATGCGCGACGCCGAGGTGACAGCCGCGACCGCGGAGACGCTGGATCGTGTCGAGATCCGGCGGTTCGCCGACCGGGTGACGAGCCGCTACCGAAATCGGTTCACCGACCAGCCGCTCGTGTTGGTGCCTTGCTCGGCGACGAAGCCGTACAGCGACTCGCAGAGCCACGGGCAGTTCCACGACGCGATCCAGTGGCGCGGCCACACCGTCTCGATGACCTCGCCGATCGGCGTGGTGCCGCAGGAACTCGAGACGACGTATCCGGCCCAGCACTACGACGCGGTCGTCACCGGCGACTGGAGCGAGGACGAGATCGGATTCGTCGCCGAGGTGCTCCGCAGATACCTGACACGGAACGACTACTCGCGAGTGATCGCGCACGTCCCGGAGGACGGCTACCGAGAGATTTGCGAGCGCGTCGAGCGCGACCCCGCCGTGGACGTCCCCTTCGAGTACACCTGCGTCGGCCACCCGACGAGCGACGAGTCGCTCGGGGAGCTCAACGCCACCTTACAGGGCGAACCCGCATACAGCAAGCGCGAGCGCGAGCACAACACCGTCCGAGCGATCGCCGACTACCTGCTCGGTGACGGCGCGGGCGACGGCCTGTTCGGCGGGCCGGGCGAGGCCGACGTCCGCACCACCGGTCGCTACCCCAAACTCCAGGTGTGGGGCGACGACCCCGACGCCGGCCGCGAGGGCGAGCCGGGCGAGCAGCTCGCGACGATGGTGCCGCAGTACGGCACCCTCTCGTTCACCCTCGCCGGCGCACGCCACTGGGTCGAGAGCGACGCACCCACCAAGCGCGTCGAGATCGACGCGTTCGTCCCCCACGGCTCCGTGCTCGCACCGGGCGTCGTCGACGCGGACGACGACATCCGGGTCGGCGACGAGGTCGTTATCGAGGGGCCCAAGGCGTTCGCGGTCGGTCGCGCCGAGATGTCCGGCCCGGAGATGGTCGACTCGACTCGCGGCGTCGCTAGCGAAGTTCGCCACGTCGACGAACGGTAGCGATCGGAAACTGGCGGATATTTAAGTACGGATCTCCGCGGCGCACGCCCGTCAACGCCCGGGAGATCGCACCGGGGTGTCTCTTGCCGCTTGTTTTATTCATCCAGATCGCATATTTAAGCTAATATTACAGTACAAATCCGCATCATAACCATACCTCGTGAAAATAGATTGAAATATGGCATGGATCGGTCAGATAGCGAGATATCGCGCCGAAATGCGCTCCGGAAGGGTGGAATTGCGATCGCAGGTTCGGTAGTTGGACTGTCGTCAGCTTCGACCACGGCCGTCGCAGAGCCGACCGAGATCGCGGAGTGTGGCGAGTATCGCGCCGGTGAATACGTGCTTACCGAGGACATCTCCACGACGGGTGGGTGTTTGTCTCTGGAAGGCGATGTCACGTTAGACGGTAACGGGCACACTATTTCTGGGGACGGAACGGGGGTTGGAATTAGTATGGGAGAGGGTACGGTGGAAATAACTAACCTCAATTTGGATGACTTCGGGACCGGTATTAGAATCTCTACCCTCGGCACTATCTATGAAGCTGAACTCACGGTCCGGGATACGATCATTTCGAACACGTCTGCTGCGATAAGTGGAAACTATCGACCCAGAATAACACTGCAAGATTCCGAATTGCGCGATAACGGAACGGGTATCTCCGGCGGAGAAGCCGCTCGTGTTTCGATACGTCAGAGCACAATTAGCGGCCATGACGGGCAGGCGGTCTTCACCGACCTGGGGAACTTCATTGGAGTAGAAAATAGCGTCATTGAGGACAACGGTGCAGGGATCGATGTCGGACAAGGAACAATCACAGACAGTACCATCGCCGACAACGACGGATACGGTATCAAATTAATCGGGCTCGTGGCACCGGCAGATGTCGGTGAGACGACTCTCGTCGGAAATGACATTCAGAACAACTCCGGGGCGGGAATTTTGTTCAAAGCAAGTAACGGAACCGTCCGAGAGAACACGATCGCAGATAACCAGAACGGGGTGGTTATCTCATACGATTACTCGTTCGGAGGATTCCCGGACAGATACGAGTTTATCAACAACAACATCGAGAACAACGCTGAATTTGGGATCCATAATAGGATCGACGAATTCCCGACTGTCGACCTCGAAGACACCGGCGTTCCCGATGCGACCTGCAACTACTGGGGAGATCCGACCGGACCACAGAACGAGAACAATCCGAACGAGAATCCACAGGGCGACAGAGTCAGTGATAACGTGGAGTTTGGCCCGTGGTCAGTGACCGAGATACAGGACGGCGAAGGCACCTGCCTGGGTGGGAACCCAATCGGTGACTTCCAGAGTCAGCCGACCGATCCCGACGGCGACGGCCTCTACGAGGATATTAACGGAGACGGTGAGTCGGACATCGTCGACGTCCAAGCGCTGTTCTCCAACTCAGACGACGAGACAGTACAGAACAATCCGGACGCGTTCGACTTCAACGATGATGGATCCGTCGACGTGGTCGACGTTCAAAAGCTGTTCACCGAGCTATCGGAGTAGCGAAGACCTCGACGAACGACGCTTCCAATGTATCCTGTTCGGGCCGGCGTTTCACTGGAGCACACGCGACTCTCCTCGACGTGAATCGGTCCCTATCGCTATCGTCGCAAAGTCACCGAACGTCAGAGCCGGAATCGTCCAGAAACGCTCCCTTGCGGAGGAAAACCGCAGAAGGGGACAGTGAGTCGCCCCGGTCAGTCCCCGCTGTCATCGAACTGCGCGTCGTAGTCGTTGTGGACTTCGATCGGCGCCTCACGGCCGAGTTCATCGACGTCTTTTCCGTAGCCATCGTTGGCGGTCTCCCCGCGAGTCATGACGTCACCGGGGTCTGTCCCGTCGGCGAAGGGCTATCGGTGAGTTCAATGATGTTCTATGGGGCTCGGTCGATGAGTAATCGACCACCGACCCCTGGACGGCCACCGGGCGGCGTTCATCGTCGAACGATCGGCGGATCAGTAGCTTCAAAACCGCGCCGGACCGACTCGCGGGCATGGCGCTCGAAAAGGACGTGGACTGTCCGTCGTGCGGAGAGACCCAGTCGTTCTACCGGACCGCGGCGATGACCCTCCACCTCGGCGAGAAGACGAAGTGGCGGTGCCCCGAGTGCGGCTACGGCTACGTCGAGATCAACGGGATAAGCACGCTCGCGGCCTGAGCGACGAGAGGGACTCGCCCGCGGTGCGGTACCGGTTCTCCGCCTCCACTGCTAGTTAAAAATAAGCGACCGCGCGAGTATGGATCCGACGGGTCGCGGTCACCTCGTTCAGTCGTCGCCGCTCTCGCTCGCGGTGATCGGGTCGCTCTCCTCGTCGGTGAAGCCGGCGGACTCCTCCTGCCGGGCCGACGCCTCGGGATCGAAGCGCGCCTCGATGTCCTGGTACCGCGGGACGAAGGATAGCTCGTGGTGGCTCTCCGTCTCGTGACCGAGGTAGCGATCCTCCAAGTCGAACTGCGCCTGCTCGTCGTTCTCGGCGATGTTCTGTAGGTCCTCGTACACCGCGTGGGCGCCCGAGTGGAGCCCGTAGAGGGTGATGAAGATGTACTGGTACCCCAGATCACCGAGCTCTGCGAACGTCAGCGGGTCCTCCTCTTCGCTCCACGCGAACGACGAGGAGTAGTTGAACGCCAAGTCGAGGTCCGGGTGGGTCTCGTGGATCGTCTCGGCGTACTCGACCGCGTCCTCGCGGGACGGGTCGGGCATCTCCGGCCAGACGAGGTCGACGCCGGCGTCGGCGTAGATCCGGCCGCGTTCGAGGTGCTCCTCCCAGTCGCCGTTCGCGGAGCCGTACGCGTCGGTCCGCGCGATGATGACCGTGTCCTCGCTCTGCTTCGCGTCGACGGCCGCCTCGAAGCGCGACCGCGCCTGCTCGCGGGAGACGATCTGCTTGCCCGCGATGTGGCCGCAGCGCTTCGGCGAGGTCTGGTCCTCGATGTGGACGGCGGCGACGCCGGCCTTCTCGTACTCGCGGACCGCGCGCCGGACGTTGTGGACGCCGCCGTAGCCGGTGTCGCAGTCGGCGATCACCGGGAGGTTCGTCGCCTCGACCATCCGCTTCGCGTTCTCGACCATCTCGGTCATCGTGACCATCTCCAGGTCTGGGAAGCCGAACTGGCCGAGCACGGTCGAGTAGCCGCTCATGTAGGCGGCGTCGACCCCCGCCATCTCCGCGAGGCGGGCGTCGAGCGCGTGGTAGATCCCGGGCGCGAACGTGTAGTCCTGCTCCGCGAACAGCTCGCGGAGCCGCCGGCCGGCCGGGTTGTCGATATCTCTCGCGTAGACGTCGTCGTCGAGTTCGTTCGGGTTCATGGAGGTCACTCCGCGTTGGCGTCGGCGATGTGTCGGTCGGCGGCGCGGCGCGTGAACGTCGTCGGGTCCGGTCGCGGCCCGCGCCCGGTCCCCGCCATCGGGACGGCGCTCATCGCGACCCCCCGTCAGACCGCGAGCCGCGGCTCGGACGCAGGTCGGGGACGAGCGGCGCACCCGCTTCCTCGGTTCTCGGCGTGCGGCCGGGGATCTGTCGGGGAGAAGTCGTGTCGGTGGTCGTATCTCGGTCCGTCGGTCGGGTCGTCTCGGGCGTCGTGGTGTCGTCAGGTGTTGTCATCGGGTCGTGTGGGCGGTTGCGGCGGTCGTCTGGTGAGCGGTCGGTCGGGGTCTCGTGCTGCTGTCGCGTTTCCGTGTACTGGTACTGACATTGCACTCGGTTCGTTCGAGGCACTGGTAATAAACATAATGATTGATAATGATAATATTCGTTAATGTGTTTTACCTATTTAAATGATGTTTGGTACCACGGCTCAAGGCCGAAGCTGTCGGCGGACCGCTTCCTTATAAACGGGTTCGGTGCGTGACGTTCGCTCGTGAACGAGCGCGACGCGCTTCGCCGGATCGCCGCCGACCTGCCACACGCAGGCGACGACGCCGCCGTCGTCGGCGACACCGTCATCACGACCGACATGCTCCACGAGCGCACCGACTTCCCGCCGGGGACGACCCGGTACACCGCCGGGTGGCGCGCGGTCGGCGCGTCGCTCTCCGACGTGGCGGCGATGGGCGCGGCGGCGACCGCAGCGGTCGCCGTCTATGCCGACCCCACCTTCGACCCGGACGCGCTCGACCGGTTCGTCGCCGGCGCGGTCGACGTCTGCGACGCGGTCGACGCCGAGTACGTCGGCGGCGACCTCGACACCCACGACGAGTTCACGACCGCGTCGACCGCGATCGGCGACGTCCTCGACGACGGCCCGGTGACGCGGTCGGGCGCGACCCCCGGCGACGCGCTCTGTGTCACCGGCGAGTGGGGGCGATCGGCGGCCGCGCTCCGGCTGTTCGATCGCGCGGACGACGCGTCGGTCGAGCGCGCCAACGACTGCTTCCGATTCACGCCCCGCGTCGCCGACGGGACAGCGCTCGCCGGGCGCGCGACCGCGATGATGGACTCCTCGGACGGGCTCGCCCGATCGCTCCACCAGCTCGCGGAGGCGAGCGAGGTCGGCTTCGCGCTGGACGCCGACCGGCTCCCCGTCCACCCCGCCGTCGACGACGTCGCAGCGGACGCGACCGACCGGTTCGAGTTGGCCGCGCACTTCGGCGAGGACTTCGAACTCGTCTGTACAGTCCCCGAAGACGAACTCGATGACGCCCGAGAGGACTGCCCCGGCGGGCTCGTCCGCGTCGGGACCGTCGTCGACGCCGCGGACGGCGTGACCGCCGACGGCGACCCCCTCCCCGACCGCGGCTACACGCACGGGTAGCGGGCCGACTCACCGATCGCTTATGCCCGCGGCACCGTCACTGCGACTATGCCGACCGAGACGGAACGGATGCTGGCCGGGGAGCGCTACGATCCGAGCGATCCGGCGCTCGTCGCCGACCGAGAGCGCGCCCGCGACCGCGCCCGGCGGTACAATGCGACGAGCGAGACCGAGGGGTCCCGACGCGAGGCGATGCTTCGGGAACTGTTCGAGACGGTCGGCGACGATCCGACCATCCAGCCGCCCCTCCGCTGCGACTACGGCTACAACGTCGCCGTCGGCGACGGCTTCTTCGCGAACTACGGCTGCGTCTTCCTCGACACGAATCGGATTGCCTTCGGCGACCGCTGTCTGCTCGGGCCGGGAGTCCACGTCTACGCGGCGACCCACCCGATCGACCCCGCGGAGCGAGCGGCGGGTCGCGAGCGCGGGCGCCCGGTGACCGTCGGCGACGACGTCTGGATCGGCGGGCGTGCCGTGCTCAATCCGGGCGTTTCAGTCGGCGACGGCGCGGTAATCGCCTCCGGCGCAGTCGTGACGGAGGACGTGCCGGCGCGCACGGTCGTCGGCGGGAACCCGGCGCGCGTGATACGGACCGTCGAATAAGGCGCTACTCCAGCACGTCGGCGATGGGAGCGGCGACGCTGACGACGCTACAGCCGCGCTCGATGGTGTCGCTGCCGACGATACGAGCGACGCCGGCGGCGCGGAGCTTCGTCACGGCGTTGGCGGCGAGCATGGGGTGGACGCAGGCTGCGAACACCCGCGCCGCGCCGCGGTCTGTCAGCACGGTGATCGACTCGCTCATCGTCGAGCCGGTGGCGATGATGTCGTCGACGACGACGACGTCCCGACCCGAGGCGTCGGCGTCGGACGGCGATACCGTAACGGCGCCCGTCTCGCGGTCGCGGTGCTTCTCGAAGTAGTCCGTCTCGCCCGCGCCGTACGAATCTCGGACCGTCTCGGCGATACCGATCGCGCCCTCGTCAGGGGCGAGGAACAGCGGTTCGACGAGGTCGGCCGGCAGGGGCGCCGCGAGGACGCTCGAAGCGTCGACCGTCTCGACGGGCACGTCGTAGAAGTCGGCGACGCCCGACTCGTGGGGGTTGACGAGGACGACGCGGTCGGTTCCAGTTGAGATGGCCCGCGCCATCGCCCGCGCCGAGACCGGCTGGCCGTCGCCGAACGACTCGTCTTGTCTGGCGTAGCCCATGTAGGGAATCACGGTCGTCACGCGCTCTGCGCCGGCCTCGCGCACGGCGTCTTGAAGCTGGAGCAGTTCGACCCACGCCGCGTCGGAGTCGGTTGTGGCGACGACGACCGCCTCGTTCCCGTCGAAGTCGGGCACCGCTGCGAGCGTCTCGCCGTCCGGGAACCGGTCGTAGGTCGGCGTCGCCAGCGGCCGGCCCGTCTCCTCGGCGAGCGCGGCCGCGAGCAGCTGTGAGCTGGATCCGGGTACGATCATGGGCGTCCGTTTCCCTGACACCGGTAAACCAGTTTCCTTACTCGGGCGGCGACGGACTCGCGCTCGCCGGGCGGCGACGAACTCGCCGATACGACCCCCACGCGACCGAGTGACGCACCGCGGCCACAGGGGCGGATATTTACGCGAGCGGCGGATACGACGCCGTAATGACCGAAACAGGAGACCGAGTCGGTCTCGCTTGCCCGTCGTGCTCGCCGGGCGAGGAGACCGTCCACGAAGTGTTGCGACCCGGCGGCCAGGCGACCGTCCGCTGTACCGACTGCGACCACACGTACAAGACCGAGATTCCGGAGGAGGACACCGTCGAGCTGAAGATCGTCGTTTCGCAGGACGGCGAGTCGTTCAGCACCCGGATGGACGTGCCCGCGGACACCTACGTCGCGACCGGCGAGGAGTTCGTCGTCGACACTCCCGACGCGCTGATGCAGGTGCGGGTGACCGATATCGAAGTCGGCCCCGAGCAGCGCGTCGAAGAGGCCGACATCGAGACGGTCGAGACGCTGTGGACCCGCGCGGTCGACAACGTCACCGTCCCGGTCACGCTGCACCCGAAGGACGGGAACGCGGACGAGACGCGCTCGATCCGGGTGAACGTCCCCGGCGACTACGAGTTCACCGTCGGCGAGACCGTCGAGTTCGGTGACGAGGAGTTCGTCGTCGAAGGCGTCCAGATCCGCGAGGACGCCCCCGAGTACCGCCACGAGAAGCTGGACCACGACGGCGACTTCGCGTACGCGAAGGACTGCAAGCGAGTGTACGCCCGCGACGAGAGTCTGACGGCGTGGTCGGCCTGGTAGGCGGCGGCGCGAACGATACGTAGGAGAGTCGATCAGTCCCTGCTCTCCCCCCTCGATTATCTGCGACTGCGGCTCTCATAACGTGTTGTGACTGTTTCGAACGCCTGAATTCAGTTTGCCATCTTAGCTTTTGAACATGTCGCCGTATTCGGCCAGCCGCGGAATCAACCCGCCGAACGAGGGTTTCGACGAGGCCGTTGAAAGTCAACTGGGGGGCAAGCACACGACATGACGAACGAAAAAACAACGGCGAAACGAAGCAGATCGGCCTCTGAACGGATCGTTTCCCTCGGCGACGGCGCTCGCGGCCCGCTGGGCTGCCCGATCGCAGGCCTGGGGACTGTACCCCGACCGGGGCCGTATACACGAGGCCCACCTCGATCGGCGCAGCGATACGGGCGATATTCGCGTGGATAGCCGCGGGGAGAAAGCCCCTTGCCGGGTGAAGTGGCAGTCTTCTTCGCGGTCGCGGACGCCGCGGTTCGCAGTTGTCTCCGTCCGAGCGATTCGGGGACGGCTGAGTTCGACGATGCGGATGTACCGCCTGAGGATCTACCTCAAGCAACGACACGACGGTCCCTCCTGGTTCGCGCGCTGTGGTTCGTGTTCGTCGGCTGGTGGCTGAGCCTGCTGTGGGCGAACGTCGCGTCGTTCCTGGCGATCACGGTCGTCGGGCTGCCGGTCGCGATACGGATGCTCAACCGACTGCCGTACGTCACGTCGCTGTCCCGGTTTCACGGGTGAGCCCGACGATCCTCACCCGGTCGGCGGCGTTCGATAGCGTCCGCGCCGTCGGTTATCGCGCCCGTGAATCCAACTCGCAAGCGTCCGGGCGTGCTGCGAACTCGATCTTTGGGATAAACGACGGGTCCACGGTCGTAGCGGTACGAGTACGCAGCAAGTGAACCGACGGGAGTACGCCGCGACACACGTCGGTTCGACGTGTTCCCGAATCAAGGGATAAACAGAGAGAGTGCTGTAGACGTCTGTAACGCGACAGAAATCGGGTTATCGGACCATGGGTCAGCCCATGGAGCCGTGTCTTAGATGACGCGGTTCTGCAGGTAGTCGAGGTGTTTCGCGTTGTAAACGATCTTGACCTCGTCGGTCTCCGGGCTACCGATGCAGGTCAGGCGAACGTTCTTCTCTTCGACTTCCTCGTCGGAGAGGATCTGCTGCATGTCCATCTCGATGTCGCCTTCCTTCACGATGGCGGCGCAGTTCGCGCACGCACCGGCGCGGCACGAGAAGGGCCAGTCGTAGCCCTGGGCCTCGGCGGATTCGAGAATGTACTCGCCCTGGTTTACGTCGAGAGTACCGTAGTCTTCCTCGTCGAGATCGGCGTCTGCGGCCGACTCGAAGAGGTCGTCGTCGTCCATCGACCAACCGTGGTCGTCGAGCACGTCGTAGTTAAGGTATTCTACTGTTGGCATCACCTGCTGGTTTAACGCCCTCCTCATTAGGCTTTGCTGTTCCTCGCCTTTTGCGACGGTGCGATCGACACGCCGAGGGGCGGTAGGGACACCGGATCCGTTCGCCCGCGCACCCGGCGTGAGCCTCACAGATGGGTATCGCTATTGATACCTCGTCGGTAACAGTAAATAGCGAACGGCGTGTAGTGTGGTCCGATGCCAGAGTCCGTCATCGCCGACTTCGTCGGTCGCGTTCACGCCGCGGACTTCCAGAGCGCGAACCCGGTGACGGGGCGAGTGCTCTTGAGCCAACGCCGGCTCGTGCTCGCGACGGACAACGGGAAGACGACCGTCCCGCTCTCCGAGGTGTTCGACGTGGTCGTCGGCACGGTCCCAGGTGACCTCCAGTCGTTCTTCAGCAACAGCGTCACCCTCGCGTACGAACGACAGGGCAACCGACGGACGGCCCTCGTCGAGGGAGAACCGGACGATATGGAGCAGTTCACCCGCCTGCTGTTCAAGGCCCTGTTACACGACGTGACCGTCACGGTTCGGCACCCGGCGCAGGTCGGCGGTCGTGTCACGGAGGCCGCGGACCACACAGCGTCGATCGCGCTCTTGCCCGGCGCCATCGAGTTCGACGACTGTCCCGACCCCTTCACGGTCGACCTCTCCGCCGTGATCGACTACGAACGAACCTCCCGAACGCTGGCGGGGACGCGACGCCCGTCGATCGTGTTCCGTCACATCGTCGACGGACAGACCGTCACGTCGATCGCGACCGTCCCGAACGGACGCGCGCTGAACGTGCTCGGGCGATACATCAAACAGGAGTACGACGAGGCGATGAAGGACCTCGAGTCGTTCGACCCGACCGAAGAGCAGTTGGAGGTCCTCGTGTCGATATACTCGGCCGGCGGATCGGCGAACATCGCCGAGGTGGTCACGGGCGACGTCACGCAGACGTCGATGATCCTCGACACACTTCGCGAGGAAGGCCTCGTCGTCGACGGGGAGTCGGGCGCGGCGCTCACGCGGAAGGGACAGATGATCGTCACCTCGTACAATGAGTCGGTCAACGTCTGATCCGTGCCGTCCCGGTCGGCCGAACGCCTGTGACTTCTCAACTCGTTCGACGGGTACGGGCTTCGCGACCGACCTGCGTAGCGGTCTCGTCGCGCTCATGGGGGGCACCGGGGGAAGTTTCATGCTGATGCGGACGTAGGGTATTGGCATGCTAGACGACCACCACGGGCGTTCGTCGCGGCTCGACGCCGTGGCTCGCGAGCGGGGACTGGAGGTCCCGGCGAGCGACCGTCGAGGCACGACGAGATCCGACGCGGGGCCGCGGACCTCTCGGGTGCCCGAGCCGCACGTCCACGACACCTTCTCGGTGGACGGGATCGACACGGATCACCGCGAGGAGCTGCTGGAAACTGTTCTCGCCGATCACGACGGAGTCAGCGCCGCCTCGGTGACGAATCGGAACGGGACAGTCGGGATTCACCACGACCCGGAGGTCTCGCGCGACGACCTCAGGGGCGTGCTGGAGTCCTGCGGCCTCGTGGTCGCGCCGGGAGACGCGGCGTTCGAAGTCCGCCGCGCGGCGCAGTTCGCCTCCGCCCGAGTCGCCGTCGCCGTGCTGTTCGGGCTGATGGTGGCGACGCCGTACATCGCCGTCCTCTACCCCACGCGGATCGAGTGGCTGTTCTACGACCCGGTCACGGTCCAGTACCTCCAGTCGATCCTCGACTCGCGGGTGTCGACGCACTTCTTCGTCAACCTGGGGGCGCTCTCGGGCGTCGCCTTCCTCGTCGCCTGCGGGCCGATGATCAAGCGGTCCGTCGCGGGCGCGGCGGCTGGTCGGTTCACGAGCGAGAGCGCGTTCGTGGGCGGTGTCGTCGCCCTCTTCGGCTACAGTACGCTCGCCGCGTTCACGGCCTTCGAAGGTGCCGTCCACTACGACCTCGTCGCCTACGCGGTCGCCGGCGTCACGCTCTGGAACCACTTCGGCGTCGGCGAGACGACGCCCGATACCGCGAGCATCGAAGAGTCGAGCGGCGACGGGAGCGACGCCGCGACCAACGCCGCCGAGGAAGAGCCGGTCGCGATGACCGACGGCGGCCGGTAATCGCCGCGAGTCGCGCGCGCAGATTTTCGAATTCGATCCCCTACCCAGGCAGGACAATATGGTCTCCCGACCAGTCAGTACAGTGCTCCGTCGAGCGCCTCGATGCCCTCGACGGTCACGCGATCACCGACCGCGAGGCGCGCTCCCCACTCCGCTTCCGGGACGACGGTGTTCACCATCAGCCGGAAGTCGTGGTCGAAGCGGTCGCTCTCGGTCCAGTCGGGGAGCGTCGCGCGGCGGTTCTTTATAAACGTCTCACGGAAGCCGTCGAGTTCGTCGCCCGTCTCCGGGTGTCGTGACGGGACGACGCAGCGCTGACAGGGGTTGACGCCGAGCAGTTCGGCACCGCCCGCGGAGAATCGGACCGCCTCGCCGCGGTCGGCGAACAGGCGATCCTCCCAGAACGCGGGACAGTCGTCGACGACCACGTTCGGACGGAGTCGTCGTCGCATCTCCGTCGCGTCAGCGACCGCGTCGAACCAGCCGGCGACGGTCTCCAGCGTGGCGCGCGAGACGACCGTCGGGCCGTGAGCGACCCGGTCGTCCGGAAGTCCGCCGTCCGGCTCGCGGACCAGATCGACGTCGTAGCCGAGGTAGTCGCCGACCCACGCCGCCAGCGCGTCGCCGTCCTCGGGGAGCGCGAACCGATGCTCGTCCGCCGCGGCCCCCGTTTCCGGGCGCCCCGGCCGCGTGAGAGTCACCGCGGTCGGCGTCGCGTCTGCCGGGTCGGCCAGTTCGTAGCTCGCGCGGAGCCGGTGGAGCGCAGGCTCGCTCTTCCCGTTGACGTAGCCGCCGTTCGCGCCCACGGAGGCCTCGTCCGGGTCGACGCCCGCCTCGACGAGCGCGTACGTGCGGTCCCCACGGAGCGCGCCCGTCGGGCCGATCTCCGCGCAATCGAGGCCGACGCCGTCGTTCGACTTCAGCGGGTAGGCGACGAGGTCGGCGATGCGTGCCATACCCCGCGTTCGATGGCGCGCGAGAAAAGCGATCGGTCGATGGAGCCGCGTTACTCTTCGTCGTCCGCGTCGACGTCGGATTCCTCTTCCTCGTCCTCGTCAGCGGCCACCCCGGCCGCCTCGAACGCCGCTTCGACCTCGGCGGCGGGGACGGTCTGGTACCCGTCGGCCTCGGTGATCGTCGCGACGGCGACGTCGGCGGGTTCGAACTCGTCCTCGTGGGCCGCGAGCGCCGCGAGACCGAGTTCGATGCCGGCGGTCACGGAGAGGTCGTCGGTCCACTTCTCCTCCAGGAGGCCCTGGATGTCCTGCCGGCCGCCGCCGATGACGGTCGCCTTCCACTCGTTCGGCGTGCCGGAGGGGTCGGCGGCGAACAGGCGCGGCTCGCCGTCCTCGATGCCGCCGATCAGGAGCGCGGCGCCGTACGGGCGCGTTCCGCCGCGCTGGGTGTTCTCCTGGATGTGGTCCGTGATCGTCTTCGTCAGCGCCTCGACGCCGACCGGCTCGCCGTAGCGCAGGCGGTTCCCCTGCGACTGCCGGCGGGCGAGGTCGATGAGCTGTCGCGCGTCGGCGACGTGGCCCGCGCTCGCGGTGCCGAGGTGGTCGTCGAGCTTGTGGAGCTTCTCGATGCTCTCGGCCTCCATCAGCGTGGAGGAGGCGCGGGACATCGCGACGAACACGACGCCCTCCGCGGTGCGAATCCCCACGCTCGGCGCGCCGCGCGAGACCGCCTCGCGGGCGTACTCGACCTGGTAGATGCGTCCGTCGGGCGAGAACAGCGACGTTCCGCGGTCGTACGCCTGCTGGTCGTTGTTGCCCATCATCGCCGATCACCCGCTCTCGCTGTGTCGCGTCGGTTCATTACCCCTTCTTACGTCGGGCGGTTGAAAAAGCATCCGTAACCGGTACGTGCGAGTGACGACCCGGCCGCTTTACCCGCGTCGCGTTGACGCGAGCCCGCGACGACGGCGTGCGACCGGAGGAGTCCGTGACCCTCGGCTACGACGGATATATGTCAATCGCTCCCCTAACAGGGTCGACATTGATTCTTTCACGAACGACGGCCGCGCTGCTCGCCCTCCTCATGCTGTTCGCGGCCATCGGCGGAGTCGCGGCCGTCCCCGACGCTCGGATCGGGATCGATGCGGTCGAGCCCGGTTCGACCGAACCCGTCGTCGGCGAACGCACGGCGCTGAACGTCAGCGTCTCGAACTCCGGCGGGAGTCCCGACGCCGCCGACGTGACGAGCGTCAGCGTGTTCGACCCGGACGCGGACGATGACGCGAAGCCGCTGGACGAGGCGACCGCCGTCGGAGCGCTCTCACCCGGCGACGCGCTCGAGGTCGAGTTGTGGACGCGGTTCGACGAGCCGGGTGAACGGCGGCTCACCGTCGAAGTCGTCGCGGAGGGAGAGGCGGTCGGAGACGACGAGGAGCCGGAGACCGTCACCGTGACGCGCGACGTCGTCGTCGACGTCCAGCCCGCAGAGGTGACGCTCGACCTCCGAACCCGTGGGCTCGCGCCCGGAGACCTCCAAAACGAGGATGAGGGGCAGAACGCCGGTGGCATCGACGTCGGCGGCATTCAGGGCCTCTTCGGCGGCGGTGGCGGCGGACTCGACACAGGCGAGGACGCCGAGGAGGTCGTGCAAGCCGCCGATTCCCCGGTGGCGGTCACCGTAGTCAACACGGGGACCACCACCGCGGACCGCGTGAGCCTGACCGCGGTCGGTGAACCGATCGCGGGTGCCGAAGGTGGTGCCGACAGCGAGGACGGAGCCGACTCGACCGCAGCCAGCGGGTTCGCGGCCGGCCCGTACGTCGTCGAGGACGTGGCGCCCGGCGAGGAGCGCGAAGTCGTCGTCGACCTCGGTCCGCTCGACCGGCGCTCCGCGGTGACGTTCACGGCGACGTTCCGGTCTGGACTCGACGCGCAAGCGGGCGCCGGCGCTGAGCGCACGGCGACGTCGACGCTCCAGTACCCGGCACACGAGGCGGCGCCGACGATCACGGACGCGACGGTCGAGACGGCCGAGGACGGCACGGTACGCATCGACGCCAACCTCGGTAACTCGGGGAGCGGTACGCTGGATGGCGTCGTCGTCTCCGTCGGGGAGGCGCCGGGCGTCGCGCCGACTCCGGGCGGGAGAGAGTACTTCGTCGGGTCGGTCGGCGCCGGCGACTTCGTCGCCTTCGACCTGCGTACCTCGGTGAACGCGTCGGTCGCCGACGAGGTCCCGGTCCGGATCGCGTACACCGAGCGCGGCGTTCGGTACGTCGAGACCGACACGGTGGCGCTCCCCGACGCGGACGGAGGGAGCGACGGCGGCTCCGGATCGGGCGGCGTGTTCGGGACGCTCGGTGTGATCGGGACGATAGGCCTCGTCGGCGCCGCCGGCCTCGCCGTCGTCGGTGGCGTGGTGCGTCGCCGCGATGTATAGCGTCGAACTTCGCGGCGTGACGAAGCGCTATCCCGGCGGGGGCGCGGAGCCGGTCGTCGCGCTCGACGACGTCGACTTCGCGGTGAAACCGGGCGAGTTCGTCGCTGTCGTCGGGCCGAGCGGCTCGGGGAAGTCGACGCTGTTGAACGTACTCGGGTTGCTCGACGACCCCACCGAGGGACAGCGGATCCTCGACGGGACGGACGTGACCGACCTCTCTATCACCGAGCGTACGAGGGCGCGGAAGGAGTCAATCGGGTTCGTCTTCCAGGACTTCCATCTGTTGCCGACGCTGACGGCGGTCGAGAACGTCTCGCTCCCCACTGCGTTCGACCCCGGCGACGCGAGCGACCGCGCCGCCGACCTCCTCACTCGCTTCGGCCTCGGCGACCGGCTCGACCACGACCCCTCGGAGCTGTCTGGCGGGCAGAAACAACGGGTTGCCATCGCCCGGTCGCTGATCAACGAGCCGGCGGTGCTCCTCGCCGACGAGCCGACGGGGAACCTGGACACGGAGACGGGCGAATCGATCCTCGCCGAGTTCGAGCGAGTGAAATCGGAGGGGGTCGCGGTCGTGGCGGTGACGCACGACCCGCTCGTCGAGGAGTACGCCGACCGGGTGGTCGAACTCACCGACGGCGTGCTCGTCGGCGGGGTCCCGGAAGAACCCGACTCGGTGCGCAACGAGGGGAGTCCCGCTCCGCGCCGTCGCACCGGACCGGCGACCGCGGAGGACGGATGAGTCGAGACGAGGCGCCGGCGCGGTCGAGGTTCGGCGGGCGGTTGCGCGGGTGGCGGCCCGCGGTCTCGATGGCCGCACGGAACCTTCGGCGGAACCGGGTTCGGACCGCCCTCGCGGTGCTCGGTGTGTGCATCGGCGTCCTCGCGGTCGCGGCGCTCGGTATCTTCGGCAACGTGCTGGCGCTCGGCGCCGCCGACGCCATCGGAGACATCGGCACGCAGGTCGTGGTCTCGCCGAACGCAGACGCCGGCGTCGAATCGCTCTCGGAGGCGGACGTGGCCGACATTCGGCGCGCCGTCGACGGGCCGGCGGTCGTCCCTCTGTACTCCGACAACGCGATCGTCTCCACCCAAAACGCCCAGCAGTTCGCGACCGTCTACGGGGTCGAGGAGCCGGCGCTCGCGTTCGAGGCCGCGGAGGGACGGCTCCCCGAGCGCCATCGACAGGGCGCGATCGTCGGCGCGGGCGTCGCGGCGGACCTCGGTATCAGCGCCGGCGACACCGTCGGGATCGCCGGGAGACAGGTCCGGGTGGTCGCGGTGCTCGTCGAGAGCGAGACGTTCAGCCCCGTGGCCCCGGACGACGCCGTCCTCCTCCCCGAGTCCGCGTTCGTCGCCGACGGGTACGGACAGGTCCTCGTCGTCGCCGACTCGGGCGAGGCAGCGCGGGTCGCGGCCGACGACATCCGCGAGCAGGTGAACGCCCGCGAGGAGCGCGTCGATCTGTTCGAACTTGCCGCGATCGTCGACGAGATCAACGAGTTCTTCGGACTGCTCAGCACGTTCCTCCTCGGTCTGGGCGCCATCTCGCTCGTCGTCGCAGGCGTATCGATCCTCAACGTGATGCTGATGAGCACCGTCGAGCGCCGCCAAGAGATCGGCGTGATGCGCGCGGTCGGCGTGACCCGCCGCGACGTGTTACGAGTGCTGCTCGCGGAGGCCGGTCTGATCGGCGCGGCCGGGGCCGCCGCCGGAACCCTCCTCACCGTCGCGCTCGTCGCCGGACTCGTCGTCGCCACCGAGGAGGTCGACGCCGCGCTGGCGCTCGACCCGACGAACGGGTACTACCTCCTCCTCGCGCTGGGCTTCGGCGTTGGCGTGGGACTCGTCAGCGGCGCCTATCCTGCATGGAAGGCGGCAAACGAGCGTCCGGTCGAGGCGCTCCGAAACTGAGCGGCGTCGGGGGTGACGAGCGCGGCGAGCGCGCCCGCTGCTCACTCGGACGTGCGCTCGTAGGTGACGAACGCGATGGCGTCGTCGCCCTCCGCGTCCTCTGTCTCGGCGTTCGCGGCGACCTCGCGGTCGACCTCCCGCCACGTGTCGGCGTCCCACTCCGGAAAGCGCGTGTCGCCAGTGGGTCGCCCGGGAATCTCCGTCAACACCATCCGGTCTGCGCGGTCGAGGAACTGCTCGTAGACGGCGGCGCCACCGATCACGTACGCCTCGCTGACGCCGCGGTCGTCGGCGTCTGCGGCGGCGAGCGCGATCGCCTCCTCGACGTCGTTCGCGGCGACGGCCCCCTCGGGGAGGTCGAGGTCTCGTGTCGTCAACACGATGTTGGTGCGGTCGGGGAGCGGTCCCCCGACTCCGGCGGCGATGCTCTCGTAGGTCGTCCGGCCGACGATCACGGGATGGCCGGTCGTGAGTCGTTTGAAGTGCGCGAGATCGGCCGGGTGGTGCCACGGCATCTCGCCCTCGTCGCCGATGACGCCATTCTCGGCGACGGCGGCGACAATAACGAGGTCGACGGGAGACGAACCGCCCGGGGACGAGCCGTCGGTCATCACTCCGCGACCGCGAACGAGAGGCCGTCCGCGGAGTCGTAGTCGACGAGTCGGACGTCCTCGTACGTCAGTTCGTCCAGCGGGACGTCGGCGATCTCGATGCGGGGACGCTCGCGCGGCTCGCGCGATAGCTGTTCGAGTAGGCCGGGGACGTGGTCGTACCCCTCCTCGCCGGACGTCTCGTCGGGGGCGGTTCGCTCGACCCAGCTCTTCACGTCGAGGTAGTCCACCTTGCTCTCGGCGCTCGCGAGCCGCTCCTGTACGTACGGAAGGTTGTTCGCGTACCACTTCCCGCGCTCGCCGCGGCCGCAGTAGACGTGCGCGTCGACGACAGTGTGGCCGAACTCGCCCACCTCGAACCCCGTCCGTTGCGCGAGCGCGTTCGCGAGCAGGGCGTACGCGGCGATGTTGAACGGCACGCCGAGCGCGATGTCGCCCGACCGCTGCGTGAGGTGGAGGTTCAGTCGACCGTCCTGCACGTTCACCACGAACGTGTAGTGACACGGCGGGAGCGTGGAGGTCGCGGCGTTGGCGGGGTGCCACGCGTTGACGACCATCCGTCGCGAGCGCGGGTTCTCTTCGAGCGTGTCGAGCACGTACTGGATCTGGTCGAACGTCCGACGCTCGGTCCCGTCGGGGCCCTTCTCGACGGTCACCCAGCGGTGGGCGTCGTCGGGCCACGTCTCGCCGGGCAACGCGGCGTCCGCCTCCGGGACCGGGAACCGACGCCAAAATCGACCGTAGGCGGTGTCGAGACGTCCCTCCTCGTCGGCCCACGCGTCCCATATCTTCGTCTCCTCGCGGAGATTTTCGACGTGTTCCTCGCCGGAGAGGTACCAGAGCACCTCGTGGATGAGCGAGTTCCAGCGGTAGCCGTCCATCTTCTTCGTGGTGAGGAGCGGGAACCCCTCCGCGAGGTCGACGGTGTACTGCCCGCTGAACGACGCGATCGTGTCGACACCGGTCCGGTTCGGCTTGTAGGTGCCCGTCGACAGAGTGTCGTCGACGAGATCGAGGTACTGTTGCATGGTGGTCGGCGTCGCCCCCGTCCCACGGCACACGAGGCGACTGTCTATCGGGTCAAACGCGCCGCGGAAAGTAAGTGTGTCGTGAGCGACCCAGAGGTAGATGTCAACGCGCTCGTCGGCGTCGTCAACGTATAATCGGCCGAAGCGGTGGCGCGCCTCCGAGCGGTCGCTGGCGGAGACCGCGAGGTGTCCGCGAGGGAGTCAGTCGTCCGGAGCAACGCGAAGGACGACTGACGAGGTTGGGGAGGCGTGAGGCCGTGGTTGTGGTGCTGTGCGGCTGGAATCAAAGGGGCAGTCGGCTCCGGGAAAACGGGCGACGAAAGCACCGGAGGGAGTGAGCGACGCGAGCGACTGAGGAGCACAGCGAGCCCATCAATCGGAGTCGACTGGAGCTTTGGATCCTTCGCTCTGTCGCCGACGGTAGACTATAAACGACCGACGATAACCTCGCTGTCCAATTTATACCGTCGTCACCCACGCCCGGTACTCCTCGTCGAGCCCGTACACCTCGCGGAACGCGCGCTCCATGAATCCCGCCACGCGGTTCGCGTCGGAACGGGCGGTGACGACCGCGTTCGTCCCCTCGGCCTCCTCCGGACTCACGAGTTCGTCGATGCGAAACTCGGGGAACTCGCCCAGAAGATCTTTTAAACGATCCAGCTCGTCGTCGGTGCAGTCCAAGACGAGTTCCGTGCCGGCGAGCTGGATCCACGGCGCCACCTCGCCGCCCCCGGTGACGTCGCTGTCGGGGTCGACATCGACGGTCATCACGTCGCTCGAACGGGCGCGGTGAGCGGCCGCCGCGTCCGCGAACAGCTTCAGCCGCTCCGCCTCGGTCGCGGCGTCGAATCGAGTCATGTCACCACGTCAGCGCCCGCGGCTCTTGAAAGGACGCGACTCCCTCGCGTGATATATAACCGCCGCTACCGCTCCGTCTCCGCCAGCACGGCCGCGACGGTCTCGCGAGTGCGCTCGGCCTCGCGCACCCGGTCGTCGATGGCGCCCGTTCGCACCAGTTCCAACTCCGGCTCGTCGAGGGCGTCGCGCACCTCGGCGGCGCGACGGAGCCGCTCGTACTCGTCGTCGCGCGTGCGGTCGCGAACCGCTCGCAGTGTCGCGACCGTCTCGTCGTCTGCGACCCGCGAGACCAGCGGGATCAGTTCGTCGATCTCGTAGGCGAGTTCGTCGCCCCCGGCGGGCGGCCAGTCCAGCGTCAGCGGCTCGCCGTCGAGCCGCTCGATGTAGGTCCGGTGGACCGCGACGGCGGTCCGGAGCGCGCCGGGGTCGTCGACGTAGTGTTCAAGCTTGGAGTTTGAGTAGTCCGCGTACTCCAAGAGGGTCGGAAGCGGCTCCTCGCCGGCGCCGTACTCCGCGACGTACTCGGCCAAGTCCGTCGGCGGTACGGTGACGTCGACGAACGGCGTCGCGTCCGCACGGTCGAGGAAGGCGAAGGCGTCGCGGGCCGACGCCGACTTATAAAACTCGTCGAACGATTCGCGGACGGCTTCGTTGTACTCCGCAATCGGGTCGCGGAGGCGGGCGACGTCCGCGTCGAGGTCAGCGTCCGCCATCGCTGCGACCTCGCGGAGCTCGTCGAGCCGTGCGTCGAGGGACTTCCGAGCCTCGCGGGTGGCCTTGCGCGCGGCCCGGTAGTCGTCGAGCGCGTCGTCGCGGTCTGTGAGCAGGTCGACGTACTCACCGGCGGGCTCGAGCGCCTCGCGCGCCGCCTCGATGTCGCGCTCGGAGAGCCGCTTCTTGTCGACGGCCTCGTCGGCGGCCGCGAACGCGTCGGCTGCGAGCGCATCGTCGTCGACGTCGACCGCGTTGGCGAACTCGCCTTCGAACTGGACGTAGGCCGCGAAGTCCCCGCTGCCGACCGCGTCGTCCTCGTACTGCTCGATGATGCGGTGCGCGCGGCGGTACGTGTCCGCCGCGGCCTCGACGCGGTCGCGGCCGAGGTCGGCGATCCGAGTCTCGATCCGGCGGAGCTCGTCGTAGTGCTCGCGTAGCCTCGCGGCCGCCTCGCCGGCCTCGGCGACAGGGTCGGAATCGGTCGCCGCGCCGCGTCCCGCCGTGTCGCCCATTCAGTACACCTCGTCCGGGTCGAAGACGCGCTCACCGACCGTTTCGCCGTCGATAGTCCGGTGGAAACACGACCGGTGTCCCGTGTGGCACGCTCCGACGTTCTGGTCGACGAGGTACAGGAGGGTGTCGGCGTCGCAGTCGACGCGCACCTCACGGACCGCCTGCGTGTGTCCGGAGGAGCCGCCCTTGTGCCACAGTTCGTCGCGCGACCGGGAGTAGTAGTGCGCCTCGCCCGTCTCGCGGGTGCGCTCGAGCGCCTCCGGCGAGACGTACGCGAGCATCAGCACCTCGCCGGAGTCGGCGTCCTGGGCGACCGCGGGGACGAGACCGTCCTCGCCGAAGTCGACCTCGATAGGCTCGGCTGCGCCCTCGCTCGCGTCCCGGATCGCGTCGGCATCGCTCATGTCTCGGTCGACGTGCGGGGCTCGAATAGGCCTTTTGTCTGTTCCAGTTCCGGGAGGCGCGCGGTTACTCCCGGCGCAACACGAGCGCGTCGCCGTCGGGGTACGCGTCGGCGCGCCGGTCGACGACCGCGAACCCGACCTCGTCGTACAGCGCGAGCGCCCCGTCGTTGTCCGGGTGCGCCTGCAGCGTCACGGGGCCGGTCGCGTCCGCGAGCACGGCCGAGAGGAGACCGTGAGCGCGCCCCTCGCGACGGTAGTCGGGATCGACGACGAGTTCCGCCAGGTGGACTCCCGGTCGATTCGGAGCGTCGACCGGCAGTAGATAGCCGACGGCCCGCCCGTCGGCGGCGCTCACGAGCGCTGACCCGACCGCGAGCCCGTACTCCAAGAGGTCCGGGTTCGGCTGCCGGAGGAACGACTGCAGGTCCCGGATTCTGCCGGCGTCCGTCGGGCGGGCGGCGCGGACGCGCGGGTCGGGAGCGGGCCGCCCATCGTCAGAAGCGGCGGGTCTCTCGTCGGCCTCGACGGGAGGTCCGTCGGACGGGCGGGACTCGCCGCGACCGCCCTCGGGCGAATACGTCACGCCAGCGCCACCCCGAGCACGACCGCGACCGCCGCTCCCGAGAGTGTCGCGAGGAAGTTCACGACCTGATTCCCGACGCGGTCGCCCTCTATCGACGCGCCGAGGACGCTGTCGGCGGTCATCCCGGCGACGCCGGCGAGCACGACGACGCCCCCGCCGACGACGGGGCCACCGACGGGCATCCCGAACGCGGCGAGGCCACCGACGAGACCGGCGCCGGCGAGGCCGGCGAGTTCGCCCTGCCACGTGATCGCGCCGTCGGTGCCGGGTTCGACCCGGCGAAGGGTCGTGACGAGGCGCGGTCCGTCGAACAGCCCGCCGATCTCAGAGGAGAGCGTGTCGGCCATCGCGGTGGCGGTCGCCCCCGCGAAGGCGAACGCGAATGGGGTGGCGGGAACAGAGAGGTGGGGAGTCGCGGCGTACCCGAGGAGGGCGACGAGTGCGACCGCGGAGTTCGCGAGGACGTTTCCGGTACCACGGGCGCCTTCGTTCTCCTGGGCCACGCCGCGGTCGGCCTTCTCGTCGAAGCGGTATTTCGAGGCGAGACCGCCGACCGCGTAGAAGGCCATCAGCGTGAGGAACCAGCCGACGCCGCCGAGCACGACGGCGAGCAGCGCCGAGAGTACGCCCGTCAGCATGCCGGGGACCGAGGCGGTGCCGAGCGCGAAGGAGATGTACCCGAGCGCGACGGTCACGCCGAGACCAAACACGATGAGGGGAACGGTGACGGTCGGGTCGAGCGCGACGAATCCCCAGACCGCGAACGCGACGAGGATCATCGTGATGTGCGCGTCGCGGTCGAACACCAGCGACCGCACGAGCGCGGCGGTCAGGGCGGCCACGGACGCGAAGAAGACGAGGTCGGGGAGGCCGGTCGTGAGCGACGACGACACGCCGACGAGGTCGGTGCTCGGGGCAGGGAGGCTGCCGCCGAGGGAGAGTCCGCCGTCGGCACCGAGCATCTCGACTTGCAGCAGCACCGCAACCTGCCCGACGAGCGCCGCGAGCGTGCCGACCCCGACGTAGCCGGCGACGAGCGAGAACTCGTCGGTCGACCGGCGAGCGACGAGCGCTCGGCCCAGTCGCCCGCCACCGACGGCGAGCGCCGCCGCGGCGAACGCCTGGTAGGGGAGCGGAGCACGGGGGAGGGAAGCGAACAGCGCGAGGCCGGCGGCGGCGACCGAGAAGGCGACGAACCCGTAGAGACGCTCCTCCTCGCGGTCGCCCGGCAGTGCGAGCGTCTCGAACCATTCGCCGTCACGAATCCCGAAGAAAGCGAGGCTGGCGACGGCGAGGAACGGCACGACCGCGGCGTCGCCGAGCGTCGGCGCGAGAGCCGCGAGCGCGGCCACGGCGGCGAAGATACCCGCACGTCGGAGCCTCCGTATCACACCCTCGGCTACCCGGGACGAACACTTAACGGTCCCGACACCGGCCGGAAATCGCGTCGGCGGTCAGTATCGGTACTCGTTGAACTGGACTGCATGGCCCTCGATCACGTGGACGGGTTGCTCCGGGTCCTCGTCGTCGTCTCCCGTCGCCGCCTCGTGCGTGTCAACGCCACCCATACGCGACGGGAAGCGACTGTTACATATAAACCTTAGCCACGGGGCGGAAGTGGCGAGCGCGACCGATGGCTGAGCGTCGGTCCCTTCAGTCGATGACGCGGTCGATGTCGCCGAGGTCGTCGAGCACGTAGTCGGGGGTGACGTCGGCGGCGGCGAGACGGTCGTCGTCGGTCACGCCGGACCTGACGAGGACGGTCGTCATCCCGGCACGCTCGCCGAGTGCGATGTCGGTGTTCAGGCGGTCACCGACGACGAGACACTCCTCCGGCGGATAGGGGAGTCGCTCGCGTACCATCTCTATCGCGGGGTCCGACGGCTTGCCCAGGACGACGTCGGGCTCACGCTCGGCGACGCCGGCGACGGCGTCGATCACCGCGCCGGACCCGGGCACGTCGCGCTCGGGGGCCGGGATGACCACGTCGGGGTCGGTCCCGATGAACGGAACCCCCCGTTCCAGCGTCCACAGCGCTGTACAGAGGTCCTCGTAGTCGAACTCGCGATCGATGGAGACGACGAGAGCGTCGGCCGCGTCGACGTCGTCGGTCGTCGAGAGTCCGGCCTCCGTGAACTGGTCGAGCAGGCCGTCCTCGCCGATACACAGCAGTTCGTCGTCGGCGTGGTGGTCGCTGAGATACCGCGTCGTCACCGTTCCGGCCGTGAACACGCGGTCGACATCGACGTCGTACCCAGCGGCACCGAGTCGGTCGACGTACGCAGGCGGGGCCTTCGTCGGGTTGTTCGAGACGAACAGCGTCTCGATGCCCGCCGCTCGGAGGCGTCGGTAGCCGGCCGGAGCGCCGGGGATCGGATCGTTGCCTCGCACGACCGTGCCGTCCACGTCGAGGACGGCGCCGCTGAATGCCATGCCTTCCGTCGGGGCGCCACGGCCGTAGAGGTTGCGGGGCGGGTGTTGGGAGCGACTCCGACTATGGATTCCCACATCCGGTACCGGTTTCACCTTCGGGATAACGGAAGGGTAAAGCGGCGGGGCTTCGTACCGATTGCTACTGTGACGACGACCCAGGTGACCCTCGTCCAGATCGATAACTACGGTCCGTGGACGACGACGCCCGAGCCGCGTCGGGAGATGGACCTCCAAGCGCTCCAATCGCGGCTCTTCGCCGACATCGCCCAGTTCGTCGGCCACCGCGACGCGTACGTCTTCTTCACGCGCTTCGACAACATGATCGCCGTGACGAACGGCGTGGACGGCGCGGCCCACGCGGCGCTTCAGGAGTCGATCGGGAACCGGTATCCGGTGAGCATCAGCCTCGGCACTGCGGTCGCCGAGCGACCGGTCGACGCGCTGGAGGCCGCGAACCGGCAGCTCCAGGTGGAAGGGAGCGCCCAAGACGAGCACCGGACCGAAGTTCTCGCCGGCGAGTACCTCACTGAGACGACGGGTTCGGACCTCCAAATCGCTCACTTCGACGTGGTCGACGTGACCGGGAAGTACACCGACCGGCTCAACGAGTTTGACACGTTCATCAACATCGAACAGGCGTATGCCTCGGTCATGCGGTATCTCCGCGAGCAGCACGGCGCGCTCTCCTTCTTCGTTGGCGGCGACAACATCATCTCCGTCTGCCCCGACCTCCCCGAGCGCGCGTTCGCCGACGCGGTGGCGCACGTCAAAGAGGACGTGGGCGTGGAGCTACAGGTTGGCGTCGGGCGAGGCGCCTCCGCCCACGAGGCGGGCTTCGCCGCGAAACACGCACTGGAGGACTGCCGCCACGACGGAACGAGCGTCGAACTGTTCGGCGCGCCCGCAGTCAGCGACTGACGGGACGGCGACCGAGGCGAGGGACGTCGCTCGACCGTGCCGATTTCGTTCGTTATTCCTCGTGATAACTGCGACTCCACGTTTATATAGGGCGGTTGGGTAGCCTCCGGCAACATGTCTGATGAGATAGTGTTCGTCTGCACGGCGGACGGCTGCGACGAAGGTCCCTGGGAGGGCTCTCACGACGCGATGGCGCACTGCGCCGAACACCCCGATCACGGCTATACGGGGCGCCCGCGGATCGAGGTTGACGGCGACACGGTCATTCCGGCGACAGCGACGCGAAAGCGGGACAACCGGAACCTCCAGCACAAGGGCCACCCAAAGGGGGCCCTCGCGAAGAACGACTGAGCGACACGACCGACTCGAAAGGCGACTGATCGATTCGAACCCGGTTCGGCCCCGATGATCGGACCGGAAGCCGTCGGCGGCGGTCTCCGCTCGCTTCGGCTACGCGTCCTCGAAGAGGCCGAGATCCTCCGCGACGAGGTCGGCGAGCCGGTCTTTCAGTCCCGGTTCGACCTCGGCGATCTCCTCGCCGTCGTGTTTCCCGTCATTGTGTTTCTTGAGCGCGTCCGCCACGTCGGACAGGGGGACGCTGGTCTCCGTCTCGCACTCGGTGCACACGATCGGGACGGACGGTTCGTCGGTGGACATACGTCGGATAGTCGCGGGTCGACGGTATATGCCTTCGGGGGTGGCCCGAGCCTCCTCCCGTCGGCTCCGCGCCTGACGCGAACCACTCCCGAGCGCTATCCGGGCCACGCGCGTCCTCGTGACCGGGGCGACCGGCGGGACGGGTTACCGACCGGTAGCGGAGTCGTCGCCGCCCTCGGGGATGGGTCACTCTCGGCGGTCCCCTCCGCGTAGAACTCCTCCGGCGCGGCGTCGTCGCGCTCGACGCGCTCGGTGACTCATTCGTTCTCGAACTTGTAGAGGATCGGGTAGACGGAGCCGTACGAGGGCTCCCAGTGGCCGCCGCTGATCGCGGTGATATCACCCAGCAGCTCGTACCCGTACCGGGGCCGCTCGTCGAGCAGCTCCAACACGAGGTGCGAGATCAGTCCTTTCGGCGGCCCGCTTTTCCGCATCATCCCAACGTCTCTGAGTCGTCGTGAAAGCGTTTCGGTCGGGTTTCGATCGGCGATCGAACCGCGATCCCGTTCACGCCTGAGAATCGCTTCGAGGCGCGTCGTCCGACTCGGCCGAGAGCTTCCGGATGGCCTCGTGGACGCCGAGGACGAGTGCCGGCACGACGATCATGAAGAGGTGCTCCTCGATCGGGATCCCGAACAGGTCGTATCCGGTGCGCATCTTGATCTCGAAGACGCCGACCTCCAGCGTGTACCAGTCCCAGAGGTAGGCGATCGGATACAGAGCGGCGATCGTCCGGGCCGACCGACGGAGTGCGCCGGCGTAACGCAGCAGGCCGAACGCGACCGCGCCGAAGGCTATCTCGGTGGCGAGGTACGTGTACGGCCCGATAACGGTGACGTCCGGAAGCGGGGTGCCGGACAGCGGTCGGAACCAGACGGCCGCGATCAGGACGGCCAGGAAGACGTAGGCGCCGCGGATCAGGAGCATGGTCGCGATCTTCGGGCTGGCCCGCCTGGCCACCAGCGCTATCGTGCCGAACGCGAGCGCCGCGGCCGGCGCCGACGGGGGAAACAGTCCGCCGACCGTCCCCCAGAGGACGCCGACGAGCCCGGTCATCAGCAGGGAGAACGCCAGCGTCCGGGCTCGCGGCCGGCCGAGCAGCACCGAGACGGTCCGTTTGTCGATCGACCTGTCGTACGCGTAGTCCTGTTCGTCGTCGATGATCTTCACCCCGGCGAGCGTCACGAGGAAGACGAGCGCGAACCCGAGTATCGCCGCGGTCACCTCGGTCGTCTGGACGTAGAACCCGCCGAGCAGCGCGAGCGCGATACCGGTCGGATAGCCCAGCGTCGTGGTGAGCGGGTTCGTGTCGAGCTGCGGCGCGTGGAGGTACCCGACGAACCAGGTCGGGAGGGTGACGAGCGCGGCGCCCGGACCGACGAGCGCGCCGAGCGCGAGCGTGCAGACGGCGAAGGCGACGCCGGCGGCGAGGAGGGAGAGGCGGCAGCCGCGGACCGTCATCGGGTGGTCGTCGTCCTCGCCGCGCCGATAGAAGTCGACGTAGCCGTCCTTCACGTGTGCCGTGTACACCGCGAAGAAGATCGCGCTCATGTGGATCGCGCCCACCGAGAGCGCGAATTCGCCGGCGACAGCCGCACCGAACCACGAGGCCGCGAGCGGCGGCAGCATGAACACCGGATGGACCTGCGAGAGCAACGCCCGCAGGTCCGCCCGCAGTCCGCGTTCGTGCCGAGCGATGGCCATGCGCCACCAACGCGCTAATCACGATTAATCTTGTTGGGAGGTTCACAAGTGTGACACTTGGCTCGGCGAGGCGACTTCGGCCCCGGAGACGCGACGGCGACTCGCAAACCCCTAAGTCCCGGCGACCCAAGCCGGCGTATGGTCGAGGCACCACAGACCGAGGAGGGGTGGTTCGCGCTGCATGACTTCCGGTCCATCGACTGGGACGCGTGGCGCGACGCCCCCGAGCGAGAGCGGCGTCGAGCGATCGAAGAAGGCGAGGCCTTCCTGAAACACCGCGAGCTGCTCGCCGACGCCGACGAGGGCGACTCCGGGCTGTTCTCCGTGCTCGGACACAAGGCAGATCTGCTGTTCGTCCACTTCCGCCCGTCGCTCGATGATCTCTCGTCGATCGAGCGCCAGTTCGAGGACACCGCGCTCGCGAACTTCACCGAGCGGACGACATCGTACGTCTCCGTCACCGAGGTCTCCGGCTACGTCTCCGACGCGTACTTCGAGGAGGGGCCGGAGGAGGTCGACGCCGGCCTCCGGCGGTATATCGAGGGGAAGCTGACGCCGGATATTCCGGACGACGAGTACGTCTGCTTCTACCCGATGAGCAAGCGTCGCGGCGAGGAGTACAACTGGTACGACCTCTCGTTCGAGGACCGTGCCGACCTCATGGCCGGCCACGGCGAGGTCGGTAAGGAGTACGCCGGGAAGATCAAGCAGGTGATCGCATCCTCGGTCGGCCTCGACGATCACGAGTGGGGCGTCACGCTGTTCGGCGCCGACCCAACCGACATCAAGGACATCGTCTACGAGATGCGCTTCGACCCCGCCTCCTCCCGCTACGGCGAGTTCGGCGACTTCTACATCGGGCGGCGGTTCCCGCCCGCCGACCTCGGCGCGTACCTCGCGGGCGAGACCGTACCCACGGGCGACGGCGACGGAGCCCACGGCGAGGGGCACGACCACGCCGGCGCCGAGAGCAAGCACGCCGGCGGCGACGGACACGGGAGTCACGGCGAGGGGCACGACCACGCCGACGCCGGCGGCGGCTCCGCGCACGGCGACCACCCGCACGGTGAGGAGGGATCGGGCGGCGAGGGCGACCACCCGCACGCCGACGGAGACGCCGACGCGGGCGACGGGGTCGCCGACGAGGACATCCGCGGCGAGCTCGCGGACCTCGACATCTACGCCGGGAAGCCGCACGGCGAGGACGTGTACGCGACCGTGCTGTACAGCGAGGCCAACGTCGACGGCCTGTTCGACGAGGTCGAGGGGCTCCGCGGCAACTTCGACCACTACGGTACCCACGTGAAGACGGCGGTGTACGAGGGGCGCGCGACCGACCGGGCCGCGGTCGTCTCCATCTGGGAAACGGCGTCAGCGGCCGAGACCGCGGCCGGCTTCCTCTCGGAGCTGCCAGATATCGTCGCCCGCGCCGGCGAGGAGTCCGGCTTCGGGACGATGGGGATGTTCTACACCGTCAAGCCGGAGCATCAGAGCGACTTCGTCGACACGTTCGACGACGTCGGCGAGGTGCTCGCGGGGATGGACGGCCACGTCGAGACCGACCTGATGACCAACGTCGAGGACGAGAACGACATGTTCATCGCCAGCCAGTGGGAGGCGAAGGAGGACGCCATGACGTTTTTCGGCTCCGACGAGTTCCGCGAGACGGTCCAGTGGGGCCGCGAGGTGCTGGCCGACCGGCCGCGGCACGTCTTCCTCGCGTAACTCGACGGGACGTCCGCCCGCCGACCGCCTGTTTTTAACTATCGTCTCGGCGAACGGAGGCGTATGTTCGACACGATCGTGGTCGCGACCGACGGCTCCGACAGCGTGCGCCGGGCCGTCGACGTCGCGGTCGATATCGCCGCCCGCTTCGAGGCCGATGTCCACGCCGTCTACGTCGTCGACAGCGGGGAGGTCGACTCCACCCCCGACGAGGTCCGTGAGGACCTCCGCGACGCGCTCGGCGAGCGGGGCGAGCGCGCGCTCGAAGAAGTGACCGATGCCGTGACGGAGCACGCCCCCGGGCTGAACGTGACGGTCGAGGCGCGCGAGGGGCGACCGGCGACGGAAATCTCGGAGTACGCTCGCGACGTCGACGCCGACGTGGTCGCGATGGGCACACGCGGCCGACACGGCGAGAACCGGTTCCTCATCGGATCGGTCGCGGAGCGCGTCGTCCGGACGTGCCCGATCCCCGTACTCACCGTCCGTCAGCTCACCGACGAAGATCCCCGTCGAACGACGATCTGAGGAGCGAGCGCGGCGGACGCCGACAATCCGAGAACGGCGGAGTTTTCCCGCTCCCGCTCGGCTCGACGGTATGGACGACGACCTCATCGACGAGGCGGGGGTCCCCCGCTCACGGTACACGCGGCTGCCCGGAAAGGGCTTCTTCTACCCGGACTCGCTGGACGAAGAGCGCGGCGAGCGGCTGGCGAAGGAAGCGATCGAAGGCAGCGAGGCGGTCGTGATTGCCGACAGCGACGCCGACGGGCTCGCCTGCGCGGCGATGATCCGCGAGACGTACGACGCCGCGCTCGACGTCGCCGACTTCGAGTCGGCGCTCGCGGCGCGACTCCGGGACGACGATCCGGAAACCGACGACGCGTCGGATGGCGACTCGGAAGCGGAAGACGACGACCCGACCGCCGACGCCCACGCGCGCTCGCCGGTCGGGCTGGTCGCGGCGGGGCCGTACTCGCTCGACACCTCGCTCGAACGCGTGCTCGCGTACGCCGACGCCGACATCGACCTGTTTGTCTGTGACCTCTGCCCCGACGAGTACGAGTGGATCGCGGAGCCGCTAGAAGCGCTCTCGGAGACGGTCGACTCGATCCGATGGTTCGACCACCACCAGTGGGACGACGAGACGGCGGCGGCGGTCCGAGACCTCGGCGTCGACCTCGTGATCGGCGAGTCCGACGAGGAGTGCACCGCCGACGTGACGCTCCGGTCGCTCGACTACGAGTTCGACGACCGATGGACCGAGCTGGCGGCGGTGACGCGTGATCACGACCTCTGGATAAAGGAGGACCCGCGCTCGGACGACCTGGCCGACTACTCGTACTGGGCCGGGAGCGAGGAGTACGCGACGGTCGTCGGCGCCTACGGTGCCGACCTCCCCGAGACCGTCGAGGAGTTCGTCGCAGACCGCCGCGTCGAGAAGGAGGCCCGGATCGACGCCGCCGTCGACCGCGCGGTCGTCCACGAGGTCGGCGACTGGAGCGTCGCGGTGACGTACGGCCGCTGCTCGCAGAACGAGGTCGCGGAGACGCTCCGAGGCGAGGGCGCCGACGCCGCGGTGATCGTCAAGCCCGCCGGCTCCGCGTCGATCCGCGGCTCCGAGGGGTTCCAGCACGCCCACGAGGTCGCCGGGAAGGTGAACGGCGGCGGGCACCCGCAGGCCGCCGGCTGTAAGCCGGACATCTACGACGACATGCTCGATTACGCCCAGCACTGGACGACCGAGGGACAGGCCTGCAGGCGGGTCATCCTCGCCGCGTTCGAGGCTGTCGCCGAGGAGGTCGCGGCGGCGGAGACGGGCGAGGAGTCAGAGGAGTAGCGCGCCGGAGAACCGCACACTTTCATATCGACCGGCGGCCCCGTGTCACGCATGACGGATATTCTCGTGGCCGGCGAAACGCTGATCGACCTGCTCCCGGGGGCGGGAGAGACGCTTCACGACATCGACGGCTTCGCCCATCGACCGGGCGGTGCACCGGCCAACGTCGCAGTCGGGCTCTCTCGGCTCGACACGCCGCCGGCGTTCTGGACGCGCCTCGGCGGCGACCCGTTCGGCGACTTCCTCCAAGAGACGCTCAACGACGAAGGCGTGCCGGCGGCGGCGTTCGAGCGAGTCGACGGCAACACGACCCTCGCGGTCGTCTCGCCGCCCGGCGTCGAGGGCCGGCGCTTCCGGTTTTACGGCTCCGGGGACGTCACGTTCGGCTTCGAGTCCGAGTCGGTCCCGCGGGACGCGCTGGCATCGACTTCGTGGGTCCACCTCGGCGGCGTCGCCCTGACGCACCCGGAGGGCCGGGAGGCGATGCGCGAACTCGCCGCGGTCGCCGCTGAGAACGGCCGTACGGTGTCGTTCGACGTCAACTACCGTGAGGACCTCGTGCCGGATGGCGAGCAGGACGCCGTCGTCGACGCGGTCCGCGAAATCGTCGGCGTCAGCGACGTGGTGTTCGCCAGCGACGAGGACGTGGCGGCGACGGGGCTGTCGTCGCGCGAAGGCGAAGCGCTCGGCCACGACCTGTTGGACATCGGTCCACACACCGCCGTCGTCACGCTCGGGGAGGCGGGCGCGGTCGTCACCAGCGCGTCGTCGGCGCCGTGGGGCGAACGGACCGCCCGACACGCCGGCTTCGCGGTCGAGGCGGTCGATGTCACGGGGGCGGGCGACGCGTTCACGGCCGGGCTGATCGCCCGGCTCTCTGCTGGCGACACCGACCTCGACGGGGCGGTGGCGTTCGCCAACGCGACGGCCGCGCTCTCGGTGCAGGAACGGGGCGGGATGACGGCGCTCCCCTCGAAGGAAGCTGTGGAATCGTTCCTCGCGGAGCGTCGGTGAGCAGAGGCGCACCGTCTGAAAAATAGGCGAGTCAGGCGCAGGGCCGACCTAATCGTTCCGGCCGTGCACGTACGTCTGATCGTGAGCCGGGAACACCTCGTCGACGGTCTCCTCGCCGTGTTCCTCGGCGATGAGGGTTCGGAGTTCGTCCTCGTAGTCGGCCTTCGGCACCTCCTCGCTCGGTCCCTGCTGAACGTCGAACGTCTCCTCGACGAGCCGGTCGACGGCGTGGCGACCGAATCCCGACAGCGGGGAGATGTAGTCGATCTCGTGGCGGTCTTCGAGGCTCTGCGCCTGTGCGCGCGAGACCGTCGGCACCCGGTCGTCCCGGCGGGTGCCGTCCGCGATCGCATCGACGTCGCGGCGCGCGATCGTTTCCAGCGCGTGCTGGTGGACGCGCTGGATCCCGTTACGGGGGTAGCCGTCCGCGAGCATGGTCTCGACCGCCTCTTCGGCGACCGCTCGGTCGAGGTCGACGCGCTCGAACGGGAAGCCGAGCTCCGCGGCCGCCCGCTCGGCGTGCTCCCAGTCGTCGGTGAGTCCGAAGCTCCCGGTGACGCAGCGCACGTCGTAGAACCGATCGAGCAGGTGGGCGGCGAGCGAGGAGTCTTTCCCCCCGCTGTACAGGAGCGCGAGCTCCATCTATCGCCGCCGGATGTCGAAGCTCTGCTGTTCGGGCTGGAGTTCCTTCAGAAGATCCCGCATCTGGTCCTCGTCGATACGCCCCTGAACCCGGCCGCTCTGGGCCAGCGCCGCGACCTGCTGTTTCACCTTCTCGCCGAACTCCGGCTTCGACATCTCGACCGCGTTGAGCCGCTGGCGCGCGCCGTCGGTCAGGTACTGCTTGAGGACGGCCTCCTGCTGCGCGTCGGCGCGCTCCTGCGCCTCGCGCTGCGCCTCGGCGTCGCCGCCGCCCTGCTGCTGCTCGCGCAGCTCTTCCATCTTCTTCTCTCGCAGTTCTTCCAGTCGTTCGTCGTCGGGGTTCTCGCTCATACTGTCGCCTTCACGGTCCGCGCGAAAAACGATTTCGGAGGGAGCGGTGGTATCGGTGGAGACCGAGGGCGGTCGGACGGTCGCGTCCGGCGGCCGACGCGAACGCCGATCGCCGCTCTTCGCACCGGCGGTCCGCGCCGCTTAAACGCCTCCTCGGCGTAGTCGGCGTTAATGAGTGAGTCGCGGGAGTTCTGTCCGCGGTGCGGCGATTCGGTCCCGGAGCGGCGCGAGCCGCTCCCCGGCGAGCCGCGCGGACGGGACGCGCTGCTGTGTGACGACTGTTACTTCGAGGACTTCGACCTCGTCGACGCCCCGGAACGGATCGAGGTACTGGTCTGTTCCGGTTGCGGCGCGGTCCGCCGCGGGGAGTCGTGGCGCGACGTCGGCGCGCGCGACTACACCGACGTCGCCGTCGACGAAGTAGCCGAGGCGCTCGGCGTCCACGTCGACGCCACAGACGTCGAGTGGGGCGTCGAGCCCGAACAGGTCGACGAGAACAACGTCAGAATGCACTGCCGCTTCTCCGGCGTCGTCCGCGGGACGCTCCGCTCTGCGGAGGTCACCGTCCCGGTGAAAATCTCACGGGGGACCTGCGACCGATGCGGCCGGATCGCCGGGGGGTACTACGCCGGAACGGTGCAGGTGCGCGCGGACGAGCGCGACCTGACGGCGGCGGAGCGCGCCGAGGCGCTCGACATCGCCGAGAGATACGTCGCGGATCAGGAGGCCGACGGCGACCGAGAGGCGTTCATCACGGAGGTGAAAGAGACCGACGACGGGCCGGACATCAAACTCTCCTCGAACCGGCTTGCACAAAACGTCGCGACGCGCATCACCGATGCGCTCGGCGGGAGCTTCGAATCGTACCCGACGCTCGTGACCGAGGACGGCGACGGCAACGAGGTGTACCGAGTGACGTTCGCGGTCAGGCTCCCTCGCTACGCCGAGGGTGAGATTATCGACCCCGAAGACGGCGACGGCCCCGTGCTCGTCACGGGCGTCTCCGGACGCCTGCAGGGCGTCCGGCTCGCGACCGGGGAGTCGTACACCTCCGAGTTCGAGGACGCGGCAGCACCCGACGCGACCCGCCTCGGGAGGCGGAGCGACGCGACGGAGACGACGGTCGTGACGGTGGAAGACGAAAACGCCATCCAGGTGCTCGACCCGGTCACCTACGAGGCGAAGACGGTCCCGAACCCCGACTTCGTCGACGGTAACGCCGACAGCGTTCTGGCGTTCGAACACGGCGGCGACGTGCACCTCGTCCCGGAAGAGTAGGCCGCGAGTGCAGAGGGAGGGTGCGAGTGCGGCAGGACAGCGAACGCTCGGGCGTCGGTAGAGACGGTGACCGCTAGCGCGATCCGACGGGGACATCGGGGGCGCCAGCGAGCGAACGAGAAGAAGCGCGTGAGCGCTGTTAGTCGGCTCGAGCGGTCGACTCGGTGTCGAGTGCGGCGGCGCGCTCCGACTCGGTCACCTCGATGCCGCGGCGCTCCAACTGCTCGATGAACTCGCCGTCACTGAGCCCGGCCTGGGCGGCGGCCTGAGACAGCGTCAGTGTTCGCGCACCGTACAGCGTCAGCGCACTCGAGAGACCGTTCGTTGCCATACCCACAGTACTTCCGTGTAAGTTAATGAAGGTTACTAATTGATTGAGGTTCCTGATACACCTTATACGATATATATTGACAACCGGGGCGGTCGGCCGTGTATTATCACTACCGAGGACGGCCCGCAGGAATTATGCCGGCCTACGGCGCAGTAGCGGTATGGATAGACAACAGATCTTCGCGCTGTTCTTCGCGTTCCTCATGGTGAGTTCCATGGCGGCGTGGGGCGTCACGCTACTGTAAGCGTCTCCTTCCCCTCGCCATCGAATTCGCGGGCGACTCCGTCGGGACCGTCGCCCCCGAAGCGTGAACGGCCCGATCAGCCGTCGCCCCAGATATCGGAGAGCGGGTGATTCTCGCGCCGATCGGCGTCGGCCTCCGAACGGGTCCGCGTCTCGTCTGCGTCCCCGCCCCGCTGGTCCTTCGATCCGGCGGCGTCGGCACCATCGGTCGCTGATTTCCCGGACCCGCCCGCGACGGAGTCGCTCCGCACGGACGAGCCGTCTGGCCCGCTCGCTGGCGTCCGTCCGGCACGGGACGGACCGGACGGGTCGGCGTCGATTCCGGCGAGCGCGGCGGCGGGATCGAAGTCGGGGAGCGTCGGAGTCGTCATCGCGTCGATCTGATCGCGGAACCACGGCGGCGTGTCGGCCTTCGCGCGGTCGAAGAGGTCCAGCAAGGAGTCGTCGGCGAGGTACGTCGCGCCGTAGTCGTCGGGCGCGCGAACGACTCGGCCACACGCCTGAATCACGGTGCGCAGCGCGGTCCGGTGGTACCAGGCCCACTGGCCGTCCGCGAGTCGACGGGCGACGCGGGAGTCGTTCGTGTTGCGGTACGGCGCCTTACACACCACCTGCCAGCGACAGAGGTCTCCCTTCAGGTCCAGCGCCTCCTCCATCTTGACGGAGACGAACACCTCGGGGTCGTCACTGGCCTTCCACGCCGAAAGCTCGGCGTCGCGGTTCTCGCGCCCGTGGTGCCGAACACGCGCGGCGACTCCGAACTCGCCCAGCTTCTCGACGATCCGACCCGCGATGTCGTACGAGTGCGCGTGAATCAGCCCCTTCTCGGTCGGGTGTTCCGCCATCAGTCGAACGATCAGGCGAGCGATTTTCGGCACCGTCTCGGACCGATTCTCGTAGGTCATCGATCCCTGCGTTACGTCGTACAGGGGGCGGTGTTCCAACGGGAACGTGTGTTCGACGTCGACGAGGGCGACGTTTGCGGGGTTCAGCCCGATCCCGCGGCAGAACGCCTCCTTCGAGAGGATGGTGGCGGAGAGGAGGGCGAACCGGTTCCCGCGGTCCCACACCGTGTGTCGGAGGTAGCGGGCCGGGTCGAGGGGTTTGATCGCGATCGGCGACCCCTCGCCGCCGGACTGGTCGACGACCCACGTCGTGGGCGAGTCGAGGTCGCGGTAGTCCTCTAAGAACCAGCCGAGTTCGCTTATCAGCTCCTGGAGTCGGTCGCGACGCGCGACCTCCTCGCGGTCGAGTTCGGCCCGTCCGGTGAGCTCGTCTTTCGCGCGCTTCGCGGTGTCGCGAAGCGACGAGACGAAACGGGCGGTGCGGTCGAGCGCATCCTCCTCCGGGCCGGCGTCGGCCGTCACGTCGGGGACGCCCACCTCGTCCCAGACGGGGACGCGCTCGGGTGAAAGCTCGATCGTCGCGTACATCTCGGCCCACTCGGCGAGCCCGTGCGCCTCGTCGATCACGACCACGTCGCGCTTGCGGAACACCTCGGAGCCCGCGGTGCGCATGAAGTATGCGAGCGTCATCGCGGCGTACCGGTTCCCGGAAGCGATCGCTCGGTCGGAGAAGTACGGGCACCGGTGTTTCACGGAGCAGTCGAACCCCTGCTGTCGGACGCAGGGCGCGCGGTTGACCGGCGTGTCGTGCTCGCCCGGGAGGATGCAATCGTAGTTCGATTTCCCGCGGATCACCGCCAGGTCGTCGAGCAGGTCGTCCGCCTCGACGTCGTCGATCTGCGACACCTGCGGGGTCGTGTAGTAGGCGCCCGTCGCCTCGCTCGGTGAGGTCTCGTCGACGGTGGCGGCGGCGCCCATCACCGCCCGCGCCAGCAGCGACTTCCCGCTTCCCGTCGGTGCGCGCACGAGGACGACCTCGTTGCCGGCGGCGAAGGCGTCTCGAATGTCCGAGAGCGCTTGCTCCTGCGCGCCGCGAAAGCTCGGGGCGGGGAACTCGGCGGGGATCCGGTCGGGGTCCACAGGGGTCCCTCGCGCCCTCCCGGAATTAAACCCTCGGCTCGCGACGGTCCGCGGCCGTGATCGGGTCGCGACCCGGCGTTCCCGTCGGACGCTTCGCGCCGGCATCCATCGGGTCGTCCCTGCGGACCGCCTCGCCAATCGAGAGACCGCTGCCGCGCGTTCCCGATTGAACTGAAAACTACCGTATTGTTTATGAGGGTTCGGCGGGTCATTCGCAGTATGCAATGGCAGGAGGCGGAACGGGAGTTCGCGGACGACGTCGTCGCCCGGGAAACGCTCCCCCGTACCTTCGAACGGTCCGCCGAGCGAAACGCCGACCGAACCGCCCAGCGATACAAGGGCGGGATCTACGACCGTTCGCTGGTGAGCGACGGCGTCCTCCGGACCGCGGCTGACGGCGAGTACGCCGACCTCACCTACCGCGAGATGCGCGACGTCGTCCGAAACCTCGCCGCGGGGTTCCGGGAGATCGGCGTTGACTCCGGGACCCGAGTCGCGCTCTACGCGGAGACGCGGATGGAATGGGCCCAGTCCGACTTTGCGGCCCTAGCCGCCGGTGGGGTCGTGACAACCGTCTACGCCTCCTCCTCGCCGTCGCAGATGCAGTACCTGCTGGAGGACCCCGGGGCGACGGTCGTCGTGGTCGAGAACCGCGACCTCCTCGACGAGGTGCTCGCCGTCGCCGACGACCTCACGCACGACCTCGAAGCGATAGTCTCGTTCGACGACGTCGACACGGCCGAACTGGATCTCGACGCAGACGCCGCGCTCGACGCCGACGACGTGTACACGCTCGGTGAGATCCACGGTGTGGGCGCCGAGGCCTTCGACGAAGCGGCCTACGAGGGCTGGATCGACGCTCTCGACGTCGACGACCTCGCCAGCCTCATCTACACCTCCGGGACGACTGGGAAGCCGAAGGGCGTCCAACTCACTCACGCGAACTTCCGGGACAACGTCTCGCAGTGTTACCGCCGCTTCGCCGACCGTCCGGACCGCGATCCGGATGTGCCGGGGATCTCGGCCGAGTCGACGACGCTCTCGTTCCTCCCGCTCGCGCACGTTTTCGAACGCATGGCGGGCCATTACATGATGTTCGCGGCGGGGGCGACAGTAGGGTACGCCGAGAGCCCGGACACCCTCCGCGAGGACTTCCAGCTTGTGCGGCCGACGACGATCACCAGCGTCCCGCGCGTCTACGAGAAGCTGTACGACGCGATCCGCGAGCAGGCGAGCGAATCGCCGGTGAAAGAGCGGATTTTCGAGTGGGCGGTCGAGGTGGGCCGGACCCACCACGACTCCGAAACGCCGGGCGCCGTTCTCAACGCGAAGCGTGCGATCGCCGACCGACTCGTCTTCTCGTCGGTCCGAGAGGCGATCGGCGGCAACGTCGACTTCTTTATTTCGGGCGGCGGCTCGTTGTCGGCCGAGTTGTGCGCGCTGTACCACGGGATGGACCTACCCATTCTGGAGGGGTACGGACTCACGGAAACTTCGCCGGTTCTCAGCGTTAACCCGCCCGAGGAGCCGAAGGTCGGGACCATCGGGCCGCCGGTGGTCGATACCGAAATCGCCATCGACGGCACGGTCGTCGGCGAGGAGGTCGCCGATATCGCGGGCGACGTGGGCGAGCTACTCGTCCGCGGCCCGCAGGTAACTGAGGGGTACTGGAACCGCCCGGAGGCGACCGCGGAAGCGTTCGTCGACACCGAGAAGCTTCCCGACGACGTGACGAGGGCGGGGACGCCACCGACGGAGCGCGACGGCGATCCGGACGAGCCGTGGTTCCGCACGGGCGACATCGTTCAGCTTCGGTCCGACGGATACATCGCGTTCCAAGAGCGCGCCAAGCAACTGCTCGTGCTCTCGACGGGCAAGAACGTCGCACCCGGTCCGATCGAGGACCGGTTCGCCGCAAACGAGTTCGTCGAGCAGTGCGTGGTCATCGGTGACGGGCGGAAGTTCGTCTCCGCGCTCATCGTCCCGAACGTCGAGAGGGTGAGGGCGTGGGCGGACAGTCGCGGGATCGACCTCCCCGACGACCCGAAGGCCCTGTGCCGGAACGACCGAGTGCGCGACCGGATCCAAGAGGAGGTCGACCGCGTGAACGAGGAGTTCGAGTCCTACGAACAGATCAAGCAGTTCCGGCTCGTCGAAGAGGAGTTCTCCGAGGACAACGACCTGCTCACGCCGACGATGAAAAAGAAGCGACGCAACATCCTCGACCGGTTCGCCGACGAGGTCGACATGATCTACGAGGAGTGAGGGCCCGCCGGTCAGTCGTCGCTCGGGACCGCTCCGGCGTCGTCGACGCCGCCGGCGTCCGATCGCCGCTCCTCGACGGGAGTGCCGAACGCGTACACCGTGTTGTGACCGGTCACGGTGACCTCCAGGAAGTCGCCCACCTCGACGCCGCGTTCGGTAGCGTTCTGGACGATTATCTGACGGTAGGCTGAGTCGCGGCACTTCACGGAGTCGCCGGTGCCCTCCTCGACGACGAGTACCTTGTAGCGCTCGCCGACCATCGACTCGTACGCCTCGCCGACGACGGTCATCTTCAGTTCAGACATCGCCTTCGAGCGTTCCTTCTTGACGGTCCCCCCGAGCCCCTTCATGTCGGCGGCGTCCGTGCCGGGGCGCTTCGAGAAGCGGGTGACGTTGATCTTCTCGGGCCGCACCTCGGCGAGGAGTTCCATCGAGCGCTCGTGATCGGCCGGTGTCTCGGTCGGGAAGCCGACGATGAAGTCGGTCGAGAGCGTCCAGTGGTCGAGTCTGTCGTCGAACGTCTCCACGACCTCTCGGAACTTGTCGACGCGGTGTTGCCGGCGCATGTCCTCGAGAACGTCGTCGGACCCCGACTGAACCGGCGCGTGGATGAAATCGTATAGCTCCTCGTTTTCGGCGAACACGTCGGCGAGCTCCTCGTGAATGCCGTGGATACCGCCGGGATTCGCCATGCCGAGTCGGACGCGGAACTCGCCGTCGATGTCGCAGATGCGGTCGAGTAGCTCCGGGAGCTTTCTGTCGCCCGTGTCCCAGCCGTAGACCCCGGTGTCCTGTCCCGTGACGCGGATCTCTTTCGCGCCGGCGTGGACCAGCGCGCGGGCCTTCTCCACGTTCTCCTCGACGGGCGGGGAGTCGACCCGGCCGGTCGCGAACTTCGTGATGCAGTACGAGCAGTTGCTCATGCAGCCGCGTGCGATGGGAAGGAGGCCGACCACGCCGTCGAGGACCGGTTCGGCGTCGGGCGTGGTCGTCGGGCACTCGCCGTTGAGCGCGTACGTCGGCACCTCATCCCAGTGGAGAATCTCCGCGTCGATACCGGCCTCTTGGAACGCGTCGCCCTGCGCGAGCGCCATGCAGCCGGTGACCACGAGATCGGCCGTCATCTCCTGAAGCTCTTCGGCACGTCGGAGCATGTTCCGCTCCGTCTTCTCGACGACCGTACAGGTGTTGAGGATGGCGACGTCGGCGTCTTCGGGCCCGTCGGCGGGGTGGTGACCGCCATCGCGGAGCGCGCGCTCGATCGCCCGGCTCTCACCCCGGTTCGAACTACAGCCGTAGGTTTCGATGTGATACGTCGCCATCGAGTGGGTTCACTATCGGTCCCGAGGGCAAAAGGACGACGGATCGGAGCCGGGGGCGCGAAAGCGGCGAAAGCGGGAGCCGGCCCCGCGAGTCGACTGACGGAGCGCCGCCTCGCCTCAGCGCTCGCCGTCGACGACCTCGAAGAGGCTCCCCCAGTTCTCAGTGTCCTCGCTTTCGGGAAGCATCTCTCTGAGCTGGGAGAAGTCCGATTCGGGGACTTGCGACTGAACGACGTCCATGATGACGCGGGCGTGATAGGCCGCGTCGGCCGGATCCGCGCCCTCGATCTCAGCTACACGAGTGACGAACTCCTGCCAGTCGAAGCGCTGCCCGTGTTCGGCGACCGGGCCCGTCAGGTACCACTTGATCTCCAGGGGTAGCGAGGCGGCGAGATCCGCCGCGTTCCCCTCGGGAATGCGTTGCCCGAGCGTCGTGAGCGTCGCCCGGATCGCCCGTACCGTCTCTCCCGTCCCGGGCATGTCGAGTCGGTGCTGTACTTCGCCGGTGAATTCATCGAAGTCCATGAACAGAGGGAGTCGCCGAGAGAATGTCAATGTGACTGAACGTTCTCATCGTCTGCAAACGGACCACCGGCCCATTCTCGCCGAGAGGCGTCCGGTCGCGGTCGGTTTCCCGGACCGTCGGATCGGTGGCTGTCGTGTTACTGCGTCGTTTCGTAGATCGCCACGCCCGACGAGGCGCCGATCCGGGTCGCTCCCGCGGCCACCATCTCGAACGCCTCGTCGAAGGTGGATATCCCGCCCGAGGCCTTGATTTCGGTACCCGGACCGATCGCGTCTCGGATCGCCGTAATCTCCTCGACCGCTGTCGGCCCGTCGTACCCGACGGCGGTCTTGACGAAGTCCGCACCGCCGTCTTCGACGAGCGCAGCGGCCTGCCGTATCTCGGATGGAGTCAGCGCGGGCGACTCGATGATACATTTCAGTGTCTTCTCGCCGACCGCGTCCTTTACCGCCCTGATGTCGTCGACCACGGACTCGTGATCGTCGTTGGCGAACGCCGTTCTATTCATCACCATGTCGAACTCGTCGACGTGCTCGCGGAGCGCGTCGACCTCGCTTCGTTTGGCCGCCGAGTTCTGTATCCCGTAGGGGAAGCCGATCACCGCGACGACGTTCGCCTCCCCGGCGAGCAGTTCGCTCGCGAGCGGCGCGTGGTAGGGAACGACCACCGCCGAACAGAACCCGTATTCGAGCACCTCCGTACAGAGGGTTCGAATCTCGGCTTCGGTCGCGGTCGGGTCGACGTTCGTGTGGTCGATGATCGACGCGACGCGCGCCGGATCGGCCCGTAGTGTCTCTTCGAGTGACATATCCCACACTACTCGTCGAAGCGATAAGTATCTCAGCCGTCGACGGGCGAGTCGCTCGGCGGCACCTCGGGCGCTCTCGCGTTCAGTCCTCGGCGACGGCGGCCGCCGTGGGCGCGTCGGCGTCGGGGTCCGAGGCGGCTTCCGGCTCGACGTCCGTCGGGCGTTCGGAGTGGGGGACCGGCGCGTACACCGATCGGCGGGCGTCGCGGGGACAGAGCCCCTCCTCGACGAGTCCGACGTCGGTGAGCTTCTCGATCGCGAACCGCACGGTCCGCGTGGAGAGGCGGGTCTCCTCGGCGAGCCCGGTCTGGTCGAATCGGCCTTCCTCGTCGAGGACGTAATAGACCAACTTGGCGCTCGGCGGGAGCGGCGAAAGCAGCTCACGGGCACTATCGTCCATATAAAACACCCACGGGCGAGCCGTCAATAACCGTGGCCCGAGTGTGCGCTCGGCGCGCACGTCACCCACACTCTTATAAGCGACTTCGGGTCGCTTCGCGAGCGATTGCTCGATCGGGCGGGCGAGGCGATTCAGACGGCGTCGCGAAATTCGAACCGCGCCCCGTCCGCGTCGTCGATGGTGAGCGTCCAACCGTGTGCGGCTGCAATCTCGCGGACGATCGCGAGCCCGAAGCCGGTGCCGTGCGGATCGCTGGAGACGCCGTACTCCACCGCGTCGTCGATATCGAGTCTGTCGTCGAACCCCGTGCCGTCGTCGGCGACGTAGAACCCGTCCGGGAGCGCGCCGACGCTGACCGTGATCCCGGCGTCGTCGGTCGAGCCGTGCTCGACGCTGTCGTCGGGCGGCGCCCGACTGCCAGCGGTGCCGTGTACCACGCTGTTCGTGAACAGATTCTCCAACAGCGTCCGGAATCGTTCCGGGTCAGCGTCGACCGTGACCGACGCCTCCGCGGTGTCGAGCGTCGCGTCGCCGGTGTCGACCGTTCGCCACGCCTGCCCGGCCGCCTCGGCGAGGTCGACAGGTTCCAGTTCGTCGACGGTCTTCCCCTGTCGCGCCAGCGCGAGGAGGTCGTCGATGAGTTGCGTCATCCGGTCGTGAGCGTCGCCGACCCGCTCGAGTTCGGCGATAGCGTCCTCGTCGTCGACGAGCCCGTGTGCGATGTCGAGCCGCCCGGCCGCGACGTTGAGCGGGTTTCGGAGGTCGTGCGAAACGAGCCCGGCGAACTTCTCCAAGCGATCGATCTCGCGCTGGAGCGCGGCGTCGCGGTCCCGCAACTGTGCCGTGCGCTCGGCGCCGTCGAGCGCGACGGTGACGTTGGCGGCCAGCACCCGCGCCAACTGGACCGCGGTGTCGTCGAAGAAGTTCGGCTCGCGGGAGCCGAGCGGCATCACGCCGTGGTCGCCGAGCGGAACGACGAGCAGACTCCGATGGTCACCGTAGCCCACGGCGGTGTCGACCGCGGTGAGGTCGTCGACGACCATCGTTTCGTTCGTCTCGAACGCCTCCCAGACCCGGCCGTCGCCGGGACCGAACGCCGGGCGCTCACCGAGCGCGGCGGTCGCTTCCTCGCTGATAGCGGTCGGCAGCAGGCGGTGTGCGTCCGGGTCGTACAGCCGAACGCCGCTGCTGGGAAATCCGAGGATGTCGATGGCCGCACGCGTCGCGAGCGCGGCGATCTCCTCGCGGTCCTCGCCGCGGAACATCTCACGAGTCGTCTCGTGGAGGTTTCGCAGCGTTCGTTCGACCCGCTTCTGCTCGCCGATGTCGGCGTAGATGCTATAAATAACCGTCTCACCGTGGCGGTGCACCGGAATCACGTGCAGGATGAAGTCCCGGATCCCGTCGGTCGTGTGGCGGCGGACCTCCAGCCGCGGCACGTGCTCCCGATCCAAGACGGTCGCGGGATCGTGGCGGTCGGCGTCCGTCGGGATGATCGCGTCGCGGATCTCGTAGTACCCGTGGTCGGCCGCTGAGTAGCCGAAGGTCCGCTCGAACGCCTCGTTCGTCTCGTCGAGGCGCCGCTCGCTGTCGCCGAGAGCGACCGTTCTGACGGCCGGGAGCGGGAGGTCGTCGAAGAGCGCGGCCAGGCGGTCACGCTCCGCCCGGAGCGCGTTCTCGGTCTCTATCTGCTCGATGGCGTCGGCCGCGTGGGCGGCGAGTAGCTCCGTGAACTCGATGTCCCCCTCGTCAAAAGCGGCATAGCCGTCCGAGACGGCCTGCAACACGCCGTGCGAGCCGATCGGAACGCTGATCGCAGACCGGATGTCGTCCGCGACCGGATCGGCGACGGTGCTGCCGTCCGCGCGCTCTCGGTCCCCGGAGACGCCCCCGAGGTAGGGTTCGGGACGATCGATGTCCGCCGGGTCCTCCAACTGATTCGGGTCGGCGGGGTCGACGCTGAGGTTGTCCACCACCACCGTCCGCTCGTCGAGGGCCGTGGTGCCCACGACGCCTTCCCCGACGTCGAACACGCGGACCTCGTCATCGGTGACGCTTTCCGAGAGTGCCGCAGGAATGAGCTTGTCACCGTCCCGACGGGCCGTGACGCACCGATCGAACTGCAAGATGCCCTCCGCCGCGGCCACGGTCCGTTCGAACACGCCGTCGACGCGCTCGCAGGCGGTGACCGCCGTCGCAAACTCGTGGAGCGCGGTCACCTTCGCGTTCACCTCGCGAAGGTCGCGTTCGACCCGTCTGCGTTCGAGCGCGTTCTCGACGCTGTTCGCGAGCATCTCGTACCGGTCGCGTCCCACGCCCTTCTGGAGGTAGTCCGTCACGCCGGCGGAGATCGCTTCGCTCGCGATCTCCTCCGACCCCTTCCCCGTGAACAGCACGAACGGAAGTCCGGGTTCGACCTCGCGAGCGTCGGTGAGGAGTTCGAGCCCGTTGCTCCCCGGCATGTCGAAGTCGCTGACAACGCAGTCCACGCGGCTGGTCTCGATCGCCGTGAGGGCGCCCTCCGGGGAGGTGTACGTGACCGTCTCGATCCCCTCGATCAGCCGGTCGACGTGGGTCGCCGCGAGATCCGCGGCTCCGGGTTCGTCGTCGACGAAGAGCACCCTCCGTGGACCCCCGCCGGCGGGCTCCGAGCGATGGAAGATATCGGTCGCGGGGGCGTCGTCGTCGTCCCCGGCGGGAGTGTCCATGGTGACAGGTGTAGTCGCCGGTAATTTTAGGTTACGCTCCAGTTTCAGGAATGAGAACCGGAACGACGCATCGAGAGCGATCGATCGGGAGCGGAGCGAGATGCGATCGGCGAGTCTGGGTGAAACGAGTGGTTGGGGCGAAACGAGTGGTCGTGGTGAAACGAATGGTCGGGGAGAACGGGACCGAATCGGGACGAGTGCGGTCCCGAGTTGCCGTCGATTACAGGAAGTCTTCGACGTGGTCGGCGACTTCCTCGGGGGTGTCGCCGACGGGGACGCCCGCGTTGTTCAGCGCGTCGATCTTCGACTGCGCGGTGCCCGTGCCGGAGCCGGAGACGATGGCGCCCGCGTGGCCCATCCGCTTGCCCGGCGGCGCCGTGCGCCCGGCGATGAAGCCGGTGACCGGCGTGTCCATGTGCTCGCCGATGAACCTCGCGGCCTGTTCCTCGTCCTCGCCGCCAATCTCGCCGCACATCACGACCGCGTCGGTCTCCGGGTCGGCCTCGAACGCTTCCAGGGCGTCGATAAAGGAGGTCCCGATGATCGGGTCCCCGCCGATGCCGATGGCGGTCGTCTGACCGATGCCGCGCTCGGTGAGGTTGTCGACGACCTGGTAGGTGAGCGTGCCGGAGCGGGAGACGAGCCCGACGTTGCCGTCAGAGAAGATGTTGCCGGGCAGGATGCCGAGCTTCGCCTCGCCGGGCGTGATGATCCCGGGGCAGTTCGGACCGAGCAGGCGGGTGTCGACCTCGCTCAGCCGCTTGTTCACCTTCGCCATGTCCTGGGTCGGGATACCCTCGGTGATCGCGACCGCCAGATCGAGGTCGGTGTCGAGCGCCTCGAATATCGCGTCGCCCGCGAACGCCGGCGGTACGAAGATCACGGAGGCGTCGGCGTTCTCCGTCTCGACGGCCTCGTCCACGGTGTCGTACACCGGGACGCCGGCGACCTCCTGGCCGCCCTTGCCGGGCACCGCGCCGGCGACGACGTTGGTGCCGTACTCGATCATCTGACCGGCGTGGAACTTGCCTTCCCCGCCGGTGATTCCCTGCACAACCACCCTGGTGTCGTCGTCGACGAAAATGCTCATTGGGTCACCTCTTCAGCGTTTGCCACGGCACGCTGGACCGCCGCTTCCAGCGTCTCCTCGACCTCGATCAGGTCGGTGTTCAGGATCTCCATCCCCTCCTCGGCGTTGGTCCCGGCGAGCCGGACGACGACCGGCTTCGGGATCTCGTCGAACTCGGCGAGCGCCTCGTTGATCCCCTTCGCGACCTCGTCGCCGCGGGTGATCCCGCCGAAGATGTTGAAGACGACACTGTCGACGTTGGGGTCGGAGAAGACCATGTCGAGCGCCTTCGTGACGCGCTCGGCCTTCGCGCCGCCGCCGATGTCGAGGAAGTTGGCGGGTTTGCCGCCGTAGTAGTCCACCAGGTCGAGCGTCGTCATCACGAGCCCGGCGCCGTTGCCGATGATGCCGACGTTGCCCGAGAGGCGGACGTAGTCGAAGCCGTACTCGCCGGCCTTCCGTTCGAGGTCGTCCTCGTAGGACTCATCGGCCAGCTCGGCGAGTTCGGGCTGGCGGAACAGGGCGTCCTCGTCGATGTTCATCACGGCGTCCGCGGCGATCACGTCGCGGTCGCCCGTGATCATGACGGGGTTGACCTCGATCTCGGAGGCGTCGTTCCCCTCGTACAGGTCGTACAGCGTCGTGAGAATCGACGCGACGTCGAGCGCGACGTCGGCGTCGACGCCGGCCTCGTAGACGACTTTTCGCGCCTGGTACGGGTGCAGTCCGAACGCGGGGTCGACGTGTTCGCGCGCGATCGCGTCGGGATTCTCCTCGGCGACCTCCTCGATGTTCACGCCGCCCTCGGTCGACACCATCAGGACCGGCTGTCCCTCGCCGCGGTCCATCGTGACGCCGACGTACAGCTCGTCCACGAAGTCGACGCCGGCCTCGACGAGTACCGAGTCGACGGTGTACCCCTTCAGATCCATCCCCAGGATCTCCTCGGCGTACTGCTCGGCCTCCTCGCGGTCGGTCGCGATTTTGATGCCGCCGGCCTTCCCGCGGCCCCCCACGTGGACCTGCGCCTTGATCGCGGCCGGGTAGCCGATCTCGTCGACGGCGTCGAGCGCCTCGTCGACGGTCGTCGCGAGACGGGAGTCCGGGACCGGAATCCCGGCGTCTGCGAAGATAGTCTTCGCTTGATGTTCGTGTAGTTTCATCCGTCTCAAAGGCGGGCCGACGACGGCTTAAATGGTGCCGATTCGGCGCGAGCGGCGGAGACAGCGGAAGACGGCAACGTGCATTTTTATACGCCGAGCGACTTCGGTCGGCGTGGACTCGGCGGAGTTCCTCGACGGCGGAACGGTCAGCGTGTCGGACGAGACGGACGCGGTCTGCCGTACCGACCGCGATCACCCCGCCGCGTTCGCGACGGTCCGGGAGGCGGACGAGACGACGGTGGTCGTCGAGCGCGACGACATCGGCGATATCGACGCCGACGACGTCGAGGCGGGGTGGGCGCGTCTGACCTTCGAGATGGAACTTCCGTTCGAACTCGTGGGGTTCCTGGCGGCGGTCGCGACGGCGCTCGCCGAGGCGGAGGTCTCGGTGTTCGTCCTCTCCTCGTACGCGACCGACCACGTGTTCGTCAAGGCGGAGGACCTTCCGGTTGCCGTTTCTCGGCTGGAAGCGCTGGGCTGTGCGGTCGACGGCTGACGACGGTGGCCCACGCGTCGCGGCTACTCGCCGGGCGCGCCGGTCCGTCCGGGGCGACGACGCTCGAAGGCCGCTCGGACCGCGTCACTGGGATCGAGCGTGGCGAGTTCGGACTCGACGTCGATCTCGGCGTACGTCTCGGCTCCCGCGGGGGTCTTCTTGAGGACGGCGACGTGGTACAGGTACGAGAGTCGAACCAACCGACGGGCGTGATCGTAGTCGGCCTCCCCCTCGATGTAGAACGTCGTCCATCCCGACTGGTCGAGGAGGTGGTGGACGCCAGTCTGCCCCTCCTCGATCAGCGCGTCGCGGAGCGCCCGCAGGTACGCGACATCGAGCATCCCCCATTCGTGGACGTGGCCGATCTCGCGCGGCCCGACGCGCCACTCTGTCCCGCCGAATCGGTGGTCGCCGACCGTCACTCCGGGCCACGATCCGACCTCGTCTATCAGTCGTTCGACCGTCCGTTCGATCGCTTCCGGCGTCGTGTCACTCACGACACTCGTCGGCGCTCAGTGCTCATGAGCGTTTCCTCGGGGACTCTTCCGACCCGATCCTCGGGCGCTCTCTCGACCCGATCGGCCGAGAGACAGACTCCAATCGCCGGCACCGCTTTCACCTTTGCGCGAATACGACGCGGTAGCGTCGGGAGTTCAGTTCCGGTATGATTCCACCCATCGTCCGTCGGTGTCCCGAATGCGGTACCAGCGGCTGGAGCCGCCGCTTCGCGGTCGTCGTCGACGCGAGCGGCCGCCGAGTCGTCGAGTGTCCGTCGTGTGGCCACCGATTCGAACCGCTCGATAACCCGTTTCTCAACGGACCCGCGGCGAACGGGAGTGGTTTCGCGCCGGCGACGACGGCTCACAGTCGTCTGAGACCCACGAAGTAGGCCGGATTGCGGCTCCAGCGACGTTCGAAGACGGTCCGGAAGGCGAACGCGACCTCCCACCCGCCGGCGTTTTCGAATCGGGATCGCAGTTCGTCCGGCGTGAGTCCGTAAATGTCGCCGTCCGTCCGCCGCGCGTCGCCGAGGACGCAGTAGAGTCCGCCGGAGCGGACGACGTCTGCGAGGCTCTCGACGAACCGATCGCGCTCGCGGTCGCCGAGAATGTGGAACATCGCGGAGTCGACGACGGTTCGAAACGAGAGGTCGGCCGCCCGGAGCCGAGAGAGGTCCAGCGCGTCCCAGACGAGAAACTGGGCGGGTATCCGTCGCCAACGCGATTTTTCCGTGGCCTGCCGAATCGCCAGCGGTGAGAGGTCGATGCCGAGAACGTCGTACCCGTGTCGGGCGAGGAACAGCGATAGCTCGCCCGTCCCGCACCCGACGTCGAGGACGGGACTCCGAACGAGGTCGGCGTCGAGAAGGTCGACGAACGCCCGCTGTGGTCGCCCGATGTCCCAGTTGGGAACCCCCATGTACGCCGCGTCGTACACGTGAGTGATGGATGGCTCTCGCGGGTGCGTCCGTCCGCTCATCCCGCTCATCCGCCACCCCGTCGACCGCTCGATTCAGCGGGGCGCGTCGCCGTGACGTTCACAGTGCCACGTAGTCGGCCGGACCAATCAGTGTACCGAGGGTCAGAGGGTTCGCCGCGGCGTCCGAGCGGGGGTCGGCGTCACCCCGTCCGGCCAGTGGTCTTGCGCGCTCAGTCGTCGTCGCCGAGGATGACGCGGTGGGTCATCGCCTCGGGATCGAGCACCTCGTCCGCCTCCTCCTCGGTGAGGTAACCCGCCTCGATGGCGGCCTCGCGGACGCTCTTCCCCTCTTTTAAGGCCGTCTTCGCGACCTTCGACGCCTTGTCATACCCGATAGCGGGGTTCAGCGCGGTCGCCAGCGCCATCGACTGCTCGACGCGCGTCTCGCAGTACTCCTCGTTGGCCTCCAGTTTCGCGACGAAGCGCTCGCCGAACGTCTCGGCGGCGTTCGAGAGAAGTTCGGCGGACTCGAGGAAGTTGTGCGCGATGACTGGCTTATACAGGTTCAGGTCGATCTCGCCGCGTGCGGCACCGGCCGAGACCGCGGCATCGTTGCCGACGACCTGCTTGTGGACCTGATTGACCGTCTCGGCAACGACAGGGTTGATCTTTCCGGGCATGATCGAGGAGCCGGGCTGATTTTCGGGCTGTTCGATCTCACCGAGCCCGTTGCGAGGGCCGGAGGCGAGCAGTCGCAGGTCGTTGGCCATCTTGTTCATGCTCCCGGCGATCGTTCGGAGGGCGCCGTGCGCCTCCGCCATCGCGTCGTGGGCCGCCTGCGCCTCGAAGTGGTTCTCGGCCTCGCGGAACGTCGTGTTCGTCTCGTCGGAGATGTACTCCGCGGCGAGCTCCGGGAAGTCGGGGTGCGTGTTGAGCCCGGTGCCGACCGCGGTGCCGCCGAGGGCGAGCTCGCGGAGGTTGGACTGGGCGCGCTCGGCGCGCTCGATGCCCTTGGCAGCCTGCGTCCGGTACCCGCTGAACTCCTGACCGAGCCGGATCGGCGTCGCGTCCTGGAGGTGCGTCCGACCGGTCTTGACGACGCCGTCGAACGCCGTCTCCTTCGCCTCCAGTTCGGCGTGGAGCGTTTCCAAGGCCGGAATCAGGTCCTTCTCGACGGCTTCGAGGGCGGCGACGTGCATCGCCGTCGGGATCACGTCGTTGGACGACTGCCCGTAGTTGACGTGGTCGTTCGGGTGGACGACGCGGTCGCCGATCTCCGCGCCGGCGATCTCCGCGGCGCGGTTGGCGATCACTTCGTTGGCGTTCATGTTCGAGGAGGTGCCGGAGCCGGTCTGGAAGACGTCGACCGGGAACTGGTCGTCGTGCTCGCCGGCGATCACTTCGTCCGCGGCCGCGACGATCGCCTCCGCGGTGTCGTCCTCGACGAGGCCCAGATCGCGGTTCGCCTGCGCGGCCGCCTTCTTCACGACACCGAGCGCGCGGATGAACCGCCGACTCATCGGAATTCCCGAGATTGGGAAGTTCTCGACCGCGCGCTGGGTCTGTGCGCCCCAGTAGGCGTCGGCCGGCACCTGCATCTCTCCGAGGCTGTCCTCCTCCGTACGGTATTCCTCGCTCATGGGCGACAGTTCCCGCGAGACCGGGTAAAAGGTATTGAATGCGGTGACCGCTCAGTACGCGACCAGCACGACCGCGACGACCGCGGCGCCGATGCCGGCGACGTCGGTGAGCGCGAGCGACTCGCCGAGCACCACGACGCCCAGTCCCGCGGCGACGACGAAGTACATCGCGGTGATCGTGGTCGCGACGCCCGCCGAACCGGCCTGCAGCGCGGCGTAGTACGCGACCGCACCGATGCCGGAGGCGACGCCCGCGAGCGCGGCGATACCGATCGCGGTCGGGTCGTTCCCGAGGATGCTCGTCCCGCGGTAGAGGACGTACAGCCCGGCGACGCCGATTCCGACCGTGTAGGAGACGATCATCGCCGCCTCGGGCGCCATCGACTCCGTGGCGATGTCGGCGAACATCGCCCAGAACCCCCACATGACCGCACCGATCAACGCGAGTCCGACGACGTGGTTCACCGTCGCGCCCTCACTCCTCCTCGACCGGGAACAGCCCCGCCTCGCGTAGGTCTGGGGCGAGCGCGCCGTCGCCGTGTTCGGCGTAGTCGGCGGGCGTGTACGTCTTGATCTCTAGGGCGTGGACGGTCCGGGTCATGTGGTCGCCAACGGCGTCGTACACGCGCTGGTGCTGGTCGACGAGGGAGTCCCCCTCGAAGGTGGGTGAGACGACGACGGCGGCGAAGTGCGCGTCCTCGCCCTCGTCGTTGTGGATCCGCGGGGTGGTCACGCGGGCGACCGCGTCCGGGATCCCTGCCTCGATGAGGTCCTCGATCTCGGCCGGTTCGATGGTCATACCCCGATTCGGGCCCGCCGCGGTAAAAAAGCGACCGCATGGGCGCGGGGAGCGTTACATCTTCGACACGAACGGCGGGCAATGATCGACGAGACCGCCGACCGCGTGCTCGGCGAACTCGAACTCACGCGGGCGCTGCCGATCCAGCTGACGGTCGTCGGGACGCCCGCTCAGCGCTCGAAGACGAGCCCGTAATGAAACGGCGGGAGGTCGACCTCGCGGGCGAGTTCGAAGACGCTCGCGTTCTCGACCGCACGCCGCGTCGCCTCGGGACCGACTCGCAGGTCGGTCGGGGGGCCGCGGGGCTCGCCGCCGACCGTCGTCTCCTCGCGCGGCCGGTCGCGCCAGTTGACGACGACGAACCGACCGTCGGCGGCCAGCGCGCCGGCGACGCCCGCCACGAACGCCGGCCGGTCGTCGATTCCGTGGAAGGCGTTCGCGAGCAGCGCGATGTCGACCGGCTCGGGGAGGAGCGCGGCGAGGTCCCGCGCGTCGCCACGCACCGGAACGACGTTGTCGATCCCCTGCGCCTCCGCGAGCCCCTCCAGTTCCGCGAGCAGAGATTCGTTGAGGTCGACGGCGTACACCGACGCCGGATTTGTGATCCGGGCGGCTGGTAGGGCGAAGTAGCCGTTGCCACAGCCGATCTCTGCGACGCGGTCGCCCGGCGTCACACCCAGTCGCCGCAGTGTGTCTCCCGGCGTCGGCCAGAGTCGCCCCCACCAGTCCCAATCCGGCTGCCCCGTGTTCCGAAACCGGTCCATGCAAGACGTAGCGATCGGCCGCGCTTAGCGGTTCGGGTCCGGATCGAACGCGTCGAGTCCGACCCGCGAGTGGGAAGGGGTTTGTTCCCGGAGGCGAAACGGGCCTCTCAGATGTCCAATCGGGACGACCTGCGCGAGGCGGCCGACGCCCTCGCCGGCTCCGTCGTCGTCTGCGGCCTCGGCGCCTACGCCGACCGGCTCGCCGGCGTAACGTTTCGCGATGCCCGCTCCGCGACGGTGTCAGCGCTGCTCGCGGAGGCGAGCGACGACTCCGCTGGTGGGTCCCCGCCCGCGGCCGTCGTCGTCGCGCTCGATCCGGAGACCGTCGGTGAGGAGACGGACCCGCTCCGCGCGCTCAGCGGACTCGGCGCGTTCACGGTCGCCGTCGTCCCCGCTGGCGCCGCCGACGGCGACGCCCTGCCGGCGGTCCAGGACGCCGTCGACGCGGTGCTGCTCGCCGAGGGCGACGCCGTCGAGGCGGCGATCCGCGCGTTCCTCGCGACGGTCCAAGAGCCCGGCTTCGTCAACATCGACCTCACCGACGCCGAGACGGTGCTCTCGTCCGGCGTCGCCGCCCTGGGGACCGGGACCGCCGACCGCGACGCGCCGGGGACCGCAGTGGACGCCGCCTTCGGCGGGCTCCCGGAGGGGGTCGACGCGAGGCGCGCGAGCGCGGTGCTCGTGGACGTCGTCGTCGATCCGGACACGAGCATCGCCGCGGCGACCGACGTGATCGTGGCTGTCCGCGAGCGGATCGGCGCCGACGCCAACGTGATCTGGGGCGGCACCGTCGACGAGGCGGCCGCGGTCGAACTCGCCGTCAGGCTCGTCGTCGCCGGCGTCAGTCACGCACCGCCGCTCGCGGCCGGCGACCCCTGTCCGCGCTGCGGCGAGCCGTTGTCGACGTACCGGTTCGGGGCCCGAGAGACGCTCTCTTGTGACGGCTGTGGCTACTCTGGCATCGTGGTGCGGCGAGACTGACTCGTTGCGCCGGGACTGACCGGACCGTCGGCTTGTGAGAGCGGCGTTGCGCAAAGAATGAGCCGTTGGGGGTCCGCCGCAGCGGACCGCGAGTCAGTACGTGATCAGTCGTCGGACGGCGCCGACGAGCGAGTCTTCTGTGCGGAGTTGACCGCTTTCGCGTTGATGTCCTTTCGGCCGGCGTCCAGCTCCGAGAGAGCGTAGACGATGCCGTACAGGAGCACGACGCCGATCGGGAGCAGGATCAGCTGAGTGACGCCGGTGACGCCCCACGTCAGGAGCAGGAGCGCCGAGACGGAGAGGACGGTCACCGCGTAGTACATCTGCGTCCGCACGTGATCGATGTGGTCCGACCCCGTGAACGTCGACGCCAAGATGGTGGTGTCGGAGATGGGCGAACAGTGGTCGCCGAAGATCGCCCCGCTGAAGATCGTTCCCACGGCAACGGGGAGCAGCACAGCGGTCTCGCCGCCGACGCCCCACGCCAGCGGGATCGCGATCGGCGTCACGATCGCCATCGTTCCCCACGACGTACCGGTAGAGAACGCGACGAGCGCGGCCGCGAGCAGGATCACGATCGGGAGCAGCGTCGGAGTGACGAACTGCTCGGCGACGTTGGTGACGTACACGCCCGTGCCGAGGGCGGTCGTGACCGTCCCGATGGTCCACGCCATGACGAGGATCGAGAGCGCGGTCAGCATCATACTGAAGCCGTCGATGACCGTCTCCATGGCTTCGTCGAGCGAGGCGAGGCCGCTCGCGACGCCGAGCGAGAGCGCGACCGCGACCATGGTGAAGGTCCCCCACAGGAGCGCGTCGACGAACGCGGCGTTGCCGACGATGGTGAGGGGATCGGCACCGGCCTCAGAGGCCGAGAATCCGGTGTAGGCCGCCCCGCCGAAGACGACCGCGATGAGCGCCCCCACTGGAACGAGGAAGAAGCGAAGCTGCGGCGAGTCGGTCAACACGTCGCCGAGGCTCTCCTCCGCGCTCTGCATCGGAACCGCGTTGTCTCGGAGCAGTTTCCCCTCGGTCCACGACCGGTGCTCGGCCGTGAGCATTTCGCCGAAGTCACGCCGCGTCAGGACGATGATCCCAACCATCGCCACCGCCAGGATGCAGTAGACGTTGAAGGGGATGCTCTGTAAGAACAGCGCGAACGCGCCGGGGACGCCGTTCGATCCGGCGGAGATCCCCGCCGCTTCGTACCCCTGCCGGATCATACTCAGCTGGTAGACGACCCAGCTGGAGATACCGAACGTGGCGACCGGCGCGGCCGTCGAGTCGATAATGTACGCGAGCTTCTCGCGGGACATGCGCATCTCGTCGGCCATCTCGCGCATCGTCGTGCCGACGATGGCGGTGTTGGAGTAGTCTCCGAAGAACCACAGCATGCCGAAGATCCACGTCGCGAGCCCGACCTTCCGCTGGGAGTCGAGCCGCTTCGTCGCGGCGTTCGCGATGGCGGACGCCCCGCCGAGCCGCCAGATCAGCGCGACGCCCGCTCCGAGGAACAGGACGATCAGCATGATCTTCGCGTTGAACGTGCTATTACCGATCGAGTCGACTATCCAGTTGAGCGACTGGACCACGCCGATGTTCGCGGCGAATATCACGGCGCCCGACCAGATGCCGAGGAACAGCGAGAGAACCGGTTTACGCGTGACCATCGCGAGCACGATGGCGAACAGCGGCGGGAACAGCGAGATCGCCCCGTACGTCTCAACCGCCATGAGACACCCCACGAACAGAACGATTGTCAGGATCGGCACGGGCGTTCGTCGACTCCGCTCTCGAATCGTAACACGTACCAACTAGCATTTCAACCCTGAGTCGCGGTTTGTAAATTATAAGTGTGTTCATAGCTAGTGTGACACGTGGTAATATGTATTATTATAATATTAATACATTATAGATACGAGAGGGGTGACTCCGCTCCGCGCACAGGTTCGGTGAGTAAGTGGGCTCATCGCCCGCCACCGGTCTGAGTCAGCGTGCGCTCACGGGGCACCCCTCGGCCAGTCGAGGAAGGCTCGTTGATTCAGTCGTCGCCCACGGCCCCCGCAGGTTCGGCTGTCACGACCCTACCCTCACGCGGTGCGGTCGCTGACGGTCTGCGCAGCGCCTCGATGCCGTCGTCTGCGTAGAAGGATGAGCCGAGCAGGTCCGTGACTTCGGCGTCGATGGCGTCGGTCAGCGTTGCGTGTCTTCCGGCGCGTCTCGCTGCCCGTGGTGCGGAGTGGCCTCTTGCCGTGCGGGACCCGCCTCGTCGCGGTACATGCTGAGGAGCTCCTCGAGGACGACCGCGTGGCGGTCGCCTGGGACGTACTGGTGGTCGATGAAGTCCTCCGCGTCGCTGACGTTCCCGCGGAGCGCGAGTTTCCTGACGAAGGCGACAGACTCGAAGAAGGGCGGATGCTCCGCGTCGGCGTCGGCGTCGCCGCCGAAGTTGCGCTCGGTCCGAGGCATCACCTCTGCCCGGATGTCCTCGTAGTCGATGGTCTCCGGCTCGTACTCGTCGAGAATTTGATTCAACACGTAGTCGGTCGAGAACCGGTAGAACTCGGACTTGCTTTCGAACTGGCCCCCTTCGACCAACGACTCGATTTCGCCAACCATCGACTCGGGAAATCGAACCGTACTCTTGACCATGCGTTGACGAGACACCCCCACCGGTATTATCTTTTTGTCAGGTCCTCGAATCTTCCCGTCGACGATCCGCAACCAAGGCGGCCGCCGAACCGACTCCGTCGGGGCCGCTCGACGCCGGTGCAGCGGCTTGCACAGCCGACAGACGGGCAACTAATTTATACTGCTGAGTAGATGAGCATCCGTGTCGTACTCACGAGACCGAATTCGTCCCCAACAGGGCGTCTACGCGCTGGGGGCGCTCTGCTTCGGACTCGGGGTCGCGCACCTCCTGACGGACGGCGAGGGCGTGGGGACGAGCCTGGAGGCGTTCGTGATCTGTGCGATCGCGCTCGTCGTCGTCGTGACGGGGTACGAGCTTCCGGACCGGCCGATCTCTCGGTCGGGACGGTGGCGAGCCGTTCGGATCATGGTCACGGTGGCGGGATCGTTCGCGCTGCTCGCGCTCGCCATCTGGCTCATCTGGTACCTCGAAGGCGACCCGACGGAGTTCGGGTTCCTCGTCTCGTTCGCGACCACGCTCGGATCGGCGGTTGGCGCCCGCGGCGGGCTGTACGCGGTCGAGGCGGACGAGCGGCTCAGCGAGGCCGATGACCTGACCAAACTGTTGACGATCAACCAGCGCGTGCTCCGCCACAACCTCCGGAACGACCTCTCCGTCGTGATGGGCACCCTGGACAACATCGAGCGGCGCACTCGCGATCCGGAGACGATTGAGGACGTCCAGACCGCGCGAACTCACCTGCAGACGCTCCTTGAAACGACCGATCGCACGCGTGAGATCGTCTCTATCTGGAACGCAAAGCGACAGGAGACGTTCGATCTCCGGCCGCTCCTCCGAGATCAGATCGCGACGGTCGGATCGGCGTACCCGGACGTGTCGATCGCAGAGCGGTTCGACGGTGACTGTCACGTGGAGTCGCACGCGGCGCTTCCGCTGGCGATCGAGGAGGCGCTCCGGAACGCAGTCGAGCACTCGCCGACCGACGCGACGGTGACCGTCGGCCTCGACGCGACCGAGACGGGGGTGGCGGTGGTTGAGATCAGCGACCTCGGGGCGGGGGTCCCGAAGTTCGACGCCGACGCGATCGGGAGCACCGAAGAGACGCCGCTCGTTCACACCCAGGGGCTGGGGCTTTGGATCATCTACTGGACCGTCGAGATGTCGGGCGGGAGCTTCGAGTTGTCGGAGAACGAGCCGACCGGGACTACCGTCCGGATCACCCTGCCGACCGTGGCGGGGCGTTGACTCGTCCTAACGAGTCGGCGCGTATTCGTCGCAATCACGCGCTCTCGAGCCTGAGTCTCCGGATTTTATAATATTGGGAATATAGTACAATAGTAAGTAATCCCGGTGCCAACGTACGCCCATGGTAGCGATAGATGCCGACGAGACCGTCGACGCGAGAGGAGCCGCCTGCCCCGGTCCCCTGATGGACCTCATCGGAGCGATCCGGGGCGCCGACTCCGGCGCAGTGATCCGACTCCTGAGCGACAACGAGCAGTCACTCACCGACGTGCCGGAGTGGGCCGAAGAGGCGGGGAACGACCTGCTCGAAGTCGAAGAACACGACGACTACACCGCGTTCTACGTGGAGAAATCATGACCGAGCGTATCGTCATCGTCGGGGGTGGGACCGGCGGCTCGGTCCTCGCGAACGACCTCGCCGACCGGCTCGAACCCGAACTCGACGCCGGCGACGTCGAGGTCACCCTCGTCAACGACGGCCCGGAGCAGGTTTATAAACCGGTGTGGCTGTACGTCCCGTTCGGCCAGCGCGAGCCGGCCGACGGGCGGCGCCGTCTGGACGAACTCGTCGACGACGCCGTCGACCTCCGGATCGATCGCGTGACCGCTATCGACACCGACGCCAAGCGGCTCTCGTTCGACGACGGGCCGTCGATGGCGTACGACCGCCTCGTGCTGGCGACCGGATCGACGCTGGCGCCCGAGGCGATCCCTGGTCTCGCAGAGGGCGGACACGACTTCTACAGCGAGTCCGGCGCGATCGACCTCCGCGAGGAGTTGCTGTCGTTCACGGAGGGTGAACTCGTGTTGAGCGTGATCGGCACGCCGCACATGTGTCCCGCGGCGCCCCTCGAGTTCGTCTTCATGGCCGACGACTGGTTCCGCCAGCGCGGGCTTCGCGAGGACGTCGACATCACGTACACCTACCCGATCCAGCGCGTTCACGGCAACCCTCACATCGCCGAGTGGGCCGAGCCGATCATGGACGAGCGCGACATCGACGTCGAGACGTTCTTCAACGCCGAGTCGGTCGCTCCCGACGCGAAGACGATCGCCTCGATGGAGGGGACCGAACTCGACTACGACCTCCTCGTGACGATCCCGCCGCACGCCGGCGTCGCCCTGATCGAGGAGGCGGGGCTCGGCAACGACGGCTGGGTCGACGTCGACAAGCACACCTTGGAGACCGAGGGCGCAGACGACGTCTACGCGCTCGGCGACACCGCGGCCACCGGCGTGCCGAACGCGGGCAGCGTGGCGCACTACCAGGCCGGCGTCGTCGGTCGGCGGCTCGCCAGCGAGGTCCGCGGGCGCCCGGCGACGGCGACGTACGACGGAAAGACGCTGTGCTTCATCGAGACGGGGATGGACGCGGCCTCGTTCGTCGAGTTCGACTACGAGAACCCGCCGTCCCCGGCTCCGCCGTCACAGAAGCTCCACTGGTCGAAGCTGGCGTACAACGAGTCGTACTGGCTCACCGCGCGGGGGTTGCTCTGACAATGTCCGGGGACAGCGTCTCAGAGGAATCGGTCTCGGAGCGGAGCGACCTCGAGGCGGCGATCGAGCGGAACCCGGAGGCCGTCGCGGGCTTCGTCGAGCGGCTCGACGCGGTCAACGAACTGCTCGACGTGCTCTCGCTCGGCGAGAACGCGCTCGACGACGAGATGGTCCGCGAGCTGTCGGCGACGGGCGCGACGCTCGCGGAGTCCGCGGACGGGATCGCGACCGACGAGACGGTCGGGCTGGCCGCGGCGGTCGGCGAGAACGGCGACGAACTGCGGGACGCGCTCGAGACGCTGGTCGCTCTCCAGCGGAGCGGTACGCTGGACGAGCTGGCCGAGATCGCGGAGGTCGGCTCGCTGCTGACCGCCGCGCTCGACGACGAGATCGTCGCCTCGCTGGTCGGCACCGGCGCCGCGCTCGGTGAGGTCGCGCAGACGGCCGCGGACGACGACGCCCGCGACGGCGTCGAGACGCTTCTGCGGAGTCTCGGTGAGGCGGAAGGCGAGCCGGCCGAGCAGGTGGGTCCCGTGGGCCTGGTCCGCGGGCTGCGGGACCCCGACGTCCAGTACGGGTTCGGCTACCTGCTCGCACTCGCCGGCGCGATCGGTCGCGAGCGCGGCGGGGGGGAGAGCTGACGCGAACCGCGGGCCGAACGGTGCAGGGAGCGGGGCAGAAAAGCGGTATCGGTGCGAGGTGGGGGACTGAGCGGCGGTCGGTGGCGATTCAGACGAGGAGCTGGATGTCGGCCTCGACCATGTCCTGCAGGGCCGTCGCAGCGCCGACGCCGGTGGTGACGCCGTCGTAGAAGTCGTCCTCGTCGTAGCCCATGAGGTCGATGGTCATCTGACAGGCCTGGAACTCGACGCCCATGTCGAGGCTCGTCTCCAACAGTTCCTCGATGGTTGCGGTCTCGTTGTCCGCAATCCGTTTTTCCATCATCCGCGTCGTCACGCGGTCCATGCCGGGGAGCGCGGCGATGGCGTTCGGAACGGGCATGTTCGGGTTGCCGACGGAACTGAGCTTGAGGCTCTTCGACCGCTCTTCGTGGAGGATGTCGAGCCCCCAGAACGTGTGGAAGACGGTCACCTCGTAGCCGAACGCGGCGGCCGTGCTGGCCAGGATGAGCGGCGGGTACGCCATGTCGAGGGTCCCCTTCGTCGCGATGATGCTCATCTTCTTCTGGTCGTCTTCGGCCGTGGCCTCGGCGAGCGACGCCTCCAGTTCGCCGACGCGCTCGGCGAGTTCGGCGCGGGAGGGGACGTCGTCCATCGACGTGTCGGCTGCTTCCTCGGCCGGGGTGTCCGTGCTCATCGTTACTCCGTCTTGCGGACGTAGTGTTTGTACACGTCCCCGCCGTCCTCCTGGCCGAGGAGCTCGACGCCGGCGGTTCCCGAGGCCCAGCCGTCGATGTCGCTCATACTTCCCGAGTCGGTCGCCAGCACTTCGAGGACCTCGCCCGCGGCCAGTTCGTCGATAGCGCCCTTGGTCTTCACGACCGGCATGGGACACGATGCGCCTTTCACGTCGAGCGTCTCCGCGATGTCATATTCGGAACTCATTGATATCTGCTCCGTTGATCTGTATTGGAGCTACCACACAATATTCTCTCGGCAGTTAAAAGAATGTTGTTTCTTGGATGTGACGCGAACAACCGCTTTCGAACCGGATCCGAGAACACCGATAGAGCAGACTCGCTACACGTGTGAGGCCAAGTAGCCGTCCCTGATCGGACTCCTATATTGTGTGTATACTGAATTACTATACAAACTCTTTTGTACGCCCGACCGGTACCATGGGGTGTACGATATGGACGCTGAAGATTTCCCGACGCCGGACGTCGAAGTCGAATCGATCGCACCCGAAGCGCTGAAAGACAGCATCGACGCGGGCGAGGAGATCACCCTCCTCGACGCGCGGATGGGCTCCGACTACGAGGAGTGGCGCATCGACGGCGAGACGGTCACGTCGATCAACGTCCCCTACTTCGCGTTCCTCGACGACGAGATTGACGCCGACGTGCTCGATCAGATCCCCGACGACCGCGAAGTGACCGTCCTGTGCGCGAAGGGCGGCGCCAGCGAGTACGTCGCGGGCACTCTCGCAGAGCACGGCTACGACGTCGATCACCTCGAAGACGGGATGAACGGCTGGGCCAGCATTTACGAGACCGTCGAAGTCACCGGCTACGACGGCGCGGGCACGCTCCTGCAGTACCAGCGCCCCTCGTCAGGCTGTCTCGGGTACCTCCTCTACGACGACGGTGAAGCGGCGATCATCGACCCGCTGCGCGCGTTCACCGACCGCTACCTCGACGACGCCGAGGAGTTGGGCGTCGACCTGCGGTACGCACTGGACACGCACGTCCACGCCGACCACATCTCGGGCGTCCGCGACCTCGACGCAGCGGGCGTCGAGGGCGTCATCCCCGCGGCGGCGGTCGACCGCGGCGTCACGTACGCGGACGATCTGACCACGGCCGAAGACGGCGACACGTTCGCGGTCGGCGACGCGGTCATCGAGACCGTCGCCACGCCGGGGCACACGACCGGGATGACCTCCTACCTCGTGGACGGGAGCCTGCTCGCGACCGGCGACGGGCTGTTCGTCGAGAGCGTCGCGCGCCCCGACCTCGAGGAGGGCGACGACGGCGCGCCGGACGCGGCGCGCACGCTCTACGAGTCGCTCCAAGCGCGCGTCCTGACGCTCCCCGACGACACACTGATCGGGGGTGCACACTTCAGCGACGCCGCTGCGCCCGCCGAAGACGGCACCTACACCGCGTCGATCGGCGACCTCGTCGCTGAGATGGACGCGCTCACGATGGAGGAAGACGCGTTCGTCGACCTGGTCCTCTCGGACATGCCGCCCCGACCGGCCAACTACGAGGAGATCATCGCGACGAACCTCGGACAGAACGCCGTCGACGACGAGGAGGCGTTCACGCTCGAACTCGGACCGAACAACTGCGCCGCGAGCCAGGAGTCGCTCGCGGGTGACTGAGAGCGCCATCGATGCTTGATCCACTCCTCGCACAGACGGCCGCAGAGCTGTTCCCCGACGGGATCAGCCGCTACGCAGTCGGCGGACTGCTCGTCGGTCTCGGCGCGGTCGTCATTTACGTCGGCACCGGAATCTCCGCCGGCGCGAGCACGTTCCTCGAGTCGACGCTCTCGTACGTTTCGGACCAGTCGCGGTTCCAGCGGTACGTGGGATCTCGCGACTGGCGGCTCGTGTTCACGCTCGGGATCGTCCTCGGCGGCGCGCTGTTCGCAGCGACGGTCCAGTCCGGCGTTATCACGACGTCGCTCTATCACCCCGGCACGACCGGGCGCACCTACGAACTCGCGGGCCTGACCCTGTGGCTAACCGAGGTGCAGCCGTGGCGACTGTTCGTCGGCGGGGTCCTCGTCGGCGTCGGGACCCGAGTCGGGAAGGGATGTACGTCCGGGCACGGCGTCTGCGGCATCGGATCGGGGTCGAAGACGTCGCTCGTCGGCGTGGCAACGTTCCTCGCGGTCGCGATCGGGACGGCACAGGTGGTCGCGGCCCTGGGGGTGAGCCCGTGATGAGCGAGGACCGACATCCCCTGTTCATGCCGCTGATCCTCGTCGGCGGCCTGATCTTCGGATTCGGACTCGGGTTCAGCCAGATGGCGCGTCCGGAGGTCGTGCTGAACTTCCTCACATTCGAGGACTTCGGGCTGCTGTTCGTGATGTTCGGTGCGGCCGTCGTCTCCGGAATCGCCTTCGCGGTGATGCCGCGGATCTCGGACGCCGCGCCGCTGACCGGCGACCGGTACGAGAGACGGCTGAAGTCCTTCGACAGGAACGTCGTCATCGGCGGCGCCATCTTCGGCGTCGGCTGGGGGCTGTCCGGCATCTGTCCCGGCGCGGCCTACGCGAGCCTCGGCGTCGGCAACATCACTATCCTCTGGGCGATCGGCGGGATGTTCGTCGGTGCGTATATCCAAGGGGTCTGGCGGAGCCGGACGCCCGCTCGCAGCGCCGCGCCCACGAGCGGCGACTGAACCGGAGTCGGGCCGCTTCGCGAGAGGTTTTTAAATAAGGTGTAACGGACGAGTGGCTACACCGGCGCGAGCGTTCGAGCGGTCCGTCACCCGACACTCGCGGCGAGCGGCGGGCTCATCGATTCTTCGAGTAGAGCGTCGCCGGTCACCGGTTCGCCGCTCGTCCGCCGGTGACTCGCGGGTCGAGCAAATCGCGTCTCGACGGCCGTAACCAACTCATAAGTTATGGATGGTTGCGAGGAGGCCATCGGAATATAGTATTGTACAGTGTGTTCAAAACCGTTATATGGGCACGCCGGGTAGGATGGGTTGAGCAGAAATGTGCCAACAGCGAAATAGTGCGGATCGATATCGGAGGGTGAACTGATGGCCGGGTTAGAGATTCCGTCGTGGGACCCGCAGACGGCCCTGCTTATCGGGACGATCCTACTGGAAGCGATCGTCCTGTATGCGGGGTACGCCGGGCTCGAACGGCTCCTCGGTCCGCATCTGATGCGGTTGTTAGTCGGAGGTGACCGGAGTGGTCAGTAGCGCGTTCGAACTGCTCGGAAGCGGGTTCGGGATTCTCGACGTGGGGCCGGAGATGCTCGCGCTGTTCGTCGGGTTCGGCCTCGTCGTCGGGGTGCTGTTCGGCTTCTTCGGGATGGGCGGGTCCTTCCTCGTCACGCCGGCGCTGTTGATGCTCGACTACGAGCCGTCGGTCGCTGTCGGGAGCGGGATGGCGTTCGTCTTCGGAACGGCCGTCATCGCGACGCTGAAACACCACGACCTCGGTCAGGTCGACTACAAGCTCGGCGCGATCATGATCACCGGGACGACGATCGGAATCGAAGTCGGGCGCGCGAGCGTCTACTACCTCCAGTCGATCGGCCTCGCGGGCGCGCTCATCAGCGTCGCTTACGTCGTCCTCCTCGGCGGCGTCGGCGCGATGGTCACCAGAGACGCGTTGAACGGCGACGGCGGCGGCGTGGACCACGAGACCACCGATAAGAGCCTCGACGAGTACGAAATCCCCGAAACCGCGAAGAAGATCCAGCGGACGATACGGATCCCGCCGATGGTCTCACTCCGTGGTGACGTTCGCGTCTCCGTGTGGGTCATCACCGCGGTCGCCTTCGCGACGGGGCTCTTGTCGGGGTTCCTCGGCGTCGGCGGCGGGTTCATCAGGATGCCCGCGATGATCTACGCCATCGGCGTCCCGGTGCCGGTCGCCGTGGGAACCGACCTCTTCGAGATCGTCTTCTCGGGCGGTCTCGGGAGCTATCTCTACGGACAAGGCGGCGGCGTCGACCTCGGCATCGTCGTCCCTCTGCTGTTCGGGAGCGCGCTCGGCGCCCGCGTCGGCTCCGCCGCGACCGCCGTCGTCGACGCCGACGGCATCAAGGTCTACTTCGGCGGCATGCTGCTCGTCGGTGCGATCGCGGTCGGCATCGGTGAGATCGGGACCTATCTCGGGAGCCCGACGTTGGAGATGGTGGGACTGGTCCTCGTCATCGGCGCGGCGGTCGTCGTCGCGGCCGCGATCCTCTACACCTCGGTCGTCTCGCTCCGCACGACGCAGAATCGACAGGCGACGACCGCGGACTGACCGCCCCGTCCAGCGTCGAGATCTTGCGGCTCCGTGAGCCCGTGAGAGTGCCTGATTCTCACGAAATTGTGCGATCCATACACAAATCTTTTACGTGCACGATGCGTACTTTCGCCTCATACGATGCCTGATTCGATGTCCGAACAACTCCAGCGAGATATGGTGTGCGAGGGGCTCCTCGAGTGTTTCCACGGGCTCAAGCAGCTCGACAAGCGGGTGTTCCGCGAACTCGTCCAGACCGAGACGCCGCTGACGATCGATGAAATCGCCGAGGAGGTCGACCGCGAACGATCGACCGCGTACCGCTCCGTTCAACGGCTCCTCCAGGCCGGCTTCATCCAGAAAGAACAGGTGAACTACGATCAGGGCGGCTACTACCACGTGTACAGGCCGACCGACCCCGAAACTATCGCCGACGACATGCAGCGGATGCTCAACGACTGGTACGCGAAGATGGGACAGCTCATCCGAGAGTTCGAGGACAAGTACGAGCGCCCCGAGGGCTCGACGCCGACGGTCGAGAGCTAACCCCTCCGACGTTCGCCGGCGTGCTCCGAGCGGACCGTCGCCGACCGATCGACCGCTAACTGCGGTGAGCGTGGGACTAATCTGTAAATCTGTAAATCTGTAAGCCGTCACTGCTTTCTCTTCAACCGATCGGTCCGTGACACGAGCACCGTCCGTGAACACCCGACCGTCTGATCGGTCGGACGACCGTGGACTTTAGCCAGCGGGCGCCGCTATGTTATACCATATACATGTCGGACACCGACCGATCCCACGACGTCGTCGTATGGGGAGCGACCGGGGTCGCGGGGCGCCTCGTCGCCGCGTACCTCACCGATCGATACCGACCGACAGACCTCTCGGTCGCGCTCGGCGGCCGGAACGAGTCCCGCCTCGACACCCTCGCGGCCGACCTCCTCGACCGTCGCGAGGGATGGGACGACCTCCCCGTCGTGCTCGGCGACGCGACGGATCCGGCGAGCCTCCGCGACATCGCTCGCGACACCCGCGTCGTCTGTACCACCGTCGGCCCGTACACGAGATACGGAACACCGCTCGTCGAGGCCTGTATCGATGCGGGGACGGACTACTGCGACCTGACGGGCGAAGTCAACTGGGTCCGCGAGATGGTCGATCGGTACCACGACGCCGCCGTCGCGGCCGACGCGCGGATCGTCCATAGCTGCGGGTTCGACTCCGTGCCGGCGGACCTCGGAACGCTGCTCGTCCAGTCGTTCGCGCTCGAGCGACACGGCGTGCCGTGCGATGCGGTCCGCATCTACCTCGAATCGGGCAGCGGCGGCATCAGCGGCGGGACCCTCGCAAGCACGGCCGAACTGTTCGAGGCCGCGGCGACCGACCCGCTCGCGCGGCAGGCGCTTCGGAACCCCTACTCGCTGGCGCCGCCCGGCGAGCGAAGCGGCGTCGACGAGGGGATGCACCAACGCCCCCGGCGAGACCTGCTCCGTGGCGAGTGGACGGCACCGTCGCCGATGGCCGCGACCGACGAGCGGATCGTCAGGCGCAGTAACGCGCTCCTCGGGTATCCGTGGGGGCGCGAGTTCCGCTGCTCAGAGGTGATCTCCACCGGAAGCGGCTTAAAAGGGGCAGCCGGCGCGACGCTCCTGACCGGCGGGCTTGGACTGTTCGCGGCCGCGATGTCGGTCGGCCCGGTCCGAAACGCGCTCCGGCGATACGTGTTCCCCGCACCCGGCGAGGGACCGACCGAAGAAGAGGCCGAGTCGGGGAATTTCAGGGTCCGACTCCTCGGGCGCGGCACCGCTCCGGACGGTCGCTTCACGGTCGATGCGACGGTCGGCGCCGACCTCGACCCGGGGTACGGGGCGACCGCGCGCATGCTCGGCGAGACCGCGGTGTGCCTCGTTCGCGAGGACGTCGACTCCCCGCTCGACGGCGGCGTGTTGACGCCAGCCTCCGGCATCGGGCTCCCGCTCGTCGAGCGGCTCCGCGACGTCGGCTTCACCGCGACCGTCGGCGACGCGGCGACGGGGAACGCGGACGGCGCGTAGCCGACGCCCGCCGAGGACGAGGCTCGTGGATGCTCCCCAAACGGGTGAGCTTAGTCGGCTTGCGGGTCCCTTGCCGATTCATCTACCCACCAGTGGAGGGTGAGGCTGACGGCCCTGTCGAGCCCGAAGACACCGGACGTTCGGCCGATACTCGCGGTGTGCGGGTTCCCGAGTACGACCCGAGACCCGTCGTCGAACTGGATCACGATTCCGGAGTTGGTTTCGTCGACGGTGTCCACAATCGAATCCAGTCGCTCGATCAGTTCCAACCGGGACACGGTGGATTCGCTGTGCCCCGACCACCGGGCCACCCCGCCGAACACCGGGTCAACGTCGACGTCGCTGGAGCGGTTCGAGAACACCGCGTTGATCGCCGCTCCGACCAAGAGCAGCAGCCCGATGATGTAGAGCCACGTCAACAGGACGAGGATGCTCGCGACGAGGTTGCCGCCGGTCGCCCCGGATTTAAAAACCGTAAACACAACCTGGGCGATCGCGACGCCGACCGCGGCGAACGCCGTCCCGGGGACGATTTCCCGGGCGCTGACGTCGGTGTCCGGAAAGATGTAGTACATCGGGTAGAACACGACGAACAACCCGACAACGGTCGCGAGGATCCGAAGGCCGATCCCGACGAGTCCCGCTTCGACGACTGGGAAGCGGCTCCCGATCACGCTGGCGGCCACGATGGATATTGTCACCGTGACGAGCAGGATCAGTCCGTCGCTGAGTTGGTCGGTGAGGGTGTTCTCCGTCTCGGTCTCGTAGATGTCAGAGAACGCGGTGTCCACCCCCCGGAAGATACGCATGGCCCCCCAGATGAGGAATGCCGCCCCGAGCAGCGAGACCGACGCGTCCGCCTCGGACAACCCTTGCTGGATGAGCGCGCTCGCTTCGGCCGTGAGGGCCGCCTGCATGACCCCGACGATGGAGTCACGGAGAGCGGCGTTCTGCGTCCGCTGGACCAACGTCAACACCAGCAGCATGAGCGGGAGGATCGAGATGAACGCGTGGTAGGCGATCGATCCCGCCACGAACGTGAGCTTCTCGACACGTATCTCGTGGACGACCGCGCGAAGGAGTTCGTCCGCCCGGTTTCGATAGCGTCGCATGGAGCGGTAGTCGGCGACACCGAATAAGAAGCTACGGACGGGGAACGGAAACCGACGGCGCTCGGAATGCGGACCCGCCGGACCGGCGCGGCGGGATACGCTCAAGCCGTCACAGTGCCTAATAGTGACATGGAACAGAGCCAGTACCAATCCGGCATCGACCCGACGACGGCGGACGAGATCGTCAGCGCGGCGCGGACCGGACTCGGGGACACGCTCCGCAGCATCGTCCACTTCACGCCCGCGGCGTTCGACGTGTTGTACGTCAGGCGGGACCTATCCGGCGACGGCGACGCGGCCCACGAGGCGAGGTCGCGGCTGGTCGCGATCGAGCGGTCGGGATTCGCCGAGAAACCCCTCCGGACCGCGCTCGGCGAGGGATCGCTCGAGCGGGGGTCGGTCGGTCCGTACCGCTTCACTGTGCGGTTCCACGACGACGGGTTCGTCGTTCGGGTCATCGAAGGCGACCGCGGCGTCCTGCTCACGGCCGACGAGATGGATGTGCGAGACTTCGAAGAGGCCGCTATCGCTATTCGCGGAATCTTGAGAGAGTGACCCTTGGGAGAGAGATCGTCGGCCGCGCTGGGGAATCACTGAAGCCGCTCCTCCCCGTTGGGGACGTTCGAGCGTGTCCCCCGTAGACGACCGCCGTCACGTCGACGAGACCGAGCACCGATTCCCCGCGTACGGGCCGATAGAGGCGGGGCTCGGCTACCTGCTGTTCTACGTCCTCGTCAGTCGCGTGACGCCGGTCGTCGTCGCGGCGTTCGACGAAACGGTGCCCGGTCTGTCGCCCTCGGTCGTCCGGTTCGGGCTCGCGGCCGCCCTCTGGTTCGTCTTCGCCGTGACCGCGATCGATCAGCTCCGGCGCCAACTTGCGGCGCTCGGCGTCGGGACGTACGACGACAATCGGATAGGCGTGTGGTCGCGCGTCACCTCACCGGCGCTACGCACGAGCGGATACCTCCTGGCCCTGATCGCCGGTAGCGCCGTCGCCGCGGCGACGTTCGACCGCGCGATAGCGGGTCTGCTGTCGCTGATATCCGTCTTCTCGACCCTCGACGGGTTCACCGTCGATCCCCTCGACGTGGTCGTGCTGGTCGCCTTCTTCCTCGCGTACAGCCTCGCGGCGCATTCGCTCGACAGGCTGGTGATCGGCGCGATCAGAGCGCTGGTCTCAGAGTGAGCCGTCGTCGACGGACCGCTCCGGTATAGCCTGACGGAGGAGGCGCGCGGAGGTCGGCGAGATCCCGCTGACGAGCAGGAACCCGACGAAGATGACGCCGAATCCGACCAGCGACAGCGTCGGGATGGTCTCCCCGAGCAGCGCCCACCCGCCCACCGCTGAGACGACGGGGACGAAGTAGAACAGCAGGTTCGCCCGCGTCGCGTCGGTCTCGTCGATAAGCGCGAAGTACGCGAGGTAGGCGACCGCGCCGGAGAAGACGCCGACGTACACCAGCGCTGCGAGCGCGACGGGGGGCACCGACAGTCCGGAGACGGACTCGCCGGCACCGATGCTCAGCGCGTGCGAGAGGACGGCAGCCAGCGGAACGCCCCACACGGTGCGGGCCGTGCTCGAAAGCGTCGCGTCGGCGCGACGGATGACCACGGCGCCGAGCGCGCTCGTCACGGCAGCCCCGAACAGCAACGGCACGCCGAGTCCGCCGCCAAGCAGAGCCGACGGATCGGGGTTCGCCACGAAGGCGACGCCGAGCAGCCCCAGCCCCATCCCGACCGCGCCGCGGACCGACAGCCGACCGTCGGAGAGGATAACGGCCGCGAACACGGGCGTGAGGATCGGGTTGAGGCTGAAGACGACGGCCGCGACGCCGCTGGTGACGTCCTGCTGGCCGAGGAACAGCAGCGCGTTCGTCAGGCCGATGACGAGCACGCCGGTGGCGAAGATGCCGACGGCGTCTCCGACCGTGCGGGGACGCAACTCCGCCTTCGAGAGCGTCGTTGCTGCGAAGACCGCGAGGACGACGGCGCCAATGTCGAACCGGAGCGCCACGAAGAACAGCGGCGGAAAGTACGCCAACCCGGCTTTCGCCGCGATGAACGTCCCGCCGAAGAGGACGGCCGAGACGACGAACAGGAGGGCGGTGCGGCGCGAGAACACGTTAGTCGAGCCTCCGCAGCGGGGCGTTGCTCGTGTGGTCAATTCTCGTCGCACGCTCGGTCATATCACCAAGTTTGGGTCGCTCCCGTATAACGAACGTCGTGAAATATTCGGCGCGTCGAAACGGATGACCGAGGCGATACCACTGAGCGCCGTGAAACTCTTTCACGCCACTACGGCCGATCGATACCGGGTGCGGACCGCGGCGGGGTCGACGGAGGAGCGCAGCGTCCCGAGGGCGGCGACGAGCGAAGCCGGTTTCACGCGGCGCCGACTGGAGGGCGTATGGAGGCGCCGCTTGAGGAAATTGAGTTTCTCGCTCGCTCGCAGAACCGCGTCGAGGTGTTGCGCCTCGTGGCCGCCGAGCCGCGGACGCGGCAGGAGCTTGCAACGGCGACCGGAGCGTCACAGGCGACCCTGGGGCGGATCCTCGAGGACTTCGCCGATCGGTCGTGGGTGAGCAAAGAGGACCGGCGACACGCTGCCACGGCTACGGGCGAGTTGGTGGCCGACGGAATCAGCGGGCTGATCTCGGTGCTCGAAACCGAACAGAAGCTCCGCCCGCTGGTCGCCTACCTGCCGACCGAGGAGTTCGGGTTCGACCTCCGGCACCTCGCGGACGCGACGGTCACTGTGCCGACGCGGACGCGGCCGAGCGCCCCGCTCCAACAGGTCCGCACCGCAATCGAAGGGGCCGACACGCTGCGAGCGTTCTCGCACACGCTCAACGAACAGACGCTGTCGACGGTCCACGAACAGGTCACCGGGGGCGACTACGCCTTCGAGGCCGTGCTCTCGCGGAGCGCGCTCGAGGCGCTCGCGGCCGACGCGAGCCTGTGGTCGCAGGTCCGCGAGCTGAGTCGCCGTTCGAACGCGACGATCCGCGTCTCTGAGGGCGAGATTCCGGTCGCCGCACTCATCGCCGACGGCACGGTCTCCCTGCTGGTTCGGGACGAACACGGTATCCTCCGGGCGTCGCTGAGCACGGACTCGGCGGCCGTGAGAGAGTGGGCGACCGACCGCTTCGATCGCTACTGGGAGCGTGCGAACCCGTTCAGTCCGTTGGACTTCAATTAAAAATAAGAAGCTGAAGCGGGGGATCCAGTGCTAGTCGTCCGACTCGAACTGCGCGTCGTAGTCGTTCTGGATCTCGATCGTCGTCTCGCGGCTCACGTCGTCGAAGTCGTGGCCGTAGCGGTCGTTGGCGATCTCGTCCCGCGTCTGAATGCCGGCCGGCCCCGTCCCCTCGGGGAACGGCTGTCGGTTGTAGATCGCCTGCACCTCTCCGGCAGTCTCGGTGCTGAGGTCCGCGAAGTCCTGGCCGTACTTCGCCTGCGAGATCTCGTCGAGCGTGTACGCCGGATCGGACGGGAGCGGGCCGAACTGGGCGTCGTAGTCGTTCTGGATCTCGATCGTCGTCTCGCGGCTCACGTCGTCGAAGTCGTGGCCGTAGCGGTCGTTGGCGATCTCGTCCCGCGTCTGAATGTCGGCCGGCCCCGTCCCATCGGGGAACGGCTGCCGGTTGTAGATCGCCTGCACCTCTCCGGCGGTCTCGGTGCTGAGGTCCGCGAAGTCCTGGCCGTACTTCGCCTGCGCGATCTCGTCGAGCGTGTACTTGCCGTCGTTGGCATCACCGTCGTCGCCATCATCGCCATCGCCTGCATCGCCATCATCGCCATCGCCTGCATCGCCATCATCGCCATCGCCTGCATCGCCATCATCGCCATCGCCTGCATCGCCATCATCTCCGTCGTCGCCACCGTCGTCAGACTCGACCGTGATCGAGGCGTCCGTCGTCTCGGTCACGGTGTACGATTCGCCCTCTTCGGTGCCGAGTGCGTCGACCGCGAGCGACAGACCGCTCGTTCCGGGAGCATCTCCGGTGACGGTGGCCGTCGCGATGGTGACGCTTCCCGTGTCACTGGTGTTCGCGAGCGCGGCCGACACCGACACCGACGAGCCGTCGTCGGCGAACGTCGCGTTACTGGTTGCCGCGGACGGGTCTCCGCCGAACTCGAGATCCGTGACGGAAGCCACCGACGGGTCGTCGACCGTGATATCGAAGTCGTACGCACCGACACCGCCGTTAGCCGTATCGACGACTACGTCGTACGTCGTCGTCTCGCCGACGGTGACCGTCGATTCCGCCGGTTGGAGGCTCACCGCGGTCTCCAGATCTGCTTCGTCGTCGCCGTCGTCTGCACCGTCGTCGCCGTCGTCTGCACCGTCGTCGCCGTCGTCTGCACCGTCGTCGCCGTCGTCTGCACCGTCGTCGCCGTCGTCTGCACCGTCGTCGCCGTCGTCTGCACCGTCGTCGCCGTCGTCTGCACCGTCGTCGCCGTCGTCGGCGGCCTCGATGGTGATCGTCGCGGTCACGTCGCCGTCGTCGGTGAAGACGCCGTGGGCGTAGTCGCTGGGCGCGAGGCCGCTCGTGTCGAGGTCCTCAAACGTAACCGTCTGCGTTTCGCCGCCGTCAAGCGTCACGTCCTGTGAGGTGAGTGCCTCGTCGTCTTCGAGCGTGCCATCGCTATCGAGGTCGAGTCTGAACTCAACCGTCTGCGTTGCCTCCTCGTCACCGTCGTTAGTGACGTCGGCGGAGACGGTTATGTTCTCGCCCTGGGTCGCGCTGTCCGGTGCGTCCAGATTCGACACCTGGAAGCTCGCCGGGTCCGGTTCGGGTTCCGGTTCCGTGTCGTCGGCCTCGACCGTGATCGAGGCGCCCGTTGCCTCGGTCATGGTGTACGAGTTGCCGGCTTCGGTGCCGAGCGCCTCGACTGCCAGTCCGATGTCGCTGGTTCCCGCGTCGTCGCCCTGGACGGTGATAGTCGCGACCGTCACGCTGCCGCTGTCGTCCGTGTCGGCCAGCGCGGCCATCACGTCGGCCGAGGACCCGTCCTCCGCGATCGAGACCTCGGTCGTCTTCTCGCTCGGGTTCCCGCCGACGGCGACGTCGGATATCGAGGCGACGCTCGGATCGTCGATACTGACGGTGAAGTCGTACGCGCCGACGCCGCCGTCGGCCGTGTCGACGACCACGTCGTACGTCGCCGTGTCGCCGCTGTCGACGGTCGCGCTACTCGGCTCGAGACTCACCGCCGTCTCCAGCGGGTTCTCCTGCTGTGCCGCCCCCGTCTGCAGGGCTGCGTCCGGGCCAATTCCCATGGCAGCCCCGCCGATACCGAGGGCTGTAATCAGCGCTATCGCCGCGATAACGGCCGTGCTCTGGGCCTGGATCGTCGCACCGATATCTGCGGCACTCATCGGTCAGGCACCTCTGTGAACAGCTTCTGCACGTCGACGACGTCGAGCGTCTCGTCGCCGTTGAAGTCGAACATGTCCGGGTTGTCTTCGACCGTCTCGTCGTCGAGGTTGGCGAACAGCGCCTGAACGTCGACGATATCGAACTGGCCGTCGCCGTTGACGTCCTCGTAGAGACCGTCGTCGTCCGGGTCGGTCGGGGGCTGCTCGAAGTCGCCGACAGACGGCGGTCCCTCCGCTTCTTCGACCGAGAGGGTCGTGGTCTCGGAGTCGTCGTCGGTGAAGACGCCGTGGACGTACTCGCCGGCGTCGAGACCGCCAGTACTGACGTCGGTGAACTCGACGGTCGTCGACTCTCCGGGATCCAACTGAACGTCCTCAGAGATGACCACGTCGTCGTCGTCGCCGAAGCCGTCGCCGTCGGCGTCGAGCCGGAACTCGACCGTCTGAGTGGCCGCCTGTTCGCCGTCGTTGCTGATGTCCGCGGCGACGTCAATGGCGTCGCCCTGCGTCGTGGTGTCCGGGGCGTTCAGGTTCGACACCTGGAAGCTCGCCGGATCCGGCGTCGGCTCGTCGCCCTCGACGCTCAGCGTCGCGTCGTTCGTGCCGGTCACGTCGTACCCGGTGCCGGTTTCGTCGAAGATCAGCACCGCGTCGTTGCCCGCCGTGGGTTCGAGACTCACGTCGGTGGTTCCGTCGCTGACGCCCTGCACGGTTACCTCGGCGACGGTGACGCTCCCGGAATCGGCCGTGTCTCGGAACGCGTACTCCAGGTCGACTGACGACCCGTCGTCGGCGATCTCCGTGTTCGTCGCTCCCGGTCCGAGGACCTCGACGCCGGTGATCTCCGCGACGCTACTGTCGACCGCCACGCCGATCTCGGCGGCGCCGACGCCGCCCTGCGACTCGTCGACGACCACCTCGAACGTGGTGCTCTCTCCGACGTCCACGCTCGCGTCCGCGGGAGCGATACTCACGCTGGTCGCGCCGGCGGCCGCCACGGGCGACGCGGCGGCGGGGGCGAGCAGCGACAGTGCGACTACGGCGACGATGAGACGTCGCCAGCTTCCGGTTTCGAGCGAGTTGGTTTCAGACATCGTTATCCGGTCACCTGGTTGAACAGCGCCTGCGCGTCGCCGGTGTTCACCGATCCGTCGCCGTTGAAGTCGAACGCCTCGATGTTGTTCTGAACGGCCGGCGAATCGCGGTTGCTGAACAGCGCCTGTGCGTCGCCGGTGTTCAGTTCCCCGTCGCCGTTGACGTCCTCGTACAGTCCGTCACCGTCCAGGTCGCCGGGGAGAAGGCCGTCGCCGTTGACGTCCGGCGGGGTGAACTCTATCTCGGCAGTCGCGTTGTCGGCGGCCGTGAAGACGCCGTGCTGGCGCGGGCCGAACGACGCGTCTTCCGGCACGGAGACGGTGAACGACACCTGGGCCGTCTCTCCGGCGGCTATCGTCTTCGATTCGGTTTCGACGGTCTCCAGTTCGCCGTCGGCGTCGACGTCGATCTGGAACTCGACCGGCTGTGTGCTCTCGACGGCGCCGTCGTTGGTGACGTTCGCGGTGACCGTGACGTCGCTCCCGACGGCGGCCTTCTCGGGCGCCTCGAGGTCGTCCACGAGGAACTGCACCGCCTGCACGTCGAGCGTCGCGCCGTTCGTGCCGGTCACGTCGTATCCGAGGCCTTCCTCGTCGAAGACGAGTACCTCGCCGTTGCCCTCGGTCGGCTCGAGCGACAGGTTCGCGGTTCCGGCGCCGCTTCCCTCGAGTTCCACCGTCGCGATCGTGACGCTCCCGGTGTCGGCGGTGTCGGCGAACGCGTATTCGAGGTCGACCGACGAGCCGTCCGCGGCGATGTCGACGTCTTCGCTCGTGTTCGCGTCGATGGCGCTCGCGTCGGTGATCGTCGCGACACCGGGGTCGTCGACGGCCACGCCGACCTCGGCCGCACCGACGCCGCCGTCCGCGTCGTCGACGACGATGTCGTAGGTCGCGGTGACGCCGACCGCGGTGGTCTGGTCGGCGGGCTGGAGACTGACGGTCGTCTCCTTGTCGCCCGGCGGCTCCGGCGGCGCTTCGATCGTGATCTGTGCGGTGGCGTTGTCGTCCGCGGTGAAGACGCCGTGAGCGTAGTCGCCGGGCGCGAGAGCGCTCGTGTCGGCGTCGGTGAACTCGACCGTCGTCGACTCGCCGCCGGTGAGTTCGACGTCCGTACTGAGAACCACGTCACCGGAGTCGCCGAACCCGTCGCCGTTCGCGTCGACGCGGAACTCGACGGACTCGGTCGCGGTCTGTTCGCCGACGTTCTCGATGTCGGCGGAGACGTCGATGGCGTCGCCCTGCGTCGCGTTCTCGGGCGCCTGCAGGTTCGACACCTGGAAGTCCGCCGCCGCGGGCTCGTTAACCGTGATCTGTGCGGTCTCGGTGTCGTCTACCGTGAACACCCCGTGCGTGAGGGTGCCCGAAAGCCCGCTCGTGTCGACGTCCTCGAAGGTGACGGTCGTCGATTCGCCGGGGTCCAGCTCGACGTCCTGCGAGGCGAGCGCGCTCTCGTCGTCGATCGAACCGTCGCCGTCCGTGTCGACGCGGAACTCGACGGCCTTGGTCGCGGTCTGGCCGCCCGTGTTCTCCACGTCCGCAGAGACGTCGATGGCGTCGCCTTCCGTGACGCTACCGGGCGCCTGGAGGTTCGACACTTGGAAGTTCGCCGCCTCTGGCTCGGACGGTTGGACGGTCACGCTGACCGAGTCGGTGTCGGTCGCTCCGGCCGTGTCCGTGACCTCCACCTCGAAGTCGAGCGTGGTGTCCTCGGAGACCTCCGGGGCGGTGAACGTCGGAGTGGCGGTGTCGGCGTCACTCAGCGAGACGCCGGAAGCAGAAGTTTCGGTCCACTGATAGCTCAGCGAGTCGCCGTCCGGGTCGTTCGACGCGGTCGCGTCGAGTTCCACCGTCTCGCCCTCGTCGACGGTCTGATCCGGGCCCGCGTCCGCGTCGGGCGGGGTGTTGACCGTCAGCGTCGCAGTGCCGACCTCGTCGAGCGTGTAGCCGGCGCCGTTCTCGTCGAAGACGGCGAGGAAGCCGGTCTGACTGTTCTCGACGACATCGACGTCTGTCGTCCCGGCCGAAGCGCCCTGGACGGTCACCTCGACGATGGTGACTGCACCGGTGTCCGCGCTGTCGGCGAAGGCGTACTTGACGTCCGCCGCGGCGCCGCCGCCGGTGATGTTGTTGTCGGTGTTCCCGGGCTCATTCGGGATCGTCACGTCGGTTATCGTCCCGACCCCGGGGTCGCTCAGTTCGACGCCGAGCTCCGCGGCGCCGACGCCGCCGTCGGCGTTCGCGACCGCGATTTCGACGGTCGTCGTCTCGCCCGGTGCGATCGTGTCGTCTGTAGTCGATACCGTCAGGTCCGTCGTCGACGCTGCGCCCGCGAAGCCGGCGGTCGCCGAGAGGGCGACCATGGCCACTACCAGCAGGGTCAGCGTCTTCCGTTGGATTGGTGTTGTTTGTTTCATCGGTTTTCTGTCGTCGTCTGTGGTGTCGTGCGTCGGTCGGTGCGTGGTCTGTCCGGGAGCGCCCGGCCCGATTGGGTGCCGCACCTCTGGAGTGGCACCGGGCCGGAGCGCGGAGCGGCGGCTGATCAGGCCTCCGTCCCGTCGTCGTCGCCGGCCGCTAGTCCGTTGGCGAACAGCGCCTGTGCGTCGCCGGAGTTCACGAACCCGTCGCCGTTGTAATCGAACGCGGCGGTGTTGTTCTGGACGACCGGGTCTTGGCTATTCGCGAAGATCGCCTGTGCGTCGCCGGAGTTCACGAACCCGTCGCCGTTGACGTCCTCGTAGAGGCCGTCGCCGTCGGGATCGGTCGGCGGGTTCTCGAAGTCGCCGATTGGCGGAATCGGCTCGTCCTCAAGCGATTCGACCTTGATCGCGCTGATCTTCGCGTTGTCGTTGGTCACCGCGAAGTCGACGTTCAGCGTGCCGTCGGTCACCTCGACCGTGTAGGTCTTGTCGGTGGCCGTCAGCGGGCCGACCTCGGAGTAGATGTCGTAGTCCGTGAGGACCTCCTCTCCCTCGACCGTCGCGCTGAACAGCCGATCGTTCTCGTTCGTCCCGTCGGTCGGTCCGTCGGAGTCCGGCGAATCGGTGCTAGCGACGCCCTGGTAGATCTCGGCGAACCGGAGCGTCACCTCGTAGGTGCCGTTCTCGACGGGCACGGCGGCGTTCGGCGCGCCGTCTCCGCCGCCGTACAGCTCGGTCTGGTACAGCGTGTCGTCCTCGGTGTCTGCGATGTCCTGCGTGACGCTGTACGTCGAGCCGCCGGTGAACACGTCGCTGTTCGCGCTGGCGACGTACTCGGCCCCGTCGGCGGCGGTGTAGTTGCTACCGCCGGCGTTGACCGCCGCGACGACCGTTCCGTCTTGGTCGGGCTCGTCGACGTACACCGCGAACGACTCGCTCGCGGTCGCGTTCCCGTCGTCGGCGGTGACGGTCACGTCGTAGGTACCGACCGTGTCAGTCCCGGGCGCGATGGTTATCGTCCCGTTCGCGTCGTCGGCACTGACGAACGACGGGCCGCTGACCGACAGGTCGAGCGCGTCGCCGTCCGCGTCGGACGCCGGCACGTCGACGGTCAGGGACTCCCCTTCGGAGACGCCCTTGTCGGTGATGCTCCCCATCGTCGGGGCGGTGTTCTCGGGCCCCTCCGAGAGCTCGAGCACCGCGTAGTCGGAGGTGGGCCCGGTGTCGCCGTCCGGCTCCTCGACGGCGGCGACGAAGTAGTTCAGGCCGCCCTCGGCGGTGGAGTTCGTCAGCGTGACGTCCACCGTGGCCGCGCCGGTGTCGTCGGTCGTCGCCGAGTAGTACTGAACGTCGACCGCCTTGTTCGCCTCGTACTCCTCGATGTCGTACGGATCGGGGACGTTCGAGAGGTTCAGTTCGCCCTCGACGCGGAGGAGCGTCACGTCCGCGTTCGCGGGCGCACCCGAGATACTGACTGTCTGGTCGGCCGCCGAGACGGTCGCGGCAGTGTGCCGGTCGGACAGCGTCGTCGACGAGAGCGAGACGCCGTCGACGGAAATCGTCGGCTTCGTCTCGTCGGTGTCGTTCAGCACGGTGGCCTGCGAGCCACCGGCGCTGCCGTCGCCGACGAGCGTCGCCTCGTACGTATCGATCTCGTCCGCGCCGACCGACACGGTGCCGCCGGCCAGTTCGAGCCCGGAGACCGGGCCCGCGGCCTGCGAGCCGAGGTCGGTGCTGCTGATGCTAGTCGGGTCGTTGTCGATGGAGAACGACATCGTCTCGCCCGGCTCGAACTCCGAGAGCGTGACGATCAGACTGTCGTATCCGGCGCTGTTGTTCTCCCCGTTGTGGAAGTTCGCGTACTCGACGTTATCGACGGTGACGTCGCCGCCGTCGAGCGTGAACTCCTTGCCGACGTTGTCGCCGGCGGTGTTGAACGGATCGAACACCATGTCCGGGAGGACCGTCTCGTTCAGGTCCACCCGGACCGTCGTGATGTTCGTCTCGCCGGTGTTGGTCACCTGGTAGGAGCCGGCGCCGTAGGTGCTGGCCTCGATACCGCCGCCGGGCGTGAGCGCCACGTCGGCGCTGGTGTTGCCGGAGACCGAGGTCGATTCGTACTCCAGCGCCACCGTCTGCGAGACGGCCCCGTTCGAACCGGGACCGTCCTGCACGGCGGCCTGGTAGTAGTTCAGGTTCGTCTCGTCGAGCGTCACCTGGACGGTCGCCTGCCCGTTCGAGTCGAGGCTGACCGTCTGGTTGCTGACGGCTTCGGCGTTGTCGGCCTCGTAGGCGTCCACGTCGTAGCCGTCGGTCGGCGGTTCGCTCGCTTCGATAGTGAGCAGGTTTACGGTCTCGCCCGCGGGCCCGCTCAGCGTGAGGCTCTGCTGCTGGTCGCCGACTGTCGCGGCCTCGTGGGCCGGGAAGTCGGTCGCGCCGAGCGTGACGCCCTCGACGCCGAGCGCGGGTGCGGCCGAGGAGTCGGCGCTCACGTTGGCCTGTGACCCGCCGGCGGAGCCGTCGGTGTACAGATCGTTCGAGACCGTGGCGCTACTCGACGACACGGTGACCGCGGAGCCTGAGAGTTCGAGGCCCGAGACCGATCCGGCGCCGCCGGTCGTGGAAGCGCCCTTGATCGTCGTCGGGTCGATGTCCGTCGAGAACGTCACCGTCTCGCCGGCCTCGAAGTCGGTGAACTCCAGCGTCAGCACGTCGTAGCCTTCCGCGTCGTCGACGCCGTTGTGCGGCTGGCTGAACACCGTTCCGCTGTCCGTCGTGACCACGCCGGCGCCGTCGCCGGACTCGCTGTCGATGACGACGCCCTTCGCAGTCGCGTCACCGGCGGTCCCGTTGGGGTCGAACACCGCGTCGGGGATGGCGCTCTCGCTCAGGTCTATCTGGACCGAGGAAAGGCTCTCCTCGCCGGTGTTCGTGACGCTGAAGGAGCCACCGTTGAACGTACTCGCGCCGATGGCGCCGCCTTCGGTGACCGTCACGTCCGCGCTCGTGGACGCGGGCGTCACGTCACCGGTGTCCTGCACGGTCACGTTGACCACGTCGGTGTCGGACGCCTGGCCGTCGGAGACGCTGACCTCGAAGGTGAGCTCGGTCTCCGAGTCGACGTCGGGCGCGGTGAACGTGAGCGTCTCGCCGTCGTTCTGGCTCGGGCTCACGTCCGGACCCGCCGTCTGGGTCCACGTGTAGCCGAGCTGGTCGCCGTCCGGATCGTCGGAGCCGGACGCGTCGAGCGTGACTTGACTGCCCTCGTCGACCGTCTGGTCCGCGCCCGCGTCAGCCGTCGGCGGCTGGTTCTCGGGCGCGTCCACGTAGTCGACCGAGATGTCCGTCCACGTCGCCGAGAACGTCGAACTCGCGCCGTTGGACGTCGAGATGACGCCAACCGCGAGACCGCTTCCGTCGGAGGTGTCGAGCCAGCTTGCGGGCATCGCACCGGTCCCGACCTCGGTCGTGTTGCCGTCGACCACGTACTCGGCAGTGACCGCGACCTCGTCGACACTGTTACTGGTGTCGGGGTCGGTCGTCGGGTCAACCGTCATTCGGAGCGTCGTGGTCCCGCCTGCGACGGCGCTGTCACTCACGACGTTCGGCGAGGTCGGATGGGTGAACGAGTCGTCGACCTCCTTCGCGAACTCGATGCCGCCGTTGCCGCCGTCGGCCGCGGCGACCAGTTTGACGTAGTTGGACTGGTCACCGGGGCCGATCTGGATCCCGGCGGACTGGTAGTTTTCCGGATTGTCCGGGAAGGAGGCGACCGTCGTTTCGACGGTGAACGGCTCTTCCGGCGGGTTTACGCCGAACTGGAACGCGTACTGCTGGTCGTTCGGGGTCTGGTAGGCGTCGCCCTCAGGCACCTCTTCGACCGTCAGGACCTCCGCGGCCCCGCCGATCGTCATCTTCGTCGGGTCGTAGAGGTCCTGGTAGTCGTCCTGTCCGTTCGTCATCACGCCCGTCCAGCCCTGTCCGTTGTCGCCGAACAGGCTCAGCTCGGAGAGGTCGTGCTGGACCGGCAGGCTCGTCGTGACCCCGTTGTCCGGGTCGACCGCGAACGGGTCCACGCTGTCGTTTAGGCCGTCGTTGTCGTCGTCCGGATCGTTCAGGTTCGACTCGCCGTCGTCGTCGAAGTCGGCGGGCGTCGAACTCGACGAGCACGGGTCCGTGCCCGCGTCGATCTCGTCGGCGTTATCGTAGCCGTCCTCGTCCTCGTCGAGGGACGGATCGTCTGCGCCGGTACACTGGTCGCCGTCCCCGCCGCCGTCACCGAAGTCGTTCGGCTCGAAGACGGTGACGTCGTTGCCGCCGTGGTTGGCGGTCCAGACGGTGCCCTCGAACGCCTCGTCGTCGTCCTGCGCGGTGATGCCGAGCGGACCGCCGGTGTTGAAGATTGTCTCGACGTTCGTGGCCGTCTGGCCGTCGGCGCTCAGTTCGACGCGCTCGACGTCGCCGCCGAGCTCCACTTGGAGGATGTCGCCCTCCATCGCGCCGCCGAAGTTCGAGGCGGTGTACTCGGTGGTTCCGCCGGTCGGACCGAACAGGACCTTCTGTCCGCTCGTGGTCTCCATCGTGTTCGCGCTACCTGCGGGTGCCCCCGGGTCAGGCGATCCGCTCGTCGGCGGGATGTAGTCGGCCTCGACCGGGTTCACCATGCTCGACGGGACCGGGGAGTTCGACTCGTTGATGTCGAAGACCACGTTCCCGTCCGCGTCGTAGATGTCCGCCTGCGTGGGGTTCGCTCGGATGGGCGCCGCGTGTCCGGCGTACTCGCCCTCGTTAGCCGCGATGAGCTGGTCGTTCGTCGAGAAACTCCCGTCCTCGTTCGGGTGATTAGTCACCGACGCCGCGTCGGCCACGGTGTTGCCGTCCGCGTCGGCCGGCTGGCCGCCCCAGCCGCCGTTCGGACCGTGGTCGCTGACGTAGAGCTGACCGCTCTCCGCGAGGACCAGGTCGTAGGGGTTCCGGTAGCCGGGCGAGTAGATCTGCACCGGGCCGCCCTCGACCAGCTTCGCCTGGTTGATCCCGTCGTTTCCGCCGAACGGCAGGTCGCCGCCCTGAATCGTCGGGATCGAGTAGAAGTAATCGAGGTCCGGATACGCGCTGTTCTCGCTCTGGAGACTCTTCGGCTGGTTCTCGCTCTCGATCTGTGCCAGGTCGATCTCGAGGACCGCCGCCGACAGCGCGTACTCGGGCGTGTGCCCGAAGTTGTCGCCCGGCGCGCCCTTGTTGGTGTGGCCGCCCTGCGCGACGTACAGCGTGTCGCCGTCGGGCGTCAGGTCGAGACCGTTCGTCGCGTGGTTCTCCTCGGAGCGCGGCAGCCCGAGGACCAACACGTCGTGGGTAACCTCGCTCGCCTGGAGCGTTCCGTCGCTCCCCGGGTCGATCGTCAGCCGGGAGATCGCCCCGGAGTTGGTGTCCGTGTCGTCGTCGTCCTGCCCGACGTCGATCTCGGGGTCGCTGGAACCGACGTAGACCACGGGTTGGTCGGCGGTACCGCCGACGGTCAGGCCCGTGATCTGCCGGTTGCTCTCCGACTCGACGTTACCGAAGTCGTCGTGGTTCGGGATGTCCTTGATCGCGCCGATCGCGACCTCGTTGTTGACCTGGTAGCTGTCCTCGCCGGTGCGCTCAGCGTCGAGCGCGTACACCATTCCGCTCTGCGTCGAGACGTAGGCGCGGCCGTCCGGGCCGATGTCGATGGCCGTCGGGTTGCCGGCGCTGAAGCCCTGGAGCGTGGATTTGCTGAATCCGACCGGGACGTCGCTGACGCCCTCACCCGAAAGGTCGACCGTCAGCGGCGAGGTGGTGTTCTCCGCGTCATGGCTCACCTCCAGGCTCGCCGACTTCGTTTCGGTATCGGACGGCGAGAACATCACCGAGACGTCGGTCGTCTCGCCGGGCGCGAGCGTCACGCTCCCGGAGAAGTCCGTCGAGAAGTCACCGGCGTCAGTGCCGGTCACCGAGGCGCCGTCGACCGTGATCGACTGGTCACCGCTCTCGCCTTCGTTCGAGAGTGTGACGGTCTCGGTCGCGCTCTCCCCGGTGACGACCGTCCCGAAGTTCACGTTGTCGGGACCGTCGAGTACCCCGGGCTCGGGCGCGGCCTCGACGACCTCGATGGCTGAGACCTTCGCGTTGTCCACTTCCGTCGTGAACGAGACGTCGAGCGTTCCGTCGGTCGGAGTCACCTCGAACGTCTCCACGGTCGCCGTTGCAGCACCGCCGGTCTCGGCGGCGATGTCGTAATCGTTCAGGACCTGCTGTCCCTCGATCGACGTGTCGAAGACACGGTCACCCGTGTCCGCGCTCGCCGTATTCACGCCGTGATAGACCTCGGCGAAGTAGAGCCGGACTTCGTACTTGGTCCCGGAGCTCACGTCGAACGACCACGAGTGGTCGCCGTACCGCTCCGTGAGGAACGCCTCCGAGGGCGCGTCCGTCGGATTCGTGATGTCCCCCGCCGACAGGCTAGTCGCCGTGTAGGTGGAGCCGCCGGTGCTGTACGTGCTCCCGCTACCGTCGGCCGTCCAGTCCGGTCCGGACGATGCGCTCACGCTCGGACCGCCCGCGTTTACTCTCTCGATGACGTCCCCGCCCGTCTGCGCCTGCGCGACGCCGGTACTTCCTATCACCCCGACCCCCGCGGCCGAGACCAACATCAGCACGGAGAACGCGACCGCGAAGAACCGCGTGGTTGCGGACGCGCTCACTGTGATCTCGTCTCCGATCTCGACAGAATCGTTTCGTCACTGTGCCTCATCCGCCGATATCCCTCCGGACGTGTACACGCGTCACAAGCTGCCGCGCGTACGAGGACAGGCTGCTGCTTTCTACGGAGCATCAGACATGTTGAGGAAACAACCAATAATTGTTATGAGTACGACAATAAGATTCAGGAAGTGATCGGAACGATTACATCTGACCTACTACTCGGGCCGTGTACAGTTCCGATTTCAGACCGCTGGAGGTTATTTCATATGATGTGTTTTATTAATAAATATGGGAATAACACGCGTTCAGGACGGTGTTGAATCCATGGTAAATACACATAAACACGGTCGTCTGGAGGCCTGAAAGTGGAGATCTCATCGCTCGTCAGAACGGTGCGCGAAGCAGGACAGTTCGATTCGAACGGTCGCGTTCGGTAGGCGGCGGGTCGTCCGCGGTGTCCGATATCGAGGTGGACATTCGCTCGGTGAAACGCTCGATCAGTTTGAGCGTCCGTCCTGTGGTCGCTCGGCGCGAACCGTCGCCGACGCTCTCCGGAACGCTCCGACGACGTCACGCATCGAACCGATCAGGTGCGGCCCACGCGTCGGCGGACGCCACACGGCGGTCGTCGTGGACGCCGTCAGCGGACGCCGAGAAGCGCTGCGAGCCGGTCCGGGAGCTCCGCACGGCTCGTCCGCTCGGTCGCAACCGAGTCACCGTCGGTGCCGAATTCTTTGAACCCCGTTCCGGTCGGGATGAGGACGACGTCATCGTCGTCGGCGATCTCACCGCGTTCAGAGAGGACGGACGCGCCCGCGAGCGACGCCGCCGACGCCGGCTCCACGCAGAATCCGCCGTCGACCGCGAACCGCCGCTGTGCCGTACGGATCTCGTCGTCGTCGACGGAGACGACGGCGCCACCGGTGTCGCGGACCGCTGCGAGCGCGCGGGAACCGCTCGGCGGGTCTGGGTTCCCGATCGAGTGGGCTATCGTCTCGCTGGTCTCCTCGGGGGAGAGGGGCGTCGGGTCGGTCTCGCCGGCGTCGAACGCCCGTGTTATCGGGTCGCTCGCGGCGGTCTGGACGAGGTGGATGCGCGGGGGATCGTCGAGCAGACCGGCCGTCTCGAGGTCGCGAACGCCTCGCCAGATCCCCGAGGCGAACCCTCCGGAGCTCGTCGGCAACACGAGCGCATCGGGCGCGTCGGGCGCGAACGCCTCGCAGATCTCGAACAACGCGGTCTTGTACCCGCTGATCCGCGCCGGGGCGTCGCTCACGAGGATCGCTATCGGGAGTTCGGTCGACAGGTCGAGCGCGTCGCCGTAGAGGGCCCCGTAGTCGCCGTCGACCCGGACGATGGTCGGGTCGTACTGGTCGATGAGCGCCAGCCGAACCGCCGGAATGTCGTCGGGGACGAGCACGACGCACTCACGCCCCAGACTGGCGGCGTGTGCGGCGGTGCTCATCGCCATGTTCCCGTACGAGACGGTGCCGACGGCGTCGCCGCCTGTCTCGACGGCGTGCGGGACCGCTACGGCGCTACCCCGGTCCTTGTACGCCCCGGTCGGCTGTTCACCCTCGTCTTTGACGTACACGCGACACCCCGCGGCGTCGTCGAGGCGCCGGCTCCTGACCAGCGGGGTCCCGCCCGCGGCACGCGCGACGCCGTCCGGCCGATCGATCGGCAAGAGCGGTTCGTATCGCCACATACCGTCGTGGTCCCGACAGTCCGCCCAGGCGAAGGCCGTCGTGTCGGGCTCGAACCAGAGTGGCTCCCCGCACGCACAGCGGACGCGGGTCGCGTCCTCGTACCGCTCGTCGCACCGATGACATCGCAACACGGGAGACATGGAAGCCACTGCGGCCCGCGGTCAGGTATACGCTCCGGCCGCGGACGCGACTCCGCACCGAGGGAGACGGATCGCGACCGCCGGCGATCGTATCAAGCAGCAGTCTTTTCAATGTCCTTCATGAACGATGTGTATGGATGTCGACGCAGCGTTAACCGACGTCTGTGACCGTCAGTACCCCGTCGCGTACGAGACCGTCGTCCAAGAGTGCGACGAGGGCGTCGTCGAGTTCGCGAACGGCGAACGGATGCCGCTTCCGGAGATACTGGAGGTCATCGACGACGAGCCCGAGACGTTCCGGTCCGAGACCGAACTGGAGGCGTTCGTCACCTCGCTGCTCCCGGAGGACGCGGTCGGACGGAAGGGGTACGACGACCGTGGGAGCGCCGCCACCGAGTCGGACGAGACCTCGTTTTGAGCGGTCCGGCCCGCCACCGTCGGGGAGACGGGGAGGCCCGGTCGACGACGCCGTCGGACCGAACAGCCGGTGCCGACGGGGTGGCCCATCGGCCACGGTTAAGTGTCACCACCGCCTTGGCTCCGGAGAGATGCCCCACGACGCCCGAGCCGACCTGACCGAACTCCGGCGAGCGTTTCACCGCCACCCGGAGCCGGGGTGGCGCGAGTTCCGAACGACCGCCCGCGTCGTCGAGGAGCTCGAGCGTATCGGCGTCGACGACATTGCGGTCGGTCGCGACGCGCTGGCGACCGACGAGCGAATGGCCGTCCCCGACGACGACGAGATCCAGCCGTGGATCGACCGCGCTCGTCGTGCCGGGGTCAGCGAGGACCTCCTTGAGCGCACGGCGGGCGGTCACACGGGCGTCGTCGCGACACTCTCCCGGGGCGAGGGGCCGTGTATCGGGCTCCGGGTCGACCTCGACGCGATATCGATCCGGGAGTCGGACGCGAGCGACCATCGACCGGCCGCGGAGGGGTTCCGATCCGAACACGACGGGTACATGCACGCCTGCGGCCACGACGCGCACCTGGCGATCGCGCTCGGGACGCTGGCGGCGGTCGAGAGGAGCGCGTTCGACGGTACGTTCAAAGTGTTCTTTCAGCCCGCCGAGGAGCTATCCGGCGGCGGAAAGGCGATGGCCGAGAGCGGCCACCTCGACGGCCTCGATTACCTCTTCGCGCTGCATATCGGGCTCGGACATCCAACCGGCGAAATCGTCGCCGGCGTGGAGAGCCCGCTGGCGATGGCGCACCTGACGGCGACGTTCGAGGGGGCGAGCGCTCACGCGGGGAAGGCGCCGAACGAAGGGGCGAACGCCATGCAGGCCGCCGCGGCCGCGATCCAGAACGCGTACGGGATCTCGCGTCATCGAGACGGGGCGACGCGGGTGAACGTCGGACGGATCGAGGGCGGCTCCGCGAGCAACGTCATCGCCGAGGAGGTGACAATCGACGCCGAGGTCCGCGGCGAGACGACCGCGCTGATGACGTACGCGCGCGACGAGCTCGAACGGATACTGTACGCCGCCGCCGAACTGCACGACTGCGACGTGACGCCGCACGTGATCAGCGAGTCGCCGTGCGTCGACAGCCATCCGGCGCTGCGTGAGCTCGTCGGGACCGTGGCGTGGAACGTCGACGGCGTCACGCGGGTGATTCCGTCCGAAGAGCTCGGCGTGAGCGAAGACGGGACGTACCTGATGCAGCAGGTCCAAGACGCCGGCGGGCTGGCCTCGTACCTCATCGTCGGCACGGATCATCCGACGAGCCACCACACGCCGACGTTCGACATCGACGAAGAGAGCCTCGAAATCGGGACGACGCTGCTGTCGGAGACGATAGTCGAGCTCTCGCGTCGCCGGCCGTGACGGGACGCGAACGGCCATACTTCGGCGTCATCGACGGCGCACATCTACGGAATCAGTACTGTTAATCCGCTGGCACGGCGTGGTGGGGGCATGAGCCAGAACGACGTGCCGGAGTCGCTGGAGGCGGCGGCCGAGTCCGACCGGCCTCGCGGCATCTTGACTCCCTCCGACCGTGACTTTCTGCTCGGTCGAAAGACCGATTACACGGACCACTCGCGGAAGCAGAAGCGGAATCGGATCCGGCGCCGCGTCAGGAACGCGATCCTCGATTTCAGTATTCTCTTCGAGTGCCTGGAGGAGCGCGACCGGAAGACGGTGTTCGACCCGGACGACGAGGACCGCGATGCGTACACGCAGGGGATTACCGACATGCTCGCGTTCCTCCACCTCGGGACGATGGGGTACCACACGCCGTTCAAGGACATGCTGTCGGAGGGCGTCGGCAAGGCGGAACAGCAGCTCGCCGGGTCGAACTACCGGATGGTCAACGTGGATTTCAACGTCGAACCGGTCGGCCAGATCGACGTCGACAGAGTGGTCGAAAAGCTGGAAAACGACGAGTTCGCGGAGCTCACCGACGAGGAGCTCCGAGCGTTCGTCCGCCTGCTGACCATGTCCGAGTCGTTTTCCCCGGAACAGGCCGGCGAGGAGATCAAAGACCGCGTCGACGAGTTCGCCGAGAAGCTGACCGAAAGCGCCGCCGCTCACGAGCGGACGATCGAAGAGCTCACGAACTGACGGCCGCGATGCGTCCGGCCGCCGCACGGTATCAATTATCGGTAACACATGCGACGCGAGGGCCGCGGACAAACGTCACACTGGTTCCGGAACCGAATCCGCACTCGTTGTCTGTGAACCGAGTTCGAGCGTGGGTTCGCCTGGTGACCCGTCGTCTCTCGTTACTCAGTCCGACTTTTGGCGTGAATTTCTGCTGATTTAGACAATATGTGTGACGGAACAAATTTCGTCGAGTCGATATCCGAGTTGCATGAGTCAGGTTGATTGTCGCATTTTGAGAAACACTTATTGTGTATTACACGTATCACCCGCTCATGCCATCACTTGGCATGGTACTCGACCGGCAGAGACAGCGTAGGTCAGATGGTCGCCGTCGTCGAGGAGGTGTCACCTGATGAGCGGCTCCGAGCCGGGCATGATAGAGGAGTTCCGAGAGGAAATCGACCCGATCGTCTTCGCGTTCGGCGCCCTGTTGACCGTGGGCGTGATCGCCGCGTTCTTCATCAGCCCGTCTGCCGTCGAGAGCGGGATTTCGTCGCTCAACAACCAGCTACTTGGCGCGTTCAACTGGGCGCTGCTGTTGATCGTGTTCGTGATCGTGCTGTTCCTCCTCTTCCTTATCGTGGGTCCGTGGGGGAGTATCAAACTCGGCGACGAGTCGCCGGAGTACAGTTTCCTCTCCTTCTTCGCGATGCTGTACTCCGCCGGGTTCGCGGCCGGCGTCGTGTTCTGGGGACCGACCGAGGCGCTGTTCTACTACAACAACCCCTCGCCGCTGTTCAGTGGCGTCGAAGCGGGGACGGCGGAGGCGATGACGGTCGCCGTCCAGCAGACGCTGTTCCACTGGGCGCTGCCGCAGCTCGCGGTGTTCACGATAATGGGCATCGCTATCGGGTACTTTGCGTATAATTACGACAACGTCCCACTGCGCGTCTCCTCGGCGCTCACGCCGATCATCGGCGCCGACAACCTCGACGGCCCGGCCGCGAAGGTCGTCGACATCCTCGCCGTCTTCGCGACGATAGGCGGCGTCGCAACGTCGCTGGGCTTCATCGGGAGCCAGTTCGTCACGGGACTCGACTACCAGTGGGGGATCAACATGGGCGATCTGGGCATCCTGCTCGTCGTCACCATGATGACCCTTCTCTTTACGACCTCGATGGTGCTCGGAGTCGACAAGGGGATCCGTCGGCTCTCGAACTTCAACATGATTCTGTTCGTCGTGTTGATGTTCGTGACGTTCATCGTCGGCCCGACGCTGTTCCTCGTGCTGCTGGGCACGCAGGCGTTCGGCGGTATGGTCACCGACTTCGTCTCGATGAGCCTCTTCACCGGCGCCGGGCCGATGGGCGCCGGCGATATGGGCGCGACCGGCTGGATGAACGCGTGGACCGTGTTCTACTGGGCGTGGGCGCTCTCGTGGTCGCCGTTCGCGGGGCTGTTCATCGCGCGGATCTCCAAGGGACGGACCGTCCGTGAGGTCGCGTTCACTGGTATCGTCGCGACCTCCGGCGCCACCATCCCGTGGTTCACCTTCGTCGGCGGCACGGCGGTCTGGGCGCAACACAACGGTATCGCCGACTTCAGCGCGGTGATGTCCGGTGAGGCGGGAGCGGAGGTGTCCGGCTTCATCCTCTTCGAGGCGCTGAACTTCTCGTTGAACGTCGGCGGCGCGTCGATGACAATCCCGATCGGCTCCGTGCTGATCTACGCGTTCATGATCCTCGTGACGACGTTCTTCGTCACGTCGGCGGACTCCTCGACGCTCGCCGTCTCGATGATGACCACCGGCGGGAAGGCCAAGCCGTCGAACATCAACCGCATTTTCTGGGGCGTCGTCCTCGGAATGACCGCGGCGATCCTGATGATTCTCGGCGGCACTGGCAGCGCGAACACGCTCCAGCAGGCGGCGATCATCACCGGGACGCCGTTCGCCTTCGTCTGCTTCCTCGCGATGCTGTCGCTGATCAAGGACTTCGGCAAAAACTACGACCAGGTGCTGTTGCAAAACGAGACGGTGCTGTACGGCAAATCGAAGAAGTCGGACTCGCAGTCGAGCGCGTCCAAGTCGATCGGCTCGGACGACGACTGAGGACCCGTCGTTCCGGCCGCAACCCCATTTATAACAAGTTTTAATGGATGGTGTACACGTAAACCGTGTATGGATAGGGATACGGCCGAACCCGCTGCGGACGCACTCCCCGGCCCGAACGCGCAGCGCTGGGTCGACTTCCACCAGCAGCACGCCGCCCCCAGCGAGTACTCCCACGAGTTCGTCTGGGACGTCACCCGCGAGGCCGACGGGCCGTTCGTCACGGACGTCGACGGCAACGTCCTGCTCGATTTTACCTGTCACATCGGCGCCGCGCCGCTCGGCTACAACAACGAGAAGGTGCTCTCGAAGATCCGGGAGTTCGACCTCGTGGAGCCGTTGAAGATCGCCGGGCAGGACATGTACTACGGCTCCGGGCCGAGTCCGGAGGAGGCCGACATCCCCGGGTCGAGCCACCTGATGGACCGGTTGATCGACGTCTCCGATCAGTACGGGATGGACACGGTGTTCCTTTCGAACTCCGGCGCGGAGGCGATGGAGAACGCGATGAAGATCACGCACGATCACCGCTCGGCCGCCAAGTACGGGGTGGCGTTCAGCGGGAGCTTCCACGGCCGCACGCTCGGGACGCTGTCGCTGACGAAGTCGAAAGACGTGTACACCCGCCGATACCCGGAGATCAGCGGTATCGAGACGGTGCCGTTCTGTGCGGACCGCGGCTGTGACGCCGAGAGCTGCGACTGCGGCTTCTTTGCGGGCGAGGGGTCGCGGCTCCGGAGCATGCTGTCGCCAGAGGGCGGCCACGTCGACCCCGCCGAGATCGCGTTTCTGACGCTCGAACCGATTCAGGGCGTCGGCGGCTACCGCTTCCCCAGTGAGGCGTTCATGGACGAGGTGGCGGCCGTCACCGACGAGTACGACATCCCCGTCGTCGTCGACGAGATCCAGTCGGGCGTCGGTCGGACCGGGGAGATGTGGGCGGTGGACCACTACGCCATCGAGCCGGACGTCATCGCGGCTGCGAAGGCGCTGCGGGTCGGGGCGACGATCTCCCGGTCGGAGGTGTTCCCGACCGAGAAGAACCGTCTCGGCTCGACGTTCGGCGGTGGCGACATCCTCGGGTCGATGATGGGCGCGTTCACGCTGGAGGCGATCCAGGAGCACGACCTGCTGGCCAACGCGACGCACCGCGGCCGGCAGGCGATGGAGATCCTCACCGACGAGACGCCCGACACCGTGGTCGACGTCCGCGGCAAGGGCCTAATGCTCGCGGTGGAGTTCGACACGGCGGACCGACGCGCCGCCGTGATCGAGGCGGCGCTCGACCGCGGCCTGTTGACGCTCGGCTGCGGGAAGAAGACGATCCGACTGTTACCGCCGCTCGACGCGACGGAACGCGAGATAGCGCTCGGAACGGGTATCTTCCTCGACGCGATCGACGCTGTCAGTCCGAGCGCGGCGGCCACCTGAATCGATTCGGCCGTCGACATCTGGCGGCGCAACCTCGTCGCGATGGTGTGCCGCGACCGACGACGGTTGCCATCGGACCGATCGGGTCGCAAGACACCTCGCCACCGGTGCGACGCCTTACCGCCGAATTCCGTTCTTTAGCGTCGCTTTTGAGCGTGTTCGCGCGCGGCGTCGGAATCCGACAACTTCAGGCTGTGGACGCGTTCGGCACCGCACTTGGGACAGGTGTGGTGGTAGACGATGGTCGCACCGTCTGTCGACGCCTCCCACGTCCCCGCTTCGTCTTCGAATCCGCACTCCTGACAGACGAGTTCCGCGTGGTCGTAGTGCTCCTTGAGCCGTTCGAACGGCGACCGGGGCTGATGAGACGTCATATCACACGCTTCATTTTTGATACATAAAATAGTGTGGGTTGAGAATTCGTAATCAGTAATATACATCCACTATAGGTTCGGAAGACTGAACAGCAGCAGTGCCAATCAATATCACGCTACGTGCACAATGGCTTTGCCCGGGTGGCCGGTACGTACGGACATGACTTACCGACCCGACGAGATCGACCGCCGTATCCTCTATTACCTCGGGGGGAACGCGAGGGACACGTCGGCCCCGATGATCGCCGAGGAGGTGGATGTCACCCCCGCGACGGTGCGCAATCGGATCACTCAGCTGGAGGAACACGGACTCATCCGTGGCTATCACGCCGACATCGATTACGAGAGCTTGAACGGGAAGGTGACCACCCAGTTCACCTGCACGGCTCCGGTGAGCAAACGGTCGGCGCTCGCCAACGAAGCCCTGTCCACCCCCGGAGTGATACACGTCAGGGAGCTCCTCGCCGGGAAAGAGAATCTCGAGATCACCGCCGTCGGCGAGGACACGACCGACGTCAACCGCATCGCTCAACAGCTTTCGGCGGCGGGCTTGACCATCGACCGCGAGGGCATCGTGCTCGACGAGACGTTCCAGCCGTATCACGGGTTCGCCCCCGAGGAGGACCGAGCGCCGTCTGCCGTGACCGACTTCCAGACCGTCGTCGGCGGCGGCGAGGTCGTGGAGTTCACCGTCTCCGAATCCGCGGAGATTGCCAGACTGACGCTGAACGAGGCCAACGAGCAGGGGCTGTTACCCGACGAGGTGCTGGTCGTGGGCGTCGAGCGCGACGGGGATCACATCACGCCCAACGGCGACACACGGATCAAACCGGGGGACCTCGTCTCGGTGTTTTCGCCGGAGGCGCTCCCGGAGCCGCTCGTCACCGCCTTCGACAGCGAGCCGCGGCCTTCGAACGAGCGGCTATGAATCGGGGGACGACACCCCCCGGACACCGGCTGGTGAGAACCCACGGCGAGCGGTCTACTCGGTGAGCGGAAGGGCGATTCCGAACACGAACGGCGAGAGAAACGCGATGAGAATGCCGACGCCCGCGAGCGCCAAGAACAGTCTGTGCTCCCAGGCGGGGACGGACATCCCGGCGGTTCTGAGACCGACTTCTCCGAGCTCACCGGCGAGAAACATCCCGAGGCCGAGTGAGAAGCTCAAGACCGTGAGTCGCGAGTAATCGAGGTCGCCGTATCGGCCCTTCATACGCCTATATCGATCGTCCGCTAATAAATAGATTTTCGTTCGGTAAATTTGAAGCCCGTTCATTCATGATCCGCAAACAGACATGAGATCGATAGTCGAGATACTCCCGGAAGCGATCGAACTCGTCGCGGTCAGCCTCGGTTCAGTAGGCCTCTCCGTGGCGGGACTGTTCATCGAGCGGTTCGCACTCGCGTCAGCACAGAGCAGCCAAACCGTTCTCGCCGGGTGGGCCGCTGGCATCGGGTGCGTCGTTCTTCTGTCGGCGTACTTCCTCGCGACGGACAGAGTCGCCGACGGTCTCAGAGAACTCAGACGCGACGTCCTCGACTCGGTCGAGTAACGCCCCTCGACTGCAACGCCGTTTTGACCGTCTGAAGGGGGCTCACCTCGTCGGTCCAGCCCCGATCGATCACTCCTCTCGACGGATCGCCGCTTCGTCGTCGACCTGCGGGACGGGGTGTCGGCGTTCGAGGTCGCGGATCGTCCCGACGAGCACGTCCACGCCGTGTCGGAGGCTCCGCTCGTCCACGTCGAACGTCGGCGTGTGGTGGCTCGTCGGGTGGTCCGTGCCGACGATCATGTACGTCGCCAGTCCGCCTTCCTCTTGGACGCGTTCCATCAGGAACGTCGCGTCCTCACTCGCGCCGAAGTCGGCCGCCGGACGCACGGTGTCGATCCCGTCGACGCCCTCGGCGATCGCCGACACCAGCGCCTGCAGTTCCGGGTCGCTGTCCGCACGGGGTGACTCGCTCACCACGTCGACGGTCGCGCGGCACCCGTGCATCGTCGCGGCGGCGTTCACCGTGCGCTCGAAGCGCCGCTTCACGTACTCCATCAGTTCGGTCGTCTCGCCGCGCGCCTCGGCCTCCATGTGGGCCCGCTCGGCGATGATGTTGCTCGCGGTTCCGGCCTCGGCCTTGCCGACGTTAACGCGCGTCATGCCGTCCGCGTGCCGGGGGATCCCGTACGCGTTCACGATGGCGGTCCCCATCGCGTGCATCGCGTTGTCCCCCTCGTTCGGCGCTTTCCCGGCGTGTGCCGAGGTCCCCTCGATCGTCGCGTCGAGGTGAGCCATCGCCAGCGGTTTCTCGATCCCCGCGACCACCTCTCCGGTCGGGTGATCGAGGCCGACGTGAACCGCGAGCAGGTAGTCGAGGTCGTCCGCGTACGCGCTCTCGGCCATCGGGTGACCGCCGCCGCCGGTCTCCTCGGCCGGCTGGAAGAAGACGACCAGTCGCCCCTCGAAATCGCTCTCGGCGATGGCTTCGAGCACCGCGAGTCCCCACGTCATGTGGACGTCGTGGCCGCAGGCGTGCATCGTCCCGTCGATCTCGGAGCGGAATCCTTCGGCGGCCGGATGGTGGCCCGAGTCGGTCGACTCCTCGATGAACAGCCCGTCGATGTCCACGCGGAGGCCGATCGCCGGTCCCTCGCCACGGTCGAGGACGGCGACGGCGCCGGTGTTGCCGCCGGTCATGCGATCGAGTAGATCCGCGTCCGCGCCGAGGTCGCGGGCGCGCTCGATCCAGGGTCCGAGGTCCGCGTCCGGAACGGCCATTCGGTCGGCCGGATCGTAGGCGTCGGGGCCGATCGCGAGTTCGTCGACGCCTATCGATCGGATCTCCTCGACGAGCGTGGCCGTCGTGAGGAACTCGCGCCACGCGGGCTCAGGGTGCCGATGGAATCGTCTGCGGACGGTGGCGAGCCGATCGCCAATCGGTTCGTTCATGGGTGTCACCCTCTCGCTCGACCGACTTAATTGTACACAATTGTCGTGTACACGAGATACACAAAAGGCTAAGAAACACCCTCGTAATGATACGCCAACGCGTCGCTTCGACGCGCCCACCGCTCATGAGCTCACCACAGACCGCGGATCCCGATATCGTCGTGCTGCGAGAGGGAACGGAAGGACTGTCGATGGCGTCGTACGCGGACGCGCTCCGCGACCGGCTCCCGGACCGGACGGTCGCGCTCGCTCGCACGCCCGCCGAGGAGCGCGCGCTCGTTCCGAAAGCGCGCGTGGTGACCGGCATCACGCTCGACGCCGACCTCCTCGAGCGCGCCGACCGACTGGAGCTGTTCGCGTGCACGTTCGCCGGCACCGACCACGTGCCGACCGACGCGCTCCGCGAGCACGGCGTCACCGTCACCAACGCGGGCGGCATCCACGCCCCAGGGATCGCCGAGCAGAGCATCGCCAACATGCTCGTGTTCGCGCGGAATCTCCACGAGGGGTTCCGCCGGAAGGGCAACGGGGAGTGGCGTCATTTCCAATCGCACGAGTTCACCGACAGCACGGTCACCGTCGTCGGCCTCGGCTCTATCGGCCAGGCGGTCGTCCAGCGGCTCGCGGGGTTCGAGGTGGAGACGATCGGGATCCGCTACACGCCGGAGAAAGGCGGCCCCACCGACGAGGTGCTCGGGTTCGACGACGGCGACGTCCACGAGGCGTTCGCCCGGAGCGACTACGTCGTACTGGCGTGCCCGCTCAACGACCTGACCCGCGGGATGGTCGGGGAGGCGGAGCTCGCCACCCTCCCGCCGAACGCGGTCGTCGTGAACGCGGCTCGGGGCGGGCTCATCGACACCGACGCGCTCGTCTCCGCGCTGCAGACCGAGGGCATTCGCGGCGCCGCTCTCGACGTCACCGATCCCGAGCCGCTTCCGTCTGACCACGTGCTCTGGGATCTCGAAAACTGCCTCATCACCCCACACACCGGCGGGCACACGCCGAAACACTGGGATCGACTGGCCGACATCGTCGCCGGCAACGTCGACGCGCTCGACGGGGACGGGGAGCTGGAGAACGCGGTCGCGACGCCGAACGCGGACGGGTAGTCGGAGGACTCCCGATCAGGCCGTGAACAGATCGCGCGGGAAGTCGGCGAGCGTCTCCGCGCCGGTAGAGGTGACCCGGAACGTCTCGCTTGTCTCCATGCCGACGTCCGAGGTCCAGATGCCGGGGATCATGTGGAACGTCATGTCCTCCTTGAGGACGGTGTCGTCGTGCGGACGGATGCTCGCGGTGTGTTCGCCCCAGTCCGGGGGGTAGCCCAGTCCCACCGAGTACCCGATGCGGTCCTCCTTTTCGAGCCCGTACTGTTTGATGGTGTTCCGCCAGGCCTTCTCGACGGTCTCGCACGTGACGCCCGGTTCGACGGCGTCGAGCGCCGCCGCTATCCCTTCGGCCACGATGTCTGCGGTCTCCTGCAGTTCGGCCGGCGGGTCGCCGACGAACGTCGTCCGGGCCAGCGGCGAGTGGTAGCGGTGCCGGCAGCCCGAGAGCTCGATGATCACCGGATCGCCGTCCTCGTACCGCCGATCGGTCCACGTGAGGTGGGGAGTCCCGGTGTGGTCACCCGACGGCATGAGCGGGACGATCGCCGGGTAGTCACCTCCGTACTCGTCCGTCCCATCGATGAGCTGTTGATACACCGCGGAGGCGACCTCGTACTCCGGGACGCCTTCGCCGACGGCGTCGAGGCCGGCCTGCATCGCGTTCTCGGAGATCCGCGCGGCCTGCCGCATGTACTCGAGTTCGGCCTCCGACTTCCGCACCCGGATCCAGCCGACGAGCAGCGTCGTGTCCTCGAACTCGGCGTCGGGGAGATTCCCCTGGAGGCGCGTGTACGACTTCGCGGTGAAGTAGGCGGCGTCCATCTCCAGACCGACGCGGCCGTCCGCGACCTCCAGCTCCTCGAGCACGCCCGCGACGTAGTCCATCGGGTGGAGGTCACGTGGCGACTGGACGTGGTCGTCGCTGTACGCGCGGATGCTCTCCTCGGCGAGGTGTGTCGTCGCTCGTGCGCCGTCGCCGTCCATGTCGCGGCCGATCCAGATCGGCTCGTCGCGGTCGGGCGTGACCACGACCGCCTGATGGACGTAGAACGACCAGCCGTCGTAACCGGTCAGGTAGTTCATGTTCGCCGGATCGCTGACCACGATCGCGTCGAGATTTCGCTCGCGCAACTGCTCTTTCGTCCGGGCCACTCGCCGCTCGTACTCGGCCTCGTCGAAGATGTGTTCCCGTGGCATGATAACAGGCGTCTACGGAGTCGATCCGCCAGCAGCGCCATAAATTTACCGTGTACGTTAACAACGCATACTGTGTACGAACAGGGCCGCGTATCCGGCGAAGACGCGGGGTAGCACACCGTTACCGAGCGGAGCGATCAGACCGACATCCTGCGGTAGGGCGGCGAAAAACCCGCTTCATTCCGCTTCGGGGAGGATTTTTGTACTGCCTCCTCGGATCGGATACCATGCTTCACAGTACCGGGCCGCTGCTGTCGATCGACGTCGGGGCGCAGGCGACGTCCGAGACGGACATCACGGAGGTTCAAGAGCGATACATCGGGGGGCGGGGCGTGGGGACGCGACTGGCCCACGAGCGGATCCCGTTCGACGCGGACCCGCTCGGCGCGGAGAACCGCGCCGTCTTCACTACGGGTCCGATGCAGTCGTCGCAGATGAGCTTCACGGGCCGGACGAACTGCACCGCGGTGTCGCCGCTGACCGACGGGCTCCTGTCGTCGAACGCCGGCGGGTTCGTGTCTCGTCACATCGCGGCGACGGGATACGGAGCGATCGAACTGGCCGGCGCGAGCGACGAACTCGTCGTCGTCCACGTCCGCGACGACGGCGTCGAGTTCGAACCGGTCCCGGACCTCGCCGGGGCGACCGTTCCGGAGACGACCGGCTATCTTGAGAAGGAACACGACCTCTCGGCCGATCAGACCGCCGTGATCGGACCCGCGGGCGAGAACGAGGTCCGGTTCGCCTCGATCATGACGACCGAGGAGCGCGCGTTCGGCCGCGGCGGGTTGGGTGCAGTCCTCGGGTCGAAGAACGTCAAGGCCGTCACGTTCGGGGGCGACTCGGCGCCCGAATACTCGATCGACGCGACCGCGAAGGACATTCACCGCGAGGCGGCCACCGACGACCACATCATGAAAGAGCAGGGGACCGTGGCGGTGATGGATCTCGCGAACGAGATGGACGGGCTCCCGTCGTACTACTTCTCCGAGCGCTCCTTCGAGGGCGTCGAGGGGATCAACGGCGCGGCCGTCGCGGACAAGAAGTACAAGAAGGGGACGTGTTCGGCCTGCGCGTTCGCCTGTAAGCTCCCGACCCGTGACGAGGCGCGCGGCGTCGAGACCGAGGGGCCCGAGTTCGAGGTGGCGATGGCGTTCGGCTCGAACTCGGGAATCGACGACATCGTCGACGTGATGAAGTCGAACCAGCTCTGCGACGACTACGGGCTGGACGCGATTTCCGCGGGGAACACGATCGCCGCGTACCTCTCCGCGGAAGACGAGTTCGGTAACCGCGAACTCATCTGGGACCTCGTCGAGCGGATCGCGCACCGCGACGGGGTCGGCGACCACCTCGCGGAGGGGATCGGTCGGATACACGACGACCTCGGCGTGGAGAACTGGTCGGTGAAGAACATGGACTTCGCGGGCCACGACGGGCGACTCCTCCACGGGCAGGCGCTCTCGTACGCGGTCGCGAACCGCGGCGCCGACCACATGTACGCGACGTTCTACTCCGTGGAGTACCCGCTCGTCGAGGAGGACGAGGCCATGGAGCCCGCCGGGTTCGAGGGGAAAGCCGAGCGCCTCGTAGAACGCGAGAACCTGATGGCGCTCAACGACAGCGGCGTCGTCTGCAAGTTCTCTCGGGACTTTATGACGCCGGAGCGCTACGAACTGCTGTTCGACGCGGACTTCGAGGACCTGCTCGCGGTCGGCGCGCGGACGGTCACCCTCGAGCGCCATTTCAACAACCGACGCGGCATCGACGGGGAGGATGACCGCCTCCCGTACGAAGGCGAACTCCCCGGCCTCGACGACGCCATCGCCTCGTACTACGAGGTCCGCGGGTGGAACGCGGACGGGACGGTTCCCGAAGCGGCGCTGCCGGCGTAAGAGACGGACTCGGTCACGGCGCGGCCACTTCCTTGCGGAACGGCGTCGGTCGCGACAGCCATTCGTCTCTTCCGAATCGACGAGACGACACGCGACCCGGACCGCACAAACGCTTTACTCGGGCACCGAAGACGTACCGGCATGGGAAACGAGTACGACGCTATCGTCGTCGGTGTCGGCGGGATGGGGAGCGCGGCAGTCTACCATCTCGCGAAGCGGGGGGTCGACGTGCTCGGTCTGGAACGGTACGACGTTCCGCACGCGCACGGCTCCTCGCACGGCGATACGCGTATCTTTCGACTCACGCAGCCGGAACACCCCGAGTACGTTCCGCTGGCGAAGCGCGCCGGCGACCTCTGGCGCGAACTGGAGGCCGAGTCGGGGCGAACGCTCCTCACGACGACGGGGTCGGTACACGCCGGACCCGCAGGCGGCGACAAAGTCGCCGACGCAGCGTCGTCGTGCGAGGCCTACGACCTCGACCACGAGGTGTTGAGCAGTCGAGAGCTGACCGAGCGGTTCCCCGGGTACGACCTCCCGGAGGGGCACCGGGGCGTCTACCAGCCCGACGGGGGGTTCCTCGCGTGTGAGCGCGCCGTCTCCACGCACGTGAATCGGGCACACGCCCACGGCGCCACGGTGCGGGCCCGAGAAGCGGTTCGGGACGTGACCCTCCGGGAGACGGGTGTTACCGTCCGAACGAACCGCGGCGAGTACGAGGCTGGTCACCTCGTCGTGGCCGCTGGCGCGTGGGCCGGCAAGCACCTCAACCTCCTCGACGGCGCGCTCGATCCGCAGCGGCGCGTCATGGCGTGGCTTCACCCCGAGGAACCGAGTCGATTCACGCCGGATCGGTTCCCGGTGTTCAGCGTCGATGTCCCTGAGGGGAGCTTCTACGGATTCCCCGTCTCCGAGCGACCGGGGTTCAAGTTCGGCCGGTCGCCGGACATCGCAGAGAGCGTCGACCCCGACGAGTGGGACGACGAGCCGACGATTCGCGACGAGGAACTGCTTCGGAAGCTCACCCGGAATCACTTCCCGGACGCCGACGGGCCGACGATGCGGCTCGCGACCTGTCTCGTCACCCGCTCCGTCGACGGTCACTTCTACCTCGACACGCATCCGGAGTACCCGCACGTCTCGGTCGCCGCGGGGTTCACCGGTCACGGGTTCAAGTTCTCCAGCGTCGTCGGCGAAACCCTCGCCGACTTCGTCACGAGCGGTACCACCGATAATCCGATCGACGTCCATCGTTTGGACGGGCGACTGAACGTGCCCTCCGCTCCGTCGAATGGGTGATCCGCTCCGCGACGGTCGGTCGAACGCGGACGGCCCGCGGCGGTGATAACCTGTTCGAAGATGTCGAGCAGCGGGTCGCCGTTCGAGTCGTAGTCAGCGAGGATACCAACTGGGAGCGCGCTCGCGAGGCAGTCCGGGTCCGGTTGTTTTGACAGACGATGTTGAGTTCGGTGTCGCCCTCGAGCAGTTCGGACAGCCGGTGTGGGATGCTTCTTCGTTACACGAACTCCGGTTTCGACCCAGTTAGGGTGGAGGCCCACTCGGGTTTATACCGGGTCGTGAGAGAGGGTTTCGCATGACGACGTCAGAGAGGGACGGAGGCGAGGCCGCTCGACTCGGGTCGGTCGCGGCGATTCACCTTGCCTCCGAAACCGGGGGTGATCCCGAGCCGTGCGACTCGGTCGACGCGGTCACGGCTCTCGCTGGAACGATGAGTCGAACATCCGCGCCGACATCGGTGCCGGGTCGCCCTCGGTGAGGTTGTACGCCGAGAACTCCGTGACGCCGGCCTCGCGGAGCAGTTCCTCGTCGTAGAAGCTGTTCCCCGTGCATTCGGACGGATCGCGAGCAAGGATCTGACACACCGCGTCCGAAACGATCTCCGGGCTTCGCCAGTCGTCTTCGGTCCCGAGCCCGAAGTACCGCGTCGCGCGAGTGTCGATGGCGGTCACCGGCCAGAACGTGTTACATCCGACGCCCGTCCCCGCCAGTTCCTCGGCGAGCGAGAGCGTGATGAACGACATCCCGAGTTTCGACCACGCGTACGGCGCCTTCCCCGGCGACCGGTCGGTCGTGACCGGCGGCGAGTTCGACAGGAGCCACGCTTCGTCGAGTTCCGCGAGGTGATCGGCGAAGGCGTGCGCGACGAGGTGGGTCCCGCGGACGTTCACGTCGGTCAGCAGGTCGAATCGGTTCGCCGGCACGTCGGCGACGTTCGCCAGTTGGATGGCGCTCGCGTTGTTGATGACGATGTCCACCTCACCGAAGTGGTCGATCGATTCCTCGACGACCGCCTCGACGCGGTCTTCGTCTCGGAGGTTGAGTTCGAGCGCGAGCGACTCCACTCCGCGCTCGCGCACCTCGCGAGCCGTCTGCTCGATGGTTCCCGCGAGGTCGGTGTCGTCGTCGTCGGTCGTCTTTCCCGTTGAGACGATGTTACAGCCGCAGTCAGCGAGTGCGAGCGCGAGCCGTTTTCCGATGCCGCGGGTCGTCCCGGTGATAAAGGCCGTCGACCCTGAGAGGTCGGGTGTTGTGAGCGCCATACGCTACGTTCGGCCAACCGACAGATAACTTCCGGTGGCGGTGGCGCGGAGATTCCCGTCGGGTCAGCGACCGATGGTTCCCTGTCGGGTGATCGGGGCGTCGGGGTCGATACAGAACGCGACGAGAGTCGAGTCCTCGGCCGCGGTGACGGGGACGCCCTCACCGTCGGTCACGAGGGCGCTCTCGGTGTATCCCACCGACTCGTCTCCGACGTCGACCGCACCGTCGAAGACGTAGAGATAGGTGTCCCACCCCGGTCGAGACGGGAGCGCGGTCGTCTCGCCGGCGTCCAGGCGGCAGTCGTGGAAGTCGACGTCGTTGCGGACGGACAGCGGGGCGTCGGTCCCCTCGGGGCCGAACAGGTGCCGCCACTCGTTCGCGACCGGCTCTGGGATCGGTTCGTGCTGAATCTCCGGGTCGAGTCCGAGGCTGTGCGGACGGACGAATATCTGGAGCATGCGCAGCGGCGGGTCGTCTGCCAGCGTCTCCTCGGCGTGCCAGAAGCCGCTGCCGGCGCCCATCACCATCAGGTGGTCCGAGTCGGTGACGAGTTGGTTGTCCTGGCGGTCGTCGTGACGCATCACGCCCGCGGGTACCCACGAGATGATCTCCTCGTCGCGGTGTTGGTGCATCCGGATGAGCGTTCCCGGATCCATGAACGACTCGACGACCGTTGCGAGCGGTCCGTAGCCGTGGTCGTCGTGATCCGGGACCGCTTGACCGGGGAAGTTGAGGTGGATCCGGAACTTCCCCTGGTTCTGTGACACCTGAGTCCGTGGCGCCGTGTAAATGCGAGGCTGCGTCCGCGCGGAAGGCGAGTCGTCCATGGCCCGTCGTAGTCGCTCGGCCGATAAATGGGTTCTGCGCGGGGGTCACGACGAAGGGTCTGTGACGGTTCGGTCGCGTGGACGGCGGCGGTCAGTCGCGCTCGCATCGAGATGAAAACGGATTCCGTATACAGTATCATTGATTGCTGGTTGCATCAATCATATGTGGACGTATGGTATGGGTTGAGTCATGACCGGACCGCCGATCCACGAACTGCACTTCGCGGAGGAGCCGAGCGTTGACAAAGTCCCTGGTCCGAACTCGCGCCGTCTCCTAGATAAACAGGAGAACGTCGACAGCAGCGCGGTGGCGTATCCGAACGACATTCCGCTCGCGTTCGAGGAGGGGCGCGGTGCGACCCTGAAAGACGCCGACGGCAACGTGTTCCTCGACTTCTTCGCCGGCATCGGCGTGTACAACGTCGGCCACGCTAACCCGTACGTCAACGAGGGCGTCCACGAGCAGATCGACAAGCTCACTCACTCCGTCGACTTCCCGACGGAACCCCGCCTCGATCTCATCGAAAAGCTCGATGAGATTGCGCCCGGTAACCTCGCCGGCAACAACCGGTTCGTCTTCGGTGGCCCCACCGGCAGCGACGCAGTCGAGGCGTCGATCAAGCTCGCGAAGTACAACACGGGCGGCAACGGGCTGATCGCCTTCAGGAACTCCTACCACGGGGCGACGGCCGGCGCCATGAGCCTCACGGCGAATAAGAAGTTCAAGCAACCGTACGGCCCGCTGCTCTCCGACGTGGTGCACGCACCGTTCCCGTACCCGTTCCAGGAGGGGCGCAGCCCCGAGGAGTCGGTCGAGCACGCCCTCCGCGAGGTCAGAGCCATCGTCGAGGAGCCGTACGGCGGCCTCACGGACCCGGCCGGCATCTTCGTCGAGCCGATACAGGGCGAGGGCGGCGTCATCGCCCCGCCGGACGGGTTCCTCTCGGGACTCCGCGAGATCGCCGACGAGAACGACCTCCCGCTGATGTTCGACGAGATTCAGGTGGGTATGGGACGCACCGGCGAGTGGTGGGCGTCCGAGCACTACGACGTGACGCCGGACGTGATGACGACCGCGAAGGCGCTCGGGGGGAACGGCCAGCCGCTGTCGGGGACGATGTACCACGAGGACCTCGACACGTGGGGACCGGGCGATCACGCGGGCACGTACCGCGGCCACGTCCCCGCGATGGTGGGTGGCCTGCGCGCCATCGAATACATCCAGGCGCACGACCTGCTCGACCACGCGACGGAGGTCGGCGCGTGGATCCGCGACCGCATCCGCGACGCCGGCGACGGCGACCCGGGAGTCGGACAGGTCCGCGGGAAGGGACTGTTCATCGGCGCAGAGTTCGTCGACGCCGCCGGCGAACCGGACGACGACCGAGTCGACGCCATTCAAGAGTACTGCTACGAGCACGGCGTCTTGGTCTGGACGGCGGGCCAGTACGGCAACGTCCTGCGGCTGCTCCCGCCGCTCGTCCTGACCCAGAAGCAGGCCGAGGTCGGGACCGAAATCATCGCGGACGCCATCGAGGCGACCGCCGAATTAGCGGTCGCCGAATAGAGCGTCGCCTTACAGGGTCAGCAGCGGTGACCCGTTGCGTCCGATCGTCAGCAATTCTATCAGTTCGCCGATCGCTCCTCCTCGACGACCGCGACTGCCACCTCGTTTCGTCGCATAAACGGTGGTGTCCACGGGTCGTTGTATCGGAGGAGAGCGGGCTCGCCCGCCGGTTCGAGACCCTCACGGTCGAGCGCGGACAGCAGCTTTCGCGTTCATCGTTCGACCCGCCACGCCGGAGCGTACCAGGAAAATCGATCTACGGCGACGGTCTTCGGTGGCTCGGTAACGAGTGTGACCTCGGCATCCGTCGGTTCGGGTGCCGTTTCGGGACCGTACTTGGAAGGGAGATAAAACGCCATCCGGACCGCCTCTGCATCGGTCCCGGCCGCCGCCGATCGGATCGGAGCGACCGACTCGATTGTGTTCCCGGATCGAGTCTCGACAGGAGCCGTCATCGATATCGACTCGTCGCCTCGGTTGGCTCCCGAAATGTATCTGAAAAGCCGCCGAAACGCGGTCTGCTCCGTCGGTGCCGTCGTTTCGACGCGAGCCGTCTGCGGATAGCGACGAATCTCGATACCGTGTACCGTCCGCCGTTCCTCATACGGGATCGATTCCGCCTCCCGAGTCGAGTAGACGCCCCACCCGACCCACCCGGCGAATGCCACACCAGCGCCGACGAGTATGGTCTTCGTGAGCGGTCGCATACGGTACGTACCCGCTTACAGGTATTAACGAATTCCCCCGACAAACGTGGGGGTTTCCTTTCGGTGCTGTCGTGTGCGACTACCACACCGAGACTGACGAATATTCCAAGCATGAAAAGTACGATGACGATGGCCGTGACGACAGCCAGCGGCGTGTTCTCCATTGTCCTCTCGTAGAACGGAATCGAGGCGTACTCCTCGCGGAACGCGTCCCGGTTCTCCTTGTCGTAGAAGTACTTCTTTTGAACGCGATGCGTTCGGTCACCGCGCATCCAGTGCAGACGGGACTTCCGTCTACCTGCTCGGTCTTGTTATGCGAGTGGCAGTTGATGCTCCCGCCGTTTGCACAGTACGTGTAGCCGTCGTCGGGGCTGGCCGCGTCGCAGTGGTGCGCCGCAGCAGTATTTCGGCGACAATTACCTAGAACGACGTCTGGTCCGATTCCCGCCACGGCAGTCCGTCACAACCGTTCGCCGTCCACCACGTGAGCAACGGCTCGACGAACGGAGCTTTCAGCTCGGGTGCTGTCTCCGGTTTTGTCCCGAAATCGAGTACATTCTGAAAGGCGTCAAAAAAGGCCGGACGACTGTCAGGATACCCGGGAAAATCCACTGAGTGCGTGCCGATAAATAGCGCCCCCGAGTCAGTGCCTCCGTGTACGATGTCGCCATCGAGAACAGATTTGCGTTCCCGAAGAGGACGTGCAGTGTCGGAATCTCATCGCCCTCCAGTTCCGCGTCAGAAACGTTTACACTGCACTCGTCGCACTTTGCTAGAGGAAAGCTGGCGACTTACTATGATGGTCGACTGCTTGATCGAGCCAATCGTTGACCAGTTCGGTCGGTTCATCAAGGAATTCGAAGGGGTCCCCGGTTCCATACCCCTCGAGATCGACTGTGCGACCTAGAACACCCTCGAAGACACCAAGCGTAGCGAACGAGAGGTGAGAGGGCTGATAGCCACCTTCTTGAATCAGTGCGAGCGCACCGTCCGCCGTCTCATCGGCGAGCTGTTGGACCCTTTCGCCCATTTGCCGGAATCCCTCGCGGGTCACAATATTCCGACCGTTCATATCCGACGGTCCAGCATCCTGGCCAGCGCTAACGAGGATGAGGTCCGGGTCAAACCCAGTAACCGCCGGAGTAACAATCCGTTCGAAAAACGCCTCGTAGCCTCGGTTGCCCGTACCCGGCGGAAGCGGGACGTTGAGCGTGTACCCTTCACCGTCGCCCTCTCCGAATTCCTCAATTGAGCCCTCTTGTGGGTGGTACTCGGGATGCCAAGAACCGTGATCATTGTGCGCGCTCACGAAGAGCACATCATCGCGGTCATAGAATGCCTCCTGTGTGCCGTTCCCATGGTGGACGTCCCAGTCAATAATCGCAACTCGGTCGGCTGTGATGTCGGCCGACCCGTCAGTGGCGAGCGCAGCCTCCGCTGCGAGCGCGACGTTGTTGAGGAAACAGAATCCGTCGGCGCAGTCGGGCTGGGCGTGGTGGCCGCTGGGGCGACACAGCGCATAGGGGAGCGCCGCTTGGCCATTGCCTTTGGACTCGTCAAGCGCTTGCTCGGCGGCAGCGATGGCAGCCCCGGCTGAGACGCGAGCGGCGTCGTACGTGTGCTCGTTCAATCCAGTCGTCGTGTCTTCGATGCGGCCGCCGCCGTCAGCACAAAACTCGACGAGCCAGTCAAGATAGTCGGGCTCGTGGACGCGTTCGATCGCTTTCCGGCTTGCTTGGTCCGGCGAGACTGTCTCGGAGATGTCGCCGAAGGCATGGTCAAGCATCGCCCGGATGTTCTGGACGCGTTCACGACGGTCCGGATGTACTTCAGGAACCGCGACAATAGGTGTAGAGGGGAATTTGAAGGCCCCCTTCGGCGGTTCGTGGTCAAGCATTCGATCGTCCCAGTAAACGGTAATATCAGTTGTCATGGTGTGTTGATGGTGTTATTTTTCGATTGGTTTGGTCTATCGACTCCAGAGGGAACCGCGAGGTGTGGTTCCCCTTTACTCCTCTATTCCGCAGTACTCGATAGCGATCGAGGCGATGGTCGTCGCGGTCTCCAGAAGCGAGGGTACAGTCGTGTGTTCGTCCGCGCCGTGAAGGTTCGCTCCAGTCGGGCCGACAGAGACTGCGTCAACGTCATAATAGAGGTCGTAGAAGCGTTCGTCGAGTCCCGCATTCCCACCGACGAACGAGCCGGAACGACCTGTGACCTCCTCTCCGACACGTTTGGCGAGCGTCGCAAGCTTGCCGTCGCTGTCAACCTCGTGAGGTTCGGCCTGCCAGCCGAACCACTCGACGGTCGGCGGATGGTCGGCGAGCCACTCATCGTTGGCGGCGGCTTCGGCAATCGTCTCTTCGATTTGTGACCGAACCTCGGCCCGACTCTCTCCGGGCGGCCAGCCGATCCGCCCCTCGAGGATCGCTCGTGAGGGGAGCGTAGACGGCCAGTCCCCCGCCTCGATCGTCCCAATGTTGAGGTTCGTGACGTTCCCCTTCAGGCCAGGATTCGCCCGGTAGGCCGGCTCGAAGTCGATCCGCGCTTTCCGTTCGGTATCGAGCTCTTCTAAAGCGCGGTAAATTGTGGCGGCGTTCCCGATCGCGTTGACTCCCTCATGGCCCCACGCCGCGTGAACACTCTTTCCGGGAACTTCTACCCGGAAGTACATCACGCCCGCACCGGCGATCCCGACGTTCGGGAGATCGAAGGGTTCGATGATGACCGCCGCGTCGGGAACGTATCCGCGCTCAAGGACCGACAATGCTCCGCCGACGCCCCCATCTTCCTCCTCAATCGTCGACTGGAAGAGGAGGTCGCCGGCGAGGTCTATCCCGTGTGAATCGAGTGCCTCCATTGCGATTATGGCCGCTGCGAGCCCTCCCTTCATATCCGCACTGCCGCGGCCGTAGAGGGTGTCTCCTTCTCGCGTTAGCGACCACGGATCGCGTGTCCACTCGTCTTCGGTCACGTCGACTACGTCGATGTGACCACCGATCGCTAGAGTCGGACCATTGCCACCCTCAACGCGGGCGACAACGTTTGGACGCCCTTCGTACCCGTAAGCTTCGTACGAGGACGTCTCAAAATATCCTTCGTGGTCTGCGAGGTCGTCGGCCGACGGCTCCCAGACATCCGGCTCAAGACCCATTGTCTCAAGTTGATCGATGATCACCTCCTGTCCCGGTGCCTCGTCGCCGGTCACCGTTTTCGCGGCCACGAGATCGCCGAGCAGGTCGACGAGGTCTGATTCTTTCGATTCGATTGTTTCCGCCAGTGTGTTTTGATCTGGCATAGTGTGTGTCGTTTAGTTGTGGTGTGTTCGTCTATCGATACCGCCGCCGCATCGTAACTGCCAGGTCGGGAGGTGGTCGACCGAACGACCACCGGCCCCGGTCACTTCCGGTCGAACATTTCACGGAGTCGTTCACGCGGGTCAAGTGAACTCCCAGCGAGCCCTTCCGGGAAGTAGATCGTGACGACGACCAAGAGCGCGCCCCAGATGACAAGTCTGACTTCCCCAAGGTCACGGAGTCCCTCGGAGAGTCCGAAGACGATCACGGCCCCGAAGATTCCGCCGCCGATTGTCCGGAGGCCGCCGATAATGCCCATCGCCATGAACTCGATCATTCTGTTGACCTCGATCATCGGTGGTGAGATGATCAGAACGGTATGGGCCTGTAGCCCGCCGGCGACGCCGGCGATCGCGGATCCAATTATGAATCCGGTGAGCTTGTATCTCGGGACATTGTTCCCCAGCATCCGCGCTGCGTCGGGGGCTTCGCGTATCGCTCGCGCCACAAGACCGAAGCGATTGACCAGCAGCCCGTACTGCACGACAAGCAGTGCGGCAACGAGCGCGAACACGAAGTAGTACAACGCTATCCGATTCCCGCCGAACAGGGCCGGGAACCCGGTGTAGCCGGTCGGGCCACCAGTGACTTCGCGGAAGACGATCACCAACCGGTAGACGATCTCCGCGAACGCCAGTGTGACCATTCCGACATATGCCCCTGACAAGCGGAGCACCGGGAGCGCGATCGGGATGCTAAAGATCCCGGCGACGACACCACCGAGGAGCACCGCGATGATGGGGTGTATCCCCAACTCGCCGGCTAGCAGAACCGCCGCGTACGCGCCGATCCCGTAGAGGGCGGCGTGTGCGAAGCTGAACATTCCGAAGTAGCCCGCGATGAAGATCCAGCTCGTGACAACGAGGACCAGAATGATCAGCTGCATCACCAGATCGAGGGTGTAGCCGCTGACCAGCACAGGTGCCAGCAGCCCCAAGACGCCGGCGACCACGAAGGCAGCGCCGTTCCGTGAACGGGCGTCTTCGGTCAGACGCTCGGCGGTTCGGGCGATCCCGGTCCGGAGCGTGTCGATCGCGGTCATTCGAGATACCCCCCGATTCCGTCTGGGTACACGGCAAGTACGAGTATCATGATTCCGAAGAGGATGACCATCGCCATCTCACTGGAGACCCAAATAGTACTGACGCTCCGTATGATCGCAAGCCCCATCGCCGACAGCAGTGTCCCCCGAACGCTCCCGAGCCCACCGACCATCACGACAACGAACGACAGGAGGAACGGATACCATCCAACCGAGGGATAGACGGCGAACAGCGGGGCCAACAGGACTCCCGCGAGCCCCGCGAGCGCAGCACTGATTCCGAAGGTTATCGCGTAGATTCGGTTCGGGCGAACGCCCATCAGGAGCGCCGTGTCGTTGTCTTGAGAGACGGCGCGAATACCGAGTCCGAGTTTGGTTCGGGCGATGACGTAGAACAGGAGCCCCAGAGCCACGAGCGAGATGACGAAGATTAGCACCCGCTGTGCGCTTAAGTTGATTCCACCAACGTTCCAGACCACGCTAGTGAACCGCGGGAACGACTCACGTTGTGAGCCGATCCAGACGATGAAGGCGTTCTCAAGGAAGAACGCAAGTCCGAGGGTGACCACCATTGATGGGATTCCGAACTCTTCACGGTCACGAAGGGGTCTGATGAGTGCGACCTCGGTCAGGTATCCGAGAGCGAAGACGACGAGGGCCGCAGAAACAACTGCCACGACTATGCTTCCGGTCGCACCGAAGGTGAAGAAGCCGACAAATCCGCCGACCATGAACATCGCCCCGTGACCGAAGTTCAACACTCGTGCGACGCCCCAGATCAACGTGAGGCCGACCGCCATCAGGGCGAGCTGACCGCCGAAAAGCAGCCCGTTGATCACTTGCTGGACGAGTAGTTCGATGCTAACCATTGCGTTCACCCCACGGTAGGGATGCGCGTTGCCGTGCGTGTTCGAGTGTGCTTGACCCCGTCATTCGTGGCGTTCTCCGATGTACATCTCCATTATGTCTTCCTCGTTGCGGAGCGACTCGGTCTCACCCTCGTACTCCAGTCGTCCCTGATCGAGGACGTAGACGTACTCGGCAATCTCAAGCACTCGTCGCACGTTCTGTTCGATGATTAGCATGTCTCGTCCGCGATCTTTCAGGACCTCCACCTGCTCGAAGACATCGCCAACGAGGTCAGGCGCAAGCCCCGCGCTCGGCTCGTCCAACAACAGAATATCTGGGTCGGACATCAACGCCCGTCCGAACGCGACCATCATCTGTTGACCACCACTGAGATCGCCGGCTTGCTGGGTGCGCTTCTCTTCGAGCACGGGGAACATATCGAACACATCCTCGTACTGCCGGGCGAGGAACTCCTCATCGTCGATGAGGTAAGCACCCATCCGGAGATTCTCCTTGACGCTCATGTTCGGGAAGACGCTTCCTCCCTGTGGGAGCATCACGACTCCGCGTTCGAGTACCTCGCGAGGATGGTCATTCGTTACGTCCTCTCCTCTGATCGTGACCGTACCGTCCCAGACGTCGACCATCCCGAAGATGGACTTCAACATCGTCGACTTTCCAGAGCCGTTCGGGCCGATGATACAGTTCACCCGGTCTTCGGAGACCGTGACCGAGAGATCGTGGAGGACCTGGTTCTCACCGTATCCGGCATCGACGGCGTCGAGTTCGATGAGGCTCATCTCAGGTCCCCCCGAGGTACGCCTCACGGACGGTTTCGTTTCCACGGATCTCCTCGAAGGTTCCCGAGGCGATGTTTCGACCGGCGTTCATCACGACGACGCGCTCACAGAGTTCGCTTATTACGGACATATCGTGTTCGATAACGAGGATCGCGGTCCCTTGCTCGTTGATACGCTGGATGTCGTCTATGATGTCGTCCATCAGTGCCGGGTTGATCCCTGCCGCGGGTTCATCGAGCAGTATCAGGTCGGGTTCGAGCATCAGCACCCGCGCGAGTTCGAGCAGTTTCTTCTGGCCGCCGCTGAGCTCGTCGGCGCGGTTCTCGCGTACCTCCTCAAGGTGTAGCTCTTGGAGTAGCCGGTCGATCCGGGCCTCCTGTTCGGTCGGACCGCACGAGACGTTCGGAACGAGCAGGTTCTCGTACACGGAGAGCCGGCCGAACGGCTTCGATATCTGGAAGGTACGACCGATCCCGCCCTTCGAGATCGAGTCCGGCGAGTCACCGGTGACCTCGGTCCCGTTGAGCGAGATTCGTCCCTCATCCGGGGTCAGGAATCCAGTGATAAGGTTGAGCGTGGTCGTCTTACCAGCTCCGTTCGGACCGATCAGGCCGACGATTTCACCAGATTCTATCTCCAAGTCCAGCCCGTCGACGGCGACGATACCACCGAATCGTTTCTTGACGTTGTCGACAGAGAGTACTGGTGTCATCTGTCACCTTCGATCGCTTCCGGGGGGTACGCATTCCCCCAAGGAATTGTCTCTTCAATCGCCGCACTCGCGGACATCACTTCACTATCTCCGAGCCGGTCACCAACGACCTGCATTCCGATTGGAAGCCCGGAATCGTCGAACCCAACAGGGATCGAGGCCGCGGGATGTCCGCTGAGGTTCAGCGGCCACGTGAGCGTCCAGCCGTGCATGCGGTGAACGGACTCTCCGTCCACGGTCGGGTTGTCGACGTCGAGACCGAATGCGGTCCGGCCGAGCGTCGGCGTCACAAGCACGTCGACGTCCTCAAGCGCCTCGGTAATCGCGTCGTATACCGCAGTTCTGCGGCGGCGCGCCACCGCAAGAGTCATCGTATCGAGTTCGAGGCCGGCACGGATACGCGAGCGGACCTCGGGCGTGATCGGTTCATCAATCGTCAGCAGATCGATGTCGGAATCATGTTTGAGGTTTTCATACAGCCCCACGTATCGAGACTGAAGGATCCACTCGATCGCGTCGTGACGCTCCTCCCAACTCCCTTTGAAGCGGATATCGACCTCCTCAACGGTCGCGCCGGCCGCCGACAGGTCATCGAGGGCCGATTCGACTGTTTCCGAGACGGCCTTGGAGATGACGAAGTCACCAAAGTCCGGTGAGTAACCGATCCGGAGGTCAGCGAGATCAGGGGCTGACTCGACTGCGTCGCGGTAAGAACCGTTCGGAGTAGGGAGCCCATTAGGATCGCTGGTGTCGGGCCCAGCAATCACCTCGAGCATGAGGGCTGCGTCCGAGACGGTCCGAGTGATCGGGCCAAGGAACGTGTACGGGAGGAGATCCTGGAACGCGTCGGAACGAATCGGGCCTGCAGGTACACGGCCGAAGTCCGGCAGAAATCCGTACACACCACAGGCACTTGACGGGATCCGGATCGAGCCGGCCGCGTCAGATCCGAGCGCGATCGGAGCTAACCCGGCGGCGACTGCCGCTGCGCTTCCACCCGAAGAACCGCCGGTCGTCCGGTTCGGGTCCCACGGGTTCCCGGACGCGCCGAATACCGGGTTATCGGTCTTCGTTTTACGGCCGAATTCGGGAGTGTTCGTCTTTCCAAGGATGATCGCTCCCGCTTCCCGGAGTCGTGAGACGGCGACGTCGTCGTGCTCCGGAACGTAGTCAGCGAAGGCCGGGGATCCAAACGTGGTCCGCACGCCAGCGACGCGGTTTAGATCCTTGATCGCAACCGGGACACCGTGAAGCGGGCCGATGTCGTCACCGCGTTCGACAGCGCGCTCGGCCTCACGTGCGGCCTCTTTAGCCGATTCCGAACACACCGTGACGTACGCGTTGATCTCGGGATTCACCCGCTCGATCCGATCGAGGAACGCGTCGACGACCGCGACTGGCGAGCGCTCCCCGCGGCGAATGTCCGCAGCGAGCGTCGTTGCGGAGGTGTAACAGAGATCAGTTTGGTTGTGACTTGAGGTCATATTTAAATGAGTAGCAGTATTTTTCGTAGTTGAGATCGAGATAGAATCGGTGCGCATCTTCGCGCCAAAGCCCCGACTCAAGCTCGACGGCCACACAATCGTTGTCCGTGGCCCAGTTGTGGACGTACTCGAGAAGTTTCGTGCCGTACCCCTTCGAGCGATTATCCTCATCGACGACCAGGTCGTAGACGTACGCGTGTCGGCCAAGGTAGAAGTTCGTCGAGATCGTGACCCCGGCGACGGCGACCGGTTCGTCGTTCACGTAGCCTGCGAACAGCCGGTACCCTTCCTCGGCCATCGACTCATACAGCTCCTCGAATGATTCTCGGTTGAGATGGTCGCGGAGCTGCTGGAGAACGGGGAACACGGCCGCGCGTTCTTCGGCCGAAGTGACGGGCGTTATGCGCATTGCTCCCCACCCAGTCCGACTGTCTCTGATCTGGTGGTATTGGGTCGGCACGGACCGTTGTCACCGACCCGATCGTGTGCCTGCATTCGTGATCAGTAGACTGATGTGTCGATATCCGTGGTCGCGATCTCCGAAGGCCACACGAGATTGAGCTCCTGGTCAATCACTTGGTATCCCAGCGCAGACTGAGTGTCCGTACTCCCCCAGGCGGCTTGGTGGTTGTCCTGATAGCTGATGTACCCACTTCCTCCGGGGATTGGCTCGTGATCGAGGACGGTGGACTCCCACTCTTCGACACTCGCGGAGCGGAAGGCCTCGAGGCTCTCGAAGGCGGAGGCGTACTCCGCGATGACTTTGATGTTCTGGTAGGACAGCGCCGCACTGCCGGTCATGTCCATGTCGGTCCGCTCGTCCCACGCAGCTAGGGCTCCCTGTTCCTCAAGAAGCGCGTCGACGCGGCCTGCGTTTAGCATCGTGAGCGCACCGTTGGCGGCTTCACCTGCGGTTTCGCGCGCATCGGCGATCGTCAGGCCGTAGTTGTGGAAGAAGTGGGTGTCTTCGAACCCGGTCTCGGAGAACTGTCTGGCGAGATTACCGGCACCTGAGGAAGACGTTTGCACCGCCCAAACGACGTCAGGTTCGTTGGATTGGATCCGTGAGAGCAGCGAGGTGAAGTCGGTCGCATCGAGGCTGACTTCGTCTTGGGAGATGATTTCCCATCCGATCTTATCGAGCTCGCTCTCCATCAGATCCATAATCGAGAGGCCGTAAGACGTGTCTTCTCCGATGAGTGCAATGGATTTGTCTTCGTAGGGGAAGTACCCGGTCCCGTTCTCTTGGAACTGTTCGAGCAGCTGCCGCCAACCGACTGCGTACGCCTCCGACGGCGGCGTGGTCTTGAACACGTTCCACAGCTCCTGTTCGTTGATCTTGGTGACGATCGCACTTGAGACCGCCTCGTCGACAATCTGTGGGGTTCCCTGCTCAGCGGTGACCTCGACTGTCGCGAGCGCGACGTCACTGTGGAATCCACCGCCGATTGCGTCGACGTTCTCTTGTTGGATCAGACGGTTAACCTCGTTGCGTCCCGCCGAAGGTTGCGATTCCGAATCGCCGAATACGAGTTCGATGTCCTGACCGTGGATACCTCCGTCCTCGTTGATCATATCCCGGGACATTTCGGCGGCAATCTGTTTCTGCTCGCCGATATTTGATGCGGGACCCGAGAAGGGACCGTAAAATCCAATTTTTAGTCCGCTACCGCCTTCTCCGCCCCCTCCCAGACAGCCCGCCACAGAGGCGACTGTAATTCCGGCCCCGGTCGTCTTGAGGAAATCACGACGGCTCCCACGGTCTCTTTTGTTTTTATCCGAATAACCAGTACTCTGATCAGCTATCTTAGAATTGTCGTTCGATCTCATATGAGTGACATCCACTAGCGAGACTAAGACGCATGTACTTAAAGGTTGGTGGAGATTGGCTTTTACTGTGTCAAGGTAGACAATATAGGATTTAGTTTCACAAACAGAATCTATATCGGACAGAGTATAACAGTACCCGCGATGTCGAGAGGTGAAGATCTTGCTCGGCCTCCAACGGTAGTTTGATGTTCGGGTCTTCTAGAAGTTCTCGGAATGATAATATCTCAACGAGAACAGTTCGGAAGAAATCACCTCGAAGGGCGATGCACTTCAAATGTGAACGTAAAGCACGAAAAAAAGGGACTGCGAGGAGGTCAGCGAACATCCTACTGACATTGGGAGACCACGATTGCCTACCACTTATTCCGAGACAGATTTCGTTGTGATGGCGTACCCTGAGTAGCATCCGAATCAAGACTTGATTCGGGAAGCTAAATTGACCGACGACATCGGTGAAAATGAGCATATTTGCTGCTATCCCCGCCTATTAATAGGGTAACGATGACCTCGCCACATGGTCACTATCGACACAGATCGCTTCGAGAATACGTTCCGCAGGTACTCACAAATCGGCCGGACGGACGACGATGGCCTCCATCGTCTTGCGCTGACGGAAACGGACCGTAACGTACGAGATCTGTTTGTCGAAGATCTTGAATCGCTCGGGCTTGATATTCGTATCGACGAACTCGGGAATATTTTCGGTCGAAGAGAAGGAACTGATCCGGATGCGGCCCCTGTGCTGATCGGATCACATCTCGACTCACAGCCGTACGGCGGTCGGTTCGACGGACAGCTCGGGGTGCTCTCAGCCCTCGAGACACTCCGTAGCTTCGAGGATTCGGGAGTTGACCATCGACGACCGATCGAAATCGTGAACTGGACGAATGAGGAAGGCTCGCGGTTCAAGCCCGCACTCATGGGAAGCGGCACGTTCATCGGTGAGTTTGACATTGCAAATACGCTCGAACACACGGACTCCGACGGCGTCACCGTCGCAGAGGCGCTCAAGCAGATCGGTTATAATGGGGAAGAATCGTGTGAGCCACGGGAGCCGTACGACAGCTACCTGGAGTTACACATCGAACAGGGGCCGAAATTGGAAGAGGCCGGTCTTTCCGTCGGTGCCGTTGAGGGGGTCTTCGGGATGGCGTGGCTTGAAGCCACGATCATTGGTGATGCGGATCACGCAGGGCCGTCACCGATGCACTCCAGGCGAGACGCGCTTGTTGCCGCGTCTGATATCGTCACTTCGGTTCGCCGCCTCTCAAACCGCGTCGCAGACGACGTTGTCACCACGGTCGGCGAGCTTGAGGTCTCGCCCGGATCGATAAATGTCGTTCCTGCGGAGGCTCGACTGACTATCGACGTTCGGAGCTACGATGATGATGCCGTCGCTGAACTTGTTGATCGGGTTGAACGGGAAATTACGGCCGCTTGCAACCGTGAAAACGTTACGTACGAACTCGAAGAGATTTGGCGGATCCCCCATACCGAGTTCTCGCCGCGGGTGAGCCAGACGGTGCTAGACGCCGCAGAAGCAGTCGGAGCCGATCATCAGGCCATGGTTAGCGGCGCTGGCCACGACGCGACGTATCTCAATGAGATCACGGACGCAGCGATGATCTTCGTCCCGAGCATCGACGGCAAGACCCACAATGAGGCGGAGTACACGGAGATGGAAGACGCGGTTGCCGGCGCGCGAACGTTCGCGGAGGCAACGAAACAGTTGGCATCCCGATCGGACGACGCCTGAACGGTTTAGATATTCACGACGTATTTTACTGGAGAACTCTTACTCGAGTTCCGTACTGATTTGACGTCGTGAGGTCCTGTTCGGACGCGTGGCGGCGCGAACTGGCCGCATTCCGATCGGTATTGAATTACGAACACGTATGTGCGATTCTCGTGGACGCTGTTTCCTTGAACAGAGTTCAATTGAATCATTTTAACTAGTTTTTGAACTCTTCTGTGTGTTCTTCTTTGAATATTGCTTAAGTATATATACTCGCACGAGTGTCTTGACACATGGTAGCAAACCCACCGATCGACGAGATCCACTTTTCGATGGAGCCAGACGTGGAAACGGTCCCCGGACCACGAACAGAACAGTTGTTGGACCGCCAACGAGAGATCGATAGCAACGCCGTCGCTTACCCGCGTCGCATACCGATCGCGATCGGAGAGGCCAAAGGTGCAACCATCAGGGACGTCGACGGGAACACGTTTCTTGACTTTTTCGCCGGAATCGGCGTTTTGAACGTCGGACACTCCAACCCGTACGTCCTTGAGGGCGTTCACGAGCAACTGGATAAAGTCACTCACACGGTTGATTTCCCGACCGAGGCACGTATCGAGTTCATCGAACGGCTCAACGACATTGCACCTGACGGCCTCAGCGGGAACAGTAAGGTCATATTCGGTGGACCGAGCGGAAGCGACGCGATCGAAGGGTCGATCAAGCTCGCCAAACATAACACCGGCCGCCATGGCCTGCTCGCCTTCGAGGGATCCTATCACGGAACCACGGCCGGTGCGCTCAGTCTCACCGCCGGCAAAGCGTACAAAAAGGGATACGGGCCGCTGTTGGCCGACGCCGTCCACGTCCCGTTTCCGGACCCCACCGAGCCGGGACCAACCGGTGATGTCGAGCCGTTCTGCCCCTCCGATAACTGCTGTCAAGACGGCACCTGTGCGCGTGCGCTAGACGCGGTACAACGGAAGTTCGAGGGCACATATGGGGGACACGAATCACCCGCAGGAATCTGGGTTGAGCCGATTCAAGGTGAGGGCGGGGTGGTCGTCCCGCCCGAAGGATTCCTGAAGGGACTCCGCGACATCGCGGACGACAACGATGCGCTACTCATTTTCGACGAGATCCAGACCGGGTTCGGACGCACCGGTGAGTGGTTCGCAGCTGAGCACTGGGACGTGACGCCGGACGCAATGACGATGGCGAAGGGTATCGGCGGCTCCGGTCTCCCCATCGGTGCGATGATGTATCACGAAAAGTTCGACACGTGGGGCCCGGGCGGTCACGTTGGGACGTTCCGCGGGAACGTCCCCGCGTTCGTCGGCGGGACGCGCGCCATCGAGTACATCGAGTCCCACGACCTTCTTGATCACGCGACCGAGGTCGGGGAGTACATCCGGTCCCGGTTCCGTGAACTCGCCGAAGACATCCCTGAGATCGTTGATATTCGCGGGAAAGGACAGTTCACCGGCGTCGAATTTAAAGTGGATGGTGACCCCTCGAAATCACTTGTCGAATCGATCCAACTCGAATGTTACCACAGGGGCGTTCTCGTGTGGTACGCCGGCCGCCACAAGAGCGTCCTTCGACTGCTTCCGCCGCTCGTGTTGACCCAGCGCCAAGCGGAGGTCGGAATGAATATTATCACCGAATCGGTCCGTGACGTCCTCGCAAACCACAGCAGGTGAACTCACACACCTAGTCATGTCGGGGCCCGAGAAATACCGGCCCGTTCAAACCGTGTTTCCTAACGCGGCTATGCAACTTTGAGTACTCTGCTCAGTTGTACTCGCAGAAGGCGTAGCGATCAGTTCTCGTTCAGTCTAGAAGAACAGCTGTTCAGAGTAATTACATTACAATGTCTTATTTTGCGCGAACCCATCTACGCTCAGATCACGTCAATATACCATATACAACAACCCATGTATTGAACAATATTCAAAAATGCAGGATTTAGCGAATATTTATTTATTTTGGGTGTGCTCTGTAGCACAATGTCTAAAGATTTTCCGCTACCAGACGACCTCCCAGTGCCGGAAGACGACGGTGCGGCTGACCATCTCCAAGGGATGACGATGTGCGACGTGTCTCTCCCAGCGACCAACGACACGACGGTTAACCTCCAGGAACTCCCGACTCGAACGGTACTCTACGTCTACCCACTAACGGGGCGGCCAGATAAGGACGTGATCCCCGAAGGGTGGGAAGACGTTCCCGGTGCCCGTGGCTGTACACCTGAATCACGCGGTTTTCAGAGCCATTACGAGGAACTTCGAAATGAGGGAGTCAGGCGGATCTTCGGACTGTCTACGCAGTCAGTTGAGTACCAACGAGAGGCACGTGACCGTCTGAATCTCCCCTTCGAGATGCTCAGCGATTCCGGGTGGGAACTTGCAGACGAACTTGACTTGCCGACGTTCACCATTGAGGACAACGAGTATCTGAAGCGATTAACGCTGATCGTCTCTGATGGACGTATCGAACACGTCTTCTATCCGATCTTCCCACCGGACGAACACGCAAACGAAGTCCTAGAATGGATACGGAACAATCCCCGCTAAATCCTCTACACCACTATGTGTCTGGCTTTACTTCCTTTCACTCAACCCACTTACGCCTGTAGCCGTCTTCGAAGTTCAACAGTACCTCTGACACGACTCCGACGCGTTTCTCACCTTCCGTGGTCCGCACGACGAGACCCTCAACAGCGCGGACGAGAGCATACGGAAACACTCCTCAAGGCAGTCAAGGTCGCCGCAAGCACCACTCTCAACTACCGTGGAATGACAGACGAGTCGACCAGTACTTTGAGACAATGGTGCTGACGCGACTCAACACACGCCGCGTCCGATGGGTGATGTGGGGCGTACTCGCGTTCGGGTACTTGCTCATGAGTTTCACCCGTGTCTCGACGGCGGTACTGGCGGAATCGCTGACGCTCGCGTTCAACATCACAGCAACTGAACTCGGGTTGCTCCACTCGTCGTTCTTCTACCTCTACGCTGCCATGCAGTTGCCCGCCGGGGTGCTTGTAGACCGGTACGGTCCGCGCCGCGTCGCCGGAACAGGCACATTCGTGATGGGGTTCGGTGCCATGGCGTTCGCAATGAGTGACTCGTTCCTCGTGAACTTCCTGGCTCGCGCACTCGTGGGTTTCGGCGGGAGCGTCATCTTCCTCTCTATCCTCCGATTCGCCGTAACATGGTTCCGAGCGGATGAGTACGCCACCGTAACGGGCCTAACTATCGGCGTTTCAGCGCTCGGTGGCATCATCGCCACAACACCACTCGCCATCGCTGCGTCCGTCATCGGGTGGCGATCATCAATGCTCGTTATCGGATCGTTGTGCGTCGTCAGCGCTCTCTTCATCTTCCTGTCGGTCCGTGACCGACCGGTCGATGAAACCGACGACGAGTCACCAGAACTAACGGCCGACGGTGGACCTACGTCACTCCGTGACGACTTGCGATCCGTCCTTGGCGGCTCCGATGTCTGGGCCCTCGGTATCCTCAACTTTCTAATCCTCGGCGTCAACTTCACCATCATCGGCCTGTGGGGCGTCCCGTATCTCGTCCACCTCTACGATCTTTCCGTCGCACGCGCATCGCTGTACGTCCTCGCTGGCAACGTCGGCCTCCTTATCGGCTCACCGCTGTTTGGGTGGGTTGCGGACCGTACCGCCGCTCACACCGCGCTGGTGTTGATTTCGACGCTCACGTTCTGTGTCGTCTTCGGCACCCTTTCAGCTCTCGGGACGCCGCCCCTCGCTTTCGTCGGCATTCTCTTCTTCACGGCCATGTTCGTCAATGGCGGCGTGTCACTCGCGTTCACCGTCGGGCGTCAGCGACACCCCGACGAGGTAAGCGGAACGGTGAGCGGGACAATAAACAGCGTCGGCTACTTCGGGGCTGCCGTCGTGCCCGCACTAATGGGTGTGGTGCTCGACGTCTTCTGGACCGGGAAGATCGTCGACGGCACGCCCGTGTACTCCTTTACAGGCTATCGTATCGCGTTCGGTATCGCCACAGTTGCCGGCTTCGGAGCCCTCGCGTGTGCACTCTGGATTCACCGAACTCGACAGCCAAGCTAGCATTGTGCAGCCAGCGTACCGGCTCGTGAGCATCAAGAAACCAAACGCAATTCCGTACCGACGAGCACCGCCGTTTACAGCGATCGTATGCGACGATCCAAGTGGTGTTGATATTTCCATGCTGTTTCCCGGTTGAGTAACATGACACCGATGACAGCACGCAACCACAGACCAAAGGTCGTCGCAGATTCTCAACACAGTCCACGTCACATTGACAGAGAAACTCCCCCCAACGACTGGTAGAGCACTTCTGCTTCGCCGCTACTACCAAATCGACGCTACCCTTCCACCTTCTACAAATTCAACAGAGCAGGTTACTCAACTTGTTCTACCGTCTCGTCAAGTCCGTGCGAGTTCAGTAACGTCACTTCAGTGTAGTCGCGTAACATCCCTACGCTCTCATCTTCTTTGATCGAGCTGATCACGGACTTCGAACTCGTTCGTTGAATTCCGTCGATAGCCTCAAACTCCTCAACAAGCGTTTCAACCATGTCATGAGACGGAAGCCGTGAAATGACAATGAAATCAGTATCGCCCATCACAAAATACACTTCATTTACCCCCTCGATCTCGGCTAACGCTTTCCCAACTTCTTCCTGATACCCTTCCCCGAACTCAGCGAGCACTTCGGAAATAACTGTGAGACCTAATCCAGCCTTTTCGAAATCGATCTCAAACAACTCATTTTTGATCACCCCTCTATCCATCATATTCTTGATGCGATAATGGACCGTCGATTTAGGGATATCCGTCTCCTCCATTATTCGTTCCGGGCTGGTAGAGTTGTTCTCCGCGATCGAGCGTAGAATACGAACGTCCCGTGCATCAAGACTCATCTGAAACGCACCCCCGAACAGTTCCAACCACATATCGATCGGACACCAATCATACTTATTCAGTGTTGGTAGACGAATAAATATACTTGCCTCTAGAGACTCGGTCCCTCATACCCTGTAAATCACAAAAACTCCTGTCGCTCAACATACGCGATCGGGTCACGTGATTCGGATTCCGGAACGCTTCGAAGATGAATGGGGTAGTGAGTTTGAGAACTACCGATAGAAGTGTTAAGACGAAAGGATGCTCCGGCGGGGATTTGAACCCCGGTCATTGCCTCGAGAGGGCAATATGATTGGCCGGACTACACTACCAGAGCGTACGTCCGTTTGACGCATTTTCGGGTATGACTGGATGTTGTAAAACAGTTCCGTTTCAGCCGCGCCGTGCCCCGGTTTAGCGTGACTCGAATTCGACGGTAGCGGAGGCGAAAACGAGCGCAGAACCGCGAGATGGCACGCCCGTCAGACGTCGACGGTGAACGGGGTCGCGTCGGCGGCGCCGTCAGCGACGGCGGCCAGTAGATCGGCGACCGCGTCGAGGTCACCGAGGTCGACAACCTCGACGGGCGTGTGCATGTACCGGTTCGGGATCGAGACGTTGAGCGACGGAACGCCGCCGCGAGCGGTGTAGAACGCGTCGGCGTCTGTGCCGGTCCGAGTGCCCGCCGCCTGAAGTTGGACGTCGATCTGGGCGGTAGCGGCGGCGTCGCGCGCGAGGTCGACGAGCGCGGAGTGGTTCGCGCTCCCGCGGCCGATCACCGGTCCGGCGCCGAGTTCGACGGGACCGCGACGCTCGGTCTCGACGTCGGGGTTGTCGGTCGCGTGGGTGACGTCGACCGCGACGAACGCGTCCACGTCGTCGAGGTCGACACCGACCATCTGCGCGCCCCGGAGGCCGACCTCCTCTTGGACGGTGGAGACGGCGTAGACGGTCGTGTCGACGTCGCGTACGGCCGCCCGACGGAGCCCTTCTGCGGCCGCCCACGTGCCCGTCCGATTGTCAACACCACGGGCGGCGATCCGGTCGCCGACCAACTCCTCGAAGTCGGTCGAGAAGGTGACGGGATCGCCGACCTCGACGTGCTCGTGAGCCTCGTCGGCGTCGGTTGCACCGATATCGACGAACTGCCCGCTGATCTCGTCGTACGTGTCCTTCTCGGGGTCTCGAAGGTGGATCGCGGTCTGGCCGATCACGCCACCGACGGGTTCGTCCGCGTGGACCGTGACGTGCTGTCCCTTCGAGACGGTGCGGTCGGAGCCGCCGATACGCGAAATCCGGAGGAAGCCGTCGTCGAGCACGTCGCGAACGATGAACCCGATCTCATCGGCGTGGCCCGCCAGTGCGACCGTCGGCGCGTCCGGGTCGCCCTCGTGGACCGCGACGGCGTTGCCGTAGGCGTCGACCGTGACTTCGTCCGCGAACTCGCGGACGTAGTCGGCCCAGACCCGCTGGCTCGCGGTTTCGAACCCGGAGGGGCTGGCGGTCGCGAGCAGATCATCGAGAAACATCCGGCCGCGCTCGTGCATGGAGACGACTGACGCGGCAGACGGCAAGAACCCGCCGGTCCGCGGCGGCCGGTGTGGCGATTAGCGGAGTGGTCCTCGGTGCCGCCGCCACGACTAAATCGTTGCCGTACGAACGACGGGATATGGGAGAATCCTCAATCACCATCCTGGAACTTCACCTCGGCGACGGCGATATCGAGATCGGTCCCTTCGAGCTCTTCGGTTCGGCCGACGGGGCGGAACTGACCGCGGTCGCAGACGCGGAGGCGGACGATGACGAGACGGACGTCGGGTCCGACGGCGGCGTCTCCGCGAAGTCGGTCGCCGGACTCCTGCTTGCGCTGATCGCGCTCGCCGCGGTCGCGGTCGGGGTCGCGAAGCTCCGAGGCGACGAGGAGGAGGAGATCCCGTCGGGGATCGCCGGCGACGAGTGAGCACGGTCGGCGGCAGGATTCGGCGCGCACGCCGTCACCGAACCGACACAAGCGATTTGAGGCGGGCACCCCTCCGATGCGTATGGACATCCTCCGAAGCCTGCGCACGGTCTCCGAGGCGTCCGGCACCGGCGTCGTCGATTGGGACCGGGCCGCGGCGGCCGCCAAGGCGAGCACCGATCCCGGATCGCTCGCGCTGACGCCCGCCGAGCGCGAGGGATACGCCGCCGACGTTCGCGAGGCCCGCACGCGGTTGAGCGAGGTCGCCGGAATCGCGTTCACCGTGCCCGATTCGATCGAGGTGCAGAACCGGCACCACTGGATCGACGCGAGCGTCGGCACCTTCCGGAACGTGATGGCGCCGATCGAGGCGGCGGCGACCGAGGCGAACGACGCGCCGGCTGAGCCGACGACCGACGGTGAGTGGACCGCCAACGGCCCCCTCGACCGAGTTCTGGACCCGTTCGACGTCGGCACGGGAGGTCCCGGCACGTCTCCCGGCCCGGTCACCGCGTTCTCTCGCGACGTCTCACGGATCGCCAACACCGGAACGATGGCGTTCGCGCTTAGTTTCCTCGCGCGGAACGTGCTCGGGCAGTACGACCCCCTGCTGTTGGCCGACGAGCCGGACGCCGACCACGGGCTCTACTTCGTACATCCGAACATCGTCGCCGTCGCGGCGTCGCTCGACGTCGACTACCCGCGCTTTCGCCGGTGGATCGCCTTCCACGAGGTGACGCACGCGGCGGAGTTCGGTGCGGCGCCGTGGCTCCCCGAGTACCTCGAATCTCGCGTCGAGCGCGGCGTCGAAGGGTTAACCGCGGACGAACTGACGATCAGCGGATTCGACACGGAGGCGTTCAGCGAACTGCAAGCGGCGATGACGGCAATCGAGGGGTACGCGGAGGTGCTGATGGACCGCGCGTTCGACGACGAGTACGCCGACCTGCGACGGAAACTCGACGCGCGTCGCGGGGGCGGTGGACCGATCCGTCGGCTCGCTCAGCGCCTCCTCGGACTCGGCATGAAACGCCAGCAGTATGAGCGCGGCGCCGCCTTCTTCCGGCACGTCGCCGACGCGCGGGGCATCGAGGCCGCCGGCGTCGTCTGGGAGCGCCCGGAAAACCTTCCGACGAAGGCCGAACTCGACGATCCCGAGGCGTGGCTGATGCGGGTCGATCCGTAAGAAAGGGTTGCGCAGCGGGGTCGAAACCGCCAGGAACGACTCGGGCGGGCAGACGGACGGACGCACCGCTAACGGGGAGTAGACGGGTATCGCACGCGGTCCAGCCGGACCGACTGTCTATCTAAAAGCGCGACGGGCGTCGGGTTAGACGCCGCGGCCCTGCAGTTTCTCCTCTTCGGGCATGTCCTCGTTGGACTGGCCCTTCATCCCTTTGCCCGTCCCGCTCGCGATCCGGGCGAGTTCCTCGGGGTCGTCCCAGTTGTTGACGGCCTCGACGATCGCGGTACCCATCGCCGCGGGGTCCTCCGCGCCGAAGATACCGGAGCCGACGAAGATGCCGTCACAGCCGTGGTACATCATTAGCGCCGCGTCCGCGGGCGTCGCGATCCCACCGGCGGCGAAGTTGACGACCGGGAGTCGACCGGCTTCTGCGGTCTCGTGGACCAGGTCGTGGGGGGCGCCGTGTTCGCGGGCCCACTTCTCGCGCTCCTCGTAGTTGAGTCCGGTGAGCGTCCGGATCTGGGTTTTGATGGTGCGCTGGTGCTTGACTGCCTGGTTGACGTCGCCGGTGCCAGCCTCGCCCTTCGTCCGGATCATCGCCGCGCCCTCGCGGATGCGCCGGAGCGCTTCGGGGAGGTTCCGGGCGCCGCAGACGAACGGGGACGCGAAGTCGCGCTTGTCGGTGTGGTACTCGTCGTCAGCGGGCGTGAGCACCTCCGACTCGTCGATCATGTCGACGCCGAGCGCTTCCAGAATCTCCGACTCCTTGCGGTGACCGATTCGGGATTTCCCCATGACGGGGATCGAGACCTCGTCGATGACCTCGGGAACGCGCTCGGGGTCGGGCATCCGGGCGACGCCGCCGCGCTTTCGGATGTCCGCCGGGACGTGTTCCAACACCATCACCGCGACCGCGCCGGCGTCCTCCGCGATGCGGGCCTGTTCGCGGTTGACGACGTCCATGATAACGCCGCCCTTTTGCATCCGCGCGAAGCCGCGCTTGACCAGGTCGGTCCCACGCTTCAGCTCTTCGAGATCCGTGGCCTCTGCCATGATCGATCGGTGGGTCGCCGGCCACTTAACGGGTCGCTTTTCGGTGGTAGGCGGCGCCGAGACGCGCGACCAGACCGGCACCGAAACCCGATCGCAGCGGCCCTCATTCCACACCGCGTGTGTCACCGCAACCGGCAAGGTCTCGGCCCCCGCAGGGACAGGTATGACGACCGGAGCGATCATCGCCGGCGGGCGCTCCACTCGCTTCGGCGACCGCGACAAGTCCGTCGCGGACCTGGCCGGCGTTCCGATGATCCGACGGGTGGCGGATCGGCTCGCGGGGGCCGGCGACCCGGTTCCGCCGGGTGCGGCCCGCGCCGCGGGCGGCGATCCGGCGGTCGACGACCTCGTGATCAGTTGCCGCCCCGACCAGCAGGAAGCGATCGCCGCGACGCTCGACGGGTTCGCGCTCCCGGTCGCGTGGGCGCTCGACGAGGAGCCCGATCTCGGCCCCGTGGCCGGGATCCGCAACGCCTGTCGGGTCGCCGCCTCGGAGTACGTCGCGGTCGTCGCCTGCGACATGCCGTTCGTCGACCCCGCCTTTCTCGCGTCGCTGCGGGAGGACGCCGCGGGTCACGACGCAGCCGTCCCGCGGCTCGACGACCGCTGGTTCCAGACGACGCAGGCGGTGTACCGCGCGAAATCGATGGCCGCTGCCTGCGACCGCGCGCTCGCCGCTGGCGAACGGAAAGTGCTTGCGCCGTTAGAGCGGCTGGATCAAGTCATCGTCGACGACGAGGCCATCCGTTCGCGGACGACGGCACGGACGTTCACGAACGTCAACACTCGCGAGGAGTTCGCCGAGGCGGCGGTCGCAATCACGAGGGCAGTTGAGGGAGATGCCGACGCCAGCGGGTCCGCCGACGGCGAGCACTGACCCGTCTGTCGCTCCGATCGTCGGCCGACCGACATCCGTCGATCAGTTCTTCAGCGTCTCGTACGCCTGGTTCAGCTTTTTAAACGCCTCCTCGTCGCCGTCCGCGCTATCGGGGTGGAGTCGCTTCGCTCGCTCGCGGTACGTCGAGCGGATCGTCTCCTGACTGGCAGTTCGGTCGAGTCCGAGCGTCGCGTAGGCCTCGGGTTCGGACATCCCGTCGGCCGGCGGCGCGCGGTCCCGCGGGTCGCGTCGGTCGTCGGTCGTCGCACCGCCGAAGCCGCCGTCGGTCGCGCCCGCAGTCCGGTGCGCAGCGCGGCGGTGTTCGGCCGTGCGGGCGCGCCGCCGTGCCCGCTCACGTTGGGTCGGTCCCGCGCGTGCCGCCTCGCGGTGGACGCGGTCGCGGAGCTTCCCGCTGGCGTGGTACCAGAGGAAGTACGAGACGACGCCGAACGGGACGGCCACGGCCAGCAGCACCGGCGAGACGACGACTCCGGCGACGAGGAGGAGAGCCGTCAGTGCGATGAACGTCGCCGCCATGCCGACGATGATCGTCCGATTCGTCACGTGCGTAGTGAGGGTCCCATCGTTGTAAGCGTCTCGGCGGTCCGGGGACCGACCGCCGCGTCCGCCGCCTCCGTACCGTTTATGCCCGCGGGCGCCCGGGTTCGCGGTATGCCAACTGCGGACCGAGACGTCGCGACGGGGCTCCCGCCCGGGATCGCCGCCGCCCGCGAGGAGCTCACCCCGATGCTCTCGCAGTACGCTGACCTCTGTGCCGCCCACGAGGACGCGCTCGTGCTGTTCCAGGTCGGCGACTTCTACGAGGCGTTCTGCGAAGCGGCCGAGGCAGTCGCGCGGATCTGCGAGGTGACGCTCACGGAGCGCTCCGACTCGACCGGCGACTACCCGATGGCGGGGATTCCGATCGACAACGCCGCCCCCTACCTCGAGTCGCTGCTCGACGCCGGCTACCGCGTCGCCGTCGGCGATCAGGTCGAGGACGCCGAACAGGCGTCGGGGCTCGTCGACCGCGCCGTCACCGAAGTGATCACGCCGGGGACAGTCGTCGAGGACGACCTACTGGAGGCGGGGACGACCAACTACGTGGCGGCGGTGGCCGCGGGCGACGGGGGCGACGCCGACTCCGAGAGCGAGGTCGGCCTCGCGGCCGTCGACGTCTCCACGGGCGAGTGTCTCGTCACCTCGGGTGACCGCGACGCGGTCGCCGGGGAACTCGACCGGATCGCCCCGGCGGAGCTGATCGCGGGCCCCGGCGCCCCCACCTTCGAGCCATCAGATGCCGAGAACGGCTGGACGGTCCACGAGTACGACCCCGACGCCTTCGGGCGGCGCGCCGCCACGGAGCGACTGGAGCCGTACCTCCCGGCGCCTGACCGTCGGTTCGAGAGCGACGCCGAGCTTCGCGCGGCCGGCGCCGTCCTCGCCTACGCCGAGTACACTCAGGGCGACGACGGCCCGCTCTCGTACGTCACGCGGCTCCGACGGTACGACCCCCGTGACCGGTTGCGCCTCGACGCCGCCGCCCAGCGCAGCCTGGAGCTGTTCGAGAACCGCGGGCTCGGCGCCAGCGACACCCTGTTCGACGTGCTCGACGAGACAAGTTGTGCGCTCGGCCGCCGGTGTCTCGAGCGGTGGCTCCGGCGACCGCTCGTCGACGCCGACGCGATCCGGAGCCGCCACGACGCGGTCGGCGAGCTCGCCGAGCGCACGCTGGTCCGCGAGGGAGTCGCCGACGCGCTCACGGCCGCCTACGACTTGGAGCGCCTCGTGGGGCGCGTCTCTCGGGAGCGGGCCGACGCCCGCGACCTGCGCTCGCTGCACGCGACGCTCGCTGTCGTCCCGGAGCTGAAGGCGGCACTCGCGGGAGCGGAGGGAGAGGGCGCCTCCGACTCCAACTCCGACGCAGACCGCCCCCGCACCGACCACCTCCGCGACCTCCGCGACCGGCTCGACGAACTCGTCGAGGTCCGCGAGCTGATCCACGAAGCGATCGCCGTCAACCCGCCGCCGGAGATCACCGACGGCGGCGTGATTCGGGAGGGGTTCGACGACGACCTCGACGCGCTCCGCACGACCGAGCGCGAGGGGCGTGAGTGGGTCGCCGACCTGGAGGCGAGCGAGCGCGATCGCACCGGGATCGACTCGCTGTCGGTCGGGCACAACCAGGTCCACGGCTACTACATCGAGGTGACCGACGCCAATCTCGACCGGGTCCCGGACGACTACCACCGTCGGCAGACGCTGAAGAACAGCGAGCGCTACTACACGCCCGAACTCAAGGATCGCGAGGAGGAGATCGTCGGTGCCGCCGAACGCGCGAACGCGATGGAGTACGAACTGTTCGCCGAGGTTCGCGAGCGCGTCGCGGCCGAAACGGAGCGAATACAGGGGCTCGCGGACGCGCTCGCCGAACTCGACGCGCTCTGTTCGCTGGCGGCGGTGGCCGTCGCGGGCGACTACGTCCGCCCGACGATCGTCGACGACCCCGACGCCGGAGTCGAGATCGAGGGCGGGCGCCATCCCGTCGTCGAGCGCGCCGAGGCCTCGTTCGTCCCGAACGACGTCGACCTCGCGCGGGGGTCCGTCGCCGTCATCACCGGACCGAACATGAGCGGGAAGTCGACGTACATGCGGGCGGTCGCACTGGCGGTCGTCCTGGCGCAGACCGGCTCGTTCGTCCCCGCGCAGGCGGCCTCGATCCCCGTCTTCGACCGGCTGTTCACCCGCGTGGGCGCCTCCGACGACATCGCGGGCGGGCAGTCGACGTTCATGCGCGAGATGAGCGAGCTGACGGAGATCCTCCACGACGCCGGCCCGGACTCGATCGTCCTGCTCGACGAGGTTGGCCGCGGCACCGCGACGACCGACGGGCGCGCCATCGCCCGCGCGGCCGCCGAGTTCGTCCACGACGAGCTGGGCGCCACCGCGCTCTTCGCCACCCACTACCACGGGCTCACCGACCTCGCCGAGGAGCGCGAGCGCGTCTTCAACCTCCACTTCACCGCAACCCGCGAGGACGGCGACGTCACGTTCCTCCACCGGGTGGTCCCCGGCGCCTCCTCCTCGTCGTACGGCGTCGAAGTCGCCGAACTCGCCGGCGTTCCCGCACCCGTCGTCGAGCGCTCTCGGTCGCTGGTGGCCGCGGACGAGACCGACGGCGCTCACTCGTCGGACGCACGCGACTCAGAGGAGACGGACGCGTCGCCCGAGGACCTCGACCCGCCGGCAGACGCCGAGGAGCCGGACGACGTCTCGCTCCGCGAGTTCCTCGCTGAGGAAGGTGCGGGCGACGACGCGGGCGACGGTGACACGCGGACCGCGGGTGAGAGTGAGGCGTCGACCAGCGGCGACGGAAACGCCTCGACCGCGGGCGACCGGACCGAGGGCGACGACGCGAGCGACCTCGCCGCCCACCTCCGCGGGATCGACCTCGCCCGGATGACGCCGATCGAGGCGCTGAACGCCCTCCACGACCTCCAGTCGAGGCTCGACGATGGCGGGTGAGGAGCGCGCCGGGAGCGATCAGCCGGCGGAGGCCCGGGATGGCGCGGCGGAGTCGCCTCGGGTTCGCCGGCTCGAACCGGCCACGGTCGATCGGATCGCCGCTGGAGAGGTGGTCACTCGACCGGCGCGTGTGGTCGGCGAACTGATCGACAACGCGCTCGACGCCGGCGCCTCGGCCGTCGAGGTGACGGTCGACGGCGACGGTACCGACCGGATACGCGTCGTCGACGACGGTCGCGGGATGTCTCGCGCGGACGCCCGTCGCGCGGTCGAGCGCCACGCGACCAGCAAACTGGCGCCCGACGGCGACCCGGTCGGCGTCGACTCGCTCGGATTCCGAGGCGAGGCGCTGGCCGCGATAGCCGACGCCGCGAGGCTCGAACTGACGACGAACGACGGCGGCGCTGCGGGGACGCGAGTGGTCGTCGACGGAAACGCCGCGACCGCGGGTGACCGGACCGAGGGCGACGGCGAGAGTATCGAGGCGTCAGACGCCGGCCGAGCCCGCGGAACCACGGTCGTCGTCGAGGAATTGTTCGCGACGCGCCCGGCGCGCCGAGAGTCGCTCGCGGGGGCGGCCGCGGAGTTCGCGCGGGTTTCCGCGCTGGTCGCCGATTACGCCCTCGCGAACCCGCAGGTCGCGTTCACGCTGGTACACGACGGGTCGACCACGCTGTCGACGCCCGGCACCGGCGTGACAGACGCGCTGTTCGGCGTCTACGACCGCAAGACAGCGAGCCAGTCGACCGAACTCGCCGCGAGCGTCAGGGTCGAGACAGAAGAGAGCGAATCCGTGGCGACCTCGGTCGACATCGCCGGCGCGCTCGCGTACCCCTCGGTGACACGCGCTTCGCGCGATCACGTCAGAGTCTCGGTGAACGGGCGGCCCGTGCGGAACGACCGGCTCGCGGCCGCGGTCCGGGCGGGGTACGGCCGCCTGCTTCCGGACGGTCGCGAACCGGTGGCGGCCGTGGATTTGCGCGTCCCGCCCGTCCGCGTCGATCCGAACGTTCACCCCGCGAAGCGGGAGGTCGGACTGCGCGACGCCGACCGGATCGCGAATGTGGTCGAGTCGGCAGTCGCGGACGCGCTCACGGGGGCGGACCTCCGACGGAAAGCCGACGTCGACACAGGGGTCGAGTCGGCGCTCGTTCCTGTCGGCGGCGAGGAGGGCGAGCGTCCAGCCGCCTTCGCGGACGCAGAGCCGATCGGGACCTTCCGCGACCTCTACCTCCTCGTCGAGGCCGGCGACGAACTACTCGTCGTCGACGGCCACGCCGCCCACGAGCGCGTGAACTACGAGCGCCTCTCCCGCGCGTTCGACGATGAGCCAGTGCCGACCGCCGCGCTAGACCCGCCGGTAATCTGCTCGCTGTCGACCGACGAGGCCGCGGCCGCGGAGGCGCACGCTGACGCGCTCGCGGCGCTGGGCTTCGAGACGGCACCGTTCGGCGGCGGGACCGTCAGGCTCCGGAGCGTGCCGGCGCCGTTCGGCCGAGCAGCCGACGCGGACGCGTTCCGCGACGCGCTGGCGTCGCTGTCGGGAGGTGAGTCGCCGCGGGACGCCCGCGAGGCATCGCTCGCCGACCTGGCGTGTCACCCGTCGCTAAAGCGCGGCGATATCGGGGAGCTGACCCGAGAGGAGCAACGATCGCTGTTGGATCGGCTCGGCGAGTGCGACCGACCCTACGCCTGTCCGCACGGTCGGCCGACGGTGTTGTCGGTCGACGAGGCGACTTTTGCGGCTGGATTTGGGCGGGATCGGTGACGAAGCCGCCCGCCCCGCGCCTCTCGGCTATCGATCGCCGGTGACACGTCGTCTGAGGACGTTCGGAGCCGAGCGAAGGCGACGCAGCCTCAGACCGGCCGGTCGCTCGCGCGGCCCTCCCCAGCGCTGTCGAACTGCTCGACCCGCTCGACAGACTCTTCCGTCGATTCGGGTGAGTACGAGACGGTCCGCTGCGGGTACGGAATGGTGATTCCGGCGTCGGTGAAGCGGTCTTGAATCAGCTCCACGGCGGTCGCCTTCGAGCGCCACCGAGCCTGCGGCGTCGGTGGGTCGATCCAGAAGCGGAGGTCGAGCAGGATGGCGGAGTCACCGAATCCGGAGGGGATGGCGTACGGCTTCGGATTGTTGGCGATCGTGTCGATATCTTCGAGGACCGCCTCCGCGATTTCGCTCGCGACGTCGGGGTCGTCGTCGTACCCAATGCCGACCTCCATGTGGATGCGGAGCCGACCATCACGGCTCCGGTTCGTGATCGCCTGATTGGTGACGAGGTCGTTCGGGACGACGACGTACTCGCCGTCGAAGTTCCGCATGTGGGTGTTCATGATCGTGATGTCGGTGACGAACCCCTCCTCGTCGCCGATGGCGACCCAGTCGCCGATCTCGAACGGCCGGGCGAACATCAGGACGAAGCCGGCGATGAGCGAGCCGAGGGTCTGTCGAGCCGCCATCCCGAGCACGATGCCGAGGAAGCCCGCGCCCACGAGGAGGCCGCCGAGGTTCACGCCCCAGATACCGAGGACGGTGATGCCCGCGACGACGAGTAGTCCAACCTGCATGATACGGGTGAGGAGCTGCTCTTGATGGGCTGTGATACGGTCGCTGTCGTCGGAGAGCGCGGAGACGTACGCCTCGAGCACGTCGCTCGCGACGTACGCGCCACCGAGCAACAGCCCCGAGAGCACCGCTCGCCCGGCGACCGTCGCAGCGTTTTCCGCGACCGGGAGAACCGCGACGACGACCGCAAACTGTCCCCACAGCGTCAGCACGGCGACGGCGGCGAGTGCGAACAGCGCGATCTGGAGGAGACCGACGAACAGCCGCAGTGTGAACGAGACGGGAATCGCCTCGCGCAGCGTCTCGACGGAGGACTCGCCTCGGCCGTCGAGGAAGCGCTCTAACCACCCCGCGAAGAGGCGCTCGCCCGTCCGAACGGCTCGCGGAAGCAACAGCCATCCAATTCCGAGCGTCAAGAGGAGAATGCCGGCCGTCACGGCGAGGCGCGCTTCCGGCGTCACGACGCCCCCCAGCGCCGCGTCGATCCAAGGGCCGAGTTGTGCGGTCACGCTCTTCGACTACGCCGTCGCACGTAAAAATGCATCTTCACAGCTATCGATTTGGAGAATCTCGGCCGGCCGCGCACCCCTCAGCGTCCGCGCCGAAGCTCCTCGATCAGCTGTTCGATGAGCGCCGACTGCCGATCGAGCCGCTCGGACTGCTCCTCGACGGTGTGGCGCAGCCTCGCCACCTCGGTCGCGAGGTCCTCGCCCTCGACGCCAGCGGTCTCGAACGGCGAGCCGTCGAAGGCATTGGCGTCGGTGGTGTCCGCCTCCCCCGGCGTCGCCGGCTCACCGGGTGCGGTCGGCACGGTCTCGCTCCCTGCGGGTTCGCCGGCGGCGTCGCTCGCGAAGTCGGCCTCGTCGGACGGTTCTGCGTCGACCGCCGGCTCCGCGGCCGGGCTCTCGGCCAGCGGATCGGTGTCGACGGCGTGGCCGGCGAGGGCGTCGCCGGCCTCGGCACCGAGCGGGTCGGCGTCGTCGACCGACTCCTCAGCTATCGGTTCGGCCGCCGGGTCTGCCCCGCCGGCGGGCGCGGCCGTGGTAGCACTGTCTCCCGTCCCCTCGTCCTCGGGTATCGACGTCGCCCCCGCGCTCAGTTCCGCTTCCGCCTCGGCCTCCGCGTCGGCGACCGGCGAGGCTGACAGCGGGTCGGGGCCTTCGCCGAAATCGGTGGTGCTGTCGGCGTCGGCGTCAGATTCGGCCTCGTCGTCGGCGACCGTCACGCGGAACTCCTCCAAGCTCCCGACGTCGTGGTAGTCGCAGACGGCGTCGACGAGGGTCTCGCGGAGGTCGCGTGCGGACTCGTTCGGGGCCTTGAGTCGCTCGGAGCGGCCGCCGTGAGCGAGCACGACGGAGGTCGCGACCGTCCCCTCCTCGAAGTCGAGGTCGGTGAGGTCGGCGTACGGGAACTCCTCGAACTCCTCGTCCCAGACGGCGGAGCCGACGTGTTTGACGAGTCGCTCGCTGGTCACGACGAGGGTGAGTTCCGAGAAGCGGAAGGTGCGGAGGACCGTCTCGCCGGGGTCGGTGACGCCCGTCGCGGAGAGGACGCCGGCGAGGATTGGGTGGAGGACCTCGTCCGCGCGCTTCGCCGGCAGCGAGAGGGTCTCGTCGCCGCCGAGGCCGTAGCCGAGGGTGAGTTTCGCCTTGCGGCGGCCCGTCGAGACCGCGATACGCTCGACGTCGTGGGAGTACTCCGCGACCGACTCGTCCGACAGCAGCCCGTCGCCGCGATAGACGAGCGTTCGCGTCGGCGTCACCGCGAGCCGGTCGTCTCCCCCCAATGAGACCTCGGCGACGACGCTCTCGTCGCCGACGGTCTCCACAAGCAGGTCGGGAAGGCTCATACCCCGGAATTTTCCCCGCCCCGCATAAATCCGCGGGGTCCGGTTCTCAGATCAGACAACGCGGGACTCGGTCGCCGCCGGCTCCCTCCCGCCGGCTCTGTCACCACCTCACATTCCTCCGATGGATGGGAAGCTTAAAGGGTCTCATCGCGGTACGAAACAGTGAGGCCGGGTGGCTTAGCTGGACATAGCGCCGCACTCATAGGGTTCGGAGATTCGGTGCGGTGACGCCTTGGAAGCGTCCGCGTCCTTCCCGTGGCTCCGCCGAGCCTCGGACCTGGGACATGCGGAGATCGTGGGTTCGGAGCCCACCCCGGCCACTTTTACCTGCTCTCCACACGTGACGAGCCACTGCGCGCTCATCGCGCTGGTCGAAACGACTACCACGCCCGGACACGACGGCGAAGATATGCACGCGCGTGACCTGATGGAGACGGACGTGAAGACGCTCGCCCACGACGAGGACGTCGCCGACGCGTTCAGGAAATTCGCTCGCTATTCGTTCAGCGGCTTCCCCGTCGTCGACGACGAGGACCGCGTGGTCGGCGTCGTCACCGAGTCGGACCTCGTCGATCTGTTCGAGCCCGACGACGAGACGCTGTGGATTCCGATCGGGCTCCCGCCGTTCGTCGACACGCTCACGTATCAGGTGAAGGCGCCGTGGGCCGACCTTGATCTTGGCGTCGACATGGTTCGGAACGCCGACCGACCCGTCTCCGACGTGATGAGCACTGACGTGGTGACGGTAACCCCTGACGCCGACGTCGACGCGGTGCTCGACCTGCTCGCCGGCGAGGGCCCCGACATCAACCGGGTTCCCGTCGTCGACGACGACGGACGCATCGTCGGGATCATCGCCCGCCAGGACGTGATCCGCGCGTTCCGCGACGAGCGGTTACGCTGAGCGGAGCGAAGACCACGCCGTTGCCGCCGGTCGGACCGAGACGTGAGTGAGAGTCGATCCCGCGACGAGTGCCGGGGACGTGCGAACGGTTTAGTCGCACGCAACGGCCCTCTCGGTTTCGGTCACCGTCACGCGACCGGCAGCCGGTGTGCAGCGGCGGATCAACAACCTCTTACAGGATTACTCGAACTGAGAGGTATGGACGCAGACTCTCCTTCAGAGAGTGTTATTCAGGGTATCTCCGAAGCAGAGGGGGTAGATGAGGAAAGTATCGACCCGCTGTTCAATACAATCGATCCCGACGCACTGGATCAGATCTTCCGGAATCTGTCTAACGGCCCGAATCGGACCGGCGGAAAAGTCGAATTCACCCACGAAGGGTACGACGTGACCGTGTGGGCCGACGGCGGCGTCTCGATAGAGAAATCTTGATAGAGAAATAGACCGTCTCGGCTGCTCTGGTGTGCGTTTTTCTTCTGTACGGCACTTGAGGCAGCGGACCGCCTGTGGGTCGAGGTTGCGAGACGGTTGGGGGTCGAAACTGCGACGCCGTACTCCGCTACCCATCGAGAACGTGTCTCGCCGTCACTCCTCCAGTATCGTCGACCCTTGCCCGATCCGACTCTGGTAGGCACGGGCGTCGATCCCGGCGTCAGCGAAGGCGTCGAGCATCGCGGCGGCAACCCCACGCCGGTGCCCCTCGCGACAGACGGCGAGGATTGCTGGGCCGGCACCGCTGACCGTGACGCCTGCGGCGCCGGCCTCGAAAGCGGCGGCGCGCACGTCGTCGTATCCGTTGATCAGTCTCGCGCGCTCGGGCGTGACGACGGGGTCGGACATGCCGGCGCCGACGAGGTCGGGGTCGGAGCGACACATGCCGATCGCGAGGGTGGCCGCGTTTCCCACCGTCTCGACGAGGTCTTCCATCGATGCGGATTCGGGGACGACCCGTCGCGCGTCGCGGGTCGAGACCGCGATGTCGGGGAGACAGACGACGAGGGGGACCGCCGCGTCAACCGAGTGCGTGCCGTCCTGCGTCGTCACGGTGAATCCGCCGAGGATCGAGGGCGCGACGTTGTCCGAGTGGGCGACGCCGGAGACGACGGCCTCCCCCTCGGCGGCGATCGGGACCAGTTCGGACCGGGAGAGCCCGCGGTCGTACAGCTCGTTGAGTCCGACGGCGGCGCCCGCGGCGCTGGCGGCCGACGAGCCGAGCCCGGAAGCCGGGCGGACGCCCTTATCGATGTGGATGCGCGCGGGGGCGTTGAGGGCCTCGACGACCGCGCCGACGGTGTTCTTCTTGGGGTCTTCGGGGATGTACTGCGCGCCGACCCCGGTGACCTCGATCGTCGTCTCCGCCGCCTTCTCGACGGTGACGACGTCCGCCGGCCGCGTGAGGGCCGCGCCGAACACGTCGAACCCGCTACCGAGGTTCGCGCTCGTCGCGGGTGCCCGTACCGTAACCATGCCGATGAGTGTAGCCCGGGGTGCAAAAAGGAGCGGGATCGAACAACGGCGGCCGAACGGGAGCCGATCGAGGTGCGTCGCTGGGGGCGGGGGGCGACGGCGGAGAACGGGTCGGAGGGGCGCGCGCCGATTAGCTGTCGGCCATCGTCCACAGCAGCGTGCCGATGAGGATGAGCGGGATGCCGATGAGGATGTACGTCTTCGGCATCGTCGTGTACGGCGCGACGAGGAATATCAGCCCGAAGCCGCCGAAGACGGCGGCGATCACGCGCTGGGACTTCAGCGGCACGGATCCGAGCAGCGAGACGATAAACCCGAGCAGTATGACGTGCCCGAGATGGTAATCGAGCAGGAACGTGTCGATAGCCAGCGGCGAGAGCATTCTTGTTCGAAGGTCCGAGGGATTCGCGCATTAAAGTTCCGTTTCTCGCGGACCGACGGTGCCGCTCGACCCGGGATCCCACCGCTCCTTATAAGCGTCGGCGGTGAAACTGCCCATCGTGCGACTCGTTCAAGTCATGATCCCGGCGGGAAAGCGCGCGGCGGTGATCCGCGCGCTCGACGACGAGGGGGTGGACTACGTCGTCACCGACGAGACGAGCGGCCGCAAGTACACCGCGGTTGCGATGTTCCCGCTCCCCACCGCCGCGGTCGAACCCGTCTTGGAACGCCTCCGCGAGGCGGGGATCGACGAGCGGACCTACACCGTCATCGTCGCCGCCGAGACAGTCATCTCCCACCGCTTCGAGGCGCTCGAGGCCGAGTACGAGAGCAACGGCGAGCGCAGCAGCGATCGAATCTCCCGTGAGGAGCTACAAGCGAAGGCCGACGACCTCGCGTCCGGTCTCGGCACGTACGTACTGATGACGGTGATATCGGCGGTGATCGCAACCGCGGGCCTCCTGCTCGACTCGCCGGCGACGGTGGTGGGGTCAATGGTGATCGCCCCCCTGATCGGTCCGGCAATGTCCGCCGCGATCGGCACGGTCGTCGATGACGAGGAGATGTTCCAGCGCGGTGCGCGGATGCAAGTTATCGGGGTCCTCGTCGCGGTCGCGGCAGCGACGCTGTTCGCGTTCGCGTTGCGGACGCTCGCGTTCGTGCCGCCCGGATTCAACCCGCTCGAACTCGCGGAGGTGTCGGAACGGCTCGCCCCGAACGTCCTCGTACTCGTCGTGGCGATCGGTGCCGGCGTCGCCGGGATCGTCTCGCTGATGACCGGCGTCTCCGCGACGCTCGTCGGCGTGATGATCGCGGTGGCGCTCATCCCGCCCGCCGCCGCCGTCGGTATCGGGATCGCCTTCCAGATCCCTCGGCTCGTACTCGGCGCGGGCGTGATCGTTGCGGTGAACGTCCTCTCGATCAACCTCTCGGCGCTGGTGATGCTGTGGTACGAGGGGTACCGGCCGCAGCGGTGGTTTCGCGAGGACGAGGCACGCTCGGCGCTGGTGAAGCGCGTCGCGGTACTCGTCGCCGCCATCGCGGTGTTGTCGGTGTTCCTCGGCGGCGTGACCTACGATTCGTACGTTGCCTCGACGACCGAGTCCGACATTCGGACCGCCGTTGGCGACGAACTGGAAACGATGGACGCCGGACTGGAACTGATCGAACTCAACGTCGAGCGCCGCGGGACCCTGCCGCCCCTCAACACCGAACGCGTGGTGATCACGGTCGGGGCGCCGCCGGGCGGAGGCGGCGCAGAAGACATCGCCGAGACCCTCGACCGACGGATCGAGGCGACGATCGGCGACGAGGTCGCGGTGGAGGTCCGGCTCGTGACAGTCGATCGAGCCTGACTCGGCCTGCCCTCGATCGCTAACGCGTCTCTCGACGCCGGGTGGCGATCCGGGCGGTTTCTGAGAGAACGCCACAGCCGGGCGTTCCACGGCGAGTGGCAAAAGAGCAAGTACTTTTTACCGTCTCGCCGGTGGCTACGGTAGTGACCGATTCGACACACCCCGACGACGACGATTCGATGCGCGAGGTCGTCGAGCGCTCCCGAAGCGGAGCGCCGGCGGTCGGTGAGGCGGTCCGAGACCGCTTCTCTTCCGACGAGGTGTTCCAGCGAATCGTCGCCGCCGCGGACGAGGAAGTGACCTCCGGGGGACGCGAGCTCTTCTTCAGCGGCGTCGCCGCGGGACTGGCCATCACGATCACCTTCATGCTGTACGCCTCGCTGACGGCGGCGACGGACGGCCACCCGATACTGAGCGTCATGCTGTATCCGCTCGGGTTCGTCTACATCATCATCGGCGGGTACCAGCTGTACACGGAGAACACGCTGCCGCCCGTCGCGCTGACGCTCGAACGGCTCGCCAGCCTGCCGACGCTGTTGCGCCACTGGACCATCGTCCTCGCCGGGAACTTCACCGGCGGGGCGTTCGGCGCCGTCGTGCTCTCGTACGGCGGCGTCTTCAGCGGCGACACCGTCGAGTCCGCCATCTACATCTCTAGCGGCGGACTGGACGTCGGCTTCTGGCCCCTCTTCTTCAAGGCCGCGATGGCGGGGCTGATCGTCGCCGGAGTCGTCTGGGTCGGGTTCGCCTCCACGAACTCCGTCACCCGGTTGGTCGTCGTCTACCTCGCGTTCCTCGCGATACCGCTCGGTGACCTCTACCACGTCGTGGTTTCGTTCACCGAGGTGCTGTACCTGTTGTTCGCGCAGAGTCTCGGGCTCTACACCGGCGGGATCACCATCGTCGGCGGGCTCGGCGGCTTCGTCCTTCCGGTCCTGCTCGGAAACACGATCGGTGGGGTGGTGCTCGTCACGCTGGTGAACTACTTCCAGACCAGCGAGGAACGGCTCGAAGAGGCGCGCTTCGAGGGAATGAACCGGCGGCTGACGGTGCCCGAGTGGGTGCTCGGCCGGGCCGCGGGGCGCTCGTACGTCCCGATACTGGACGCCACGGAGGCGACGCTGTTCGCCAGCGAGGGGCATCGGATCATGGTGCCGATCACGAACCCGCGGGCCGACGGACCGATCGTCGAACTCGCGAGCCGACTCGCCAGCGACCACGAGGAGGGACTCGTTCACATCGTCCACGTCGTGCAGGCGCCCGAGCGCATGTCGCTGTCGGCCGGCGCGGGGCGGATCGCCGACGTCTCCGAGGAGGGGATGTCGGGGCTCCGCGAGACGGCAGAGGGGTACGACATCAACGTCTCGACGTCCACCGTCGTCTCGCACCGCTCGTTCGAGGAGGTGTTCAACATGGCGCGACGGACCCGTCCGGACGCCGTGCTGATGGGGTGGGGCGAAGACCAGCTGTGGAACGCCGCGCGCGCGGAGCGTCCGATAGACGAACTCACCAACCAGCTTCCCTGCGACTTCCTCATCCTGAGCGAAAGCGACCTCGACACCTCGCGGGTCCTCCTGCCGACCGCCGGCGGCCCGGACTCGGCGCTCGGCGCGGAGGTCGCAGGCGTGCTCTCCCGGACCGCCGGCGCGGAGGTGTCGCTGCTGCACGTCGTTGACGGACCGAAGGACCGTGCCGCCGGGGAGGGGTTCCTCGCGAACTGGGCGATCGAACACGGCCTCGACGACGCGAAGCGGATCGTCGATACCGGCGGTGACGTCGAAGGCGCCATCGCGCGCGAGGCCGCGAACAACACGCTCGTCATCATCGGTGCCACGGAGAAGGGACTGCTCTCCCGGCTCGTCTCGAACTCGCTGCATTTGGACGTGATCCACGACGTCGACTGTTCGGTGCTCCTCGCCGAGCGCCCGAGCAGCCGCTCGATCCGCGAACGCCTGTTCGGGCCGGGACGTCGGGTCACCGGCCCGCAGAACGGTGGCGTCGAGCGCGACTCCGACGCGTCGCAGGGCGCCGCGCTCTCGGGGCCCGACGATTCGGGTCCCATCCCGGAGCTCACGCGGACGGGCGACGAGCCGGAGCCGGCCGACGAGGGCGAACCCGCTGAGGAGTCAGCGGCGCCGGCAGAACGGACGGAGTCGGCGGTTATCACCGACCACGAAGATCCGGACGACGAGGAGTCCGACGGAGACGAGAGGGCCGACGGCGAGAGAGACGAGACGTCACCGGAGCGGTCGGTCGTGACCGATCACGATGATCCGGACGAAACGGACGACGCCGAAGACGCGGCGTAACCGACGGCGTCCCGTGCTCGACCGCGCTAGCTCACGCGGCGGCCGATAACGCAAAGAGCTCTTTGTCTCACCGGCGACTTATTGTCGGTTCAACGTGGTATAACGAACATGGACCGAAGACTGATGACTGCAGTGGGAGTCGCGTTGCTCGTCGCGCTCGCGGGCTGTTCGGGAGTCACCGGAACGACCGGCGACATCGGCGCCGACGCGAACCCGGTCTCGGCCGAGGAGCCGACGCTCGAACGGAGCATCGAAGTGACCGCGAGTGGCGAGGCCACGACCGAACCGGACCGCGCCACGATCCGCGTGGCGGTGACCGCCACCGGCGACACCTCGGCCGCCGTCCGCGATGATCTCGCCGACGCAGACGGGGCGCTTCGCGCGGCCCTGACCGACTGGGGGATCGACGAGGACGACATCCGAACCGACGTGTACGACGTCCGCGAGACGTACGAGACCAGAGAGAATCCGGACCGAGCGAAGTATCAGGGCATCCACCGATACGCGGTCACGATCGACGACGTGGACGCGGTCGGTGACGTGATCGATGTCGCAGTGGACGCCGGCGCCGACGAGGTACAGCGGATCGAGTTCGGACTGAGCGAGGAGCGCGAGCGTGAGGTGCGCGCGGCAGCCATCGAGAACGCGATGGCGAACGCCGACGCCGACGCGGCCGTGCTCGCGAACGCCAGCGGGCTCGAGGTTACCGGCGCCTACCGCGTCTCCACCGCTGACTCCGGGGTGACGCCGTACCGCATCGCGGAAACCGCGATGAGCGGGGACGACGGGGGCGCCTCGACCGGAATCGAGACCGGTGACGTGACCGTCAGGATCACCGTCAACGTCTTGTACGGCGCCGCACAGGCCTGAGCCGTCGCCGAGGAGAGGTCTGTTTCCGACGCCGCGCACGCGATCGGCGAAACGTGACACACGTGATATTCGTTTCGGATCTGGTGACTTTGTTCAATTCGTTCATGTCTTACTGCGCTTTCACCGACAGGTACATACGGTTTCGATCGAAAGAGTATGCCATGCAGGACGATTACATCCCAGAAGATATCGATCGTCGTAAAATGCTCAAAGGCGCCGCGGCTGCCAGCCTGATCGGCATCGCGGGCTGTTCGGGGAACGGCGGGGACGGCGGTGACGGTTCCGACGGCAGTGACGGCTCCGACGGCGACGACGGAATGGACGGCTCCGACGGTTCCGACGGCGGCGACGGCTCCGACGGCTCCGACGGCGACGACGGCGGCGACACGGAGACACGCCTGAGCTGGCACGCTGGCGGAACCGGCGGGACCTACTTCCCGCTCTCGAACGAGATCAAGACGATCGTCGAGGCCAACACCGACTTCTCGCTGAACGTTCAGTCCACCGGGGCGAGCGTCGAGAACGTCGGCAGCCTCGCAGACGGCTCGGCCGACTTCGCGCTGATCCAGAACGACATCGCCTCGTTCGCGAAGAACGGAACGGGCATCGACGCCTTCATCGACAACCCGATCGAGAGCCTCCGGGGCGTCGCGACGCTGTACCCGGAGACCATCACGCTGGTCACGCTGGCGGAGAACGATATCTCCTCGGTGAACGATCTCAGCGGCGCGACGATCAACACCGGTGACCTCGGGTCGGGTACCCAGGTCAACGCGAATCAGATCCTGGAGTCGCTCGGTGTCACGGACTACAACGAGCAGAACGCCGGCTTCTCGCAGGCGTCCGAGCAGCTCGCCAACGGCGACATCGACGCGGCCTTCGTCGTCGGCGGCTGGCCGGTCGGTGCGATCGAAGACCTCGCGAACACGAACGACATCCAGATCGTTCCGATCGCGGGCGACGACCGCGAGGCCGTCAAGGCTGACGCCTCCTGGTTCGCGAACGACACCATCCCCGGCGGCACGTACTCCGGCGTCGATGAGGACATCGAGACCGTCGCCGTGCAGGCGATGATCGCCACACATTCGGGCGTTCCGGCCGACACGGTCGAGACGGTCACCGCGGCCATCTTCGACAACCTCGACGAACTCACGATCAAGACCGACTTCATCACCGTCGAAAGCGCGCAGGACGGGATGTCCATCGAACTGCACGAGGGAGCCGCGGCCTACTTCGACGCGTAAGCGCTCCGAAGACGCCTCGAACGCGGACGGCTCGCTCGGGCTCGGAACGGCGGCCGAGCGGACGGCGCTTGCCGAGAGACGCCCCCGCTCGCCGCGGGACGGCGTCCCGGACAGCCACCCGCGCACCTCGAAAATCAATTCACGTCGCCAGAACTCAGCGTTATAACTACTACCCTAATACATGGGCCGCCTTTCTCAGCAGAACGTCGGTGCAGCACTTCTCGCGCTTGTGGTGTTCGGGTTCGTCCTCGTCGTAGTGACCGCTCCTATCGGGGCCGTCCTCGTCGTCGAGGACATCGACTCGGGCGAGCGGTACGTCGCGGAACCGGTGAACGAAGGGAGCACGGTCGCGCTCGAGTACACGCACAGCGTCGAGAAATCCCGTGTGTACGACGAGTACCGGGTCGACGGACAGACGCTCGTGAACACACGGATGGAGTTCGAGTCGTACGGGTGGGGGCTCCCCGCGCGCGTCAACGTCACGAACGTGAACGGGACTCTCGTGTACGAGCCCGCAGAACCGATAACCGAACTCGAACGACTCTCCGTCTCACCGGGGCGGATCGCCGGCCACACGCTGATCGTTGACGAGCGACGGTATGACCTCGTCGCGGTCACCGACGCCAACGACGTGACGTTACACATCGAACGACAGTCGCTTCTCGAGATGATCCTATGACCACGACCAACCGGAACGACGGCGGCATCGACGATCCGAACGACGACGGCCCGGGAGGACCGCCTCCCGGAGAACCCGGCGGCGACGGGTCGGGCGCGGGCGATCCGCCGGAGGACGTGGAAGGAGATCAGCTCTCCCGCGAGGAGGCGGACGAGTTGATACAGGAGATCGAGCGCCGCCGCTCGTTGCAGGGGATCGCCGCGGTGGCGGTCGCGGTGATCGGGATCATGTTTTCGATCTTTCAGCTGTTTCTCGCCGCACGGAGCTTCACGTTCGAGGTCTGGCTCCCGACCGTCGAGATCGCTGGGATCTCGCTCAGCCCGGTGCAGATCTCGCTCCAGCTCCTGCAGGCCAACGCGATCCACGTCGCCTTCGCGCTCGTGCTTACCTTCCTGCTGTTCCCGGTGAGCACCGGCGACGGAATCATCGCACAGAGCTTCGGTCGGATCGTACCGGCGGCGTCTCAGCGCCTCGGTGACCAAAACCCGGTTACGCGGGTGATCGAACGGGTTCGGGCGGGGGTTCGCTGGGCGATGCTCGACCCCGACCGCGACCGAGTGACGCCGATTGACCTGGTGTTCATCGTCATGGCGTTCATGTCGGCGTTCTACTTCCTGACGGAGTTCGCCGAGATACAGAACATGCGCGTCTTCGGGGTTGACTCAGGGCGCCCAATTACCGAGGTGTACGCGTTCCTACAACCGCTGCTCGGCGGGATTCCGTTCGTGAGCGAATACTCGTACGCGATGATGCTCGGCGCCATCGGCGTCCTGCTCGTGTTGGAGGCCACCCGCCGGACGCTCGGTCTCCCGCTGATGATCATCGTCGCGACGTTCATCGTCTACGCCCGCTGGGGATACCTCATCAGTTCGAGCACGCCCTTCCTCGGCCTGCTCGCGATCCCGGAACTCACCTGGCCGGACATCGTCCAGAATCTCTGGTACAACACCGAAAACGGGGTGTTCGGTATCCCGGTGACGGTGTCAGTGAGCTTCATCTACATCTTCATCCTGTTCGGCTCGTTCCTCGAAATGAGCGGGGCCGGCCAGTGGTTCATCGACCTCGCGTACGCGCTCACCGGGGGTCGTAAGGGCGGCCCGGCGAAGGCGAGCATCCTCGCCAGCGGGTTCATGGGAACGATCTCTGGCTCGTCGATCGCGAACACCGTCACGACGGGCGCGTTCACGATCCCGCTAATGAAGCGGTCGGGCTACTCGCCCGAGTTCTCGGGCGCCGTCGAGGCGTCCGCGTCGTCGGGGGGGCAGATCCTCCCACCCGTGATGGGAGCGGCCGCCTTCCTGATGGTCCAATACACGGCGACGCCGTTCGCCGACATCATCGTCATCGCGACGATTCCCGCCATCGTCTTCTTCTTCGGCGTCTGGGTGATGGTTCACCTCAAGGCGGTCGAGGAGGGCATCGGCGGCGTCTCGGGCGAAGACACGGTCGGTCTCTGGGGCCACTTCAAACGCGGCTGGTTCTACCTGGTGCCGATCGGGCTCCTCCTGTACTACCTCATCATCGAGCGGCTCTCGGTCTCCCGCTCGGCGTGGTTCACACTCGTCGCTCTCGTCGGACTGATCGCGCTCGTCTCGGCGTACAGCGATGAGACACGGCTGCGTCTTGCCGCCATCTTCGCTGCGATCGTCGGCATCGAAGTGGCGAGCCACATGCTGGCCGGAGTGAACGTCATCGGCCTCCTCACCGGCTCTGGCGAAGCGGGGCTGCCGGTCGGCCAAGCGTTCACCGCGATACTCGCGGGGATCGAGTGGTATGCGATGCTTGCGGGAGCGCTCACGCTGCTGTCGAAGCCCGACCTCGACGCGTCGCTGCTCGATCTCAACCCGTCGGTTCGAGACACCGCTGAGACGATCGGCGATCGGACCGGCCGAGACTTGGAGGACAGTCAGCCGTTCAAGCTTGCCACCTTCGTCGTCACGTCGATGGAGCAGGGCGCGCGCACCGCGGTCCCTGTCGTGGTCGCGGTCGCGGCCGCGGGGATCATCCCCGGCGTCATCAGCGTCTCCGGGCTCGGCCCCAACCTGACCTCGCTGCTGCTGGCGCTCTCGGGCGGTTCGATCGTGGTCATGCTACTCGTGACGGCCGTCTCGAGCATCATCCTCGGAATGGGGATGCCCACGACGGTCACGTACATCATCCTCATCTCGATGCTCGCGACGCCGCTCGTGGAGTTCGGCATCCCGCTTCTGGCCGCCCACCTGTTCATCCTCTACTTCGGTGTGATCGCCGACATCACGCCGCCGGTGGCCGTGGCGGCGTACGCCGCCAGCGGGGTCGCCAAGTCCGATCCCTTCGAGACCGGCGTGAAGGCGTTCTCGCTGTCGCTGAACAAGGCGATCGTCCCCTTCGCGTTCGTGCTCGCGCCGGGGATCGTGCTGTTGCGCGAGAAGGCGAACGCCGCCGATCTGCCGCTTCGAGAACGGTACCGCGTGATCGGGTTCCAGGACCTCGCTGAGCTAAGCTACTCGGTCCCCGAGATCCTCGTTCCCGTCATCGGGGTGTTCCTCGGCGTGGTCGCGCTCGGGGCGACCGTCATCGGGACGCTGTACACGCGCGTCGGCCGGCCCAGCCGCGCCGCGTTCGCCCTCAGTTCGCTGCTTCTGATGGCACCGGGACTGCTTTCCGAGTCCGTCTTTGACACGCTCGGGCTCGTCGGCGTGAGCGTCTCCGTCGACGCGCTCCTCCTCGACTTGACCCTGCGTGCCGCCGGCTTCGTCCTGTTCGTCGTGCTGACCGTCCGAAACCGGCGGAAGGCCGACAGCGAGGGCGACGACGGGACCCACGCCGGCGTGGAGTCGGCCGAGGTCTCCACCGGCGCCGACTCGGCCTGAGCGAGCTGTCAACGTATTTTGACCGGAAAAGCTGTAAAAGCGCGACCGGGAAACAGGCTCGGCAGATTCTAGAAGGGCGTCCCCCGTCAGGCCTCGTAGCCGGCCATATCCATCATGGACGCGAACTGTTCGGTGTCCGTGACGCTCTCGTACGCCAGCCCACCGATCATCCCGCCGGGGTAGGTGTCGCCGTTCATGGCGTGGTTCACCTTGTGACAGTGGAGCGCGTACACGCCCGGGTCGGCGCTGGCGGTGAACTCGATCGTCTTCCGCTCGGCGGGCGCGATGGGAATCACGTCCTCGCGGTGTCGGGCGGCCTCGGGGATGACGCCGCCGTCCTTCTCCACGACGGTGAACCCGTGGTTGTGGGTGTGCATCGCGTGCGACTCGTAGCCGGCGTTGACGTAGTGAATCCGGACTCGGTCTCCCTCCTCGACGATGAGCGGCGACCCCTGCTCGGGGTGGAAGGTGTACGGAGCGCAGCGACCGTTCACGGTGAACGCGTCGGGGTTGCGGTCGCGGTGACTGAAGTCGACGTCGCCGCCGGCCATCATGGAGGACAGGCGAGTGTCCCAGTCTTTGATCGTCATGAACGCCTCCTTGTCGGGGGCCTCGTACCCCTCCGGGTCGACGCGGAGGATCCCGTACATCCCCATGTCGAGGTGGTTCTGCGTCTGGTAGTGGCAGTGGTAGAAGTGGGTCCCGGGCTGGTTCGCGGTGATCTCGTAGGTGTGCTTCTCGCCGGGCGCGACCTGCTGTCCGGTCGTCGTGGGGACGCCGTCGTCCATCCAGCTCTTCGAGAGCCCGTGGACGTGGAACGTGTGCGGGCGGTTGTGCGCCGAGTTGTCGTAGGTGATCTCCATCTCGGTCCCCTCGGTCACCCGAAGCAACGGGCCGGGGACGCTGGGGTCCGTGTCCGGCGTCTGCCACGCCCAGACCTCGGGCAGTTCCCACGGGCCGCCCTGCGTCTCGTCGCCCAGCAACTGGTGGCGACACGGCGTCGTGGACACCGTGATCTTGCCGTCTCGCTCGTCGAGGTCGATTGTCGACCGCGGGGTCGTGTACGGGTGGTCCGTCGCCACGTCGGTGGAGTCGCTCCCCGACCACTCCTCGACCTGTTGGGCCGCCGCCCCGCTGCTGGCCGCGTTCTCCGCGCCGCTCGCGCTCTCGGCACGCGGCGCGCCACAGCCCGCGATCCCGGCCGCCCCGAGCGCCGCGGCCGTTGCGAGGAACCTGCGTCTGGAATTCGTGCGTCGACCGTCGTTGTCACCGTCTCTCGTCATATCAGAACACCGACGGCGCAGTGTATTAAGCTGGAAACCGGATCAACAGATCGTGAGAATGAGGTCTGAACTCGGCACGTTTTTATAGTAGAGTAGTGCCGTCGTGGTCTCTCCGCGGTCTCCCGGCCGCATCGGCCGGGCACCGCTGTGGAACACGTCCGAGCTACTCCTCGGCCTCGGGCTCGGCGGCCTGTGTCGGGCGACGCTGAATCCCCCTGAGGTACCGGTAAATCGGGTACACGTACTCCTCGATGGGACCTTGCACCCCGCGCGGACTCGAGTACACCAGCACCGGCACGCCGCTCCCCTCAGCGAGTTTTATCACGTTGTCTGGAGTGCTCCCGAAGACGCGACGCCGGAGGCGACGGGTCCGGGTGGCCCCGATGAGCAAGATACCGCCGTTCTCGCTCGCCTGATCCACCAACCCGTCGGCGATCGTCTGGGCGGTGATATTGTGGATCTGAACCGACGCCGCGTGGGGGAGTCCGGAGACGGTCGCCTCCGCGTTCTCCGGGCGGCCCTCGCCGCCTTCCGGCGTGATGTTGATGACGTGGATCTCCGCGTCCTGCTCGCCCATCCGGTCGATGAGCGAGAGCAGGTCCATGTGGTGCGGGCCACCGCCGGCCCCGATGTTGACCACGTTGAGGTCCTCCGGACCCATCACGCCGTTCGCGAACAACACCCCGCAGGGAGACTTGTACTCCACGTGTTCGGCGATCTCGGTGTGCTCTTCGGGATAGCCCATCAGCACGAGGTCGGACCCCTCGTCTCGCGCCGACTGGACGATGTCGAAGCCGACGTCCCGACAGGTGTGTCCCTCGACAGTGTAGGACGTGTCGAGGTCCTCGGCCGCCAGCAGGTCTTGGATGCGTCGCACACGGCCGCGAGTGATCTCCTCGACCGCCTCGTACGGCGTCTGTTCGGGGATCTGCGTGACGGTCATTACGTCGACGAACGTCTCGCCCGGCTGGAACTCACCGATCGCCGCCGCGAGTCGGAGGTATCTGACGGCTCGGTCCGGCCGTGCGACCGGGACGAGGATGCGGAACGAGTCCTCGCTCGACACCTTCGGAGCGCCCGTCGCTGCGTCGGTGGGTTCGGCGGTATCGACGTCGACCCCGGCCGTCCCCTCCGTCTCCACTCGGCCGTCGGGTCCGGTCGGCGGGACCACCTCCGTGTACAGTTCGTCCATGTCCGGCTCGCCGCCCCAGATCAGATACAGCGCGAGCACGAGAACGACGAGGATGATACCGACGACGACGCCTTTCACCGGAAGGTTGGTGATGAGCGCGACGTTGGCGAGAACGCCGATGATCGGAATCACCGGAACGCCCGGCACTCGGAATCCGCGCTCGAGGTCCGGATACCGTCGCCTGGAGTAGATGAGCGCGATGTTGACCACGGAGAGCGGCAACAACAGGTTCAGCGTCGCGAACCCGGTGAGCGTCGTCAGCCCCAAGTTGGTGAGGGTGATCGGCCCGAGCGCCGGCAGCGCCACCGTGAGATCGAACGGGATCGCACCGCCTTCCGCCGGAAAGAGCCCGATGAACACGACGATCAGCGCGACGATCACACCCGTCGCCGACATCACGCTCCAGAACGGGGTGCCGTACTGCCGGTGGATGCGCGAGAACGGCCGCGGCGCCTGCCCCTGTCGGCCCATCAGCGACCCGATCCCGCTGGCCGCGAGGATGCTCGCGTTCGACGCGCTCACCATGCTGAAAATCGCCCCGGCGACGATGAGCGAGCGCCCCATCGGACCGAGGAATCCGGCGGCGACGCGGCCCATCGCGGTCTCACCTTCCCGGGCGATGACTTCGGCCGGGACCGGCGAGTTCACCATCGACACGATGACGAGCGCGTAGAGGATCGTCACCGTGAGAATGCTCGCACCGATCGCGAGCGGCACCGTCCGGCGTGGTTCGATGATTTCACCGGCGCTCGCGGCGATCGCGGAGAATCCGAAGAAGGTGATGAACGCCAGCGCGGCGATAGAGACGATGCCGACCACGTCGGTGCTGAAGCCGGCGGCGAAGGTGCCGACGGCAACGGCGGGGCCCCTGAACGCGAAGGCGCCGCCGACGAACGCCAGGAGGACGGCCACCTTGGCGCCCGTCACGAACAGCTGAAAGGTCCCGCTTTCCTCGGTCCCACGAGCGTTAAGCGCGCCGAGCAGCAGCGCCGCGAGCACGCCGGAGGTCCCGTGGGGGAGGAAATGAAGCCCCTCCGGAAGGATGAATCGGACCACCCACTCGTCCATCGTTGCGAGGTAGAAGGCGGTCGTGCCGGTGTAGCCTAAAAACAGCATCGCGCCGACGACGTAAATCAGCGTGTCGTGCTCGAAGGTGCGAGAGGAGAACAGGTAGCCGCCGCCGTTCTCGGAGTAGATCGACGCGAACTCCGAGTACGACGCCGCGGTCAGGCTGGCGACCACCGCCGCGATGACGAAGGCGATCACGGCGCTGCTCCCGATCTCCGCGACCGCCGTGCCGGACAGCGAGAATATCCCCGCTGCGATCATCGTCCCCAGCCCGATCGCGTAGGCTATTTTGAAGTCAAGCGTTCGGGTGTGCTCTACCATTGAGAGACGATCCGAAACCGGCATACCAAAAACTATTGATCCGGTACTTGTCCCCGGGAGAGATTGTCGAATCCGAACGCACGGGGACTTTATTCGCCTCCGCCGCGAACCGCCGCCATGCGCGTCGGTATCGTCTCCGACACTCACGACGACCTCGCCGCCGTCGAGGCGGCCGTATCGCTGTTCGACCGCAAGGGCGTCGACGCCGTCGTCCACTGTGGCGACTTCGTCGCGCCGTTTTCAGTGACTCCCTTCGACGTCGGCGGTGTCGACTTCTACGCCGTCCGTGGCAACAACGACGGTGAGTGGGCGGTCGAGTCGACCGTCGAGTCGTTCGGCACGTACCTCGGCGAAGCCGGAGTGCTCACGTTCGGTGGCGGGGGGAGCAACGGGGAGGGCGTCGACGTGGCGGTCACCCACGGAACGAGCGGCGTCGTCGTCGACGCTCTCGTCGACTGCGGCGATTACGACTACGTTCTCCACGGTCACACGCACGCCCACGGCGTCGAAGAGCGCGACGGGACGGTGCGTGTGAACCCCGGCGGCATGCCTATCCCGGTCGACGGCGCGGACGACGCCTTCCACGTTGCGACGCTTGACATCGGGGGCGGCAACGAGGGAGCAAGCGGCGCCGACGCGGTGACGCATCACACGCTCGATCTCTGATGGAGGGTCGCGACGCGACGATCGACACGCAAACGGTCGTTTGCGTCATCGGGGGCCTTTTGAAGTGTCAGTCAAAGACGGTGTATGGACAGGCGTACGTTCCTCCTCGGGGCTGGCGGGGCGGCGAGTGCCCTCGCCGGCTGCGCCGACCTCGACGCGCTCGGTGACTCGACCGTCGCCGAGCGAAACCTTCCGAAGCGACCGACTGACCCGACGCCCGAGTCGGTTGCGGCGTACGTCGCGGAGTACGAGGAGGTCCGCGCGCACAACCGCCACGCGAGGGCGGGCGCGACCGAGGTGACCGTCGAGGCGGTCGCGACGTTCGATCACGCCGCCGGCGGCGACAGCTTCGCGACCGCCCAGCACGCCGGCACCGCCTCCTACGACGACGAGGGCGACAGAACAATCGATGAGGTGACCGGCCGTCCGGTGCCGTATCTGGTCGCCTCAGACCGGACGCTCCGAATGCCGGTCGAACGTCGGCGGGTCGGAACCGACGCGTCCGATCGGCCGTCGAACGAGACGACGTCGCCCCCACTCGGCGTCCGGCTCTGCAACGTCAGCGACGAGCCGCGCGAGTTCGCGGTGACGGTGATCCGGCGCGACGCCGAGCAAAGTCACGACGCCGACGGCGGGGCGGTCCTCTCGACGGCCGTCGGGCTCGGTCCGGAGCGCGCTCTGGAACTGCTGGCGATCACCGACGTTCGCGGAACCTACCGCGTCACCGCCAGCATGGAGGACGGCGGCGTCACCGGACAGGGACGGATCGATGTCGGGCTGCCGAGCGCCGACCGCGGCCCCAACGTCGACGTAATCGTCGACGACGGCGGCGTCTCCGCGTGGCACCTCCCCTCCTTCGAGGGAATCTGAGCTGAGTTGCCGACGGTCAGTCGTCGGCGGCGGCGGCGGTGTCGGCCGGCTCGACCCCCCGGAACTCGAAGCGAGCGCCGCCGTCCGGCGCGTCGACGATCTCGACCGACCACCCGTGCGCGTCGGCCACCTCCGCGACGATCTTCAGCCCGAACCCGGTCCCGTCTTCGTCGGTCGACACTCTCGCGTCGAACGCTTGATCGCGCACCTCCGCCGAGATTCCGGGCCCGTCGTCGGCGACGTAGAAGCCGGCGTCGCCCGACGTCCCGTCGAGTTCGCCGATCTCGACGCGGACGTCCGGGCCGCCGTGGGTGACCGCGTTGGCGAACAGGTTTTCGAGGGCCTGTCGCAGTCGGCTCCGATCGGCTCGCAGCGCGACATCGCCGACGACGGCCAGTTCGGCGTCCGCCGTGTCGACGTTCGCCCAGCACTCCTCGGCGAGCGCGGAGAGCGACACAGCCTCGGTTTCGTCGATCGCGGTGCCCTGCCGCGCGAGCGTCAGCATGTCCTCGACGAGCGCCCCGATCCGGTCGAGCGAACGGGCGACAGTATCGAGCTCCGGAGGCACCTCCCGGTCCTCCGCCAGTCGGGAACGAATGAGGTCGAGGTTCCCGATCGCGACGTTCAGGGGGTTTCGGAGATCGTGCGAAACGAGGCTGGCGAACTCCTCCAGGCGATCGCGCTCGCGAGAGACCTCTCCCTCACGGGCCCGGAGCTGACGCTCTCGTTCGATCCGGACGAACACCATCGCCACCGTCGCGGCCCAGATTCGTGCGACCGCGAGGTCCGAGTCGTCGAACGCGTCGGGTTCGGTGGCGCCGATGTTGATTACCCCGTAGCGACCGATCGGGAGCACGAGTTCGCTTCGGATCGGCGAGTCAGGGTTGTGTCTGTCCGAGTCCGTGCGGGTGTCGGCGATGTACTCCGGCTGTCCGGATTCGAACACCTCCCAGGAGATGCTCCGGTCGTCCGCCGAGAAGACGGGGTGCGCGCCCACCACCTCGTCGGCGGCCTCAGTCCACACGAGCGGGTCGAGCGCGTCCCGCCCCTCGTCGTACAGCCATATCGCCGCGATCGGATGGCCGAGCACCTCCTCGATGTACTCCACCGCCGCCTCCGCGGCGAGTTCCCTGTCGGTGGTCTTCAGCAGGTCCTGCGTCGCCTCGTGGAGCGCCTCCAACGTCTGTGTCCGGCTGTGCAGTTCCGCCTCCTCCGCGCGCTCCTCGCGCACGTCGACGACGGTGACGACTAGGTACCGCTCGCCGTCCTGCTCGAACGGGCCCAGACTGATCGTCACGGGGACCTCGGAGCCGTCGGCGCGTCGTGCCGTCAGATCGATGCTCGCGGCCATCGACCGCGGCTCGGGGGCGGCGACGTGACCGTAGAGCTCTGCGCCGGCCGAGCCGCCGGACGGGTCGTAGAGGAGCGCTTCGACGTCGGTTCCGTCTACCGACTCCGGCGCGTAGCCGAGGACGGTCTCGACCCACGGGTTGCCGGCGCAGACGACGCCGTCGGTGTCGACGATCAGCACCGCGTCCGGGATGCCACCGAGCGCCTCCGGAAATCGCTCCATCTGTGTCATCAACGCTCCTCTGCGGGCTCGTGGACGTGGCCGCACTCGGGGCATCGGACCTCCTCGCCGCGGAGGTCAGCCGAGGAGGCGCGCACCTCTCGCATCACCTCGCTGATCCGGTCTTCGGCCTCCAACTCGTCGGCGACGGCCAAGTCGACACCCTCGACCTCCAGCAGGAACTTCGCGACCTCCGTCACCTCATACATCATCTCGTCCAAGTCCTCGGCGGTGAAGAAACCGGACATCGCCCCGTAGAGGAACGTGGCACCCGCCTTCGTCACCTTCTCTTCGAAGGCGTAGCGCGCCTGATTCACCGCCTGCGGCGTGTACGTGTCGGTCATGAAGGGGACGAGCGCCGGGAGGTTCTCGCCGATCTTCGTCATCTCGACGCCGGTCTCGGTGCGGAAGTCAGCACAGAGCCGCGCGATGGCCCATTCGCGGGCGGTGATGTACGTCCGATCGCGGAGGAACTCGTTGACGCGTTCATAGCGGGCGCCGTCCATCTTCTTGAACCGCTCGTACTTGCGGACCTCCGGCGGGACGTCGGGTGCCTCATCCTCGGGAGCGTCGCCCCCGAACGCCTCATCCTCGGGAGCGTCACCGTCCGAATCGACGCCTGCGCCGCCCGTGGGATTCGTGTCGCCGACGACGGGCGAGTCGTCGCTCGCGTCGTCGTCGGATGGGCCAGCGGCCTCGTTCGGGGCGACGGCCTCGTCGGTGGACCCCGGAGCCCCCTCGCCGTCGGTCGGCGACTCGCGGACGGGGTCCGACCCCTCGTCCGACGCGGGACCGGGTTGGTCAGTCATATACGGATAAAGCCGACCCCCTGAACAAAAGGGTTGTCGCTGACGGCGGTCGGGAGCGAGCACGACCGCGGAGATCCATTTTTGTACCGTCGAGTGAACGTGCACCGTATGAAGATACTCTGCGGGATCGGCGGCAGCGACGACTCATTTCGCGCACTCGAGCGGACCGTCGACCGAGCAGCGGTCGCGGACGACGACCTCACGATCGCGGTTGTCGACAACGAGGACTCGTCGGTCTCTCCGGACGACGTGATGGAGCGCGCTCGCGACGCGATCGACAATCGCGGGATCGACGCCGACATCAGGCGAGTCGGAGGCGACCCGGGAAGCCAGCTGGTAGAGATCGCCGAGCGCGAGGGGTTCGACGAGATCGTTCTCGGCGGCGGTCACACGAGCCCGATGGGGAAGATCACGATCGGACCGATCGCCGAATTTGTGCTGTTGAACGCCAAGACGTCGGTCAGGTTAGTCAGATGAGCGACCGACGTTACCCGGACACGGTGGCCGACGCGTTCCCGACGCCGCCGACCGAGTTCACAGATCGGGAAGATCGGACCGTCGAGATCCGAGCGTACGACGGGTCAGAGGCCGGGTACGAGTCGCTCGTCGAGATGTACGACTCGTTCGACCCGGCGGACCGGGCGCAGGGGATCCCGCCGGGCGGGGAAAAGCGTATCCGGGAGTGGTTGGACGCGATCCTCACGGACGACTGCTACAACGTGATCGCGTGGTACGGCGACGAGATCGCCGGTCACGCGACGCTGGTCCCCGACGGCGACGCGTACGAACTGGCGATCTTCGTCCACCAGACGTACCAGCGGGCCGGGATCGGTACCCACCTCATTCGCGGCTTGCTCGGCTACGGCCAGGCACAGGGAATCCAGAAGGTGTGGCTCACCGTCGAACGCTGGAACCGAGCGGCCGTCTCGTTGTACAAGAAGATCGGCTTCGAGACCTCGAACGCGGAAAGCTTCGAACTGGAGATGGGCCTCCGCCTGAACGAGGGGGCGGAAAACGCGGTTGAAAGCGACGCGGACGAGGCGTAGCGCCGGGAGTCCACCCCTCCGGCACGCCGTACGCGGCGCCCCTCGCTCGCCGGGATCTTCAAGCCTTTACGTGCGGCGAGCGAGCGCTCCGGTATGAGTCATCGCATCCTGCTGCTGGGAGCGCCCGGCGCCGGAAAGGGGACGCAGAGCGCGAAGATAGCCAAGGAGTACGGCGTCGAACACGTCACGACCGGCGACGCGCTCCGCGCGAACAAGGACATGGAGACGGAGTACGGGACGCCGCGCTCGTTCATGGAGGCGGGCGACCTCGTCCCCGACCCGGTCGTCAACGAGATCGTCCAAGCCGCGCTCGACGACGCCGACGGCTTCGTGCTCGACGGCTATCCGCGCAACCTCGATCAGGCCGAGTACCTCTCGGAGATCACCGATCTGGACGCCGTGATCTACCTCGACGTCGACGAGGAGGTGCTCGTCGACCGGCTCACCGGCCGCCGGGTGTGCGCCGACTGCGGCACGAACTTCCACGTCGACTTCCAGCCGCCGGCGGAGGAGGGCGTCTGTGACGAGTGCGGCGGAGAGCTGATCCAGCGCGAGGACGACACCGAGGAGACGGCCCGCGAGCGCCTCCAGGTGTTCTACGACAACACCGAGCCCGTGGTCGACCACTTCCGCGACGAGGGCGTCCTCGTCGAGGTCGACGGCGAGGCGACGCCGGACGAGGTCTTCGATCGGATCCGCGACGTCGTCGAGGCGTAAGCCGACACCGATCCTACAAGGTTCTTAACCGTCGGCTGCTAATCGCCCGCTAATGAGCAAGGTCGAACGAAGAGTCCGCTCGCTCGTCAGCGAGGACGGCGAGATGCGAGACGCCTTGGAGGTCGTCCTCGACCGCGCTACCGACGGCGAGGTCCAGTGGGTCGACGTCCGCGACGAGATCACCAGCGGTCAGTGGGGCCGCCTCATCGAGAAGGAGATCCTCATCGACGGCGAGGCCGGCTTCGCGCTGGCCGACCCGGACGAGATCGAAGCGGGAATGAGCGAAAAGAGCGATGGTGGCGTCGGTAGCGGCGGCGACATCGAGACGCCGGAGACGACCTCGTGGTCGAAGTGGGACAAACTCGCCGCGGTCGCGACCCTCGGCGCCTTCGTCGGCTACGCGGTCGGTCCCGTCCGTGACACGATCGCAGGCGCGCTCGACATCGTTCTCGGGCCGCTGCTGAACGTCGTCCCCTTCTACGTCGTCATCATGGTGATCGCGCTGGGGACCGGGATGTACTCCACGCTGCTCCGCGCGGGGCTCATGGACATGGAGAAGATGAGCCAGTACCAGGACCGCATGAAGGATATCCAGGAGCGGCGCAAGGACGCGAAAGACCGCGACGACGACGAGGCGTTAGACGCCATTCAGGAGGAGCAGATGGACGCGATGGGCGACCAGCTCGGAATGTTCAAAGAGCAGTTCCGCCCGATGGTGTGGATCATGTTCCTCACCATCCCCGCGTTCCTGTGGATGTTCTGGGTAATCGGCTACCGCGGCTCCAGTACCGCCTACCCGGACGTCGCGGCCCAGGAGCTGATCGTGCCGCTCGCCGGGACCGTCACGTGGGACACGGGAATCGTCGGCCCGATCCAGATGTGGATCCTCTGGTACTTCCTGTGCTCGATGGCGTTCACCCAGCTCGTCCAGAAGAGCCTCAACATCCAGATGTCGCCGTCGTCCTCGTAACGACGCCCGTGCGAATCGGGCGACTGCGGTGGTATTGACGCCGCTGTTCTTTCATTTGTCCGTCGTCGCTGTCACTCTCGCGTCGCGCGCGAATCGGTCGACCCGTCCGGACGCTCCGTCACAGTCAGTTCACCCGAGAGCATCTGCCCGGACGGCGGCGCGAGCGTGATACCCTCCTCGTCGAAGTGCCGCTTCACGAGTCGGCGGAAGTCGGAGCGGAGCGTCAACACGTCCTTGTTTCTCGGATCGTTGATCCAGAACTCCGCCTGAATCTCGACCGCGTTCTCCCCGAGTTCGGTGACGCGGGTGTTCGGTGCCGGGTCGTCGAGCACCGTGTCGAGGTTCGAGACGACCTGTTGTAGCTCCAGCAGTGCCCGCTCGGTGTCCTCGTAGTAGGCGACGAACACCTGTTCCGTGACCCGATAGGTGGTCCGACCGTAGGGGCGAGTGATCGCGTTGGTCGTGAGCTCCGTGTTAGGGATCGAGATCGTCTCGTTGTCCGGCGTCCGAACCCGAGTGACGCGGAAGTCGACCGCCTCGACGGTGCCGCTTCCGTCCGGCCACTCGATCCAGTCGCCGACGTTGAAGTCCGGGTCGGCGACGAGGAACATCCCGCTGATGAGCGACCCGAACACCTGCTGTCCGGCGATACCGAGCGCGAACGTGATGGCCGCGATGATGACCGCCGACTCGGAGAGCACCCGCCCGTAGCCGGCGGCGATGATGCCCGTGAGGGTCGCGAACCCGATCAGCACCACCCGGAGATACGTCTTCGCCGCGGTCTCGATCGTGGGGTTGTTTCGGTTGCGCGACCGGATGATCCGAGTGACGAGCGGGGTGAGAAACGTCTGGCCGACGAGATAGACGATCCCGAACCCCACGACGAACCAGAACAGCTCCGCCAGCACCTGGTTGTACGTCGACAGGACGTCTATCAGCCACTGCGGCGGGGAGAGCGAACCGGTCATGGGCTGAAATCACGGCGTGCGGGTAAAAATCCCGACCGCCGACCGCGCGTCCGGGCCGCCGCCCGCTCAACAGGAGCAGTAGTAGTCGCGATCGGCGAACTCCGTCTCGAACAGCTTCGCGGCCGGGCCGGGGTCGGAGGGACGGTAGACGCCGGTCGTCAGGTCGCCCTCGCGCTCGAACGCGCCGGAGACGAGCCGCCGCCAGTCGGCCGGCGCCAGTTGGTCCCAGAACGCGTCGTCGCCCGCGAGCAGCGAGAGGTAATCACTGAGGAACACCCACCGCGTCGGCTCGACGCCTCGCGACTCGTACGGCACGTCGGTGACCGAGGCGTAGGCGGCCATCGGGAGGTTCGCCCCCGCGGCGACCGGCATCCCGATCCACTTCCACGGTCGCGTGTTGACGTCGAGCAGGAGGAACTCGTCGCGGTCGGCGTCGTAGACGAACTCCGCCTCGCTGATGCCGTGGTAGCCCGCGTCGTCGAGCACCGCGAGCGCGCGCTCCCGAATCGCCGGCTCGTCGGCCGTCTCGACCAGACAGGAGGTACCGAACTGCTGCGGGTACCGGACCGCCGCGTTGCCGACGACGGCGAGCGCGTCGTCGGTCCCGGACGGGGGCACGTACGAGGCCAGCGAGTGATCCCGGCCGGTCGCGATATCGACGCGCTTCTGGGCCATCACGGCGATCCCAGCGTCGCTGGCGGCCGCCACCACGTCGGCGAACTCCTCGCGGTCGGCGACCTCGATGACGTTGGTGCCGAACGCCTCCTCGAAGTCGCGCTTGAGTTCGGGTTTCACCACCAGCGGGAAGCCGAGCGCCGCGGCGGCCTCGTCGACCGTCGCGTCCGGCGCTCGCGTCGCCGCCGCAGCGGTCTCCGCCAACCGATAGGTCTCGGGGTACGGCACGCCGAGCGCCTCGCAGGTCGCGTACAGCGCCGACTTGTTCAACACGTCGTCGAGGGTGTCGATACCCGAGAACGGGAGCCGGACGCCGTCGGGGTCGGCCTCGGCGTACGCCAGCGCCCACTCGTCCATGCAGCCGAAGGCGACTGCGTCGGTGCCAGCGGCGTCCACGACCGCCTCTACGTCCTCGCGAAATCCCTCGATGTCATCGAGGGGGTAGGTCACGGCGCCCGCGTAGTCCACGGCGTCGGAGGGCGGTGCGAGGCCGTCGTGGCGGACGGCGGCGGACGCGTCGCCCGCTGCGGTGTCGACCGCGCCGCCCTCGCCGGCACGGTCGAGGGCGATCACGGGCACGTCGTGAGCGTCGAGCGCGCGGGCGACGGCGAGTCCGGTCACGTGGGCGTTGCTGACGAGGGCCGGCGGGCGGTCGAACGAGGCGTCCGCGAGCGCCTCGACGAGCGCCTCGGTCGAGAGAAACTGCGCTGCCATACCACCTGTCGCCGGGCCAGGTACAAAATCGCACCAGTACCGGCCCCGCGTGCCACTACTGGAGACGCAACGCGCTTTTGGTCGCGCCGCGCCTTTCCCGATGTATGAGCGAGACAGAGCTGCCGGGTCGAGTCCGTCGCGCGTTCGCGGATCACGGCTCCTTCGAGCCCGCCGACGGGGAGGGCGTGTGGACCTCGGAAACGACCGCGTTCGACGGGCGGGTTCGCGCCGAGCCGGCCGCGGACGGCCGGACGCGGTTCGCGGTGACCGTCCGCGTGCCGACCCTCTCCGCGACCACCGCGGACGAGGTCGCTGACGTGGTCGAGGAGGGATGGACGGAGACGTTCGAACTCCGGGTCGTCGACGTCGGCGGCGTCACCCGCGGCGAACACGAGTTCGATCCGGTCGTCGCGGTCGACGACGGCGAGATCGTCATCGACTTCGAACTGACCGATATCAACGAGCGGCGCGGCGTGAACGACGCGGGAGCCCTGATCAACTTCGTCGAAGGGACCTACGTGCAGGGCGTGATCCCCGGATACGAGTACACCGATCCGGTGGCCGGACTGCTGTCGTCGGCGCGCCAGCAGGGCAACGACGGCGGGTTCTGACCGGGCTGCGGCGTCTTATTTAAAAAGGTTGCCGCGCGGCGACCGCTGTTGCTTTTAAACATTGATCGCGGAGCGGCGGGCCGATAGGGGCAAATGCCGGGAGCCCGTACGGAGGGTATGCTCGCGCTGATCGGGTTCGTCAGCCTCCTCGCGCTGGTGGCGTTGCACACGCTGGTCGCCGGGGTGACGACCCGCTTCTTCCGGCTTCGGCTGTCGACATCGTGGGGGGCGGTGGTGTACACGATCGTCCTGACACCGATGCTCCTGCTGATCTCGATGCTCGTATTCACCGGCGTCTTCAACGTCGGCGCCGGCGTCAACCTCGGGAGTCCGACAGTGTTGGTCGGGCTACTCGTCTTCCTCCCGGTCGTGCTCGGCGCAGCCATCGACTACCTCTACGTGCCCTCGCCGGACGAGTACGAGCTTCCGGACACGCAGTAAGCGACTACGACTCCGCGTCGACCAGGTCCGCGACGACCGCTGCGACGCGGGCCAAAACCGCCTCGGGCGACCGCGTCGCGTCGACGCGTACGAACCGGTCCGGCTCCGCGTCGATCAGCCGCTCGTAGTTGTCGCGGACCGCGGCGAGGTAGCCGTCCTGTTCGAACTTGTTCGTGCGCCCCGCGCGCTCGGCGGCGGTGCGGGCGTCCAGGTCGAGGTATATCGTCGCGTCGGGCGGTCGAGAGAAGGGCGCGTGGATCGCCCGAATGTATTCGAGGGTATCGGGAACGTCGAGAGAGACGTCGCTCGCGTCGAGCGTCGCGGCCTGGTACGCGAACCGGGAGTCGGAGTAGCGGTCGGAGACGACGAGGTCGCCGTCGGCGAGGGCGGGCGCAACCGTCCCAGAGAGGTGGTTGGCGTGGTCGGCGGTCAGGAGGAACAGCTCCGCGAGGGGGTCGGCGTCGTCGGCCGCGATGGAGCGGTCGACCGCTTCGCCGTACCAGCTGTCGGTCGGCTCGCGGGTAAACGTCGCGTCGGGGTAACGCTCCCGGAGCGCGTCCCACACCGTCGTCTTCCCGCTCCCGTCGAGTCCCTCCAGCGTGATCAGCATGGTCGCGCTCGGACGCGCCGGGGAATAAACGGCCCGGGTTCCGGGACGGACCGACGGGTCCGAGTTCGGCGTCGGTCCCCGAGGGTGGCCGCCGCGTCGTGGTCGACGACCCACGCCGCCATTTTTAGTGCCCCGGCGGTGAGTCATCGACATGGGTAGCAACTCCCCCGCATCGCCGCCGACACGGAGGCACCGATGGTAGCCGTCGCGGTGTCCGTCGCCCGAGTGGTCGGAGCACTGGTGTTGGTGGTTCTGAACGGCTTCTTCGTCGCCTCCGAGTTCGCGTTCGTTCGGGTCCGATCGACCTCCGTGGAGCAGCTCGTCGAGGAGGGACGCGCCGGGTCGGGCGCGCTACAGGACGTGATGGAGGGCCTGGACGACTACCTCGCCGCGACGCAGCTCGGGATAACGATCGCTTCGCTCGGGCTCGGGTGGATCGGCGAGCCGGCCGTAGCCGCCCTCATCGAGCCGGCGCTGGGGTCGCTCCTGCCGGAGAGCGCCGTCCACCTCGTCTCGTTCGCGATCGGATTCAGCGTCATCACGTTCCTCCACGTGGTGTTCGGCGAACTGGCGCCGAAGACGATCGCTATCGCGCAGGCGGAGCGGATGGCGCTGCTGCTCGCCCCGCCGATGAAGCTCTCGTACTACCTCTTCGCGCCCGGCATCGTCGTCTTCAACGGGACCGCGAACCTGTTCACGCGGGCCATCGGCATTCCGCCCGCCTCCGAGACCGACGAGACGATGCAAGAGCGCGAGATCCGGCGCGTCCTCGCGCGCTCCGGCGAGGCCGGTCACGTCGACCAGGGCGAAGTCGACATGATAGAGAGCGTCTTCGAACTCGACGACACCGTCGCCCGCGAGGTGATGGTGCCACGGCCCGACGTGGTGACGCTCCCCGCCGAGCGAGCGCTGCCGGAGATCCGGAACACCGTACTGGAAACCGGACACACCAGATACCCGGTCGTGGCCGACGCGGACGCCGACCGCGTGATCGGCTTCGTCGACGTGAAGGACGTGCTGCGCGCCGGCGAGGCCGGCGACGAGGCGGCGACGGCGGCGGATCTCGCCCGGGAACTGGTCGTCGTCCCCGAGACGACCGCCATCGGAGACCTCCTCGTCCAGTTCCGCGAGGAGCAACGTCAGATGGCCGCAGTCGTCGACGAGTGGGGCGCCTTTGAGGGCATCGTCACCGTCGAGGACGTGATGGAGGCGCTCGTCGGGGACCTCCGCGACGAGTTCGATACCGACCGCGGCGAACACACGATCCGAGCGCAGGAGGACGGCAGCTACGAGGCCGACGGCTCCGTCTCGCTCTCCGCCGTCAACGACGCCCTCGGAACCGATCTCGAGCGCAACGGGTACGAGACGCTCGGCGGACTCGTGCTGGACGGACTCGGTCGCACGGCAGAGGTGGGCGACGTCGTCGAGGCCGACGGCCACCGCTTCGAAGTCACGGCCGTCGACGGTGTCCGGATATCGACGGTTCGGATCGAACCGTTCGACGACGGCGACGCGGAGACCGACGGCGACGAGGACGCCGGGGAGTAGTTCGCAACCGAATCGCTCGGAATCGAAACCGAGGCGATCGCGAGCGAGGAGACCGCAGCGCCGGACGGGGATTCACCCAGCCGCACGGGCATTTTTTGTCGGTCGGACGCGACTGTGCGCGCATGTTCGACCGGATCCTGTTCCCGACCGACGGCAGCGACGGAGCGGAAGCGGCGTTCGACCACGTCCTCGACGTGGCGACCGACCACGGGGCGACGGTCCATCTGCTCAACGTCGCCGACACGACCCACGACAGCGTCACGCGGATCGGACGAACGGTGATAGACGTGCTCGAACGAGAGGGCGAGGAGGTGGTCGAAGCGGCCGCGGAGCGGGCCGCAGAACGCGGCGTCGAGACGGTGACGGCGGTGTTACAGGGCGGCGTCCCCGAGACGATCACGGCGTACGCGTCGGACCACGCGATCGACGTGATCGCGATTCCCACGCGCGGCCGAACGGGACTGGACCGGCTACTACTCGGGAGTACCACCGAACGCGTCGTTCGTCGGTCGAGCGTCCCGGTCCTCAGCATTCAGCCGGGCGGCGAACCGATAGCGTATCCGTATCGGGACATCCTCGTCCCGGTCGACGGAAGCGAGTGCGCCGACGCGGCCCTCGACCGCGCGGTGGCGCTCGCGGCCCGAAGCGGCGCGACGCTGCACGTGCTCTCCGTCGTCGACCTCGGCGGCCTCGGGATAGAGGCGTACTCGGGAATCGAGTCGCTCGTGTCGTCGGCCGAGGAACTCGTGGACGCGGCCGCCGCCGTCGCCGAGGCGGCGGGCGTGGAGACGGTCGAACACGTTGAGGCCGGGTCGTCACCTGCCCGCGTAATCCAGGCGTACCTCGCGGACCACGACGTCGACCTCGTGGCGATGGGCACGCGGGGTCGGACGGGCGTCGAGCGCTACCTCCTCGGGAGCGTGGCCGAGCGCACCGTGCGAACCGCGCCGGTTCCGGTGTTAACCGTGCCGGACGCGGACACAGCGTGAGATCGGACGGAAATCGAGACACCGCGGAGCGCCTCCACGAGCGCCGTACGGCCCAAGGCGCGTCCGCGTGAGCACCCAGTCTCGCGGTAGGTTTACGGGGCCGCCTCACGTTTAAACGGACATGGATATCTTAGTAGCAGGCGGGACCGGATTTATCGGGTCGTACCTCTGTCGGGCGCTCGTCGAGGGCGGCCACGACGTGACGGCCCTCGCCCGCTCCGACAGCGAGACGCCGGAAGGCGTCGACCTCGTCGTCGGGAACGTGACGGAGTACGACTCGGTCGCGGGGGCGGTCGCGGGCCGAGACGCCGTGGTGAACCTGGTCGCCCTCTCGCCGCTGTTCGAGCCGAAAGGCGGGAACGCGATGCACGACCGGATCCACCGGGGCGGAACCGAGAACCTGGTGAACGCCGCCGAGGCCGGCGACGTCAAGGGGTTCGTTCAACTGAGCGCGCTCGGCGCGGACCCGGTGGGCGAGACGGCGTACATCCGCGCGAAGGGACAGGCGGAGGAGATTGTGCGCGAGAGCGACCTCGACTGGACGATCTTCCGGCCCTCGGTCGTCTTCGGTGAGGGAGGAGAGTTCGTCTCGTTCACCAAGCGGCTGAAGCGGATGTTCGCGCCCGGCGTCCCGCTGTACCCACTTCCGGGCGGCGGAAAGACGCGGTTCCAGCCCATCCACGTCGAGGACTTCGTGCCGATGCTGGTCGCCGCCCTGGAGGACGACGAACACGTCGGCGAGACCTACGAGATCGGCGGCCCGGAGACGCTGACGCTCCGGCAGGTGACCGACCTCGTGTACGAGGCCGAACGCAAGGGCGTCACCATCGTCTCACTGCCGATGCCACTCGCCAAGATTGGGCTGTCGGTGCTCGGTGCCATCCCCGGCTTCCCGATGGGACCCGACCAGTACCGGTCGTTACAGTTCGACAACACGACCGCCGACAACGACGTCGTCGCCTTCGACGTCGACCCGGAGGAACTGACCACGCTCGCCGAATACCTCGGTGTCCAATGAGCGGGCCGATCGCTGGACGAAGGGGCGGTAAGGAGATCCAAACCGCTCTCACGGCACGGCTCGTTTCAAGGAGATGGATATCAGCGATGGTAACGGCAACCGAAGGTTTAAATATGACATCACGTTCTGTTCATTTCAAAGGCGGAGGGAGCACACGATGAAACTTGCAATGATTGGATTCGGACAGGCGGGGGGAAAAGTCGTCGATAAATTCCTGGAGTACGACAAGCGGACGGGCTCGGAGATAGTCCGGGCGGCCGCGGCCGTGAACACGGCCAAGGCCGATCTCATGGGCCTCGAGCACATCGCCGAGGACCAGCGCGTACTCATCGGGCAGTCCCGGGTGAAGGGCCACGGGGTCGGCGCGGACAACGAGCTCGGCGCGGAGATTGCCGAGGAGGACATCGACGAGGTGCAGGGTGCCATCGATTCGATCCCGGTCCACGAGGTCGACGCGTTCCTCGTCGTCGCCGGGCTCGGCGGCGGGACCGGCTCCGGCGGCGCGCCGGTGCTCGCGAAGCACCTCAAGCGGATCTACACCGAACCAGTCTACGGGCTCGGCATCCTGCCGGGCAGCGACGAGGGCGGTATCTACACGCTCAACGCCGCCCGCTCGTTCCAGACGTTCGTCCACGAAGTTGACAACCTGATGGTGTTCGACAACGACTCCTGGCGGAAGACGGGCGAGTCCGTCCAGGGCGGTTACGCGGACATTAACGACGAGATCGTTCGGCGATTCGGCATCCTCTTCGGCGCCGGCGAGATCCAGCAGGGCCAAGAGGTCGCGGAGAGCGTCGTCGACTCCTCCGAGATCATCAACACGCTTTCGGGCGGCGGTGTCTCCACCGTCGGCTACGCGGAAGAAGAGGTCGAAGAGCGCACCTCCGGCGGGCTGCTCTCGCGGCTCCGCAACGACGACGACGGCGACGAACTGGACAGCGCGCACACCACGAACCGCATCACCAGCCTCGTCCGGAAGGCGGCGCTGGGGCGGCTCACGCTCCCCTGCGAAATTGAGGGCGCGGAGCGCGCGCTGCTCGTGCTCGCCGGACCGCCGGAGTACCTCAACCGGAAGGGTATCGAGCGCGGGCGGAAGTGGCTCGAAGAGCAGACCGGCTCGATGGAGGTTCGCGGTGGCGACTACCCGTACCGCGGTGCCGGCTTCGTCGCGACCGTGATCCTGCTGGCGGGCGTGACGAACGTCCCGCGGATCAAGGAGCTCCAGCAGGTCGCCATCGAGGCGCAGGACAACCTCGACGAGATCCGTCAGGAGAGCGACGAGAACCTCGACGAGCTCGTCAGCGACGACAGCGACGAGCTGGAATCCCTGTTCTAAGGCGACCCTCCAGATGGAGGTCATCGTCCCGTTTTCGACCGACCGCCCCAAGTCGCGACTCTCCGGGGTTCTCGACCCCGACGAGCGGGCCGCGTTCGCGCTGGCGATGCTTCGCGACGTTCTCGACACGATAGCGGCCGCCGGCGGCGACCCGCGAGTGCTCGCCACCGCGCCGGTCGACGGTGACCTCCCGTGCCCCGTGGACGTCGACGACCGTCCCCTGACGCCCGCCGTCAACGCAGCGCTTGAAGAGCGGTTCAGTGAGCGGTCGAATGAGCCGGACCCCGTCGCCGTCGTCATGGCCGACCTCGCGCTCGCAACACCTGCGGCGCTCGGAGAACTGTTCGCGGCCGGACGAGAGACCGACGTCGCCGTCGCGCCCGGTCGCGGCGGCGGGACGAACGCGTTCGTCACGAGCCATCCCGACTTCCGGGTCGATTACCACGGCGCCTCCTACCTCGATCACCGCCGGAACGCTGCGGCGGTCGGTGCGAGCGTCGCGGTCGTCGACTCCTACCGGCTCGCAACCGACGTGGACGAGCCGGACGACCTCGCTGAGGTGCTGATCCACGCCGAGGCGGACGAGAGGGGCGGCGGGAGCGCGGCGCGGTGGCTCCGCGACGCGGGGTTCGCACTCGACGCGACGGACGGTCGGGTCGGCGTTGAACGCGATTGACAGTTGAACGCGAGTGACGAAACCCGCAGACGCCGGCGCGCGGATCCGCGACCGCGATCCTTTTTGAGGCCCCCGCGTGAGAGGCGAACGTGTTCACGGGTGCCGAGGCGTACGGGATCGACCTGTCCATCGACGCCGACCGCGTCGAGCAACTGCTGTCGGTGACGCCCGCCGACGTCGACCCGGCCGAGCGGCTCACCTTCGCGCGGAACGTCTTCATCCCGCTGACAACGGCCTGCCGGTACACCTGCACCTACTGCACCTACTACGACGTGCCGGGCGAGGCATCCCTGCTCTCCCCCGAGGAGGTCCGCGAGCGCTGCCGCGTCGGCGCCGACGCCGGCTGCACGGAGGCGCTGTTCACTTTCGGTGACGATCCGGACGAGCGGTACGTCGCGGTTCACGAGACGCTCGCCGAGTGGGGGTTCGACTCGATTCACGACTACCTGTATCGGGCCTGCGAGATCGCTCTGGAGGAAGGGCTCCTGCCCCACTCGAATCCCGGCGACCTCACGGAGGCGCGCTTTTCGACGCTCCGGGAGGTGAACGCCTCGATGGGCGTCATGCTGGAGACGACCGCCGAGGTCGACGCCCACAGCGGCGGACGGCGCAAGACCCCCGGCCAGCGCCTCAACACGGTCCGGGCGGCGGGCCGTCAGGGCGTCCCCTTCACCACCGGCATCCTCGTCGGCATTGGCGAGGGATGGCGCGACCGCGCGGAGAGCCTGCTCGCGATCCGCGAACTGCACGAGCGTCACGGCCACGTGCAGGAGGTGATCGTGCAGAACGTCGTCCCGAACGAGCGGTCGGCGTTCGCGAAACCGGACACGGCGACGATGCGCCGCGTCGTCGCGATGGCCCGGACCGCGCTCCCGCCGGAGGTGTCCGTGCAGGTACCGCCGAACCTCTCGCCCGCGGCCGACCTCGTCGACTGCGGAATCGACGACCTCGGCGGCGTCTCGCCGGTGACTGACGACTACATCAACCCCGCCTACGCGTGGCCGGACCTCGACGGTCTCAGAGCGGTCGCCGACGCCGGCGGGATGGCCCTGCGCGAACGCCTCCCGACCTACGCGCGGTACCTCCCGGACGACGTCCGCCCGGCGGGCGTCGACCCCGCCCCGGCGCCGACCGGACGCGATGCGTGGATCCCCCAGGCGGTCCGCGATCGGATCCGCGCGGACGACGCTCACGGGCGGCGACTCCGCGGCGTCGCCAGAGGGAACGGACCGCTCGCGGTGCGGAGCGACTGAGCGTCCCCGCGGTGATCGACCGCCGATAAACAACTGCGCGGTCAGTAGTTTCTTTATATACACTTCCCAATAACGGGGTGATGGTACCACTACAGTTCGGCGGTGCCGGATTGAGTGCGGCCCTGACGGGGATTCTGCTCTCCGTGGCGCTGTTCCTCGTCGGGTTCGTCGGCGTGTTGCTGCTCGGAAAGTTCCTGCTCGTCCCGGCGGTCAACCGGGTGTTGGGATCACGGGGCTTCGACGAGGCCGTTCGCAGCCTCGGGTCGAGCGTGGCGAACGCGGTCGTCTGGGTGGCGGCGATAGCCATCGGATTCACGATGGCGGGCTACGGCGCGTTCCTCTCGGCGTTCGCCGTCTTCGGCGGCGCCATCGCGCTCGCGGTCGGCTTCGCCGCGCAGGACCTGCTCGGCAACTTCGTCGCGGGGATATTCATCCTGAAGGACAAGCCGTTCGAGGTCGGCGACTGGATCGAGTGGGACGGCAACAGCGGGCGCGTCGAGGACATCGACCTTCGCGTCTCGCGGGTCAGAACGTTCGACAACGAGCGGATCACGGTGCCGAACGGCGACCTCGCGAACAACGCCGTCACCAATCCGGTCGCGTACGAGACGCTGCGTCAGAAGTTCGTCTTCGGCATCGGCTACGACGACGACATCGCGCAGGCGACCGACATCATCGTCGAGAAGGCGGAAGCTCACCCGGATATCCTCGACGACCCCGGCGTCTCGGTCCGACTCGTCGAACTCGGCGACTCGGCCGTGGGGCTCCAGTCGCGCTGGTGGATCGCCGACCCGGATCGCGGCGACTTCGTCCGGGTGCGCTCCGAGTACGTCACCGCCGTCAAGGAGGCGTTCGACGATGCCGGCATCGACATGCCGTACGTCCACCGGCAGCTCACCGGCAGCGTCGAAGTGCTCGAATCGGTCGCGGACGACGACCAGTAACGAATCGGAGCGTGACGGTCCGGACCGAATCGACCGATATCGGTACGAGACCGCCCGCGCCGGCGGTCAGTCCGTCGACGGCCCGTCGTCAACCGACGCGTCGCCGTCAGCCGCGGCCGGACGGTACTGCCGGCTGACGGCCTGCCACCGGTTCGACCGAAACCGCGCGAGGTTGAGGCCGGCCGGCACCAGCTTTTCGGCGATCACCGCCACGTACAGCGCGGCAACGCCGAGTGGCGTCACCAGTCCGAGCAGCGCGGCGGGAAGCGCCACCACGTATAGCCCGATCATCGACGCGAGGAACGGCCACCGGGTGTCGCCGGCCCCCCGGAGCGACCCCGTCACGGAGCCGTCGATGCCGAGTGGCACCGCCGATATCGCGGCGACGACGACGAACGCTGCCGTCGCCGTCACGGCCGCCGGCTCGTCGACGAACACGCGGGCGATCGGGTCGGCCGACGCGATGACGGCCGCCGACGCGAGCACGTAGACCAGCGCCGACAGCCGGATCACGTCCCGGCCGTACTCGGTCGCGAGCGACTCTTCGCCGGCGCCGAGCCGCTGACCGACGAGGGTGCTCGCGGCGATGGAGAATCCCCAGCTGAAGCTCCCGAGAAGCGCCCGGACGCGGCGCCCCACTTCGAGAGCGGCGACGGTCGCGGAGCCGAACGAGGAGGCGATCCAGAGGAGGGGGAAGACGGCGATTCCCTCGGCCACCCGACGCCCGATGAGGGGCGCGGAGACGCGGAGGAGTTGGCGGACGAGGTCGCCGTCGATCCACGGCCCGTCGCGTCCGACCGGGACCGGCGAGGCGCCGCGACCGAAGTACGACCGGCCGGTCATCCCCCACGAGAGCGTGATTCCGACGAAGACGATGGAAACGGCGGTGCCGAGACCGGCGCCGAGCACGCCGAGGCCGACGCCGAGCACGAGCCAGACGGTGAGCGCGACGTTGAGGAGGGCGCCGCCGGCACGGACGACCATCGGCGTGAACGTGTCCCCGACACCGGCGTAGGTGCGGCTCGCGATCATGTTGAAGAACTCGAAGGCGAGCGCCGGCGCGGTGACGGCGAGGTAGACGCTCCCGGCCCGGAGCGCGGTCCCCTCGCCGCCCGCGAGCGCGATCAGCGGCTCCGCGAACGCGACGAAGCCCGCGATAATGGGTACGACGAGCGCCAGCGACACGAGCAGCGACGCCTTGACGACGAGCGCGGCGCGGTCGCCCTCGCCGCCGCCGTAGTTCTGCGAGACGAGCGACACCGTCCCGCCGGCGAGGCCGATGGAGACGAACTTTGCGAGCTGCCAGTAGGCGAACGCGAACGCCAGCCCGGCGACGGAGGGCGCGCCGAGCGCGATGCCGACGACCGCCAGGTCGACGGTGTTCTTCGACATGATGGCGAACCCGGTGACGATCCGGGGCCACGCCAGGTCGAGCGTCTCGACGAACCGGTCGCGGTCGATGACGCCGGCACGGTCGAGCGCGTCGGCCGTGAAGTCACCGAGCCGCGAGAGCGCCGCCCTAAGTCGGCGGGCCACGGCCCGGAGTCGTGATCGCATCGGCGGGGCTACGAACCGCGGCGGCTTGGGTCTGTCCACCTCGGCGGCCCCTCGCCGGGGCCCTCTCGACTCGAAACCCGCCGCTCAGCGCGTCGCCGACTTCCACTCGCGGAGCCCGAGCCGACCCCCGTTCAACTCGTCGGCTGGCGCCTCGGTGGCCGCCCAGACGAACAGTGGCGCGACGCTCGCGGGGTCGCGAGCGCGCTCCATCCCGGTGAGGTCGGTCGCGACGAGCCCCGGATCGACGACGCCGACGGTCGCGTCGAGGTCGGCGGCGAATCCCCGCGCGACCGCCTCGGCCGCCGCCTTCGAAACCGCGTACGCGCCCATCCCGGCCTTCGACTCGTGGGCGACCGACCCCGAGGGGACGAGTACCCGCGCGTCGTCGGCGAGGTGCGGGACCGCCTCGGCGACCGTCGCGAACACGCCGCGAGTGTTGGTCCGCATAGTGTCGTCGTAGTCGGCGTACGAGATCTCGTCCGTCGGGCTCTTTCCGGGACCGCCGTGGAAGACGGCGGCGTTCGCGAACACGACGTCGATCGGTCCGCCCTCCCGAGCGGCCCGCTGGAAGAAGCCCTCGAGGTCGAACTCGTCGCGGACGTCGACGCGCTCGCCCCACGCGACGCCGGCGGTCTCGTCCTCGGAAGATTCGCCTTCGGTGGAGTCGCTCCCGCCGTCCCCCGCCTCGGCCGCACCGGCGTTCAGTTCCGCGACGGTCCGATCGACGGCGTCACCGTCGCGGCCGGAGACCGCGACGAACGCTCCTCGGTCGACGAACGCCGCGGCGACCGCCCGCCCGATTCCGCTCGTTGCCCCGGTGATCGCAACCGTCGGTTCCATATGGAAATCACTACGAGCGTTGTCGACTTAGGCGTACCCACTCGCCGCGTCTGGCCGGCATTTATACCGACACCGTCCCTATACGATCGCATGGACGTGGCCCCGGATATCGACGCCTTTGCCGGCGAATCCGTCGTCGTGATCGGCGGCGGATTCGGCGGTCTCTCGACAGCGTGTTACCTCGCGGACGCCGGCGCGGAGGTGACCCTCTTGGAGAAGAACGAGCAGCTCGGCGGGCGTGCGAGTCGGCTGGAGGCGGACGGCTTCCGGTTCGACATGGGCCCCTCGTGGTATCTGATGCCGGACGTGTTCGAGCGCTTCTTCGGCCACTTCGGACGCTCTCCCGACGAGTTCTACGAGTTGGAGCGGCTCGACCCACACTACCGCGTGTTCTGGAAGGACGGCGACAAGGTCGACGTGCTCCCGGAGCGCGAGAAGAACAAACGACTCTTCGAGGAGTACGAGCCCGGAGCCGGCGAGGCGTTCGAGGCGTACCTCGATGAGTCCGAGCGCACCTACGAGATCGGGATGGAGCACTTCGTGTACGAGGACCGCCCGCGGCTGCGCGATTACGTCGACAAGGACGTACTCCGGTACTCGTGGGGACTCTCGCTGCTGGGGAAGATGCAGGGACACGTGGAGGAGTACTTCGACCACCCGAAGCTCCAGCAGCTGATGCAGTACACGCTGGTGTTCCTCGGCGGCTCGCCGCACAACACGCCGGCGCTGTACAACCTGATGAGCCACGTGGACTACAACATGGGCGTCTACTACCCCGAAGGAGGGATCGGCGCCGTCGTCGACGGCATCGTCGAACTCGGCGATGACCTCGGCGTGGAGTACGTCACCGACGCCGAAGTGACGGGGATCGAGGGGCGCCACGGTGCGTTCGCGGTCGACACCGCCGACGGCGAGCGCTACCTCTCGGATCTGGTCGTCTCCGACGCCGACTACGCGCACACCGAACAGGAGCTGTTACCGCCGCGCAAGCGACAGTACACCGAGGAGTACTGGGAGTCGCGGACGTACGCCCCCTCCGCGTTCCTGCTGTACCTCGGCGTCGAGGGTGACGTGCCGAACCTCGAACACCACACACTGGTGTTGCCGACGGCGTGGGACGACCACTTCTCGCAGATTTTCGACGACCCGTCGTGGCCCGACGATCCGGCGTACTATCTCTGTGTCCCCTCCGAGACCGACGACACGGTGGCACCGGAGGGCCACAGCAACCTCTTCGCGCTGGTGCCTATCGCGCCGGGGCTGGAGGACACGCCCGAACTGCGCGAGGAGTACCGCGACCTCGTGTTGGACGACATCGCCGAGAACACCGGGACGGAGCTCCGCGACCGGATCGTCTTCGAGGAGACGTTCTGCGTCGACGACTTCGCCGACCGGTACAACAGCTACCAGGGGAGCGCGCTCGGACTGGCGCACACGCTGCGACAGACCTCGCTGCTCAGGCCCTCGCGTGCCTCTGACGAGGTCGACGGCCTCTACTTCACGGGGTCGACGACGACGCCCGGCATCGGCGTCCCCATGTGTCTCATCAGCGGACAGCTGACGGCCGAGGCGGTCTCGAAGCCGACGTGATTGACGCCGTGACCGACACAGCGACCGATACCGATCGAGGATCGATCGCCGCTGACCTCCGCTACCTGCTGGTGTTGTCGCGACCACGCTTCTGGCTGTACCTCGCGGGGCCGGTCGCGGTGGGTGTCACCTACGGCATCAGCGACGTGAGCGAACTGTTCACGCCGACGACGGTCGCGCTGGCGGCGTACTTCCTCGTGCCCGCCAACGTCTTCCTCTACGGCGTCAACGACGCGTTCGACGCCGACATCGACGAACTGAACCCCAAGAAGGAGGACCGCGAGGCCCGGTGGCGGGGGAGTCGCCTCGTCGCCGTCGCGGTGCTCGCGTCAGCGCTCGCGGGGCTCGCCACCTTCGCGGTCACGCCGCGGGTCGCGTGGCCGTACCTCGCCGGTTTCCTCCTGCTGTCGGTCGGGTACAGCGCACCGCCGGTGCGGTTCAAGACGACGCCGTTCCTCGACTCCATCTCGAACGGCCTCTACGTCCTCCCCGGCGCGGCCGCGTATGCGACCGTCGCGGGGAGCCACCCCCCGACCGCGGCGCTCGCGGGCGCGTGGCTCTGGACGATGGGAATGCACACGTTCTCCGCGATTCCGGACATCGAACCGGACCGCGCGGCCGGGATCCGGACGACGGCGACCCTGCTCGGCGAGCGGCGGACGTACGCCTACTGCTTCGCGTGCTGGGCCGCCGCCGCGGCCGCGTTCGCCGCGGTCGACCTCCGACTGGGTGCGCTGCTGGGCGTCTACCCGCTCTTCGTCGCATGGGTCGCCGCGTCGTCCGTGTCGGTCGACCGTGCCTACTGGTGGTTCCCGGCGCTCAACACCGCCGTCGGCACCCTGCTGGCGATGGGGGGCCTCTGGCGTGTCTACCCGATCACGGAGGTGCTCGCGTGAGCGACGAGTCCTCCGAGTCGGCGACAGCGACCGCGAATGCGCTTCTCGCACGGCTCCCCGACACCCGCCGCGGGACCGAGGCACTGCTCGACCGGACCGTCCGCGAGAATCGGTTCACGATCGCCGTGCTGTTCCCGCTCGTCGGCGCGTTCGCGCTCGTCGGCAGCGCAGAGGGGTGGGTGCCGGAGCCGTTCGCCTTCAACCCGTGGTTCGTGTTGTTCGGCGTGCTGGTGATGCGCTCGCCGCTCGTCGTCGGCGTGTTACCTGCGATCGACCGCCGCGCGCTCGGGTGGATCGGCGTCCTGATCGCGTACACCTACGTCATCGAGTTGGTGGGCGTCGCCACGGGGTGGCCGTACGGCACCTTCGAGTACACCGTCGACCTCGGGCCGATGCTCGGCGGCGTCCCGGTCGCGCTCCCGGTCTTTTTCATCCCGCTCGTGGTCAACGCGTACCTCCTGTGTCTGCTCCTCCTCGGGTCGCGCGCGTCGAACGGCTGGCTCCGGCTGGCGTCGGTGATCGCCGCGGTCGTCGCGATGGACGTGGTCCTCGACCCCGGGGCGGTGTCGCTCGGCTTCTGGAGCTTCGGCGGCGGGAGCTTCTACGGCGTCCCGCTCTCGAACTACGCCGGCTGGGTGGTGTCGGCGACCGTCGCGGTCGTCACGCTCGACCGGGCGTTCGCGGGGACGACGCTTCGCGACCGGCTGTACGACTGCGACTTCATGCTCGACGACATGGTGAGCTTCGTGATCCTCTGGGGCGGGATCAACCTCTGGTACGGCAACCTCCTCCCGGTAGCCGTCGCCGCCGCGTTCGGCGTCGGCCTCGTTCGAGCGGACCGGTTCGACGCGCGACTGTTCCTGCCGTAAGATCGGGGCCCGAACGCGGAACGGATCGGTCCGGCGTCGGCGAGGCCGACACGACAGCCATTTTAGGTGCTCGTCTCGTTCTCGTAGGTATGACAGTTCAGCAGATGCAGGCGTGGCGGGTCGGGGCGGGGGGATGAGTCGGTTGGCGATCGAATACAGCGCCCACGACCGAGTCCGGGAGGTCGTCGATCGGCTGACCTACTGCGCCGAGCACGTCAGCGTCGAGTTCGACGGGTGGGAGGAGCCGCACGTCAAGGGGCCGGGGTTGTACTTCGCGGTCGTCGCCGACCGCGACTTCGGCGCGTACGCCGACGCGATGGGCGACAACCGATGGCCCCGCGAGAGCTGCGCGTCCGTGTTCGACGAGGAGGCGTTCGTCGACGCCGTCGGTCCGGTGAGCGTCGAGCAGGACGGCGGCGTCGTTGTCGCGGTCGACGGCGAGATAGAGGAGCAGATGGTCCGGTTCCGCGACCTCGGCACCCGGAGCGGCGAGTCCGGCCTCGTCGACGACGTGAGCTACGAGCCGTGGATGGGGTCGCGACACATGAGCGCGATCGAGACCTCGGTCCGGCCGGAGGTCGTGGCGACGGTGACGCTCAGCGAGGAGACGGGGCGTGTGAGCGTCTTCCGCGACGGCGAGGCGGAGTCGATGCGGCGCCAGGAGATCGGCGGGCCGTGGCGGACGGAGTAGACGTAGACCGGCGGGGTGATCGGCGGGCCGCGTTCCCGGCGCTCGGGTGCGATGCCCCATCGTTAATGGGTCGCCGCTCGAACCGGTGGGTATGTACGACGACATCCTGGTCCCGACCGACGGAAGTGAGGCGGTCGACCGCGCGCTCGATCACGCAGTTCGGCTGGCGAGCGACCACGACGCCACGGTTCACGCGCTGTACGTCGTCGACCAGCGAGTCACGACCGCGAACTCCGGCGAACTCCACGACGAGGTCGTCGCGGACCTAGAGGCGCAAGGCGAGACGGCGGTCGCTGCGGTCGCCGAGCGTGCCGAGGCGGCCGGTCTCGACGTGGAGACGCATATTGCCAGAGGGACGCCCGACACGGAGATCGTCTCGTACGCCGATCAGAACGGGATCGACGTGATCGTGATGAGTCCGGAGGGGAAGTCGCCGCGCGAGCGCATCCGGTCGCTCGGCAGCGTCTCGGACCGCGTCGCCGACGACGCGACAGTCCCGGTGTTCCTGATCAAGTGAGCCGCATGGAACTCACCGTCCTCGGCTCCGGCAGCGCGATGCCCGTCCCCGAGCGCGCGCAGGCTGGGTACCTCCTCGACGATCGCGACCGATCGCTCCTCGTCGACTGCGGGAGCGGCGTCCTCCAGCGACTCGCCGCCACCGAGACCGGCTACGAGGGGGTCTCGACGGTCCTCCTCACGCATCACCACCTCGACCACGTCGCGGCGCTGCTCCCGCTCCTGAAGGCCCGATGGCTGGCGGGCGCGGAACACCTCGAGGTCGTCGGTCCCGCGGGGACCAAATCGCTCGTCGACGGCCTCCTCGACGTGCACGACTACCTCGAGGGTCGGGTCGACCTCGCGGTCCGGGAGGTGTCGGCGACGCGTCCGTTCGTGGCGGCCGGCTTCGACGTCGCCGCCCGCGAAACCCGTCACTCGATGGACGGACTCGCGTACCGCTTCTCGCCGCCGGGCACCGATATCGACCCCGCCGACGGCCCGCTCACGCTGTCGGGCGACACCGAGGCATTCGCGGGGATGGCGTCGTTCGCCGACGGGAGCGACGTGCTCGTCCACGACTGCTCGTTCCCGGACGGGACGAGCGTGTCGAACCACCCGAACCCCACCGAGTTGGGTGAGTCGCTCGCGGGGGTCGACGTCGATACCCTCCTGCTGTCGCACCTCTACCCGCACACGGGCGGCAGAGAGCGCGAGATGATCCGAAGCGTCCGCGAGGCCGGGTTCGAGGGCGACGTCGAGGTCGCGAGCGACGGGCTCCGAATCGGGCTCTGAACGACGCGCCGGTCGAGGCCACAGCGGCGGTGTCAGTCGAACCCCCTTCGGAGGGCGTAACCGGTGATCGTTTCGCCCGGTCACGATCGACCCAGATGTTTAAGCGATCACGCCTGCTTTCACTTGTCATGACCGGGCCACTCGCGGACGATTTCGGGCGGGAAGTGACGGGGGTTCGGATCTCGCTTACCGACCGCTGTAACTTCGACTGCGTCTACTGTCACAACGAGGGGTTAGGCGACACGCGAGGCCCGATGGAACCGAGTGAGGACGAGATGAGCGCCGACGACGTGGTTCGCTTTCTGGAGGTCGTCGAGGGGTACGGCGTCGACTCGGTGAAGTTCACCGGCGGCGAGCCGATGCTCCGACAGGACTTAGAAGAGATCATCGAGCGCACGCCCGACTCGATGGAGGTGTCGATGACGACGAACGGGACGTTCCTCCCCGGCCGCGCCGAGGACCTGAAGGCCGCCGGACTCGACCGGGTGAACGTCTCGCAGGACGCGCTCGACCCCGACGACTTCGCCGAGGTGACCAAATCCGGCGCGTACGAGCAGGTCTTAAAAGGCGTCAAGGCGGCCGTCGACGCCGGCCTCGACCCCGTAAAGCTCAACATGGTCGTCTTCACGCACACCGCCGGCTACGTCGAGGAGATGGTCGACCACGTGGCGGAGAACGAGGGGCTCCAGCTCCAGCTCATCGAGTACATGCCGGAACTCACCGGGAAGCCGGAGTGGAACATCGACATCGGGCGCGTCCACGACTGGCTCGCCGGGAAGGCGGACCGTGTCGAGCACCGCGAGATGCACGACCGCAAGCGCTACTTCGTCGGCGAGAACGCAGACGGCGAGGGCGGCGGTATGGTCGAAATCGTCGACCCCGTCGAGAACGAGTCGTTCTGCGCGAACTGCGGTCGCGTCCGCGTCACCCACGAAGGGTATTTAAAAGGCTGTCTCAACCGCAACGACGACCTTCGGTCGATGGGCGAGATGAGCCGCAAGGAAATCGCGGAGACGTTCGAGGAAGTGGTAGCTAATCGGGTGCCCTACTACGGCGAGTACCTGATCGAGAACGACGAGGGCGAGTACGAACTCAACGAGGAGTACCTCGGAACGCCGAGCGTGGCCGACTAAGAGATCGCATCGCGAGTGGCGGCGGAGCCGACCGCGGCCCGTTCCGGCCGCTTCCCCGTGTGTCACCGGTGCTCGTGACGCTCGTCGGTTGCTCCAAATCGGCGACGAGCCACTCCGCCCGCGAGAACGAGTGCGACGGCATCGAACGAGCACGATGGGATTCGAACCCACGACCATCGGATTAGAAGTCCGACGCTCTATCCTGGCTGAGCTACGTGCCCTCGTCTCGTACTCTGCCGCCCGATATAAAAAACGCCGACGGTTCGGACCGGCGCCGTGACTCAACAGCAGACCTAAGTCCGGCACGGGACTACTCCGCGCCAATGAACGTTATCGGAACCGTCGGGCTCCCCGGAAGCGGGAAGGGGGAGGCGGCGAACGTGGCCGAGGCGGCCGGCATCCCGGTCGTCGTGATGGGCGACGTAATCCGGGCGGAGTGCCGCCGCCGCGGACTCGACCCCGCCGAGCACCACGGCCGGATCGCGCGGGCGCTCCGCGAGGAGGAGGGCGACGACGCAATCGCCGCCCGCACGCTGCCGCGTATCCGCGAGGCCGCCGCGGAGAGCGACCGCGACGCGGTCCTCGTCGACGGCCTGCGCTCCACCGTCGAACTGGAGCGCTTCCGCGAGGCGTTCGGCGACGACTTCACCCTCGTGGCGATCCGGGCGCCGTTCGAACTGCGCGCCGAGCGCCTCGACGATCGGGGTCGCGACGACTCCGACTCGGACCTCGAGGCCCTCCGCGAGCGCGACGAGCGCGAAATCGATCTCGGCCTCGGCGACACCCTCGAACGGGCCGATGTAGAGGTCGACAACACGGGAACGCTCGCGGCGTTCCGGACTCGCATTCGCGAGGTGCTGGGGGTCTCGGCGGGGGCGGACGCGGAGGGCTCCGCCGACCCGGACCCGGACGCCGCCGAGCCGGCCAACGCCGGAGGTGACGGCGCGTGATCTACAGCATCGACGTGCGAATCGAGGTCCCGGTCCACGACACTGAGGTTACCGACCGGGTCGACGACGCGGTGCGAAACGTGTTCCCCGACGCGGAGCCGGTCCACGAAGACGGGCTGCTCGTCGCCGAGGCGCACACCCTCGACGCCTTCTCCGACGTGCTTCACGAACAGGAGATACTCGACACCGCCCGCCGAGTGTTCCTGCGGAACAGTACCGAGGACGGGTTCGCGTTCTCCTTAAAAAAGCAGGCCGCGTTCGAGGGAATCGTCAACTTCGCGGTGGGCGAGTCCGACGAACTCGGCGAAATCAACGTCGACGTCCGCGTTCGCGAACCCGACGTCGAGGCGTTCATCGACTACGTCGCACCGGAGACCGACAAGGGCCGACCGGTCGACCCGGTTCGAGAGTACGGCGACCGATTCGACCCCGACCCGGACGACTACTGAGTTCGGGAGGCAGGCAAGCGACCCTTCTGCTGACGTTCGCGCGGACGCTCGTTCGGTCAGTCGCTCAGCAGCGTCGCCCCCGCGCCGCCGGCGGCGCCGAAGCCCGCCGGGTACACTGCCCCGGCGAGAAGGACGGCAGTGACGACGTCGGGAGCGACCGCCCCGTCGCCGACCGAGTACCGGAAGAGGAGCGCGCCGATCACGGCCAGCGGGAGGTATCCGCCGATGACGAGTGACCCGGCCTTCGCACCGTCGACCAGTTCCGTCGCCCCGGCGACCCGACCGGCGACGAGACCGGCGAGGAACAGCAGGACCGGCGGAACGACGAACAGCAGCGACAGCGATCCGCCCTCGGCCTGCGAGATGAGGTTCACCGTCCGAGAGCCGCCGACCAGCGACGGAATTCGGGTGTTGACGAAGTGTCCGTTGTAGAACACCCACCCGATCGCCTTCCAGACCGGGATCGGGTCCCCGCCGAACAGGTCGGCCAAGAAGTTGACCCCCGCGAGTTGTTCCTCGACCGCCGACTGCTGGGTGACGTACGTGAACAGGTAGCCGAGAAGGTACGCGACGGCGCCCGCGGCCGCGCCGCCGACGATTCCGTTCGTACCGCTCGTTCGGTCGGGGAGGGACATGACCCCGATTCGTTTCGGGCGTGATAAGTGTTTGTTGGCTCACGGCGGGTGTGTAAGAACCGCGTCTCAGCCGGCGAGGCAACCGAATTCCGGTAGTTCGTGGCCTCGATTCACTCCGTCTGTGAGATAGTGTATTAATCTCGTCGTGGACTCTCGCGTCGGCGAAGGTCAGGTGTTTCACAACAGCCCCTCGCGACGGCCAGTCTCGCAGCACCGGCTAATAGGATCGGTGAGTGTGCGTCGAGTTGGCATACGCCGTCCAGGCGACTTACCCGGCGATGCCGTACTCGCGGAGCGCGGACCGGAACGCCGCCCGCTTCACCAGCACGAAGCCGAGACAGATGATCAGGAAGCCGGCGACGGTGTTGAGGGTGATCCCCTCGTTTAAGAACAGCCAGCCGGTGACCGCGGCGAATATCGGGGCGACGTAGGAGACGAGGTTGATTTCGATGGGGCCGAGTCGGTCGAGCAGGTCGAAGTAGATGAGGAAGCCGAGCCCGCTGGCGGCGACCGAGAGGTACGCCAGCGACAGGATCCCCTCGGTCGTCCAGGAGACGGCGTTGACGGACTCGCCGAGCCCGACGGACAGCAGGTGCATCAACAGCGCGCCCAGCAGCATCGACCACGCTTCCATCGTCTCGATGGAAATGTCGGAGTCCGACGCGCGGGTGAGCACCGACCCGAGCGCGAACGAGGCCGCCGCCAGCAGGACGAGGAGTTTCGCGACCGCGCCGCCGCCCGTCAGGTTCGAGAGGTCGGGTGCGGCCAGCACGACCGCGCCGACGAGGCCGACGAGGAGTCCGGTCACGCCGACGACCGTCAACCGCTCGGAGGGGAGGAAGGCGCGCGCGAACACGGTCGTCAACACGGGCGAAAGGCTGACGATCACGGCCGCGACCGCGCTCGTCACGGCCGGGTCGGTCTCGCCGATGAAGAGGAACGCGTGGTAGGCGGCGATGATCAGCGTCGAGCCGACCGCGACGACGGCCCACTCGTCGCGTCCGCGCGGAATCGGATCGTCGACGACGTATGCGGCGTACCCGAGCATGATGACGCCGGCGACGTCGTACCGGAGCGCGGCGAACAGCACGGGCGGGAAGTACGCCAGCCCGGCCTTGATGGCCATGAACGCGGATCCCCAGATCGCGGCGAGGACGACAAACAGCGCGAGGTTCCGGGCTCGGGTCACACGCCATCTCCTCGGGGCGCAGTTCAAAAGCTTCCGGAAGCGGCCGGACGTGCTGGGAGGGGCGACGAAATCGACGCCGGCGCGCTACCGGACGCGGTAGTGCTCGCCGTCACCGTCGCCCTCGCGGGCGAGGACGCCGACGTCGGCGAGTCGGCCCAGCGCGTCGGCGACGGTGCTCTCGCGGGCGCCGACCTCGTCGGCCACGGACGCGGGGGTGCCGTCGGTTTCGACGACCGCGGCGAGGATCGCGGCGTAAAAGCGGCTGTCGGCCTCAGTGCCGAGTCGCTCCTCGATCTTCGCGAGCGCGTCCTCGACCCGTCCTTGCACCCACCGCTGGGCCAGCGAGAGCTCGCGGTCGAGGTCCTGGAGTCGGGCGTACTCCCCTGCGAGGTCGGCGATGTCGTTCGACGTGCCCGACCCGTCGGGCGCCTCGATGGTGAGGTGGGGACACCGCCCGGACATGTCGAGGCTGTTCTTGGCGGGATAGGCGCTCTTCGCGCCGAAGCCGTACGGCGAGACGCTCACCTCCAGTCTGAGGCTCCGAGAGATCCGGAAGTACTTCCGGCGTTGGTCGTCGGTCGTCGACTCGATCAGCCCGGCTTCCTCCAGCTTCCGCAGGTGGTCGATGACCGCCTTCGGGCTCACGTCGAGGTACTCCGAGATCTCCGTGACGTAGCAGGGCTTGGTGGCGAGAAGCCGGAGGATGCGCCGCCGGTTCTCGTTGCCGAGGAGATCGAGCAGTACCGCGGAGTCCATTAACGTATGGTTAGCGTCGGATATATAAAAGGCTGACTTACGGCGCGCGACCGGCCGCACCTCGGTACGCGGACCGGCGTCGCGTGACGATCACGGGCGATGACGGCCGTGCGGGTGCCGTGCTGGGATCGCACGGAGCGAAGGGTAGTTACCCCGCCGCGGGGAACAAGAGAGTATGCAAACGGCGCTTATCGTCCTCGACGGTTGGGGACTCGGACGCGGTGCGGGCGACGACAGTGCGGGCGAAGACGGCGACCCGGTCGACCCCTCGGGGCGTCCGGCCGGTCGGGACGCGGTGGCGGCCGCCGACACGCCGACGTTCGACGACGCGACCGAGCGCGGTGCGGACGGGAGGCTCGTCGTCCACGGGCGACGCGTGGGACTCCCCGAGGGGCAGATGGGGAACTCGGAGGTCGGTCACCTGAACATCGGCGCGGGACGGGTCGTCAAGCAGGCGTACACCCGGATCACGGACGCGCTCGAAGCGGGGTCGCTCTCGGACAACGACGCCATCGCGGGGGCGCTGGAGCACGCCCGATCGACCGGCGGGCGGGTCCACTTCATGGGGCTGGTCTCCGACGGCGGCGTCCACTCCGACGTCGAACACCTGCTCGCGCTGATCGACGCCGCGGCCGACGCGGGGGTGCCGGCGACGACCCACGCGTTCACGGACGGCCGTGACACGGCCCCGGAGATCGCCGACCGATTCCTCGCCGAGGTGGAGGCGAAGGCCGACGAGCGCGGGACGGGGGACGTCGCGACCGTCACCGGACGGTACCACGCGATGGACCGCGACGAGAACTGGGAGCGGACGAAGAAGGCGTACGACGCCATCGTCGAACGCGAGGCGCCCCACCGAGCCGACACGGCGGTCGAGGCCGCGACCGAGGCCCACGCCCGCGGCGAGACGGACGAGTTCATCGAGCCGACGGTCGTCGACGACGAGCCGCCCCTCAGCGACGACGACGCGGTGATATTCTTCAACTTCCGGGCGGACCGCGCCCGCCAGCTTGTCCGCCTGCTCACCGACACCCGACCCGAGTGGTCGTTCGAGGTTGACCAGCCCGACATTCGGATGACGACGATGACCGAGTACGACGAGACGTTCGAGTTCCCGGTCGCGTTCCCGCCGGAGATCCCCGAGAACACCATCGGCGAGGTCGTCGCCGACGCCGACCTCACCCAGCTTCGGATCGCCGAGTCAGAGAAGTACCCGCACGTGACGTACTTCCTCAACGGCGGTCGCGAGGTGAAGTTCCCCGGCGAACTGCGCAAAATCGTGAAGAGCCCCGACGTCCCCACCTACGACCGGCAGCCGGAGATGTCGGCCCCGGAGCTCACCGACGAGGCGATCGGTATCATCGAGACCGAGGACCCCGACCTGATGGTCCTCAACTACGCCAACCCGGACATGGTGGGTCACACCGGCGACTTCGACGCCGCGGTCGCGGCGGTGGAGGCCGTCGACGCCCAGCTCAGTCGGCTCCTCGACGCGGTCGCCGACTCGGGCGGCCACGCGGTCGTGACCGCCGACCACGGCAACGCCGACGACATGGGGACTCCGGAGGAGCCCCACACCGCTCACACGTTCAACCCGGTCCCGTTCGTCTACCTCACGCCCGACGGCGACGACGGCGGACGGACGGTCCGCGAGGGTGGCTCGCTCTGCGACATCGCCCCGACGCTCGTGGACCTGATCGGGGTGGATCGACCGGCGGAGATGACCGGCGAGTCGCTTCTCTCGGACTGATTCGGGTCTGTTGAACGCGACTCAGTCGTCGATCAGGTCCGCGACCGAAAAGGCGACCCCGAGTGATCCGACGCCGAAAATATTGTGGCCGCAGCCGTGGCCGTTCCCGCCCTGTTTCGGTCGACTCGACGATCGCATCAGTTACCATGATAACCATTCGCGAGGATAACGGAAATAGGCCCTGTTGAGCTCCTCCGTCGGCGTTCGGGTATAGGGCTGGGCCGAACAGGGAGGTCCGGCGTCGGGGGCGGCCAACGACCGATTACCGGTTGGACGGGTTCTGCGGGCGCGTCAACTTGTTTCCGAACCCGCCCTCGACGTCGACGTGGTACTCCCAGTCACCGCCGAAGGTTTCGGGACGGTCGCCGGTGTACCGCGGGTCGGTTTCGTGAACGATGGTGTAGTTGTAGGTGCCGTTGTCGTCGTAGCCTCGGCAGTTGATCTGGTTCTTCACCCACCCGGAGTCGAGGAACGGGTCGTTCTCGAACGTGCCCCGGTACTGCACTTTGTAGTAGCAGTTGGTGATGGTGGACTGGTCGAGTTCGTCGAACCCGCTCACGGTGCCTTGCGTGCGACCGTCGCCCAGGTCTCAGTAGTAGTCACCGTTCGCGTCGTAGGCGTACCGCGACTTGTACGCGCCCGTGACGACTTCGCCTTCGTCGGGGATGCCGTTGCCGTCTTCGTCTTCGAAGTTGCTTTTCGCCGTGCTACCGAGCGCGGTTCCCACCGGGACGGCCGTGAGCGCCGTTGCCCCCGCGACACCGTGGAGCAGTCGGCGACGAGTCGTATTGTCTGGGTTGTTCATGTTAATCAGTAATCATGATGGCGGACCAGAATATAACAATTTCTACTGATTTGTGACACTGTCTGGATATCCGATAAGACACGAAACTGAGCAGGTACCGTCGTCGCAGATGTCGCTGCGCTCGCTCGCAGAACGGTTCTGTGCTACGCTCGCTCGCAGAACGGTTCTGTGCTACGCTCGCCCGCTGTCGGCGGTCATACCCGGCAATAGCACGCGTGTAACTGTCAACGGAGTCAGTAAACCGTAAACTCCGGGCATATTTCCGCCTGTTCCACGGCCATTTAAGAGTACCACGGACCTGTGATCATTCATGACAGACGAGACGACACCGGTGATCGCCGCCGCCTACCGAACGCCGCAGGGAAGAGACGGAGGCGTCTACGAGGACGTCCGGAGTGAGGACCTCTCGACGACGCTCATCGACCACACGCTTGCGGAGACGGGGCTGACGAGCGACCACGTCGACGACCTGATGTGGGGCGTCGCCCAGCAGCGTACCGAGCAGGACAACAACGTGGCCCGCGTCATCGCGCTGCTCTCGGAACTCGGCGAGTCCGTGCCCGCAACCTCGATCAACCGCTGGTGTGCCTCCTCGATGCAGGCGATCATCTCCGCATCGGACGCGATTGCGGCGGGGAACCGTGACTGCATCGTCGCCGGCGGCGTCGAGAACATGAGCCGCGTTCCGATGGACGGCGACTCTTACCAGCACCTTCACCCGGAGCTCTCGGAGCAGTACAACCTCTTCCAGCTGCAGATGGGGATGACCGCCGAGAAGGTGGCCGAGGAGTACGAGGTGAGCCGCGAGGCCCAAGACGAGTACGCGGCCCGGAGCCACCAGCGCGCGGCCGAGGCGACCGACTCGGGCCGGTTCGACGACGAGATCGTTCCGGTCGAGACGGACGACGGCCTCGTGGAAGAAGACGAGGGGATCCGCCCGGATACGACGGCCGAGAAGCTCGCCGGCCTCTCGCCCGCGTTCACCGGCGACGGCACGGTCACGGCCGGGAACTCCTCGCAGATATCCGACGGCGCGTCGCTGACGCTGGTGACGAGCAAGGCGTTCGCCGAGGACCACGGGCTCGACGTGCTCGCGGAGGTCGGCACGAACAACGTCGCCGGCGTCGACCCGACCGTGATGGGGATCGGTCCGGTGCCCGCGACGCGGGGCCTGCTCGACCGTGCCGGGACGACAATCGACGACTACGACCTGGTCGAACTCAACGAGGCGTTCGCCTCGCAGTGCGAGTACTCCCGCCGCGAACTCGGCGTCGACGAGGAGCGGTACAACGTCAACGGCGGCGCAATCGCCATCGGGCACCCGCTCGGTGCCTCCGGTGCGCGCCTGCCCGTGACGCTGCTCCACGAGATGCAGAAACGCGACGCCGACCGCGGACTCGCGACGCTCTGCGTCGGCTTCGGGCAGGGCGCCGCGATCGAGTTCTCACGATAGGCCCGCGCGGCAGCGGTTTTTTCACCGTACGGGGCGATGAATCGAGCATGAGCGATTCCGAAACCGACGCGCCCGACGCGGCGGACGACGACGACGGCCCCATCGCCGTCCTACTCGACGTGTTACCGAACGGGCGACCGGACGACGATCGCCCCCCGTCACGGAAATCGCCGGTCGCGTACGGCCTCGGGACCAACTCGTTCCGGCTGTACGAACTCTCCCTCGACGATGACGCCGACGTCTCCGTGAGCGACCGCCTCGCGCTCGACGGTCCGGCCGTCGGTCGGTACCGCGAGGTGTCGTACGACGACCTCACTCGAAACGCGGCCGCGGAGGTGGAGTACGCGGTCGAGGATATCGTCGACGCCGACGAGCGGCGGTTCGTCGACTTCTACAACGAAGCCGGTCCAATCACCCTCCGGCTCCACCAACTCAATCTGCTCCCCGGGGTCGGCAAACAGCTCCGGAACAACGTCCTCGACGAGCGCAAGCGCGGCCCCTTCGAGAGCTTCGACGAGGTGTCCGAGCGCGTCTCGGGCCTCTACCGCCCGCGTGAGGTGATCGTCGAACGGATCGTCGAGGAGATCCGCGAGGACGACCTGAAGTACCGGTCGTTCGCCGGGCGCGACGAGTGAGCCTCGAAACGGGACTTTTACCCGGAACGCCGGTCTATCGCGGCCATGACCGACTTATCGACGGGTGAGGCCGCGGCGTACGGGGACCGCGACCCGGACGCCCTCGCGCGGCGGGCCGGGGAGCGCGCGAACCCCGACCGCGACCAGCACTTCCTCGTCGACGACCGCGTGCTCGACCGAATCCCCGGATACCTCCCGGACGACGCCGACACGAGCCACTTGCTGGAGATCGGCGGCGGGGCGGGGGCGCTCACTGACCGACTGCTGGCGACGATCGCGAGCGACGACGGCGATGGCGACGGCGACGCCCCCGGCCACCTCTCCGTGATCGAGCGCGACGGGACGTTCGCCGCGTTCCTTCGCGAGGAGTTCGCGACCGCGGTCGACGACGGCCTCCTCGACGTGATCGAGGGCGACGCGCTCGATGTCGACCTCCCGCCCTTCACCGCCTGCGTCGCCAACCTCCCGTACGGCGTCTCCTCGGAGATCGCCTTCCGCTTGCTCCCCGAGGGGAAGCCGCTCGTGTTGATGTTCCAGGCCGAGTTCGCCGAGCGCATGGTGGCGTCCGCGGGCGAGTCGGAGTACGGCCGGCTCTCCGTCTCGGCGCAGCACTACGCGGCCGTGGAAATCGTCGAGCGCGTTCCGAAGGAGGCGTTCGACCCCCAGCCCGCCGTCGAAAGCGCCGTCGTCCTGTGTACGCCCCGCGACCCCGACTACGCCGTCGGCGACGAGGCGTTCTTCCTCCGGTTCGTGAAGGCGCTGTTCACCCAGCGGCGCAAGACGATGCGGAACGCGATCCGGAACACGGCCCACATCTCCGGGCTCGACGCGCCCGAGGCCGTCGTCGAGGCGGCCGACGAGGAGCTTCTCCGCCGGCGCCCCGGGACGCTGGAGCCCGCCGCGTTCGCCGCGCTGGCCGAACTGGCCCGCGAGCACGGCTCGCCCGGCGAGGCGTGACCGCGGAGATGGGACTCGCGCTCGTCCAGTCGGCATTCGGGCACGTCGCGGTCGGGGCGGCTTCCGCGACGCCGCTTCCGGAGCTGTTGACCGCCGGCGGCACCGCCACCGGACCCGTCGGAGACCTCTACGGCACCCTGACCGAGAACGTGCGGCGCACTATCGCCTCCGCGCTGATCGTCGCCGCCGTGCTCGGCGTGCGGGCGTTCACCGCGTGGGTGAAGCGGCGAGACGGGGAGCTGTCGTCGATGAAGCGTCTGCTGCTCTCGACGTCCGTCGGCGCCGCCACGGCCGTGGGGGCGCTCTCGCTGCTCGTAGTGTGGGACCGGAGCGGCGCGCTCGTCGACGCGTACGAGTCGGCCGCGATCACGAACCAGCTGTCGAACGTCGTGCTCGCGGTGGTGCTGCTGGCGAGTGCCTACGCGCTCACCGACTTTCTCGGCGGTCTCATCCGCCAGATATCCGCCGAGAGCACCATCCTCACCGACCATCAGGAGGAGGTGGTTCGGCGGCTCACGCAGCTGACGGTGTACACCTTCGCGCTGCTCGTCGTGGTCGGGTTGTTCACCGACAACGTCGGCGGCCTCCTCGTCGGGGCGGGGTTTTTAGGAATCGTGGTCGGGATGGCGGCCCGACAGACGCTCGGCGCGGTGCTCGCCGGGTTCGTGCTGATGTTCTCCAGACCGTTCGAGGTCGGCGACTGGGTCGAGGTCGGTGACCACGAGGGGACCGTCACGGAGATTTCGATCATGAGCACCCGCCTTCGGTCGTTCGACGGTGAGATGATTACGCTCCCGAACGACGACGTGCGATCGGGCTCGATCATCGACCGGTCCCGCCGGAACCGCCTGCGGATCGAGATCGAAGTCGGCGTCGACTACGCGACCGACATCGAGCGCGCGGCGTCGGTGATCGAAGGCGTCGTCGCCGACGTCGACGACGTGGCCGCGATGCCCGAGCCGGACGCCGTGACGAAGCGGTTCGACGACTCGGCGGTCGTCCTGGGCGTCCGGTACTGGATCCGGAACCCGAGCATGCGGAAGCGATGGCGGACGCAGACCGCCGCCATGGGCGCGATCAAGACCGCGTTGGAAGACGAGGGTATCGTCATCCCGTTCCCGCAGCAGACGCTCTCCGCGCGGACGGACGACGCGTCCGGACCGCAACTCGACGCGTCGGTCGAGGGGCGAGCGACGACGCGGGGCGGAGGGAGTCCGAGCGACGGGAGCGAGGAGAACAGCCAATGAGCGACGACACCGCCGCCGACCTCGCGGCGCGTCGCGGCGTCGACGAGGCGGTCGTCTACCAGCCCGCCGAGGACTCCGGGCTCCTCGCGGAGGCCGCCGTCGAGACGGCGCACGGTCGCGTGCTGGAGGTGGGGACCGGCTCGGGCTGGGTCGCGGCGCGCGTCGCCGAGGAGCGTGACCTCGACGTGGTCGGCAGCGACCTCAACCCGCACGCGGCGCGGCAGGCCCGCGACCGCGGCGTGGAGGGCGTCGTCGCCGACCTCTGTGCACCGTTTCGCGCCGACGCGTTCGACACCGTCTGTTTCAATCCGCCGTACCTTCCGACCGACCCCGACAACGAGTGGGACGACTGGATGGAGCACGCGCTCTCGGGGGGCGAGTCGGGTCGCGAGCTTATCGAACCGTTCCTCGCGGACGTGGGACGCGTTCTCGCGCCCGACGGCGTGGTACTGCTGCTCGTCTCCTCGCTGACGGGGTACGACGAGGTGCTCGCCCTGGTCGACGATGCCGGCTTCGACTACGAGGTGGTCGTCGAGGAGTCGTTCCCGTTCGAGAGCCTCTCCGTGCTCGCGCTGCGATCGACGTGAGTCGATGCCGAAGGGATATTACTTTTAAGCATAAACTGCATTAGCAAATATTATACGACGGCATATCGAATTTCTGGTGATGACTGAACGTGTCGCGGCCACGCCGGGGCTGTATCCGCTTCCGGACTGGGCGAAAGAGACGCTCTCCGACCTCAAGGGTCACCAGAAGGGCGACCTGTTGAGCGGCGACGAGAGCGAGGCGATCGTCGAGCAGTACGACGAGGTCCGTGCGGAGTACGTCGACGACCAGTTGGACGCCGGCCTCGACCGCGTGGTCGAGGGGCAGGGACGCTGGGACGACATGATCGCGCACCCGCTGACGGTACACGACAGCGTCGAAACCGGCGGGATCGTGCGATACTACGACAACAACAACTTCTACCGCGACCCGCGCGTGGTCGACGACCTCGACTTCTCGGGCGACGTGGCACGCGAACTGGAGTCGGCGAGAAAGCTGATCGACGGCGAGGCACCTCTCGCCGCGACGCTGCCCGGACCCTACTCGCTGGCCGACCTCGCGAGCGACGAGTACTACGGCGACGAGGCCGAGTTCCAGGCCGCCATCGCCGAGTTCCTCGCCGGCGAGGTCGAGGCGTTCCCCGCTCACGAGACGCTGTTCCTCGTTGAGCCGTCGCTCGTGACGAACCCGCCGAGCGAGGGCGCGGAGTCGACCGCGACGGACGCCATCGCGACGGTCGCCGACGCGACCGACGCCGACGTCGTCGTCCAGACCTCGTACGGCGCGCTCGGTGAGAAGCTGTACGCGCACCTCGTCGACGAGGCGGGCGCCGACGCGCTCGGACTCGACCTGGTCGCCGGCGACCGCGACGACTCGGTGTACAACGTGCAGGAGTTCGGCACAACCGACTCGCTCGCGCTCGGCCTCGTCGACGGGCAGAACACGCTCGTCGAGGAGCCGGAGACGGTCGCGGAGCGCGTCGAGTGGTTCGAGTCGCAGATCCCCGCCGAGGGGTTCGACCGGACGTATCTCACGCCCAACACGGAGCTGTTCTACCTGCCCGCGAACAAGTACCGCGCGAAGCTGAACACGCTGGCCGCCGCCGCGGAGGTGCTCGAATAATGGTCCGAAACCCGTCTGCCAACCGCGAACAGTTCCGCCCGAACGACCACCCGAACGACGCGTTCCTGCTGACGACCGTCGTCGGCTCGTACCCGAAGCCGAAGTGGCTGAACCGAGCCGACGAACTCGTCGACGACCCGGACTCGAAGTTCGACGCCGCGGACCTCGACGAGGCCCACGACGACGCCTGTCGGCTCATCACGCACGAACACGAACGCGCCGGGCTCGACACGGTCGTCGACGGCGAGATGCGCCGCAACGAGATGGTGGAGTTCTTCGCCGAGCGGATCGACGGCTACGAGTTCAACGGGCCGGTGAAGGTGTGGGGCCACAACTACTTCGACAAGCCCTCGGTCGTCGAGGAGGTCGAGTACGACGAGCCGTGGCTCGTCGACGAGTTCGAGTTCACCACGAACGTCGCCGAGCGCCCCGTCAAGGTCCCGATCACGGGGCCCTACACGCTCGGATTCTGGGCGTTCAACGAGGCGTACCCCTCCACCGAAGAGCTCGTCTACGACCTGGCCGACCTCGTCAACGAGGAGGTCGAGAAGCTAGTCGAGGCGGGCGCGCGCTACATCCAGATCGACGAGCCCGCGCTGGCGACGACGCCGGAGGACCACGCCATCGTCGGCGAGGCGCTCGAACGCATCGTCTCGGGCATCGACGAGGAGGTCCGCATCGGCCTCCACGTCTGCTACGGCGACTACTCGCGGATCTACCCCGAGATCAACGACTACCCGATCGACGAGTTCGACGTCGAACTGTGTAACGGCGACTTCGAGCAGATCCCGACGTTCACCGATCCCGAGTTCGAGCCTGACCTCGCGCTCGGCGTCGTCGACGCGCACACGGCGGAGGTCGAGTCGGTCGAGGAGATCAAGGAGAACGTCCGACAGGGGCTCCGCGTCGTCCCGCCGGAGAAGCTCACTGTCTCGCCCGACTGCGGCCTGAAGCTCCTGCCCCGCGACATCGCGTACGGCAAGATGGAGAACATGGTGACCGCGGTCCGAGAGGTCGAAGCCGAGATCGACGCCGGCGAAATCGACGTCGACAACCCGCTCGACGACTGAGTTCGGCAGCAACTCGACCACGGCATCACCGCGACACGCCGTACACTACTTATAACACGCCGCCGCACGCACCGCCGATATGGATATCGGCCTCACCGTCGGCGACGACCTCGACCGCCTTGAGGCGTCGCCGTCACGGTTCGACTTCTGCGAACTCGGGGTCGGCGAGCCGACGCTCGTCCCCGGCGCGATCGATCCCGAGCGCATGGAGCGGGCGCTCGACGGACGCGACCTGCTCGTCCACCTCCCGTACGGGCAGCGGTTGGCGACGTACGTCCCCGAGGTCAACGACGCCATCGTCGACTACCAGCGGCGCCTTTTAAATGACGCCGGCGAACTCGGCGCCGAGAAGGCGGTCCTCCACGCAACTTCCGTCGACCGCGACGACGTCGAGTTCCGCGAGGTTGCCGCCGAGCAGCTCCGTCGAATCGCCGACGCCGGGCGCGAAGCGGGTGTCGAGGTCGTGGTCGAGAACGTCGGTCACCAGCACGCGGGGCTCCAGCTCTCCGTCCTTGGCGAGATCGCCCAGGAGACCGACACCCCGATCTGCTTCGACGTGGGACACGCGTACATGGAAGCCGGGAACAAGGCCATCACGCGGTTCCTCCGCGCCCACGGCGACCGCGTCTCACACCTCCACTGTCACGACGTGCGTCGCCGCGGCGACACCCACCTCCCGGTCGGCGCCGGCGAGGTGGAGTACGAGGCGGTGGCGGCGGAACTCGACGGCTTCGACGGCACCGTCGCGCTGGAAGTGTTCACCGACGACGACGCCCTGCTCGTCGACTCCGCGGAGCGCGTCGCCGACGTCCTCGGCGTGGATTTTTAAGTTCGAACGCGAGGTCGTCGCGGCGAGCGGGTACTCAGGTCTCGTCCGCGTCGTCGTCGGTCGCGGAGTCGCCGCTCTCGTCAGCCGTGTCGTCCGCGTCGTCGTCCTCTTCCTCCTCGTCCGCGTCGTCCCCGTCGACCTCGCGCTTGATCGACTCTAGCTCGGACTCGACGTCGACCTCGGGGGCCGGGTCGTCCGCGGCCTCGGCCTCACCGGCGGCCGCAGTCTCCTCGGACTCCGCGTCGGGGTCGGTCACGTCGATCCGAACGCCGCGGGCGCGGCCGGAATCGTCGCGATCCCGCCCCGCGTCCCGGTCGCTGCGACGGTTCGGCCGCCGCGCGGCGTCGGCCTGTCGCCGACCTTCCTCGATCCGCGATTCGATCTCTGCGGTCAGGTCCCGGGCCTCGGCGATGATCGACCGCGAGGCGGCCTCCTCCGGGAGGTCGGCCTCTGAGAGGGCCGTCCGGAGTTCGGCGAGCGACCGGGCGAGGCCGGCGCTCGCGCCGTCGCGCACGTCGGCGAGGCGGTCGGCGGTCGCGCCGGCGTCGTCGGCGAGATTCCGGCCGGGGTCGGCGATCCGGAGGGTTCCGCGGAGCAGTTCGAGCGACTTTATCGTGGTCTCCAACAGCGCGATGACCGTCGGAATCGTGTACTGCTCGGTGAACCGGAGTAGTTCGGAGAGGCTGGGCGGCCGCGGCGGCTCGCGTCGGTCGCGGCCGGACTCCCGCAGGTCGCGGCGAAGCTCGGTCAGAACGTCTTCGAGCTCGTCGAGGCGCTCCTCGAGCTCGTCGTCGCGTCGGTCGTCGCGGGAACTCATACCACGTGGTACGCGTCGCGCGAATAAAAAGGCCGGCCGAGACAGGCACGCGCCGAAGCCGACGGTGAGGTGCCGAGTCGGCGGCTCAGAACCCCTCGCGGAAGTGCGTCGTCCGCGGCGGGAACAGGGCGCGGAGCGCGGCGGCGACGTCGTCGTCGAGTTCGCCCCCGTCACCGGCCGCGAGTCCGCCGGCTCGACTGAGTTCGTCCACGGAACGATAGCCGACGTACAGCTGAGAGAGCGCACCGACGTCGGCGGCGGCGTCCGCCTCGACGGACTCGGGCTCGGCGTCGTGCGGCCCGACCGAGACAGAGCCCGGCGCGACGACCACGCGAAAGACGGCGTCGTTCCACGGTGCGAGCGCGTCGTCGACCGACAGCGAGAGCGTCGCCTCGGTCGCCGGGTTCGGATCGAGCGTTTCGAGGGCGGCGGCCACGTCGACAAGTCGGGCCATCGGTCCGGTCCCGACCTCGCAGGTGACGGCGCTGGGGTCCGCGACGAGGTCGAGAAGCAGGGCGTCCGGCGGCGCACGAATCCGGACCTCGCCGACCTGCGAGTCGTGGTTTCGACAGAAGCGAAGTAGCTGGAACCACGCCTCGTCGTCGGCGACGGCGATGTCGGAGACCCGCATGACGGCCTCCTCGGCGTCGTCGGGGTCGTCGTCGAAGGTGTACCGACAGAGCCCGCGGAGGTCACCGTCGCGCTCCCACCCGTACACGAACGGGTCCGTCTTCCACCCCTGCAGGACTCGTTCGCGCCACCACTCCTCGGTCCAAGCCATCGTGAGGTCGTACCGCTCCGCCATCGACGCGAGGAGCGACCTGACGGCCGCGTAGTCGTCCTCGTCGAGCGGGCGGAAGCTCCCGGCCGCGTCGCCGTCGCTCGCGATCAGTTCGTCGACGAAGCCGAGCTGGTCCGGCGGCGCGGTGAGCCGTCGATACCGGCTGGCGGTCGCCCAGCCGAACGACGCGTAGAAGGGATACTCGAAGGGCCATAGGACCGAGAGGTCGACGCCGCGGTCGCGGTACTCGGTCAGCGACTCGCGGAGCAGACGCCGGACGTTCCCCTGCCTTCGGTGTTCTGGCGGGGACGCGACCGCGGAGAGCCCGGCGATGTCTCGGTCGACACCGCGGATCCGGAGCGTGAAGTAGTGATGCGCGCAGACCGCGACGAGATCGTCGCCCGCGTCGAACAGGCCGCGCCGCTCGGAGACGGTGTCGTGATCGTCCGCCTCGTCTGGGTCGTACGGCCCCTCTGCGGGGGCGAAGGCGTACCGCATGAACGCGGCGAACTCGTCGGTGCGCTCATCGGGGACGGGTCGGTACTCCATACGCGGTCGGCTCCCGGAACGAGAATAAGTGTTGTCGGAGTGTGCGGTGAATTCTCGTCTACCGTCCCCGGCAATCTCTCAGTCGAAGCGGCCGCGCCGGTACTGCACCGGCCACTCGACTTCCGCGCCGAGTTCGTGGGCGGCCTCCAGCGGCCAATACGGGCGTCGTAGCATCTCTCGGCCGAGTGCAACGAGGTCTGCCCGTCCGTTCCGGACCAGGGCGTCGGCGTGCGTCGGCTCGGTAATTCCGCCGACCGCGGCGACCGGCACGTCGGTTCCCTCGCGGATCGCCTCGGCGTAGGGGACCTGATACCCCGGCCCCGTCCCCGGAATCTGCTGATCAGGGTGGATCCCCCCGCCGGAGACGTCGATCAGATCGACGCCGGCCTCGGCGAGGAGCGGGGCCAGGCGCACGGAGTCGTCGACGTCCCACGAGTCGCGGTCGGGGAGCCAGTCGGTCGCCGAGATACGGACGAACACCGGCTTGTCGTCGGGCCAGACGTCGCGGACGGCCGCGACTACCTCGCGAAGGAGTCGCGTCCGATTCTCGAAGCTCCCGCCGTACTCGTCGTCGCGGTCGTTGGTGACCGGCGAGAGGAACTGGTGGAGGAGGTAGCCGTGGGCCGCGTGAACCTCGGCGATCTCGAAGCCGGCGTCGAGCGAGCGGTTCGCGGCGTCGGCGAACGACTCGATCACGTCGTCGACATCTTCAACGTCCATCCGGCGGGTCGCCGCAGGCTCGCCGGTGTCCGCGTGGTCGCCGTCCGGATACGGCTCGTCGGTCGCGGAGACCGTCTCCCAGACCGTCGGATCGGCGGCGGGGATCGGGTCGCCCCCCTCGGCGGGCGGACGGTGCGAGGCCTTGCGCCCGGCGTGCGCCAGTTGGATTCCGGGCGTCGAACCCTGCGATCGGACGAACTCGACGATCGGTTCGATCGTCTCGGCGTGCTCGTCGGACCAGATGCCGAGACAACCGGGAGTGATCCGACCGCGCGCTTCGACCGCGGTCGCCTCCGTCATCACCACGCCGGCCCCGCCGACCGCGCGGGAGCCGAGGTGGATTCGGTGCCAGTCGTTCGCGAACCCGTCCTCCGCGGAGTACTGACACATCGGCGACAGCATCACGCGGTTCCGGAACTCGGTGTCGCGCAGCGTGAGCGGCGCGAAAAGCGAATCCGTCATCGTCGGAGCGGACGGCCGCCGCTGGGTAATGCGCTCCGATCCCCCGCGCGGATCGCCGCGTCCCGCGATCCGTGGACCCGCGCCGTTTTAGGCCGACCGAAACCTATAACCAGCCGTACCCCTGACGGAGTGGTAATGACCACTGGGGACCGGATCGACCGCAGCGGCGATGAGTCGGCGGACGCACGCCCGACCGTCGCGGCGAGTCGCTCTTCACCCGACCGGACCATCTTCGCGGAGCAGGGGAACACGGACGCGTGGATCGCGACCGACCTGACGGTCGAGTTAGAGCGGTAGGGCGGACCGGGCAGTTCGGCGACTCAGCGACTCGACGTTTCGTTCGATGACCATATCCGATGACCGCCGCGGATCGCGGCTTACTCGAGGTCGGGCGCGCGCTCGCCGGCCGGAACGACTATCTCGAGCCAGTTCTCCTCGGGAGGAAGCGGACAGGCGAACGTCTCGCTGTACGCGCAGAAGGGGTTGTACGCGAGGTTGAAATCGAGAGTGACGACACCGCCGTCGTCGAGGTCGCCGTCGGGCTCCAGCTCCATGTATCGACCCTGGTAGTACGTTTGCTGACCGGTCGTCTTGTCGCGGAAGGGGACGAAGATGGCGCCCTCCTCGCCCTCCTGTCGATAGCCGGCGAGCGTATGCTCCTCGCCGTTGACGTCGAACGCGAAGGTGACGACCCGGAGGTACCGGACCGGGTTGCTCGCGGTGGTCTCCATCTCGACCGGCTCGGGGTCGTCGTGGACAGTCACGGTCGCCTCGACGCGGTAGTCCGGATCGGGCGGGAAGTAGTCGAGGCCGTCGAACCCGTCGCGGTGTTCGGGCGGGATCGGCGACTGCGGGTGCTCGGCGAAGAAGTCGTCCTTCTCGCGGCGGTTGGCGCGAAGCCGCTCGGCGTACTCGTCGGTCATACGCGGTGGAAGGGGCGCCGGCGGTTTCAGGGCCGCGGTTCGAGCGGGTCGACGATCCATCTCGCCGAACCGCTCACAGCGTCTGGAGGTCGGCGAGGCAGTCGTCGAGGTCGCGCGTCGACGTCGCCAGCGAGAACTGATCGACGCGCGCGAGGTCGGCGGCGTGGTCCCAGAGATCCTCGGCCTCGATGCCGTGGAGAACGACCGCGTTCGGCGTCGGACTCACGACCCGGAGCGCGACCAGCGGGGACTCGCCGCGGGTCACGCCCGTGAACACGAGCGCGCGGTTCGTCGACTGACCGTACAGCCGGTAGAACTCCTCGCTGGAGAGCCGCGTGATCGCCTCGATGGAGTTGATCACGGTGTGGCCGTTGACGTGGTCCTGGTCGCCGCGAACGATCTCCGTCGCGTCCATCGCGTCGTAGAACTCCTCGACGGGCACCGCCGTGGAGTACTCGCGGAGGTCGTGGACGATGTCGCTCTCGAAGCCCGCCGAGAGCACGCGAGCGTACTGGCGGAGCCGGCCACCACCGCGGCGCTCGTCGATGTCCAACAGTCCGTCGACGATCCGACGCACGACGCCGATACCGGGGCTCTCGCGCCGGCCGCTCTCGTAGTCGGAGATCACGGACGAGGAGACCTCGAGCTGATCGGCGAGCTCCGTCTGCGAGACGTCGAAGTCGGTCCGCCACTTCCGGAGCGTCGCCCCGGGGTCGTCACTGAGCGTTATCTCGCCGGCGATCCGGCGAGAGAGCTCCTCGCGTGCGTCGCTCATGACGCGAAGTGACGACGGAGCGGCGCAAAAGGCTACCGAAAGTGGGGTTCGTTAAGTGTCGATATCCGCGGGCGCGTCGAGGCGGTCAATCCACGTACAGCGAGTAGACGATAACGCCGAAGCCGACCGCGGTCAGCAGGCTGTCTATCGCAATTCCCACCGCGAGGGGAGCGCCGATGAGTTGGTGCGAGACGCCGCCGACCAATGCGCCAACGGTGACGATACCGAATCCGGCCCCGAGCGCACGCAGCGAGGGATCACCCGTCCTACCGTACGCGCGGATCGCGTGGTAGGTGATACTGCCACCGAGCAGTAGGATGGCGGTCTTTGCGATGATGATGGCCAAATTTATGTGTGTTGTCATGTTTCCTCTCGCAGTTCAGACCACAGATCGGCCAGCCGTTCGTCCCGTGTGCGCTCCGGCCGCGAGAACTCGATGGACAGGTCGCGATGCGCGTCGTCCGCCCCGTCGAGCGAGACGGTCACCGAGTCGAACGAGACGGAGTACCGTGTCGTGTGTTGTCCGTCGCGACGGATGTCCGTCGACTCCCGGAGCAGGGAGGCATCGGTGAGCTTCTCCAGTTTGCGGTACGTCGTCGACAGGGGGATGTCGCACTCCTCGGAGAGGTCGCTCGCCGTCTTCGGCTCGGTGAGCGCCGTCACGATCCGGCGCGCGGCGTCGTCGGCCAGCGCGTCCAAGACGTCGTCGACCGACGGCGGATCCTCCTCCCGCGACGAGTTCCGCACCATGTCCGGTGTTAGAGACCCCCGTGAGTTAAACCATCGACCTTCGGCTCCGACGGCGACGGACGTGGCCCGTTTTTGTGGGTGGGTGGTGTACGAGAGCCAAATGGACTCGTGGAAGCGTCGCGTGATCGGGTACTTTGGTTTCGTCCTCTTCGTGCTGATCTTCACCGCGGTCGTCTACCGGTACGGGATGCGGGTGTACGAGGGCGATCCGCGCACGCTGATCGAGTCGCTGCGATTCTCGATCGAGATGTTCACGACCACCGGATTCGGCGGCGACGCGCCGTGGGAGAGCGAGCAGATGAACGCCTTCATCGCCGTGATGGACCTCGTCGGGATGGTGCTGCTGATCGGCGCGCTGCCCGTGGTGGTGACGCCGCTGTTAGAACAGGCCTTCTCGACGAGCGCACCCACGTCGCTGGACGAGGGGGTATCTGGGCACGTCGTCGTCTGTTCGGACACCTCGCGGTCGGCGGCGCTCATCGAGGAGTTCGACTCGCGCGAGATATCGTACGTGATCGTCGAACCGGACGCCGAACGCGCGGTTCGGCTTCACGAAGCGGGTCAGACGGTGATCCAGGCGGACCCGGAGTCCACCGACGGACTCGCCGCCGCGAACCTCTCCGAGGCCCGCGCGCTGATAACCGACGTGTCGGACAGGGTCGACGCGAGCATCGTGCTCGCCGCGAAAGAGCTGGCACCGGACGTGCGCGTCATCAGCGTCGTCGAGGACCCCGATCGCGAGCGGTATCACCGGCTCGCCGGGGCGGACGAAGTGCTGTCGCCGCGGGTGCTGCTCGGCGAGAGCCTCGCCGCGAAGGTGACGACCGCGCTCCAGACGGACCTCGGTGAGGCGGTCGACATCGGCGACTCGCTCCAGCTCGCGGAGGTGTCAGTGCCGCACGGGAGCCCGATAGCCGGCTCGACGCTGGCGAACAGTGGGGTTCGCGAGCGCGTCGGCGTCAACGTGATCGGCGCGTGGTTCAACGGCGAGTTCGACGCGGCGCCCCCGCCGGACGCGACGCTGTCGCCCGGAACGGTGCTGCTCGTCTCCGGGCGATCGGATCAGCTGGAGCGGCTTGTCGAGCTGACGAACTCCGCGACGCGTCGGTTCGGAGCCGGCGAGATAGTCATCATCGGCTACGGACAGGTCGGCCGCACGGCCGCCGAGGCCATCCGAAGCGCCGACTTGCCGGTCACTATCGTCGACCAGACCGACGCCGAGGGCGTCGACGTGGTCGGCGACGCCACCGACCCGGAGACGCTGCGTGCCGCAGGCGTCGAGGCGGCGCGAACGGTCGTGCTCGCGCTTCCCGACGACACCACGACGGAGTTCACGACGCTCGTGGTCCGCGACTTGGCGCCGAACACGCAGATCCTCGCCCGTGTCGAAGAGGCCCCGAGCATCCAGAAGATGCATCGAGCGGGCGCCGACTACGTGCTCTCGCTCGGTCGAGTCACCGGCCGCCTGTCCGCCTCGACGGTCCTCGACGACCGCGACGTGCTCTCACTGGATCAGCAGATAGAGGTCGTCAGGAGCCGCGTGCCGCGACTCGTCGGGCGAACCGTCGGCGAGGCGAACGTCCGCGAGACGACCGGCTGCACTGTCATCGCGATCGAGCGCGGCGACGAGACGCTGACAGAGATCGGTCCCAACACGCAGATCCACGCGGACGACGAACTCATCGTCGTCGGTGACGACGAGGGAATCCGAGAGTTCGAGCATCGGTTCGCGTGACCGCGGGCGACGCGTTCTGGAAGCGCGGGCGTCGAGTTCCGCGGCCGTGAGCCCGTCGCGTCAACGGCCGCGTGCCTCCCGGGAGGGGCCGTTGCCCCGTCAGGTCCCGTCTCGGCACCGAGGCGAGTCGAACGCTTCAAGTATTCGCTGGCTGTTCTTGTCTGTATGAAAGACCAGGGACGTTCCACGCGCAAGCGGACGGGCGGCCGACTCAAGCACGCCTCGAACAAGAAGCGCCACCAGCTCGGGCGAGAGCCGGCCGAGACAACCGTCGGCGAGACGCGAGTCCAGTACATCGACTCCCGCGGTAACGAGAAGAAGGTCCGCGCGCTCTCGACGAACGTCGCGCAGGTCGCCGACGGGAGCGAGGTCAGCGAGGCCGAGATCGAGAACGTCGTCGACAACCCCTCCAACGTCAACTACGCTCGCCGGAACATCGTCACGAAGGGCGCCATCATCGACACGTCCGCCGGCCGCGCCCGTGTCACCTCGCGCCCCGGTCAGTCCGGACAGGTCAACGCCGTCCTCCTCGACTGAAGGGACCGACGGCCGGCCGTTCCCGGCCGCTTTCTGAACGTATTTATCCGTCCCCAACGACCAGTGACGCGTGTATCTCGGCGTCGACGAGGCCGGTAAGGGACCCGTGCTCGGACCGATGGTCGCCGCGGCCGTGCTCTCGGACCCCGCGAGCCTCCCGACCGGCATCGACGATTCGAAGCGACTCTCCCCGGAGCGACGCGAGACGTTAGACGAGGCGATCCGCGGAATCGACGGCGTCGCGCTCGGCGTCGCGTTCGTCGAGCCCGCCGAGATCGACCGGCCGGACACTGATATGAACACGCTCACCGTTCGCGGGCAGGCGCGGGCTGTACGGGCCGCACTAGACGGGCGTGAGTCGAGCGTGCGCGTCCGCGTCGTCGCCGACGCGGGCGACACCAGCGAGGCGCGGTTCGCGCGTCGGCTCGGCGAGTTTGTCCAAGAAGACTCCGAAGACTCCGAAGACGACGACCCTCCGACGGTCGACGTCGAGGCCTACCACGGCGCGGACGAGTCGGACCCGGTCGTCGGGGCGGCGAGCGTGGTCGCCAAGGTGGCCCGCGACGCGCGGATGGCGGCGATCGACGACGCGTATCCGACGTACGACGGCGTCGGGAGCGGCTATCCGAGCGATCCGTCGACGCGGTCGTTCCTGCGCGCGTACGTGGCCGATCACGGTGACGTGCCAGACTGCGCCCGCCGGTCGTGGGCGACCTGTGACGACGTGTTGGCGGCCGTCGAGCAGTCCGGGCTCGACGAGTTCTAAGCTAGCACCGAGGCCGTCCCGGTCTCGGCGCCGAAAAAAGCGAACAGCGCCGCGACCCGCTCACCGGATCGTCAGGAGTCGGCGCAGGATGTCGCCGTAGGCGGGGCGGGTGACGAGAACCCCGATCAGGACGCCGAGGATGGTGAATATCGCGAACCCGGAGAGGTCTCCGAGCGAGAGCACCATTAGCGGCGACATCGCGACGATAGTCGTCGCGGCGGCGGCGCCGATGACCCAGAAGGCCCGGCGGAACCGGGAGTCAAACACCTTCCGGGAGTTGACGTCGCCTTCGCTCATCACCTCGTCGGCGATGATCACGAGGTCGTCGACGCCGGTCCCGACGACCGCGATGAAACCGGCGATGACCGCGAGCTCGATCGGATAGCTCACCAGAGCGGCGAAGCCGAGCAGGGCGTACACCTCCGCGAGCGCCGTGACGATCATCGGCAGCGCCACGGCGGGCTCGCGGTAGCGTAAGAACACCATGCCCGCGACCGCGAACACCGCGAGAATCCCCGTCACCAGCGAGTAGTTCTTGTAGTTCTCTCCCTGCGCGGCCGAGATGGTACTGGACGTCCCCTGGCCGCTGATGTCGAGTTCTGCCGGCAGCGCGCCGGCGCGCAGATTGACCGATATCTCCTGGGCCGTCGAGAACTCGCCCGTGGTCAGCCGGAAGTTCGCGGTGTCGGCCCACGTGCCGGCCTCCATGCTGGCGGCGAGTCCCGGGTCCATCCCGAAGGAGTTGACGACTTCGCCGTTGACGGTGAGCAGGAGACACGGGTTCGAGTTCTCGATCTCGCCGGTCTCGGGGTTGTACCCGCAGCGGTCGCTCTCGGACTGGTACGCTGCCGGGAACCCGCGGTCGACGACGGCCTGTTGGAACTGCGCCGCGGGCGACTGCTGGCCGTCTGACGCCGTGTTCCTGACGTTCACCGGTACGTACGAGATGGTGGTGCGCTCCTGTTGAGAGGCCGTGCCGATGTTCTCGAAGTCGTCCTGAATGAGGACCCCTTCGTCGACGGCAGTGCCGTTTGCGGTCGGGTACGCGATGTCAATCTGGACCGTGCCGCGCTCTTCGAGGAGCGAGACCACGTCGCTCCGGTTCTCTCCCGGCACCTCGACGAGCATGAAGTACTCGCCGCTGAGCGACTGTACCTGCTGGACGCTGCCGCCCGAGAGCCCCGCCTCGTTGATCTTCCCCTCGATGATGCTCTGCGTCAGGTCGCGAGTCTCAGCGGTCACGCCGGAGCGGATCCCGTCGTACTCGTAGCCGGAGGCGTCCATCGCCGCGCGGAATTCGTCTTCGGTCACGGACGGGTCGGTCACCTCGATGGCGCGAACGTCCTCGCCCACGCTCGACCCGACGTCGCGAAGCTGAACGCCGTCGAGTTCCTCAGCGACGGTCAGTTCGACCGTCGCGGGGTCGTCGCCGGCGAAGTCGACGCCGGTGGCGGTGTACCCCTGTAGCGGCGCCCGAACGCGGGTTCCACCCTCCAAGTCCAGTCCGTACTGGAGGTTCGTGAGTCCCTGACTGGCTTCGTCCTGGCTCTCGCCCGGCGCGGTCTCAGGCGCGAACTGCGGGGCGAACAGCGCGACCGACGCACCGACCACGACGACGACGAGCAGCAGGATGCGCCAGTTGTTCTTGATCGGTTCCAACATCAGTTCTTCACCCCCTCGAACTTGTACCAGCGAAGCAGTGAGACGTTCAGCAGGTACGTGTTCATCAGGTCGGCACAGAGGCCGACCGAGAGGATGATCCCGATGTTTCGGAGGAGATCAACGCCGAAGACGGTCGCGACGATGGCCATCACGATCATCGCGGCCATCGACGTGAGCGTCATCGTCACCCCGGTCCGCATCGCGCGGCTCACCGACTCGTAGAAGTTGCCCGTCCGCCGCAGCACGGAGTTGTTCAACAGGATGTCGGAGTCGACGCTGTACCCGATGATCATCAGGAGCGCCGCGATGGTCCCGAGCGTCATCTGGATGCCGAGAAGGTTCATCACCGCGACGGGGATGACCAAGTCGGAGAACGCCGAGGCGACCACCGCGAGCGAGGGGATGAACGTCCGGAACAGCGCGAACACGAGCACACTCATCCCGAGGAACGCCAGCGCGACCCCGAACACGGCGGTCCGGGCTGTGTCGCTGGCGAAACTCGGCGACACCTGGTCGACCGCCGTCGTGGTGAGTCCCGCCTCGTCGGCCCGTTGGCCCAGTTCCTCGGCTAGTCCCTCCGGATCCTCGTCGGCCGCGCGGAAGGTGACGACGTACACGTCGTCCGCGGGTATCGACTGGATCGAGTCTGGCTGCCTGTCGAATTCGGTCTCGATGCGTTCCTCGACGTTCCCACCGTCGTCGGCGATCCGAAGCTCGACGCCGCCCGTGAACGCCAAGCCGAGGTTGGCCGGCGCACCCGTGACGAGATACCATCCCAAGATGATGGCGAGTGCGAGGACGAGCACGCCGAGCGGAATCGCCACGAGCTGCCGGTTCGAATAGTCGGTGTAGTTGACTTCCGGTACCTCGATCCCTAACATAAATACCGGTTCCTTCGCGGGCGCGAATAAGCCTTCTCAATCAGTGGCGCTCTGGCGAGCGCGACGCGAATCACCGAAACGGACAACCCGACGCGCGCGGTATATCGACCGATGAACACCCCCGAGGCCACGCGCGTCGTCCTCTCGTACCCCGAGGGGCTCAGCGATTGGGGACGCGACCAGGTCGAGACGGACCGCTACCGAGGCTACTTCGCCCGGGTGATGGACCGGGCCGCGGTCGGCGACATCCGCGAGGAGTTCGTCGACGTCGGCTGCTGCGGGGACAGCCTCGACGTGCCGTTCCGCGTGGAACGGCTGGAGGTCGACGGCGACGATGTCGACATCGCAGTCGTGACGAGGGACACCGCCGTCGACTACGAGACGCGGCCCGGAGGCGTCGACGGCGGCTGGCGGGTCCAGAGCGCGGCCGGCGAGACCTGCGCACGCCCCGATCAGGACTGAGTGAGCCGAGTGCGGTCCGCCCCCGACGGCGTCACGGCATGTACCGGACGCTGACGACGCCGGGTTCGGAGCGGACCTCGACGCGGTTCACGCCGAGCCGAGCGGCCCGCGACAGCGTCGCCTCGCGATTCTCGATCACGTCCGCGACCGCGTCTCCGGTGTCCGACTCGGGCGGCGTCAGTACGTGGATCTCGCCCACGCCGGCGCGCGGTTCGCGCGCGAGTTCTCCGGTGGGCGTCTCGGCCGCGAGCTCGCGCTCGTGAACCGTCGGGGGCTCGTCGCTCTCTTCGACCGAGAGACGACGCCGCTCCGTCACCTCGATCACGCGGTACGTCACCTCCATCGGCGGGTCGGGCGCGACGGTCGCCTCGACCGCGTCGTCCACCTCGAGACCGGGATTCGAGCTCAGCGTGTGCACCTGCCCGTCGTGGACGTCCTTCAACACGGCCGAGTCGCTCTCGACGTGCGTTACGAGGAACGTGCTCTCCTTCCCGTCTGCGTGTTCCGCCCCGTCGTCGGTCGGCGTGTCGGCTGTGTGCTCCGATCCCGCCGTGTCGGTGCCGTCCGGCTCGTTGGTCATTGACGGAGATACGCGACCGAGCCTTTTCCGGGTTTCGAGCCGCGTCAGTCGTCTTCGATCGAGGGTTCGCCCGCGGCGGCGGACGGCTCGTCGATCGCTTCCTCGGCGGCCGTCTCGTCGGCAGTCACGCGGAGTCGGTAGTGGATCGCGAACACGACGAGCGCGGCAACGACCGGGGGAACGAAGCCGACGGGCCGTGGGAGCGCGTAGAGAGCGTTGACAACCACGGATTCGGCTGGCTCGCGAAGTTCGGCCGGCGCGGAGATAATCATCCCGACGTACAGCGACAGGAGGAACAGGAACCCCCCGTACGCCATTTTTCGATCGTATCCCGGCCGGACGGGGTCGTCGCGGCGGTGTCGCCGCGCGACGAACAGCAACGGGGCGAGCAGCGGCGCGACCGCGGCGAATCCCGCGATCACGTACAGCGACCGCGAGAAGAGGAACGTGCCGCCCTGCACGTCGGCCGTCTCAGCCATCCAGACGACGAGCGCGAGGGTGACGACGGTCGCGATCAGCCCGGCCGTGAGCGCGCCGATAACGCCGTACACGCGCATCGTCCACGACTCGGTGTGTCGGATCGCGTAGGGAATCGCGCCGAACACCCCGCGGTAGCTGTCTGCCATCGTCTAGGTTACGGCCGACGTCGAATTAAACCCCTCGTCGGCGGACGCGGAGTTTTACATACACGGGGAGGAAGCGTCGTACGTGGGTCTGTACGACGCGTATCTCACCGTCCGCCATCGCCTCCACGACGGGGAGCCGCCGGAGCACGTAGCGATCGTCATCACTGAGCGTGACCTCCTCGTCGACGGCGCGTTCGACACGCTCGCCGAGGCGCTCGGGTGGGCACTGGAGTACGGAGCCGAGCGCGTGACCGTGTCGGTCTCGGTGCTCGACGAGTCCGTGGTCCCGACGCTCACGCGCGAACTGCGTCGCCTCGACGCGCCCGCCCCGTTCGTCGTGCGCGGTCCCGAAGACACCGAGGGATCCGCGCCGTCGCCCGACGCGACCGAGTCGGGCGCGGCCGACGCCCCCATTCGGATCACGGTGGGACTCGGCGGGAAAGCGGAGTTCGCCGCCGCGGTCCGAGAGCTCGCGAGCGACGTCGACGCCGGGGCACTCGATCCGGCATCCATCGACGCGGACGACGTCAGCGACAGACTCGTGTTCCCGGAGGAGCCGGACCTCGTGATCAAGACGGGCGCGGAGCGGCTCTCGGACTTCGCTATCTGGCAGTCGGTGTACGCGGAACTCTACTTCACGGACGTGAACTGGCGCGACTTCAGGAGGCGAGACTACCTGCGCGCAGTCCTCGACTTCCAGGACCGACAGCGACGGTTCGGGCGGTAACGCGGTTGCCCCGGCGTCGCGTTCACGGACGGAGGGGCCTCCTCACCAGATGTAGTGGAACAGCAGGGTGAACGTGACGAGCGCCCCGACCGTCGAGAGGAGCGGAACGACGTTCTGCATGAGCACGACGCGCGCACTCGTGCTCGGGTTGAACAGGTCCGACGCAGAGGGGATATCCTTCGGATTGCCCTTGCCGATCTCCTCCGTTCCGTCCGCCTTCAGCGCGCCGACGGACACCTTCGGCTCCTTCTCGCCGCTGATCCCCTGTCGCACCGTCACCGTCCTGGTCGCGCGTCCCCAGCCGAGGCCGACGATCGACATGGTCGCGATGATGACGAACGAGGCCGGGATTCCGACCGCGGAGAGGCTGATGACGATTCCGGAGGAGACGCAGGCGACGACAATCGCTGCGGTCAGCGGGAGGTCGGTGATGTCGTTTCCGAGCGTGTCGAGGGTGCGCCGCGCGATCGTAAACGCCCCCACCGCGACCGCGGCACTCCCGAGCAGGATCATCGGCGTCATCTCGACGTTGTCGAGCGCGACGAGCGGCGCGATAGCGTTCGCGATGTTCGAGGTGCCGGATGAGAAGGCCATCAGGCAGCCGATCGCGATGACGACGAAGCCGCCGACGAGTTCGCGTCGGGTCGTGTTCGGTCCGGCCACCAGCTTCGGCACGACTCCCGAGCGGTTGATCTCGAAGAGTGCGCCGTCGGTGCTGTCTATCGCCACCCAGCGGTCGATAGCCGGGTAGAAGTAGCGACCGACGACGCCGGAGACCCAGAACCCGATGATCGGCGCGACGATCCACCAGATGGCTATCTCGCCCATCACCGCTCTATCGAGGGTACCCGTCGCCAGTCCGAGTCCCGCGATCGCCCCCACCGCCGTCATCGAGGTCGACGCCGGAACGCCGGCGAAGTTGCCGATGAACAGCGCGCCCCCGATGAAAAAGAGGACCACGATGCTCGTCTCCAGGGTGAATACGTTCCCGCCGGTGACGAGGTCCTCCCCGAGCGTCGTCACGACGCGCTGGCCGAGCGTGCCGGCACCGATAAAGAAGAACACGGACATCAGTGCCGCCGCACCCGACTTCGAGAGAACGCCCGACCCGACCGCCGGACCGAACGCCGGGCCGGTCGTGGCGCCACCGATGTTGTACCCGACGAACGCTGCGACCACGAACCCGACGAGAAGCAGGACCTCAACCATATACTTGTTATAACAACGCACGTCCGGTTAAGCGAACAGGTTTACGCCGACGAGGAAGGTACCGACAGCCAGTCCGACGGGGCGAACGCTAGCGGCAGAACTCAGTCGAAGAATACATCGGAATAAATCGGAATACTTCGGTCGAGACTCCGCGAGCGGAGAGTCAAGACGACGAACGACCACAGAGAGTGCACCGGCCGAGATTTGAACTCGGGTTGCAACCATGGCAAGGTTGCGTGATACCACTACACTACCGGTGCGTGCTTCGCACTTATTGGTTGGCCGGAGATCCACTTAAACCTGTCACATCGGGACGGCGCCGGAGTCGGAATGCACCGACTGCTCGCCTCACTCCCCCCTCGCCGCCGCTATCTCCCCGCCGTGTGACCTGACGAGCGCGGCGAACGCCGCTGCCTCCGCCGCTTCCTGCGTCGCGTCGTCCCGACGGTCGCGAATCCGCCGCTTGATCGCCCGCAGCGCGTCCGGCTTTCCGGCCGCTATCGTGTCGGCGACCGCGCGCGGGTCGTCGACGACCCGGGAGACGAGTCCGGTTCGGAGCGCCGCGTCGGCGTCGAGAACGCGGCCCGAGAGCGCGAAGTCGAGCGCGTCGCCCTCACGCATCACTCGCGGGAGCCTGACCGTACCGCCCCACGCGCCGAACAGCCCGAATTCGACGCCGGGTTCCGCGAACGTCGCGGCGGGCGTGGCGACCCGGACGTCGGCCGCGAGCGCGAGTTCGACGCCGCCGCCGCGGGCCGCGCCGTCGATTCCACAGACGACGACCGTGTCGGCGTCCGCAATCGCCGCGGCGGTGCGTTGTCCCAGCCGGGCGAACGACGACGCGGCGGTCGGATCGGCTCCGGCACCCGCGCTGTCAGTGTCGCCGCTGTCGTCGGGGACCTCGAAGTCGTTCGGGACGTCGACGTCGCCGCTTGCGTCGAGGTCAGCGACGGCTTCCAGGTCGGCGCCGGCACAGAAGGCGTCGCCGGCGCCTCGGAGGTAGGTCACGGGCGTCTCGGCGTCGGCGACGGCGCTTCGGAGCGCGGACAGATCTCTGGGCCGAAGCGCGTTTCGCCGCGCGGGACGGTCGAGCGTGACGACGCGAACGCGGTCGTCGGTACGGGTGCGGATCACGGTGTCGTGTCCCGGTCGTTTCCAAAGGTCTTTGCCCTTCGCTCGACTATCTTACGGCAATGGATGATGCCGCGCGAGCGCGTGAGGCAGCACACGAGGCGCTCGCGGACGTCGAGCCCGCGCAGTTGCGAGGGACCCTCGAGAAACGCATTCTCGACGCCGCCGTGACGCCCGGCGTGCTGGCGTTGGTCACGGCCCGTGCGGTGGACCCCGACGTGGACCTGGACGAGGTCGTCGACCGGGCGGCGGGCGTGCAGCTCATTTACGAGGGTCTGCGACTTACCCGCGCGCTGGCTCACGACGAGCCGTGGGTGACCGCGCCGACCCGCGAGAGCGACATCGACGCTGACATGGACGTGCTCACGGCCGACGTGCTCGTCTCACGCGGATTCTCGCTGCTGGCGTGTACCGAAGCGGCCGGCGCCGCGGTCGAGGTCGTTCGCGCGTTCGGCCGCGATCAGACGCTCCGCGACCGCGAGGGGATCGACTCCGCGGCGGCGACCGCGCTCGACCGGAACCTGGAGGTCGACGCCCTCGAACTGGCGGTCGTCGCGGGTACGACGGCCGTCGGCGGTGACCCGCCCGAGGAGCTGCTGACGTACGCCCGCGAGCTGGCGGCCGACTACGACCGCGAGTTCCCCCCGCCGGGGCGGGCGCTCCCGGAGGCGACCGCCGACCGGATCGCGGACATCTCCGACCGCGCCGTGAGCGCGACGGATCGGTGAGCGGCCGACCGTCGGGCGGGTGATCTGCGTGGCCGGGTGACGGCCGGATCGGGCGACGACTCGCCGGCGGATCGAAACCCATAAAGTCGAATCCGGTCAACGACTGATTGCGTGCCTGGGTAGCTTAGCGGTAAAGCGCGTCCTTGGTAAGGACGAGACCCCGAGTTCAAATCTCGGCCTAGGCTTCAGGAACACGGCTTCAGAACCGTTCTCCGGTATTCTACTCGTTGTCCGTGGCTTCGTCCTCGAAGAACTCCTCGTGTGGAGAGACGGCAGTCAACTCGATACGCACGTCCACATTAGCGGAGTGAACTCCTCGAACATCGGTTGTTCCTCGTCTATCTCCTCTACCTTCGGATACAGGGGTTCGTCGCCGTAGTTCAAGCCGCGCAGGACCACGGTTTGCGGCGATTTTGTGACGGTCTCGATAACCGCTGCGCTCGGGGCCAGCGACGACCAGTCGGTCTCGGGGTCGACTGACACCGTCTGCATCGGTACTCGGGCCGTAATCGTCTCCGTGTTCGGGGTAGTCACGAGTGATCCCGCCAGTACGTCGATGCGGGTGTCCAGCCACGTCGATTCTGTCGGTGCGAATTCATACTGTGGATGGTTGATTCGTCGGATTCCGAGAATTTGACCGTAGTAAGACGCCAAACATCCCGTGAGGAACGTCGAACTCGCCTCTCACGGGCGATGTTGGCGTCTTCACAAGGCCGAGTAGTTCCCACATTGAAACAGTGTGTTGCCCGTTATCACCCACTGCTTCTTTGACTATCCGGGACCAGCTCCGGGAATGTGAACTACTTTTTCGCGGCCCAACTGAAACCGTCCGACGCTGCCTTCGGCTTCAAGCCTGCTGAGGTCTCGGCTGATTTTCGACGCGGACCAACCAGTGTATCTGACGATTTCCTGTTGTTTTAGATTCCCGCCTACGTGCCGTAGCAACTCCAGAATGAACTGGTCGACCGATAAATTGTACTCCACAATTATCTGCGCAGGTACTATTTCATTACCGTGGATGAGGGAATCCAACGCCTCTCCCAAGGGCTGCACTTCGCTCCGTGATTCTGTTTCCATCTTCGTTGCGATGGGGTCTTTCTTGGCCTTCCCACCATTCCAATTGGTGGTCATAGTCCCTCGGAACAAGGCTTCAAACCGGGTTTTCGCTTTATGTATTACGTTCATCTGTGTGGTGGTGATGTCGAGGGTTCAGAATTTTCGATCCGAGAGGTACGTGAGAACCATGCTAGTTGTGCCCTCACGGATCAGCGGTACCTGCGACAATGTGGGTTGCACTATACACTATTAGGGCGCACATATATGTAAACAAGCTAGTTATTCACGCTTGTTTTTGTTTTGAATATGTGAGTGAATCCTTGCCAGAGTATGTTAGTAGAACGTTTTACACATGGCCGTCAATTTGGATCTTCCGCGTCAAGTCGCCAGGTGAAAATGGCCTTCAGAACCACGACCAAACTGTTCGTTTCACCATCGCCCCAGATGGCAGTCTCCGACCGCGGGTCCGAGAGGGTCGCATCCTCATCGTTGACGAGCGCACTCACGAGGGCCTTTTCGCCGTCGACCATCATGAGCCGTCCCGCCGACGTGTCCGACCAGATCCACAGCGACTCAAACATCGTCGCGCCGGGAATTTCGTCCCGAATGCGTTCCTGAACCTCCGTCGACACTCCGGCGAGTCGGATCGAAACACCCCGCTCTGCGGCCTCGCCCAACTCCTCGATCAGGTTCTCGGTCAGGAGATCCTCGGTGGTCATGTAGACTATTTCCTCCTCCGCACTGGCGAAGAACTCTAGGACTCGTTCCGTGACCGCCTCCTGCCCGTCTACCGTCCAGACACCGCGCTGCTCGGCACGACGTTTATTGGGTTCGAGTTTTCCCAGCGCCGTCTGGAGCCGTTCAGCGCGGTGCTGAAGCTCGTGTTCGAATGTCCGACTTGCGGTTTCAGCGGAGGTCGCCCAGAACTTCTTGGGCGACGATTGGAGGATATCGACGAGCCCCCGGTCGTGTAACTCGTCGATCGCGTCGTATACTCGAGTGCGTGGGACCTCCGATACTTGACTGACGTCTCTGGCTGTCCCCGTGCCGAGGCTAGCAAGCGCGACAAATGTCCGCGCTGCGTAGGCACTCAACCCGAACCGTTCGAGTTGCTCGATCGCGGCGGTCTGTGGATCCTCGTCTGGTTTATTACTCATCGATTGGGCTGATGTGGTTCATTGTGAGCGCAGCCACGCAGAGAGTGGCCGGGCCGGCACGCAGCAGTAGGGTGGTTGGGACACAGAACCAGAGGTTGACCTTCACGCGGTATATCTCTTTTGTGATTAAACGGGTGACACTCTACACTCTCGTTTTATAGTGTTTCGATACTGAGAAACCCAGAGCAGCCAGTTGTCACTGTCATAATCACAATGGAGTTTGCCAAATTCGCTATAGAACCGGGTTCAGACGCTTACACCCTTCATTTCACGACCCATTCGCAATTACTGTCACGAACTGGGTGACAACATCTATCCGTGTCGGGAGCGAACTATTCAGAGAATCACTGGGGGACACCTCGTGAGATTGAGACACATGACTACTACTGAAAATTTGGAAGAGGCAATCGAAGTCCTCCAGCAACTCGGCTTAAAAGAATACGAGGCGCGGTGCTTCGTCGGCCTGTCCCGTCTCAAAACGGGAACAGCAAAGAAATTGAGTGAGATGACGGAGGTTCCTCGAACGCGTGTGTACGACGCGATTAGAGTGTTGGAGGCGCAAGGCCTAGTCGAGATCCAGCATTCGAGCCCACAGCGGTTCCGGGCGGTTCCGCTCGATGAGGCAACCGAGACACTGCGCGACCAGTACGAATACCGCGTCGATCGACTCCACAATGCGCTGGACACAGTCGAAATCATCGAGGAAGACGGCGAGACATCCGTCCAGCAGGTGTGGGCGATGTCCGGGCGCGACGCGATCCAAAATCGGACGGACCAACTCATCGAAAAAGCGTCCGAGGAGATCGTGCTGGTACTGGGCGACGAGTCACTGCTGACCGAGGATCTCGTTGCCAGACTCAACGACGCCGTTGCCGAGGTCGACCTTCTCATCGGTGCGTTGACGGAGTCGCTTCAAAACCAGATCCAAAAAGCCGTGCCGGACGCCACGACGTTCATCTCTGGCCTAGAGTGGCTACACGGCGAGAACGTTACTGAAGATGAAACGGCAATCGGCCGGCTCCTTCTGGTCGACCGCTCGACAATCCTCGTGAGTTCGATCATGCCCGGCAGCAAAGAGGAAAAAGCAATCTTCGGCGAGGGATTCGGGAACGGTCTCGTCGTAATCGCTCGGCGACTCATGGCTCAGGGGTTGCTGACTGCTCGTGACCCCATGGAGTGACCTCACGACATGTAGACTACTGACTCATCCGTCACCGGACGCAACTGTCGGTGGGTCCTCAATCACGTTCGCCGTAGGAACGGTCTTCGAGCAGCTGAAGAGTGATATACTCATCGTTGTCAATCGTGATGTAGCAATCGCTGAAAACAAACGAGACACGTCCACCCGTTCGAGGTGTTCCGTCGTACCGCGGGCCGAACAACGAGTCTAACGCGGCCGGATCAACGACGTCCGCAAGTCTGAGGGAACGTGGTTTACGCCCGGCAACTGCGCTCACCGCGCGTACAACGGCCGTGCTGACCGATTCGTCAGGACCGAGTTCGTACTCCATAATTCTGATTCGTACTGCACGATCAAGAACTCTGTAGTTTTTCACCCGATTCATCAAAACAACTCCCGGATATGGCATGGATGCGCGTGTTGACACCGCTAGGCGAGAGGGGGGTCAAATGAAATCGACAGGTCCTGTCACTTCTACCCGGAAGGCAAAACTCGTATTCGTTTCGAAACAGGGGGATCCGGTTCGTCACACCACCTAGTTGTTGGTGGTACTACCGCCGGCAAGAGAACTCCGAGCACACCGATCACCACCGCTACTCGGTGTTCATGAACAATCGGGAGAGCAGGCACCACCCTGAGCATGGCTACTGGTTGATCAAGCGAATGAACCACAACCTCGGAGAATGGATTCTACACTTCCAGAGAAGTTGAGGCTGGACGTCTCATGAGTGGTCAATTTCTCGCAGGGTTATCGACCGATAACCACCTTCTCAGCCGGGATTGGGATCGTACGTCTCTCCGACTGCGACGGTAAGTATTTGTGGGCGGACAGTAAGTGACAGCTCTCGTTCCCGAATGATCTCGCCGTCCAGGCTGAATCTGGTCACATCCGGGTTATCAATCGTAATCTCGAGTGATGGGGCCTTGAACCGTTTTATAGACGCTGAATCGCGCCCGAGCAACCGTTCGACGACAGTATCACTCATCAGATCCAGTGCAGAGACATCTTCAATAACAACGACATCGAGAAGGCCATCCTCCATATTGGCCTGGCTGGTTCCACTGGTCGGATACCGGCGACCGTTTCCGACCAGTACACAGAGGGCATCACCGGCCCACGCGGTCGTCTCCTGGCCGGCGTCTCCGATGTCGACCGTGAGACGAAGCAATTCGAAGTCCGACACGGTTCGAAGGGTCGTGAGTACGTACGCCAATACGCCAAGTTGGCGTTTCATTTCCGACGGTGTCTCGCTGCTCGACTCCGCAGTCAGGCCTGCGATACAGGAGTTTACAAAGAGGTGTTCGTTGGCGTAACCGAGATCGATTCGACGCCGGTCACCGTCCTCTAGAACGGCGAATGCAGTGTCGAGGTCGGGAATGCCGATCTGTTCCGCAAAGTTGTTGCCAGTTCCGAGCGGGAGTATGCCGAATTCGACATCATCGAACGCCTCTGCCCGGTCGATTCCCTGAACAACCTCGTTTACGGTTCCATCACCGCCAGCAGCAACGACAGTGGAAAAACCCGCTTCGGCAGCCTCCGCTGCGAGCGTAACCGCGTCTCCTGCTGTTTCGGTTTGTTCGAGTGTGTATCCGAGTTCATCCGCACGACGACGAACGGTCTTACCGTGGTCTTCGCTTCCACTTCCTGGGTTGTGGATTATGATCTTCTGGGGCATACTGGTATCTTACCGGTCTCGAAGCGAATACAGAGTCAGCACGTTCGGCTGTCAGTCCCTCTTCGTAGCCGTCTTGGGACACAGTAACAATTGGATGGGAACTATATAAAGTATCGCTAGCATTCGGAGTGCCAGGCCCAGAAGAATGTGAGACGGCAATCCCTGGTCACGTGAAACAAATCGTCGAAGGGACCTCCTCTACTATAGACGGATCAATCATTCCTTTCATACTGAATACGGCTAGCAAGAGGGCTGTGGCCCCGAATTCTGGAATGTGACTGTGACGGCTTTGTTGAAATCCTCTTGGTCAGACACAAACTGGGATGAAACAACCGGTAAGTGGGTGTGCGTACCTACCGCTCGTTAGCAGTTCGGGAGTAGGGCTGAGACCTTGCTATTGCAGGGTGATTGTTTATTCAGTTGGCACGTCTCCACGTGAGTGGAATGTCCCTATCAGAAACCGTCTCGAAAATCGAGAGCCTGAGCGACGAACAACGCGACTGCATTGAGAACTGTAACGAGGCAGCCCAAGTCTGCGAGTGGTGTGCCGACGAGTGCCTCGGCATGGAGGAGATGGAAGAGTGCGCTCGGCTTTGCCGAGATGTCGCCGACCTCACGACGATGCACGCCCGCTTCATGGCGCGCGGGTCGAACTACAGCGGTCAGCTCGCTCAGGCATGTGCTCAGGCGTGTGAGGACTGTGCCGACGAGTGTGAGAACCACGACGCCAATCACTGTCAGGTCTGTGCAGAGGTTCTCCGGGAGTGCGCCGAAAGCTGCCGCCAGATGGCCAACGCGTAACCCACCGGTTGACGGAATTTCCGATTTTTCAGCATCAAGCCGGTATCTGCTGAAGGCTTGTTCAATACATAGCGCGTCCGGAGGCATCGGGATTACTAACTGAGGTACCTGTACTTAGCGAGTTGGGCACTATTCCTGTTAGCTGGTGAGGATTTCAACAAAGCCACTTTGACCTAATTGACTGGGTGAATTACTCTCACACAGATAGAGTCACTCGAATACTCAAAACACAAGATGAATGTGAATATGTCACGAGTTTAACTACTCGAAAGACGTAGGTAGGGTATGATAGAATCACACGGAGTTCTAGATAGTGCTGTCTCAACCCAGGCGGTACAGTTGCAGTTCGGGGGTGGGTTCATTGAGCTTGCATTCCTCTTCTTGATACTCGCGGTCGTCGCAGCAGTGCTCGGTGCTCGAGGGGTCGCTGGACTCAGTATGAACATCGCAAAATGGCTCGTCATCATCTTCGTCATTCTCGCGATTATCACGTTCATTCTGTAGACTCAGAATGATACCTGTCGAGTCAGTCCGAGGTAGCGGTCGATGGTAGATGTCATGGGGCACCTCGCATTCGGATTGCTGTTCGCGCTCCCGGCGTGGTTCGTCTGGAACGACAGGGCCAGCGTCGTGTTCGTCGCCTTCGCGGCAGTCGCCGCGCTCTTCCCCGACATCGACCTGTGGCTCGTGATGCTATTCCCCGGCGAGGTCCATCACCACGGGGTGACGCACACCGTTCTGTTCGTGACAGTCGCGGGTCTGGTCGGTGCAGCAGTCCTCGCGGCGCTGTTCACCGGTCGGATCGACGAGTGGATCGAGAGCGAGCGATTCGACAGATCCCGTCTGTTCGTGTTCTCGTTCCTGGGATTCCTGGCCGGAGGCCTCAGTCACGTGTTCGCCGATATGCTCTCAGCGCCCGACATCTCGACGCCCATCGAACCCCTGTGGCCCATCGTCGACGGGTCCTGGGGTATCGACCTCGTCTGGTACAACGCCAGCTGGATCAACGTCGGGTTTCTCACGGTGATGGTGATCGCACACGTTTCGATCGGGTATCTGACCACATCCCCCGACCACCGCCATCGGCTGCTCCCACTATGAGACCGCCACGAGACGAACAGACACGATACGGGCTCGAATCGTCGGGGAAGAGACGCCCTCGCCGGTCGTTCAGTCGCGCGAGCGGTCGAGCATCGGCGCGTGAGAACCGGCCGGGGACCCGTTCGTCCTCGATCCGCTACAGGGAACTCCCGTCCTCCCCGGGGAGCCAACGGACGGGAGCGGCTGGATCGTGACGGTACCGGACAGGAGTGGTACGTTCTGGTGGCTGTACGTGTCCGTCCTCGCGGGCGCGGCGCTGTTTATCGCGCACACGTTCGTCGGCATGTTCGTTCTGGGCGTGTCCGGGTACTACGCTACCCGGCCGATCTCCAACCGCTTCGAGACGGTCACCGAATCGAAGCGGATGGCAGCCGGGCTGACTGCGCTAACGGTGCTCGTTCCGATGCTGGTGCTCGCGCTCTACGCCGGAATACGGATCCTCCTGCAGATCCAGCAGCAGTTCGACGACAGTGTGTCCTCGATGCTCGTCTCCAGGATTCTCGGTCCAGACGTCGAAGAGACGAGTCCGGCTGCGCTGCTCAGAAATCCGGCGTCGCTCGATCGACTGACTGACCTGCTGTCCGGGGACACCCTCCAGCAGGGACTACAGGTTCTCGAATTGATCTCCGGAACGATCCTCCTGCTATCCCTGGCCGTGACACTGTCGTACGCACTGCTCGTATACGACGAGGCGCTCTCGAGCGCGTTCGCGAAGCTGGTCGGGGGTCAAGAAGAGACCGTGTTCGCGTATGGCCTCGCCGTGGACACCGATCTCGAGTCGATCTTCTTCGGGAACCTTCTATTCGTCCTCTTTATGTCCGGGGTAGCGACGACGGTGTACACGATCACGAACCTCGTCGCACCGCCCGAGATGCAGATCCCGATGGTGTTCACGCTGGGAGTGCTCACGGGACTCACCAGCCTCATCCCCGTAGTCGTCAGCAAGGTAGTTTATATTCCGATCGTCGCGTACCTCGCCGTTCAGGCAGGAGGCCGGCAGTTCGTCTTCCTCGGCGCCCTCCTCGTCGTCTACTTCATCGTGCTCGATATCCTCCCACAGTCGGTCGTCCAGCCCTACATCTCCGGGCGAAAGATGAACTCGATGCTCCTCCTCTTTGCCTACATCCTCGGCCCGATCCTGTTCGGGTGGTACGGCTTGTTCCTCCTGCCCATCGTGGTCGTCCTGATGCTGGAGACGGTTCGGATCGTCCTCCCCGAACTCCTCCACGGCGACCCCATTGTGGCGGAGCCCCACCTCGCCGAGGGGACCGGTGCCGACGCGGAGGAGATGCAGCAAGACGATGCCGACACGGCTGCGTCGGATACAGATGGACCGGGCACGACCCAGGGGTAATCCCGTATCATAGGAACGCCGTCGTGATCGGGAATATCGAAGCCGGTCGGGGAGAACGAGCCTCCCGATCGGACCGGGTGTTCGATTTTTACGGAGGTCACGGACGGCGCCACCCATAACCACCGGTTCGAGTGGCCGATGTGGCTGTCAACTCGGGGTTTCGCGACCACGTACCGGTCGCCCTGGAGGCGGTCGTCGGTTCCGACGTCGGGGGGTATCCCCGTTCCGCGAACCGTCGGAGACTGGTCGGCGATGGTCGTCTCGATGAGTGCTCCGATGCCACCTCTACGTCTCTCTGACGGCAGTTCGCTTCCTGGCGTCGGCTCTCGTTCGGTAGGTTCAGTTGGCTCACACGTTGACGAACAGCGGCGAGCCACATCAGGCTGTTACCCAAAGAGTTGGGACCGATAGCCCCGACTGTCGGCTTCGCGTACCGGTTCAGGCCGACTGCGAACTGCCTCGCTTCTCGGGATTCCGGTCTCTCCCTACGACCAGCACGGCGCGGACACTGGTTGGCCGGGCCGTCCGACCGGTGGCGCTGGAGACGACGTCACGGCGACACCGAGGTGTGGCCGCTCTCGAAGCGGCTCTTGCCCATCTCGGGATGGCGCTTCCAGACGGGCATCTCGGTACTCCCCCGCGTTCGGACGAGTACGCCCAGTGCTTCGAGTCGTTCAAGCCCGGCCTCGGCGGCTGCTTCACCAACGTTCAACCGTTCGACAACGGAGCACAGCGTGTGGGGTTGGCAGTCGGCGAACAGGTCGAACACTGGCAAGAGTAACGGCGGCTCTGCTGATTGCGTATCGTTCGTCACGCTCCAGCGTACATGGTGTCTCATCCTGTACCTATTGCTTGCAGGTGCGTGGGTGCTCGCTGCTCGACTGTCTGGGTCGGTGCGGGGCTCGTCTCTCGACTTGTCCGCGGTGTCCTCAGTGTCCGAATGACGCATCGCTTCGGTCGGACTGCAACCTTCCTGTTCAGTGTGCTGCACCTCGGGTGGAGCGGGCTCCGTGTGTTCCGGATGCACGAGCGGTCGTCGTGGATGGCCCTCCAGCGTCCCCTCCTTCTTCGCGGACCCACGTGACGTGTCGCCGCACAACCGTGTGCCGAACCGCTCGCCTTGTCGTCGCAAGGGATGGTCTCATGCGAGACAACCCCCTCCGGATGTGCATGACAGACGAAACGAGTTCGAGATTTCCTCCCGTTCGAGACTCCGGTATCCTCCGAATCCCGGCACTCGACGTTGAGGGGGTAGAGATTCGCTTCGCACCGCTCTTGTCTCGTGCCGACTTCGACCCCAGTAGCTGGGAGCGCAAACCGCTGTCGGCTGTGCCGGACTCGCCGGGGTGGTACCAGATCGACCTGGACGAACTCGGGCTTGCAGACGGTCAGTACGAGTACGAGTACGCACTCGACCGGGGTGGTGACGACCCCGATATCGCGCCGGATCCATTCGCCGAAGAAATCACTCGCTTTCAGGGCTACCGCGGGACGTTTCGGATTCGTGACGGAGAGCAGTTCCGTCCACCGTTCTCCTGGGACGACGAAATTCCGGACGACGGGCTTCCAGCGAACGAGGAACTGGTCATCTACGAGTTCCCACCGCGCTGGGCAGCCCCGGTGTCCCACGACTACCGGCGGAACGTCGCCGACGGCGACTTTCAGGACCTGTTGACGGACCACCTAGACAACCTCGTCGACTTGGGCGTCAACGCGATCGAACTACTGCCGATTCAGGACGCCCCACAGAGCCTCGGCTGGGGCTACGGCACACGGTTCTTCTTTGCTCCCGACAGTGACCTCGGCGGCCCAGTCGACGCGAAGTTCCTCATCAAGGCCTGTCATCGGCGCGGGATACGAGTGTTCCTAGACGTGGTCGTGAATCACGCGACGGGCTGTCCGCTAGAAACGCTGGCAGACGAGTGGTTTTTCCTGCACCCGGACGAGCAACCGGATCGACCCACCTGGGGTGGGCGGCGGTTCGACTTCGAATCGGTCGTCGACGACGTTCATCCGGCCCGCGAGTTCCTCTGTCGGATGGCAGAGTACTGGGTCGAAGAGTACCACGTCGACGGGTTCCGGTTGGACGAGTTCAAAGGTGCAGACCACTGGCGGTTCTTCCAGCAGTTTCGCGACCGAACGTGGGCCGTACAGGACGAACTGTTCCCCGAGCGGCCGTTTCTCGTAATCGCCGAGGACTCTCACGCACGTCCGCAGATCGTCCACGACAACGACGAGAATCCCGAGGGGCGGACGGTCGTCGACAGTATGTGGAACTTCGCCTTCCAGGAGGAGTCCCGACGTCTGCTCCGGGGGGACATCGAACCGGGTCCCGATCAGCCGCCGCGGAGTGACCGTCTCGAGGCTCTGATAACGGGAGACAGAACGTGGGACGACCTGACGGGGGAGTTCGACGACGGATTCGCGGACCTCACCAAGACGGTCAACTACATGACCTCACACGACGTCGGCTCGGAGGGCGACCAGCGGCTGATGAATTTCGTCTTCGGAGAGATGGTCCGAGAGCGCGGCCTCGGTGACGGTTCGATTGAGAACGTCAAATACCTCATCGACGATCTCGTGACCGCAGAGTCGGACGTCCAGCTTCACACACACACGGAGGCAGTCGACCGACTCCGGAGTGCGTTCGCCCTCCTGTTGACGTCTGCCGGCATTCCGATGTTCCTTGCCGGCGAGGAGTTCGGCGACATCCACGACCTCGATTACACCGACTGGCAGCTCAAGATGGAGGACCCCGTCGACTGGACCCGGCGTGACTATCCGGGACACGCGGGGCTGCGCGACAGCGTGCGCGACCTCATCCACCTCCGGACGTCGACCGAGGCGTTGCAACGGAACGAAGTCGAGACCTTCTACGTCGATCCGACGATGGACGAAAACGACGGCAGCCGCGTGTTCGCCTACTGCCGGACGAAAGGGGATACACTCGGCAGCGAGGAACAGGTCGTCGTCGTCGCCAACGTGGGTCCACAAGCGTACGACTCGTACGACGTCCCTTGGTATTGGCCGGACGCGGAGAGAGTGACCGAACGGGGTGCACCGCTGGGTGAGACTGCGTTCGAAATCTCGCCGGACGAGGAGGGTGCGACACTCTCGCTCTCCCCGTTTCAGGTGCGGATATTCACGACCTGACGATAGCGATCCCTCCGGTCTCGACGCCCCTGTTCTGCGCCGCAAACGCCCGCCCACCGTGCGCTGTGACCACGGGGTGATCGACAGTCTCGTGAGCGCACAGTGGTCATCCTTCGAGTGGTTATACTCCGCCACCGGGTGCTTGCGTCGGCAGGCACATCGCCTATTCGTATGTGTCCGTTCTGTACTGCTACACCATGATCAAACGCCTACTCAAATTCGCGTACTACGCCTCCAGCGTCATCACGACGGCGTACCTCCTCAAAAAGCTGCTCAGCTCCCTTCGCCGTCGGTCGACCTGAGAGGGACGATCGTAGAAGCCCCTCGATTCGGGCTCGGCCGACTCGAACGCTGTTGCCATCCGGGGACCTCCGGGTGGCTCCGATACTCTCTCTGACTACCGCTAATCCCTCGACCCCGGGTTGACGACCGCTTCAGGAACGGAGTCTGATCTCGTCGTCGGTGATAGTGTCGATCTGCTCATCGTTGAGTCGGTACGTGTCCTCGTTGGGCTGGTCGTCCCCTCCGAGCGTGGTGCTGACCGTGTCGACCAGTCCAGGTTCTGGATCGACGTGTGCCTGCCCGTGTTTCACACTGATGACGCGACCGACCTGGTCACCGCTGGCACTTGTTACGTTCTTGCCCTCGTCGTCCGCGGTCGATGTTCAACTGTCTTTCATCGTGATTCTTCCGCCCCTCACGGGGTTTCGAGATTGAGCCCGACAGAGCGTGAGAGCGTGGGGTTCTGTGATGTGTAACCCGTCGACGAGGCGCCTTCGGCATCCGCTTTTGTCCCGTCTGCGAACTGCGCTGCGGCCGTACTCTCGATCAGCGAGCCGACACCACGTCGCAACCGCTCCGAGACCGCCTGGTGGGAGACGCCGAGCGGCTCTGCGAGTTCCTCGAGGTTGACCTTCCGAGGGACCGAGTAGTACCCCCGTGCGAGCGCTGTGAGCAATGTCTGGGCCTGTATCTCCGATAGCCCGAACTGCTGGGTGTCCTGCAGCTGCTTCAACTCGGACACCTCGAGGAGGTCGAACTGAACGCCGTTCGACTCCGACGCCGTCGCGAACTGTCGGAGAACGGACCGCTCGGGGAAGTACGCCTCCACGGTCCATCCACGCACCTCCCGGTCCGCCGAGAGGAAGACCGCTTGCCCGTCGGTCCAGCGGTGATAGTCTATTGACGAACTCGCCTCTGCCGTGAGCCTGATCTGGTAGAGCTTCCGGGTATCGGTTCCTCCGACAGCAACCCAACGAGAGACCGTCTCGTCAGCGTCCAGTCCGTTCTCGAACGCATCCAAGTCGTCACTGCCAGCCCAGAGCGTGAGGTCGAGTGCGCTGTCGATTGCCGTCTGTTGTTCGAGGGTGATGTCCACGGCGGCGGCCCGTTCGATACTCGTTTCGAGGACAGGCGAATCGAGGAATACCCTGGCGAAGAGAGTCAAAGACGGTCCTCCTGGCGGTTGATATTGGTTTGGTATTGACGCGCGTGTGCGGTCTCGGGTCCGGTTCGGGAGGTGATTCGCATACGCTGTACTCAGTCTGTGACCATATCAATAGTCGACGTTTTTACACGTGTCGGGGTTTTGATTATCTGAGAGACACGAACGGCAGCACCCGTACAGGTCCAATCGACGCACGAGCGAACGAGTGTGAGCCCTGTCGTCGCTCCGACCGCACACAACCGGTGGACGCTCCGCGAGAAGCGAGCAGCCTACCACACCAACAGGGCGTTCATGCGGCCGGCTGGAAGTCACTGAACGGTTTCGGCACTCCCGGGTCCCGGACATCTTCACGACGGTACAGCCGACAGTACGATACCGACTGCTGTCTCTGTGTCCCGATCATCGACGACCTCGGAGCATCGCGCTTTGTGCTCGAACCCCCGCTTTTCGTGACGTTCCTCGGAGTCGGTTTCACTTTCGGTGTCGCCGTCGGGGCACCGTTCATCGGCGAGCGCGTCGTCCGACCCAGGAGGAGTCACCCCGACTCTGTCCGTCACTCGCACGTGGTCGCCACGGATCGGCGGTTCTCGACTGGGTCTCCGTCCGAGGGGAATCGCCACATAGGGGTCGGGGTTAGTCGGAGAGTTTGGTGGCGATCTCCAGCGCCTTTCGAGAGGCGTCGTCGTCGTCTTTGACCTCATCGATCGAAACGAGGATGCTCTGGACGAGCCACTCGTCGTCGTCGTTCTGGCCCATCCGGACCTCGCTCTCGGGAACGACCGACTGAGCGATGTTGTTCGCCCAGTCCGGCGTTCGGACCTCCTCAAACGTATCGGGGTCACGGAATCGCACGTGGTAATAGTCGTCGCTCTGCTCGACTGTCTTTACCGTAAGTTGTGACGCCATACGTGGATCTACGAGATGCTGTCGTAATCACTCGTCTGCTTGCAAACTCCACGTTGTTTCCGTGTGTCCCTTGGTCTCGTCTCGGATACTGGTCGGTGGTCCGTGGGAGGTGTGGCGTCGCGTCGACCCCGTCGTGGTCTCGCGGGGACGTGGGTTCGACGAGACGTCAGCGATTCAGCCTGAGTTCGTCGTCGGTGATTGCTTCGATCTCGTCCTGCTCGATGGGAAAGCGATGGTCGTCACTGCTTTCCTCGGAGTCCGCTCCCGTCATGTTCCGCTCGGTCGGTACCGACTCCGACTTGGAATCGGGGTCGACGTACGCGATATCTCCGCTCACTTCGACGACATGCCCGACGGTCTCGCCCGCCGAGGTGACGACGCGTTTTCCATTGTCCGCTTCGGAGAGGGGTGTATCCTTTGACATCTGTTCAGTATGAAGGCACCCACCGATCTGAGTGTCCCCCTTGCAGATTCAGTTCGCACCTCGGTCCGGGAAGCGGTCGGGTGTCCCCTTCCGTGTCGCATGGAGAGGGTGTTTCCATCACGACAGGCGGCTTCTTTTCATGCTAATATGACTGTAGTACCTGTTGGACGGCTGTTGTGAACCGACCCAAGTCGAGGTAGAGTTTCGTGAGGTAACTACGGTCGCAGATAGGCGTATCCGTCTGTTTCCAATCGCGTTACTTCCACAGCACCCTCTGGGACGGTCTCGACGCCCTCGACGAGGTCGGATTCGTCAAGATCCATCATCTCGAGTGTGTTGGTGCAGGCCTTGAACGAGACACCGTCGTCCAATAGGGTCCGGACTTGCTCCTCGGTCTCCTGGCCAGTTTGGATCGCCTTCATTCCATCCGCCTGAGCGACAACCGCAACGTCGTCGATACTGCCAGTCTCATCGTTCAAGAGGTTTCTGGCAATGGTCAATGATGTCTTCTGTTCGGTCCCGTCTCCTGAAATGAGATGAATAACGGTTTTCATACATGCTGAAGACGGGGAGTAAGGGCTACTGCCTGTTGCCTGCAAATGAAAGGACCCGAGGGCGGATACGAGTCGAGGAAGCGTTTCGATATGTCATTCCGGTCAGCGTGGTCTGCTCGTCCTGACCCGCTGCTCGGACGCCCGCTGGCGTCCGCTCGAACGTCGAGTATCGACGCGCGCGTAGTCGAACATGCGGGTCGAACGTGAGTTCGACGTCCACAGCACCCTCGGAACACGTGAACTTCCGATAGAGTACTTTTCGGGTGGTCGACGCCCTCGGCGGGCGGCATGAAGTCGGCAACGGTCAGCTGGTCTTGAATCGCGTCTCGAGGACATTCATCCCGTCGTGATAGCGCTGGGTTCTCGCTTCCCCGCTGATAGGACCGATGCGAAAATGACCGCCGCGGTCCGCATCGCGTATCGCGGCGAAGATACTCGAGGAATCGACGTGCGGGACGGGAAACCAGTCGATCGACCCATCGGGGCCACGAGCGCGGCGATCTCCAAGTTCCCCACGAGACCGTAGTCCTAGATTGGCGTGTGTTCACACTCGCTCATCGGCCCCACCTCACGTGGAGCATCAGGTGCGATCCATTGTGTGATTCAGCAGTCATGGGGGCGTTTGGGGTGCGAGTCGAAAAAACGAACGAGGGACGAGCACCAAGGGTACCCTCAGGCGAAAGAGGCTCCCCCCTGAACCCCGAACCACTAGGCAGAATGACTGATTACGATCTCATCGTGCTCGGTGGCGGGACCGGAAACCAGGTCGCCGCAGCGGCGGCCGACATGGGGATGGACACGGCGCTCGTCGAGCGAGGGCTGCTCGGTGGTACCTGCCTGAACCGCGGCTGTAACCCCTCGAAAAAACTCATTCACCGCGCGGACATCGCCGAGACCGTCCGTCACGCCGACGAGTTCGGTATCGAGGCGTCCGTCGATGGCATCGCGTTCAGCGAAATCGTCGACGACGTGACAGAGACCGTCACTGAGGCGGCCGAAGAGAAGGCTCGCCGCGCGCGCAACCAACGCAACCTCACCTTCTATCAGACCGAGGGACGGTTCGTCGGCCCACACGAGGTGGAAGTCGACAGCAACGACGGCCCGGGCGGCGACCGGCTCGCTGCCGAGACAATCGTACTGGCGGGCGGGAGCCGACCGATGATCCCTGACTCCATCGACGGGACCCACGAAACGCCCTACCTTACGAGCGACGAGGCGCTTCGGCTTGACACACTCCCTGATCGACTCGTCGTAGTCGGTGGCGGCTACATCGCCGTCGAGATGAGTCACTTCTTCTCACAAGTAGGCAGCGACGTGACCATCGTTGGCCGTGGCGACGCACTCGTCGCCCGAGAGGACGCGGCGATAGCCGCGCGCCTCACCGATGCCTACCGGGAGAAACACGAGTTACACCTCGGATTCGAAGCGACGGCAATCGCAGATGAGGACGGCGAGCGCGTGGTCACCGCCGAGTCGGAAGGTGGCGAGGAGATCAATGTTCGCGGTGACCGGCTCCTGATCGCAACTGGCCGGAAACCGAACAACGACGTCTGGAACGTCTCGGCAGCCGACATCGAGACCGATGAAAAGGGGTTCGTCAAAACCGACGAGTACCTCCGTACGTCGGTCGACGGCGTCTACGCAATGGGCGATATCGCGGGCAACTATATGTTCAAACACTCTGGTGACAAAGAGGCCAAATACGTCGTCGAGAACGCCGTTCGCGGGAACGAGCGACCGGTCGAGTACCCAGGGATGGCTCACGCCATCTTCGGGTCGCCGCAGGTCGCCAGCCTCGGGCAAAACGAGGGTGACCTCGACGAGGGGGTCGACTACGAGGTGGGGACCTGCGCCTACGACGACACGGCGCTCGGGGTGGCGCTGCGTAACGAGGGCGGATTCGCGAAGGCTATCGTGGGGAGCGAGGGCGAGGTACTCGGCTGTCACATCATTGGCCCGGAGGCGTCAACGATGATTCACGAGGTGAGCACGGCCGTCGCAGCGGGTGCCGATGCAGAGCTGATCGCAGAGACGATCCACGTCCACCCCGCCATCTCGGAGGTCGTCCAGGGTGCCTTCCGCGACGCGTGCAACGTAGCTCCCTCCGGTCTCTGATCGAGCGTCGGGACCGTGCGCTGTCACGACTCGTGAGACCATACCACATATCTACCCCCGTGAAGGGCCGATGGGGTACTGATAATTCGCATAGCACTCACCGGAGCGGCGGGCGACGTTGGATGCGAGGCCATTGAGGCATCCGGCTCCGACCACAACGTGGTCCCCTTTCCTCTATCGCGTCGCTCCTGTGACCGCTGATCGCCGCCACCCTCTTCACGATGCCGACCGATATCTAGCGAATGAAGGTACTCGTAGCCGGTTCGCACGGACAGGTCGGCCAACACGTGACACAGATCCTCGCCGAGAGCGACCACAGTGTTCGGGGGATGGTTCGCGCGGAGTCGCAAGCATCGGACATCGAGGACCTGGGCGCCGAGCCGGTCGTCGCGGATCTGACCGGGGACCTCTCGCACGCCGTCGAGGGAATCGACGCGATCATTTTCGCCGCGGGTTCGGGCGGCGAGGACGTGTGGGGCGTCGACCGCGACGGTGCGATCAACCTCGTCGACGCGGCCGAATCCGCGGGCGTCAAACGGTTCGTGATGCTCAGCTCGATTAACGCCGATCACCCCGAGAACGGCCCGGAAGCGCTGCGAGAGTACCTCCAGGCGAAGGCCGAGGCCGACGAGTACCTCCGGGAGAGCGATCTGACGTACACGATCGTCCGGCCCGGACCGCTGACGGACGAGGACGGCACCGGACGAATCAGAACCGGCGCCACTCTTGACGGGGACGATGTCGAGATCCCGCGCGAGGACGTGTCCCGGACGCTGGTCGCGGCGCTCGGGGCCAAGAGCACGTACGGCGAAACGTTCGAACTCGCGGCCGGCGACGAGCCGATCGAGGAGGCGTTACAGGAGCCGCTAGACGGCTGATCGCATGAGTCGGTGAGCGGAGCGCGAACGTCTACCGGTCTTCCGGTGCGTAGCGCACCACGACGTCGGCCCGCCGACCCAACCCGATCGACCGGCTCACGCTTGCGGTTGCAAGCCGTGGCGTTTCACGCCTCGTCCCAATATATCGGAGATAGAACAATGACAGACCGGAACTCATCCCGTTCGAAGCAGCTGATCGGCCTGGGCCAGATCTGCGTAACGTCGTTCATCCGAGAAGCCGTCAGGGAAGCGGTTCGGGAGGCGCTCGTCGAGGAGCGGGCCAGCGCTGACGAACAGGGAGAGCACACGCAGCGCTCGGTCACGGAGGATCGGACGGAGAGCGGGAACCGGATCCTTGGGCCGGCGATGCTCCTCCCGATTCTGGGACTCGCAGTAGTCGGAGTGATCGTAAGGCGTCGGGGTCTTCCGACGGGCTTGACGGGGGAACGCGGTGCCGACGAGGACGACGGGACGCCTTTGACCTTCGACTCGACTCAGCAGAGTACGGCTGACTCAGATTAGAGAGGTGTTAACAAATGGACAGGATATGACAACGACAACGTGGACGCCGACAGTAACGAGTTTTCGAGGACGGAATAGCTCTCTCCGCCGATCAAGCTGCACCACGGTCACAGAGCAGGCCGGCCCACGCTCGCCACGTGTGGGTCGGACGGTGGAGCGTCGATGACGGCGATACCACTCCCCGGAGCGTCCGGTAACGACACGGTGCACTCGCTTAGTCGTCTGGGTGCGGAACGGTTCCCATGGAGACTCGTTCAGCGGCACCGATCGGTCGTGCCGAGACTGGCAGAATCACGAGAGATCCGTTCCGGGTCGAGACGCCCGTTCCGTACTCGGGGAGCGGCCAGTCGAACGCGACGAGCTAGGGCGGTTCGCCGACGGGACGGACGCTATCCGGGGGATCGTTACCCAACCGGTTCTCCCCCTGCCGATCGGACGTGTGGGCATGACTACTCACACCACATCAGCACGGTCACCCCGGGGGAGAGCTTCGATAGAGTCGCGTATCACGACTACGGAACCCTGCACAGCGCCGTGGAATGGGATGCGATGTGTTCTCGGGCGGAAGTAGGTGACTCATGAGCTTTCGATACTCGCGGAGCGCCGGAAACGCCGTCCAAGTCGTACGGAATATCGTTCGCGAGCTTCGGGAGAAAGACGCCCCGTTCATGGCCGGAAGCATCGCGTACGCGGCGTTCGTCTCGCTGTTACCGCTCATCATACTGCTCGTGATCGCGGCGTCCGCGCTCGGTGGCGAACGCATGGCTGGACGCGTCCGAAACGCCACGAGTCGCTTCCTCACACCGACGGGACAGTCCCTAGTGACCGACAGTATCGGCCAGATCAGCAGTCAAGCCGGGCTGTCGATTCTGGGGATCGTCGTTCTCCTGTGGGGGGTCCTGAAGGTCTTTCGTGCGCTCGATACGTCCTTCTCAACGATTTACGATACCACGGAGAAGAACGACATCCTCAACCAGTTCAGGGATGGCCTCGTGGTTCTGGTGGCCTTCAGCGTCGCGTTGGTGGCGGTGCTCGTTGCGGGACTGGGTCTCCGGTTCGTCCCCAATCCTCCGTTCCCGCGGCTGGTGAGCGAGTTACTGTTGATTTTCGGTCTCTCGGTCGTGTTCACTCCGATCTACTACGTGTTCCCCGATGTGGATCTCTCCCTCAAGACGGTCTTTCCGGGGGCCGTGGTCGCGGCTGTCGGATGGGTGCTACTCAAGGCTGGATTCGGAATCTACGTCACGTACTCATCGACACAGGACTTGTACGGCGTTATTGGTGGCTTCATGCTCCTGATCACGTTTCTCTACTTCGGGGCACTGGTGATCCTGATCGGTGCCACCACGAACGCTGTTCTCATGGGACCCCGCCCTATCGCCGCCGAGATTCCGACTGATCGGTGACAGAGACCACAACGATCGCGTTCACGGTGTCATACTGACCGACAGCAGTCAATATGACTCATTATAAAGAGGTTCCGCGTGCCGTACCCCCACCACAGTCTGTCCGGGAAGTCCATGATCGGTAGCAGCTCATTCGCATTGACGCCCAGGTCCGCGAGCGTGTCCAGGTGGTCGGTCAACAGATCCTGAAGGTCTCCGGCGGCGACGTGGAGCCGGTTACCGCTCGCCGCGGGCGCGGCCAACCGGGGCGGGAATTCGTACAGTACTAGCTCGTAATTCTCGGGTAGCCCGTCTTCGGGGAGTTCGTCGTCCCAGGAGAACGCCGGTCGGCATCGCCCGCCGTCTTGGATCCGGAAAGTGCCGCGAATGCCCTGGAACCGGTGAGCTCCTCGGCGAACGGGCCGGGCGCTACGATGGGGTCGTCCTCGCTGCGCTCGACGATGAACTCGTACTCGTAGCGACCGTCCGGCAGGTCCAGCTCGGCCAGGTCCAGCGGTCGGCGCGACTGACGAGTCACGCTATGAGCCGAACCGACGCTTGAAGAATCCCGCAAGCGGAACGAAGTACCTGGAGCCACCGATGGCCACGATCAGTCCGCCGACCGTGTTGAACACCATGTCTGTGACGATGTCGTCGACACCATAGACTTTCAGCGGTGCCTCGATACCGAGTACCCGCGCTACCTGTCCGGACGAGAACTCGAGTAGTTCCCAGACGACGGAGACAGCGAGGACGAACACGACGATGAACACGGGTCGGAAGCTCGCCGGGACGTGAAGTTCCTTCGAGTGCTCTTCAAACCCGCGGAAGGTCGCGTATCCCAGCCCGGCGACGACAGTCGCTGAGACTGTGTGCGTCACGCTGTCGAACCAGGAGAACCACGAGTACGGGCCAAGCGATCCGACGCTGTGGAGACCGATGGCGATGGTAATCCACAGGACCAGCGCGGGACTCATCGTGTAATCGTACTCCCGGCGGATCGCGGCCGGGATCAACGTAAGCGCCAGACCAAACGCCCCGTTGACTGCCATCCCCAGGCGTAGCGTGACTACCCCGGCGAGGAAGACACCCGCCAGCACAAACTGCAGCAGTCGGGTCACCAGGCGTTCTCTCCGCTCCGAGAGGCCGATAGACTCGGAGACCGTCATGACGTCTCCTCCGGGACGACTGGTTGGTGACGTGAGCCGACGTGTTCGATACGATCGAAGTACCACAGAAAGAGTTGACCCATCACGAGGCTGACAATCATAACGGTGACGAGGTCCCACTGAAGTTCGGCCTGTGAGTGGATAAACGAGGTGCCGAACCACTGGTCCGAATAGTAGCCGGCGATCGTCCACCACGACTGGAAGGCGATAGTCGTCATAACGGCGAACAGCACTGCAAAGCGGCGACTCATTTCCACATCGGTGAACGAGTCGAGCTCGACGACAACCGCGAGCGCGACGGACGAGATGACGACGTAGCCGGTGACCTCCGGGGCGACGCCGAACGTCCGCGCGGTCACTCCGACAGCGACGACCAACCCGAGTGGCCACGGGAGCATCACCCGCCAGTCCCGCCGTAGCACCGCCGGAAACACGAGGATTCCGGCAGCGACCAGTGCGAGCAAACCCCAGAGTAGCGGCGTCATAAGGAGGCTAACGGCGGCAATCAGGATCACGACACCGACGAAGACCCACCCAAGCGTTGCGTTCGTTGTCACGTTTCGTGCGAGCGAGTGTGTGATAGGCATTGGTAGGGAGATTTTTTTTATCTCTGACTACTTCAGCGAAAAGACTCCACTCGACGTGGTCAGCCTCGCGACGGTGGAGAGCCGGAACATATGGGCGGTCAACACGAGGTAGGGCGCGATGGAGATCGTGAACGCCAGCGCCACGAACGCTTGTAGCAGCGGGATGCCGAACAATAACCCGCTTGGGAGGACCTGCCCGTTGATCGCGATGATCATCGAGGCGTTGACCAGGATGGCAGGGAGTGCGACGATCAGCAGGGTCTGGGACAGCTTCGATACCTCCTTGGTATAATACAGCGTTTTGAAGTACTCCTTCCCGATGGCGAACAGTTCGAACGCATCGATCAGGTCCTCGAAGCGCTCGGGTGAGGTATCGCGGGAGGAAATAATCGTCTGGGATCCCTCGATGAATGAGCCGTAGTCGAACCCGAGTCCCTTCCAGAGTATGGCGAATTCGGCGCCGGACGTCTCATCGACTGCCCCGAGCTTTTCGGCGGCGTCCGAGACCAACCCCGAGTACTCGTCGAGATCGTCGACGAGTTCCTTATCGGCACCCTCCAACTCGTCCGCGAGCGCGTCCGCGCGGGTGCTGATGATCCTGGACATGACCTTGAGAAACGACCCGGGGTTGGTCGGGTTCTCTCCGGTGGCGGTCAATTCACTGAGGTCCCGTCGGAATTTTATCGTGCCCTGGACGCGGTCCTCTTGATCGGTGAGGGAACTCATGTCGTGTGAGAGCACGATCGAGTTGATCGAGACGACGATGGAGACCAGGAGGATCATCCCGCTCAGGAAGGTGTTGAGGATCGTCTGGATGGTCGAGGTGTCCGTCAGCAGCGTCTGCATCTCGAAGGTCCACACCGTGGAGATACCCATGAAGGTCGCGAACACGAACGAAAGCAACGCTCCTGTCACTGCCAGCCGGTCCCCCTCGAGCAAGACCCATCGCTTCAGTGCGAATCCGCTGCTCCGACTCGGGACCGGAAACCAGTTTCGCCAACGGCTGAACTTCTTGGCGATACTCATGACACCGGCCTCTGAGCGGAACGGCTGGGAGGACCTACCCGTAATCGATAATTCATGCGATAAGGTACGGTCCACAGCCGCAAGACCTTGCGGGTATATTCCAAGGATGGCTGCGTACGTGGTGGCGTCGTAGGTCACGCGCCGCGCCTCCCGTTCACCCGGGGGGTGTCGAAGGGCTACGGCTTGTCACGGAAGAGCGCGAGATGCCGGAGCGCCATCCGATTTTCGGTACCGCCGGCGAGCGCGCCCGACAGCACACCGAGCGTGCTGATGAAGGCCCCGACACGGACAAGGTCGACGAGCCCGACCGTGGGTTCCTCGAGGCTCGGCCAGTTCGTCATCAGGTTCGGCGGAAAGACGGCGAACTCGATCAGGAGCATGATCGATCCGACGAGGATGAAGAGCCCCGTCATCGCCACGACGAGGATGAAGAACACGGTCACGTTCACCAGTGCCATATGTTCGGTGAACACCTGGCTGCGCTCTCGTGGGAACGTGAGGTGCTGAACGTATAGGAGATGGACTGCGGCAGCAATGACACTCCCTATCGCGAAGAGTGCGGCCGTACGGTTGGTCAGGCTCAGCCCGACGTCCCATGCCTCGGCACTGAACACGAGGATCAGTGTCGGCGTCACAGCGGCCGTCGAGAGGCGCGGGAGTGAGAACGGGAGCAGGGGGGCGCGACTCTGCAGCAGCGTCGCGGCGACGATACCCGGATTCCGCACGAGGCTCACCACGTGAAACGCCAGCCGTTGAAGCCGCCCTCGCGAGACGTCCGCTTGGGGAATGCGGGTCGCAATTCCTTTGAGGTGTTCCGTGATGTCCGCATCGAACGGCGGGACGCTCCGTCGGGAGGGGTCAAACGAGAACGGAGCCATGACGCCGCCATCACCGTGGTCCGCACGAAATACGTGTCCCAGGAGGTGAACGAGGAGGGTCGCAGCGTTCCAGCGGACGGCCGGTGAATCGAGCGCCCTGACCGTCTCCCGGTCGTGGGTCCGCAGGAGTCGTCGTGTGGAGACGACAACGACGCGGGCGAGCGGGGAAGCGAGCCCCTCGACGGAACGCTCCTCTCGCGTGGTGAGGGGCACGTCGGTCACGACGACGACCAGGTCGTACGGGCGTTTCGTCATGTGAAGCGCGGCTTCATCGAGGAACTCGGACGGCCGTCGAGGAGCATGGTCGGTGAGCGAGTCCGGATCGGCACAATGGATCCGCCAAGCTGCGTCCGTGGCTGCCGCCAGCTCTTCGATACCGTCCCGGGCCATCCGCTCGGCGAACGACTGGAGCGGCTCGACATCCCCACCAGGCGAGTGCGCAACGAGAACCCCCACGTCGATCGGTGCCCCGGTCTCATCGTCATTCCGATCGTCCACAGTCGGCTGGCCGGGCTGATCCGCCTCATTGAACTGAGGTACCGCACCGCCTGAGGGGTTCCGGTCGACGTCGGAGGACTCGTGATTCATCGCCTGAGTGTCGTCCAGTACATTACCAGGCGATCTCAGAGATACGTATCGTCCCACTCGTCAGCCAGGTGAGCGTTGCCACAGTTCCCGCACTCGAGCCTGCCTTGTCCGTCGGCGGAGACGTCAGTACTGCCGCACTGTGAACAGAAGTACCCGTACGCGTCCTCCTCGTCCTCCTGACCGGACACCGCGAAGAATGGGGCCTCCCTGCCGGGAACGCTCTCATCGCGATTGACGGACCGGGCAACTCCATCGACGGTGACGGATTCGGGAACCGGAACGGCGGGTTCGTTCGGCATCTCTGTCTTTTGCCCCTCCGTGAACATGGTGACATCGAACTCCTCCCCGCCGAGCAGTATCTGGTCGTGGTCACTCTCCTTGAGGCCGAACCCTTTGAGGAAGTCGCCGCCCTCGACGGCTTCGTCGAGGACACACGCTGCAATCGGCTTCTCGACGAACTCTTCGCGGACGCGATCGATCAGCGCCGTGGCGAGGCCCTTGCCCCGCGCCTCCGGATCCACGTGAAGCCACCGGATCGTCGCTCGTGTTCCGACTTCGACGGTGATGAACCCGTAAACGGTCTCGGTGCCGTCGATCGTCTCGTCGACGACGAGCACCGTCGTGTCCGTATCTTCGAGCAGGTCGTTCAGTGACGTGTCGTCGAACTCCTCTTCGAGTATCGTCTCGATCTGCTGTGGGCTGAGCGAGTACGACGATCGCAGTGAGTCACGCGTGATCGCTCTGATCCGTTCCTTGTCGTCCGACTCAGCGGGGCGAACTTTCATATCATGAGTTGTCGTCGTAAAGGGTTAAGTCGTGGGTTGGTCCTCATCTCTGCACGATAGCCCACTCGAAAACGTGACCTGCAGGAATCGGACCGCGCTTTGAGTTCTGCTTACCTCGGTCCGGTGCGTCTGTGAGATTCCCTACCGAACGGAAGTAGCTCAGACTCTCTGGGCGCAGCTGTGACACCGCAGGTTAGAACGATTCCGACTCAGGCGAGTCGTCGTCCTCGGTGGCAGCCCCGCCGCGGTCGCTGTACTTTTCTCGGCCGACCGCCTCGTCGCCGACCATGCTGAACACGGCCTGCCGGACGCTCTCCACGTCCTCGTACTCCTGTTCTTGCTCCGGGGAGAGCACTTCACGTAGCGGGACCTGGGTGTCGAAGAGACCTAGCTCGCGGTCCCCATACCGACTGAGGAGCGTCTCGTGAGACAGCGGGTAGGACTCGTCCTCGAGGTCTCCGATTAGTGTGCCAAATTCGATGCCCATTTCTCGGGTGTCGTCAGAGCCGTTTGTCATAGTAGTCTTTTCGACGGGAAAGAGCGTATAGCTTTTGCAGGCGTATACAAGGTAGTGTGGTTCATTCGGGGGCCTACCACCAGTTACCGGGAGCCACCCAACCTTGCTGCGAACGGACACACAGTACCGAATCGAGATGTGGCATTTCCCCGCGGCCGAACGACCCTCACGCGTGGTACAGAGTAGGGTCTACACAGATGGCACCACAAACGGGATACCCGTGCAACCCCACTATCATGGAATGGACGACCAGAACCAGAGCGATAGTGCGTCGATCAAACCGGGAGAAGTAGTGTACGATAGCAACGGGCGACCAGTGGGACACGTGAGCGGACTCACCGACGATGGGTTCGAAGTGGAGGTGATGGACCCCAACGAAAGCGAGGTCGAGGAACTGCCGGGGAAGGAGTTCGGAGAAGGGTACCTGATGTGGCGGTGTGCCGAATGCGGAGAGATGGGCGAATTGGAGAAGGAGTTGCCAGAAGCGTGTCCGAACTGTAGTGCTCCACGAGAAGCGATCTCCCCCGTCCAAGAGGATTGAGCGCGAACCGCCCCACCGGCTTGGCCGGCCTCTCGACGCGCTCCGGTGGACCGTCGAGAGCGACGGGATCATCGCCGAGCTGGGGTTGCGGGCTGCGACGCGTCACAGCGAGTCCAGACCGTCCGAGTGCGTCACCCCTACCGGGGCATGGGGGCGGGGCGACCTGCGTAGTAGGCGTTTGAATCCGGTAGTCGGTTAGCTAAGCATGAGCGGTCCCATCGAGAGCGTCTGTTTGGCGAGCGTCGCGAGCCGCAGGATGTAGGATGTAAACAGGAGAAATGGCAGTACTGAGACGGCAAACGCGGCGCTAACGACCCAGAGAACGCTCTCGATGCCGAGGAACGTGCCGGTGAACGTTGTCGGGTCGACGAAGACGACCATCCCTCCGGCGACGGTGAGTGCAATCACTGCGGCGTACAGGATAGCGCGTGAGAGTTTCACCAGTGCCCACTGGATGTAGAGGTCCTTGATGTACTCGCGGACCACTCCGTACATCGTAAGCGCCTCGAGCAAATTTCTGAACGCGCTTCGTTCCTCGTCGGTGAGGGAGTCTTCGTACTCCATCCCGAGCCGGCGAACGTCGTGCATCTTCCGGTCGTAGTTATAATCGAGCGCGGGCGATACGACGTCGAAGGTGCCGAAATCCGTGTCTTCGAGGTGGTTGTGTGCGTGGTCGGCGTTCTCCAACAGATCGGTGACGTATTCGTCCACCTTCTTGTAGAGCGTCTGTTTTTCAGTCTCGGAGAGTGTGTCTCGTAGTGTCTTCGCTCGCTGTTCGCTCGTTTCGATAAGCGCATCGAGGTAGGCCGCAGGGTCGGCTGGCGTCGTCATCCCGAGGAGGCTGTCGGTATTTTGGCGAAAATCCATCGCCATATCCATCCGACTACGCTGGCTCCCGAGCGAGCCGATTTCCTGAGAGAGGACGAGTTGATTGATCGTGACGACGAGCGTCGTTCCTGTGATGATCGCGCCGACGAGACCGGCGAATACCGTCTCGACCATGTCGCTCGACTGCATGGTCGAGAGCAACGACACCGGCTTCAGCACGCCCCAGATCATGAACACGAGGAAGATTAGGAACGCGAGTCCGCCAGCGACGACCCACCGGTTAGCCCCGAGCAGCAACCAGAACCAGTATTTGTTGACGTCCGTCCGTTCCCGTAGCGTGCTGTCCGTCGAGAAGTCATTCATGAGAGACTGGGCGTTTGAACAGCAGTAGTTTCGTGCCGCCACCGTCGTAGCTGATCGTCTCTGTGAGTTCCCAGCCCTCTGTACCGAGGCGGTTGAGTTCGTCTGTTGGATCGACCGTCTCTCGCTTGGTCAATCCCTTCGGCGGTTCGAGTGTCTTGTATTCCCATTGCTGGTGCATTTCAGTACCCATAGGTTGCTATCGGCTCTCACGGTGATGACTCTGGTGACAGGTTGATTCCCCTCGTGTAACGGTCGAGAACGGACCGGTGTACTCGTGGACCGTCGTCTATCGCAATCACGAGTCTCAGGAGTTTCGAATATGAATTTCGAGGCTCTGTCAAAAACTCATAACAGCTGATAGGAGCGGCGTTCTGTAATACAGCGCTCGTATCTTGGAGACGCATTTTTGGTTGATTTTCTGTTTGTGAGTCGTGCGAATATTTCGGCATCAGGTGTGGGTGAAGTGACCGGACGGAGGTTCGAGATAGACCTACCTATAGGCAGCCCTACTGTTATCTGTCTGGGTCTCCTACCGTTGTATATGGAAGATGACAAATCGGGACGAGATAAGCAAGCGGATCATGAAGAGGAGCGCCAGAGTGAGAGGGAGATAGAGGAGACCCGGAACCGCGGTGATGAAAAGGAACCGATGGGCGATGACCCAGGAGGACGGCTTGGTGATCTAGATGAAGCGCTCAACTCTCACGACTATCCTGCCACGACAATCGAGTTGGTCGAGTCCTATGGCGAGTTTGAAGTTGAAACTCAGAGCGGCAACAACTCCCTGGAGGACGTACTCGCATCAACTGAGGACCAGAGATATGACTCAGCCAATGACGTTCGCAGACGGGTACTGGGACTCATTGGACGATAACACAACAGTTCAACACACTCGTCTCGCACATCGGACCGCCTGTGCAGAAATAAACTTCGTCTGTAGTTAGCTCTCGACATCCTCTATATTCAGTACGGGCATTGAAAATTTTCTTCGTTTGATGAATTCAACAAGGACAATCTCGAATGATCCGTAGATTCATTTTCAGGTACCTCATGAAGCGTCTATATCCAACGGTGTCTGAGGTTTGAGTTCTGCGTCGGAGCTTAGCGTTGGGATCCGCGGAGGAGCAGCGGTTCGATGGCGAGTGTCCGTTTCGCTATGGTGAGGATGCGAAGGATGTACGAGACGAACAGCATGAATGGAATAAGTGTCACTGCAAACGCACCGCCCACGACGAGGATGATGTGATCGAGACCGAGTGTGCTTCCCGGGAACGTCCCCGCATCGACGATTCCGACCATGATACCCGCAACGGCCACTGCCGGGACTGCAGCATAGAGAATCATCTGGGACAAGTCGATGAGTGCCCACTGGAAGTACAGCGTCTTGATGTGTTCGCGCGCCGGACCAAACAGAGACAGCGCTGTTTTGAGCTCGTCAAGCAAGCCGTGTTCCTCCTCAGTGAGGCTCTCTTCGTATTCGTTCGCGAGACGTTCAACCTGGAAGATCTTCCAGCTATAATTGAAATTCAGTGCGGCGAATAACACATCGAACGAGCCAAACTGCGCACCCTCAAGCTGATCACGTACCGTGTCAGCGTTCCCAGTGACGCTTTCAGCGAATTCATCGACCTCTTCTCGGAGGTTCTCGTCAGCATTCTTGTCAATTGACTCTCGAAGAGCCGTTGTCCGTTGTGCCGTGACTCCGATAATCTGCCGGAGGAATTCGGATGGATCGACAGGACTCGGAGCCCCGATCAATTCTTCAGTAATGTCCCGGAAATCCATCGAACTGGCCATCCGCTCACGTTGATCGCCGAGCGGGCCGTTCTCCTGAGTGAGGACGAGCTGACCGATCGTGACGACGAGTGTCGTCCCAGTCACGATGACCGTGATCATCGTCGAGAACATCGTGTCGATCATGTCACCGGACTCTAATTGCTGTGAAAACGGTGGATGGAGGACAGCGAGGGCGATAACGAATACGACGAACACGGCACTGGTCAGGACACTGGAGACGAGAAGGCGGTTCGCACGAAGCAGCACCCAGAGTGTTATCCGACTCTCTTCGGCGCGCTCACGCATCGTGTTGGCCGTACTGATACCGGTTTCGTCAGTCATACTGGCACACTCGATCGGACAGGTCGCTTGAAAACGAGGTACTTGGTGCCGCCCCCCTCGTAGTCGATTGTCTCCACAAACTCCCAACCCTCTGCACCGAGTTGATTCAACTCCGCTTTCGGATCTTCTGCTTCTTTTTGGGTCTCATCGCGCGGCGGGCGAAGCGTCTCGTACTCCCAGCGGGCCGTTTCTGATTCGGACATCACTACCAGTAGGTACTGCAGCCCTCTATAGCCCGCACCACCACCGAGATGAAGGAGATACTTCGGCCCTGTTGAACCCCTCATCCGGTGATAGGTCTAAGCGGCCGTGCTGCATACGGAGGGTGTAGTCAGCACGGTACTGCAGTCTGTTGTCTTCACTGAGAGAAAACGGGGGCCTCCCCGTCTGGAACGGGTCGAACGTGTCCTGCGTTGGAGGAAACGACTCACATCCGATTTCCGGTCGCCCAACATCACCGCCAATTTGCCAATTCGTCTCTCGGATAATAACAACCCACTCCACGGTGAAAAGTGACGACTTGAACCGTTAGCGTACCCTATCTTGTACAAGATGGCTGCTGGAAGTACCGGCGTCGTTATCGCCGCATTGATCGCGAACGCCGGTATTACGATACTGAAATTTGGCGGGTTCTTGCTGACTGGGAGTCCAGCGATGCTTGCCGAAACCTACCACTCTATCTCCGATACGGGCAATCAGGTGCTGCTTTTGGTCGGGATCAGAGCCAGTAAAGAGCATGCAACAAGGTCCCACCCCTTTGGGCACGGGAAGTCCCAGTTCTTCTACGCGTTTCTCGTTTCGGTGCTGCTCTTCGGAGCCGCGGGGTGGAAAAGCCTCACACACGGTATCTCCGAACTGCGAGCCGGCGGGCACGAAATCGAAGCGGGCCCCGCACAGTTTCTTGGGATCACGATTGACTTGCAGGCACCGGTCGACCCATTCTACGTCGTGGTCGCCATCCTGCTCGGAGCGGTCGCCTTCGAGACGTACGCATTCTCGAAGGCCAACGCCGAACTGAAACGCCAGATGGAGGTCTACGACTGGTCAGGCTATCGCCAGGCGTTTGGAGAGACGAGCGACATAACGACGTTGACTGCCCTCACGGAGGATGCGGTTGCATTGCTGGGACTCCTCGCCGCGCTCGTCGGAATCGGCGCGACACGTGTTACCGGTAACCCCGCCTACGACGCCGCCGCCGCAGTGATAATCGGGAGTCTCCTGATGGTGTTTGCGGTGGCGCTGGCGATCGAAAACAAGCGGCTCATTATCGGAGAGAGTCTCTCCGCAGACGTCGAGCGCGAGCTGCGCACGGCCGTGGAGTCCCACGACCACGTCGTCCATCTCGATGACTTCCGGACGATGTTCATCGGGACTGGAACGGTACTCGTCACCGCGAACGTGAGCTTCGACCCGAAGCTCGTAACCGGCAACATTGATGAAGATATCAAGCAGATTGAACAGGCACTCATCGGCATCGACAGTCGAGTAAAGCTGGTATACATTGAGCCGGAGCTGTAACCACATCTCGCCATTCAAGTCCGTACATTGGCCACCCACTGGCTCACTGAGGAGTGCCTCGGGTCCTGAAATACGCGCGTCATATGCAGCACGACTGTTGGTTCGTCTCAGCATCTCGAAACAAGGTCCTGCCCCCTGACAGGGTCAGCAGCGACCGGCGTCGCTGAATTTACTAGTCGAGCTCCGAGTTTCAGTCAAGCAAACCGTATTCACGTTCGTCGTGCAGGACCGATATCCACTTCTCCTCGAGAAGTTCGTCCCGTACCCATTCGCCGTTGTACCGACCGAGACCCGACTGCTTGAGTCCACCGAACGGTGCATTGGGTTCGTCCTGAATTGGGTGATCGTTGATGTGGACCATCCCGGATTCGATTCGGTCGGCCAGCGAGCGCGCCCGGGCATCGTCCTCACACTGGACCGAAGCCGCAAGCCCGTACTCCGTATCGTTCGCAACCTCGACTGCCTCCTCGTCAGAGCCGACCGGGATCACAGGTGCAACCGGACCGAAGTGTTCGTTGCAGGCAGCCGCCATCTCGTTCGTCACGTCGGAGAGGACCGTCGGCTCGAAGAACAATTCGTCGGCCTCGCCACCGGTTTCGAGGGTCGCACCCTGCTCAATGGACTGGTTGACGAACTCCGTGATACTGTCGAGCTGGGACTCGTTGATCAGCGGTCCGAGGTCGACGTCGTCCGTGGTCGGATCACCCATGTCGAGTGAGTTCGCGTACGTAGTGAGCTTCTCGACGTAGTCGTCGTAGACGTCCTCGTGGACGATATGCCGGTTAATCGAGATACAGACCTGTCCCTGGTGGGTGAACGACCCGACCGCTCCGATCCGAGCGGCCCTGTCGACGTCGATGTCTTCGGTGACGACGTTCGGGCCGTTGCCGCCGAGTTCGAGAGCGGGCTGGGTGATACTGTTGCCGGCCTGGCTGGCGACTCGTTTGCCGACAGCGGTCGAGCCGGTGAAAGAAATCACACGTGGCACCGGGTGGCCCGCCATACGGTCGCCGATTTCCGACCCCCGGCCGGTGACCACGTTCACGACGCCGTCCGGGAATCCGACCTCGTCAGCGATCTCTGCCAAGAAGAGCCCACCGGAGATCGGCGTATCCGAGGCCGGTTTGACGACGACTGTGCACCCGAGCGCGAGCGCTGGGGCCAGTGCGCGCGTGGTCAGATGCACGGGGTAGTTCCACGGCGAGATGATACCGACAACGCCGACCGGCTCCTCGACGATGTGGTGGCGCTTGCCCTCGACGAACGCCGAGTCTCTAACCTCCTCCTCCGGCGGGGTGAGGTCGAGTGCGGTCTCGAAGTCACTCTGCGTGAGGGCGAGTTCCCCGTTGGCCTTTCCACTTGCACTCCCGCCCTCGCGCGCAAGTAGTTCGACGAGGTCATCGGAACGTTCCCTGAGCGTGTCGAGTGCTGCCTTAACGAGCTCGTTCCGGTCGGTGCGTGAAGTAGCCTCCCAGCCCGGCTGTGCTTCCCCAGCCGCCTCGTAGGCCGCATCCACGTCCTGTGTTGTCGCTGCGGGCACCTCGGCAAACGCTTTTTGTGTCGACGGATTTGCCACCTCGAGCGTCTCGCCACCGGTGGCATCGACCCACCCACCGTCAATGTACATCTGATCCCACTCTGAACCTGCTATGCTCTCTCCTAAGGACATCATGTGATAGGACGTTTATACAGAAATAACGCCCCTCGTTTTTTCAGTCTCGTATCTTTTTGAGGAAGTGAGTAACGGAATGAGACAAGACCACTCCCGTATGAGTCCGAGTTGCACCCGCTCAATTCGCGACCTGTCTCTTGGACGCTAGTTTTATCAGAAGTTGGGCGTTTGAACAAAACCAATAGTTCCTGATCCGGATGTGGGCTGCTTGGACGCCCAGCAGTGCAACGTTCAAGCACTCGGATACCGAGGAGGACCAGTCATAACTGTCACTCCCTCGCGTCGCCAAGTCGTTGCGACGATAGCCCTGCGTGGGGTGGTCGTTGGGAGCGATGGATTCGACGCGTTTCTCGAAATCGTCTGTAGGCAGAATAGTCTACGCGCTCACTGGTACTGAGTCGTGAACCCGTTGTCTGTAAGCCCGGCCGAGGCGCTTCCTGTTTTTCCCGCTGAACCCTGGGTTCGCGCAGATCGAATGCCACCATCGGCCGCAACTCCGATACCCCTCCGCCTCGAGTCACCAACAATGAGCTTCGACGGGCTGTTCGACCGGGCCGCCGAGTACGACGCGGACGGCGAGGCGGTGAGCGCAGCGCTTGCGGAGCACCGATCAAATGTCGGAGGCGGAGACGCGACCGAGCAGGACGACGACCCCGCCGAGCGCGGCGACGAAGCCACCCCGACCGAACGCGATCCGAGTCCCGCCCGCGTCGTCGCCGACGCCGACGTGCTCGCGGCCGACCTGCTCGTCGGCGGCGCGGCGCGTGAGGCGCTCGACGTGCTGCGCGCGCACTCGTGGACGACGCTCGTCGCCAGCGACGCGCTCCTCGACGACGCCGAGGCGGTGATCGCCGCGCTGTCGGACCCCGACCTCGCGGCCGACTGGCGCGAGGCGGTCGAGGCGTGGCGCGAACCGGTGACACACCCCGCGGGGGATCATCCCGCGTTGGCATCGGCGTACCACGGCGCGGCGATGCAGGTCGTGAGCCTCGACCCGGCGCTCACGGGGGCGCGGGCCGCGGCCGGGCTCCGCGACCGACTCCCGGTGAGCGTTCGGGAGCCGCGAGCATTCGCGAGCGTCTTCTCGGCAGCGAAACTCTACCCCGAGGCCGTCGGCGGCGCATACCCCGGCCCCGACCGCGACCCGCGCGCGATGACGCCCGCCCGGCCCGAGGAGGACCAGCACCGATAAACGAGCCCCGACCTGACTCACGACAATGACCGATTCGGACGCGACCGCGACGAGGCTCGACGACGGCGACGCCCCGGCGCTGCCGGCCGACCTCGACGCCGTCCGCGAGGCACTCGTGGCCTGGTACGAAACCGACCACCGGGAGTTCCCGTGGCGGCGCACCGATGACGCCTACGAGATCCTCGTCAGCGAGGTGATGAGCCAGCAGACGCAGCTCGACCGCGTGGTCCCCGCGTGGGAGGACTTCCTCGACGAGTGGGCGACGACCGCCGACCTGGCCGCCGCCGACCGCGGCGACGTGGTCGCGTTCTGGTCGGATCACTCGCTCGGCTACAACAACCGCGCGAAGTACCTCCACGAGGCCGCCGGACAGGTCCGAGACGAGTACGACGGCGTGTTCCCCGACTCGCCCGACGAACTACGGGAGCTGATGGGCGTGGGCCCGTACACCGCCAACGCGGTGGCGTCGTTCGCGTTCAACGCCGGCGACGCGGTCGTCGACACCAACGTGAAGCGAGTGCTCCACCGCGCGTTCGCGGTCCCCGACGACGACGCGGCGTTCGAACGGGTCGCCTCCCGCGTCATGCCCGAGGGGGAGTCCCGCGTCTGGAACAACGCGATCATGGAACTCGGCGGGGTCGCCTGCGGGACGACGCCGCGCTGTGACGAGGCCGGCTGCCCGTGGCGCGGTTGGTGTCAGGCCTACGAGACCGGCGATTTCACCGCGCCCGACGTGCCCGAGCAGCCGAGCTTCGAGGGCAGTCGCCGGCAGTTCCGCGGACGGGTCGTCCGGGCGCTCGGCGAGTACGACGAGTTGGCGCTGGACAAGCTTGGGCCGCGGATTCGGGTCGACTACGCGCCCGACGGCGAGTACGGGCGGGAGTGGCTGCGCGGGCTGGTCGACGACCTCGCCGACGACGGGTTGGTCGTGGTCGACGAGGAAGACGGCGAGCCGGCAGTTCGACTCGGGGACTGAGCGTCGTCGGCCCGGCACTCGGTCACTACCGACCGCGTGCGAACCGTCACCCGTTTATCACCGGAGCCGGAACAGACGGCCATGAGCGAGACCGTCGACTCCGACCTCTACACGCGGACGAAGGCCCTGCTGGAGCCGGGCGACATCGAACTCCTGGGCTGTATCGTCCACACGACGCTCGAGGGACAGGAGGACCTCGAGATGCACGAGCTCACGGTCGCCATCAACGAGGTCATCGCCGACCACGCCGACAAGGGCGAGGCGTACATCGAGGCCGGCAACGACGACACGAACTTCTCGTCGAACCAGTTTCAGGGACTCACTCTCGACGGCGAGGAGTTCGTCTGGGAGTGCCAGCAGCTCCTCCGCAACGGCACCTTCGACCTGGTGTTCTACTACGAGGCCGGCGTCGATCAGGAGGCACTCGCCACAGACCTGACCGCGCTCGATAACGTCGACCGCGTGACGCAGGTGCCCTAACGCGGCGATGCGCCCGCTCCTTCCCCCGCGCCCGTGAGCGAAACCGTTCTCATCCCCGGCGGCCGCGACGTTCGAGCCACGCTCGACACCGCCGCGAGCGACGGGAGTCGCGTCGACGCGGTCGTCGTCGCCTGTCCCCCGCACCCGCAACAGGGCGGCCACCGCGGCGACGAGCGACTGACCGCCGCGAGCGAGGCGCTGACCGCCATCGGTATCGACTGCCTCAGATTCGATTACGGCGACTGGGACGAGGGGTACGGCGAGAGCACGGACGCCGACAACGCGGTCGGGTGGGCGGTCGAGCATTACGGAGGCGTGGGCCTGTTCGGCTTCTCGTTCGGTGCTACGGTCGCGCTCGTGACGGCCGCGTCGCGCCCTGAACTTGCCGGCGTCTGTGCGCTCGCGCCGACGGCCCGGCTGAATACAGATGTCGACGCGGTCGCGGCGCTCGACGCGCTGACCGACCTGGGCGTGCCCGTTCGGGTCCTGTACGCGACCCGTGACTCGACGGCCGACTGGGAACCCGTCGTCGAGCGGGCGGGGACGCTCGGAGTCGAGACGGCGGCGTTCGAGTCCGACCACTTCTTCATCGGCCGGTCTGGAGCGATTGGGGACGCGGTGGCCGAGTTTTTCGAACCGCTCCTGGGCGGTAGCAGATAACCCGCAGTTGGTTATCGCCGTGCTAACGGCCAGTGAACGAACTGGTACATATAAGCCCGACACGGGCGACAGCTACCACTCGTGAGAGAGATCCTCAACGAATTGAAAGGACAGCTCGCAAGTCTCGTACCGGCACGAGCGTATCCCGCGCTGAAGGGCGCACACGCGTCGGTCTTCTACGACCCGGATCGAGTCAGAGCGCCTCACGGACGGGACTCCATCCCGAAGACGCTCTCGGACGAACACGTCCGAGACGTCGAGGTCGTCACGTCTCGAGAAGAGATGCTCGAAGCGTTCCCCGAGGGCGGACGGGTCGCGGAGTTGGGAGCGGACGAGGGGAAGTTCTCCGAGAAGATTCTCTCGATTACGGACCCCGAGGAGCTGTATCTGATCGACGTCTGGGGGTCGGCGGAGTACAGCGATCGGAGTGTCGCGGAGGTGAAAGCCAGATACGCGGACGAGATAGCGGACGGAACGGTGGAGGTCGTTCCGGAGCGACCAGATGCCGCGCTCGAACAGTTCGACGACGGGTTCTTCGACTGGGTGTACATCGACACCAGCCACACGTACGAGCAGACGCTGAAGGAGCTACAGATCAGCTGGGAGAAAGTGAAAGCAGACGGCGTCATCGCCGGACACGATTACTGCCTCGGTGACATCCCGAACGGGCGGTGGTACGGGGTCATCGCTGCGGTTCACGAGTTCTGCACGGAGTACGACGCGAAGCTAACGCAGTTGTCCCTCGAAACCCACGGCCACAGCAGTTTCGCGATAGAACGGATCGACCCGTGAGTCGATCGTCGTCAGCACGACTCACGTTCGAGAGGCCACCGAAGCCGCGTGTCGGATCGGGGAAACGCCGATTCGAGCACACCGGACTCCGGAGAGACGATCCGCCGCCGGCGAGTACGACGGATTCTTAATTATACCCGCGCCAGCGACGCCCGCACTCCTTGCACTTGAAGAACCGCGTCGGCGGCTCGTCGGCGGCGCCGGTCTGTTTGATCGTGTACCACGCCTCGCCGTGGCCGCACTCGTCGCAGACGACGTCCGTCGCGGTGGGCTTGCCCTCGAAGTTCGCTCCCTCCTCCGTTTCGATGATCTCGTCGTCGGTCTGTTCCGTGGTCGACTCAAACTCGGCGGCGAGCGCCTCGTCGCGTTCCGTCGTGGCGCCGCAGTCGTCGTTCTGACACACCATCTCTCCGTCGCGAGAGACCATCATCGAGCCGCAGTCGTCACAGAACTGCATATATCCGAGGAAGGGCGTCGAGCGGTTTAGCTCCCGTGACTGCGCTCCGCGTCGTGGTGCGCTCGGAGAAAACGTCGCTCGGCCTCTTCGCGATGCACAGTGCCCGAACGGGGAACAACGTGGCGCGGCGAGTGACATCAAAACGCGGCGAAAAGTAGTGAGAAATGGCGAGAAGTGGTGAGAAGTAGGAAATCGACGGGAAGCGCGTCTCTCAACTCTCGCCGTCGAACGTCGGGTCCTCCTCGGATATCATCGGACAGTTCCGAACCCGGAACTGGTCGAAGCCGACAGCCTCGACGATGGTCGTCCCCTCGTGGGTGCACGCGAACTCGGGCGGCCGGGTGAAGTGCGGACACTGCTGGCAGTACGTGCGCTTTGAGACGACGTGCTCCGTGTCGCCCGCATTGGAGACGGACGTGGCCCCGCCGACCCCGGCGTCCGCGTCGAGCAACTCCCAGACGTCCTCAGCCGCCGGGCCGCCGACGTCCATCTGCTCGAAGGCGTCATCGAGTGGGGGCGTCTCGTCGTCCCACTCGTCCGAGTCGTCGGTAGGCGTCTCGGGTGCGGGCGCCGCGGGTTCGTCGGCCGAGTGCTCGCGGGCTCCCGCGTTCACGTCCGCTTCGGGGTCGTCCCCGTCGAGACCCTCACCGAGTTCGGCGAAAGGATCGGTGATATCCTCCGCGGGGTCGTCAAGAGAATCGAACGCGTCCGGCTCCCCCGCCTCGTCCGAGTCGCGAGGTCGATGGTCGTGGTCCTCGCTCATCCCTCGCCTCCGGCGTCCCGGGTGCTCACGCCGGCGCGCTCGTCGTCGACGTCGCCGTCGAGGGCGGGTTGGTCGTCGACGACCAGCCGCGAGGTGCCGAGGAAGCCAGGGTTCGGCTCCAGTTCGGCGAACCCCCGTCCGCAGTGGGGACACTCGGGCTCCGTCAACAGCCCGACGTAGACGGTCTGTCCGCAGTCGGTGCAGGCCGCCTTTCGGACGCCGTTGCGGTTCGCAGTCGCCGAGAGGGCGTCGAGCCGCTCGCGGTCAGCGCGGTCGCGCTCGGCCGCCTCGAGCCGACGTCTGACCCTGACGACCGCGCTCGCGACGCGGGAGAGCTTGTCATCGAGTTCGTCGGTGTCGAGCGCGTCGACGCGAGCCTCCAGCCCCGCGAGGTCGTCCGTCCGGGCCTCGACATCGGCGAGGCGGTCGTCGAGGGCGTCCACGCGCGCCGCGTCCGCCTCAAGCTCGTCCAACCGCTCCGCCGTCCGGTGGAGGTCAGCCGCGAGCGCCTCAAGCCGCTCTGCCGTCTCGGCGTGCTCGTGGTCCGCCGGCGCCGTCGACTCCAGCCGGCGGTAGAGCTCGACGAAGCGGTCCCGGAGGTCCTCGACCTTCTGATCCACGTCGGCGTCGAGCGCCTCCATCCGCGATTCGAGCGCCGCGACCTCCTCGGCGTCCGGTACGTCGACCCCCTCCTTTTCGGCGAGTGCGACGATGGCGCGCTTCAGCAGCACCTCGCGGTCGACCCCGACGTCGGCGGCGGCGGCCTCGAGCGCGGCGTCGACCGGCCTTTCGGTCGGATCGAGGTCGCTCATCGCGGTTCTCCCGTCATCTACGCCTCGTTACTCGGGGAGCCTTAAGTAACCTCCCGCGTTATTCTCCGAATCGATACTCGCGGCGTACTCGAAGGGGGGAGTGGAATGCTCTCGACCGAAATCACCGTATCTTCCGCACGTCGCTGATGTCGAAGCCCCCCTCGTGGATCTCGGTCTCGAACCGAACGATGTTCTCCTCCTCCAACCGCGAGAGGACGCCGCGGAACTCGCGGACGAACATGGTTCGAGCGCGCTGGGAGCCCCCGCTCTCCCAAGTGAACTGGAGGGTTCCACCGGCGGCGTCCATCAGGGCGCCGAACTCCTGGTCGGAGATCGAATCGGTGTTCACCAACACGAGAATGAGCCCGCCCCATCGATAGGCGGCCTTCTTGAGCCCCTTCATCACCATCGCCACGTCGCTCCATTCCGTGTCTTCGTTGACCATCGAGACGAGGTCGGTGACGGAGTCGATACAGACGAGGCTCCCGTCGGCGTTCGCCGAGAGGTAATCGCCGAACGCCGTGAGGACATCCTCGTACTCCCCGCGGTCGCCGAGTTCCGTGATCGACGTCGTCTCGTCCTCGTACCAGTCGCGGGGGATAGGGCTCAGTTGAAAATATTCCGGCGAGAGGTCTCGGAAGGCGATGTCCTCTATGGCGGCGTCGACGATCTCGTCGGCCATCGTGAACCGCATCTCTCGAGTGATCGCGTCCGTGTCGGCGGTAAACGAGAGGTAGTGGACCTCTCCGGGGAGTTCGGCGTCTGCGGGGAGGTCGCCGTAGTACAGGTCGAACAGGTCCGGGGCGGCGTCTCCGAGGGCGTTCATGGCGGCGCTCGTGTACAGGAACTCTCGCGCGCCAGCCCCCGATTCGCCGGCGAGCAGCACGACGTTTCCGGGCGGCGCGCCGCCACCGAGGATCGAGTCGAGGCGGCCGACGCCGAAGGGAACGCTCGTCATGTCCCGTACGGGGTCGTCGGACCGCTTAGTGTTGTTGCTCGTTCGGGGGGTGCGCGATCGGGGTGCAAGCGATCGGGGTGCAAGCGACCGGGCGCCGACTTGCACCCTCTGTTACTCCGTCACCCGTGCCCCGCGGTCGGCCGCGCGGACGACCGAAACCGACCCGGCCACCCCCGCCTCGTCGAGGGCGCGTTCGCCCGCATTCGCCGCGGCGTCGGCGTTGGCGGCGTCGGTGACGCCGTACACGGTCGGTCCCCACGAGGACTGTCCGGCGCCGAAGACGGCCGCGGACCCCGACAGCGACGCCACCACGTCGCCCACGGGCGGTCGGTAGACGCCGCCCTGCTCGTCGGCGTACCACGCCCCGTTGAGTCGCCCGATCTCCGCGACCGCGGCGCCGAACCGCTCGGCGTTCCCGGTCGCGACCGCGGGGAGCACCCGACGCGTGACGATTCCGCCGATCCGGTCGGCGAGGCCCGGGTCCGCGCGCTCGACCGCGGTTCGCATCGCATCGTCCTCGGCGTCCCCGTTTCGGCCGGGACCGACGTCGGGGCGCACGAGCAGGAACCGCCAGTCGTCGGGCACCTCGTGGCGGGCCGCCACCGGCGGCACGGTCCACTCGCCGTCAGCGGGGCGGTCGGTCGTGAATCGAGCGGTCGGATGGCCGGCGTCGAGGACGAATCCGCCCGTCTCGAACGTCGCGACACCGACGCCGGAGCGCCCGCCGCGGCCGAGCACCGGAGCACGCGCCCTGATTCGGGGCTCCACGCCATGAGCGACCGCGACCGCCGCGAGCGTCGCGGCAGCCAGTTGGGTCCCGCTTCCGAGGCCGGCGTGACGCGGCAGCGACTCGCGGAGGGTGACGCGCGCCCCCTCGACGCCGAGTAGGTCGGTGGCGATACCGGCGTACGCGAGGACGTCATCGATGACGGCGGGATCGGTGGAGTTGGTGGAGTCGGTAGAGTTGGAGTCGCGGGAGTCGGCCGCGAAATCGTCACCGTCGGCCGTCCGGACGCTGACCCGATCGGCCGGCTCGGCGTCGACGACGACGCGGGGCTCGCGGAGGCCGACGCCAAGGGCTCCGTACAGCCGCTCGTGCGAGAGGCTGAGGTTACAGAAGCCGAAGTGGAGCCGGGCGCCGGTACTCGCGCGTGCCATGAGTGCCCCCGCTTCGAGGTCGATGGATAAAGGGTGCGTGACAGTGGCGGAGGTTGCCCCCGATTCGAGCGATACCGCAACGATCGACGCGTCAAGCCGAGAACGGTCACTGGGGTCCGGTAAACGAGCCAGGAGTCTCGACCGTATTAAAAAGCCGCGACGGCGTTCACTCCTGCCAGTCCGGATTCGCGCGCGGCGGGGAGAAGATATCGTAGCCGACGACCGTCTCGTCGCCGTCGTTGCGCGCGCTGTGCGGCTCGTCGCCCGGGAGCACGTACGTGTCGCCGGCCTCGACGACCAGTTCCTCGCCGTCGGCGACGAACGTGATCGTCCCCTCGGTGATCACGCCGATCTGCTCGTGTGGGTGGTCGTGCTCGGGGACCTCGGCGCCGGGTTCGATGACGAAGCGCTGGATGCTGGTGGCCTCGCCGACCGCGCCCTGCGTGAGGAACACGTCGTCGACCGCCTCGACCGCCTCCACGTCCGCGTCGGATACGACGTCCATGAGAGAGCCGGCGGCCGGGAACGACTTAAATAGGGTGCCTACGGGAACGGGTGGTACGCCTTCTCCAGGTCGGGCTCGAACCCCATCGACCGCGGCACGTCGCGGGCGCGGTCGCCGAAGAAGGGGTCGCCGGTGAAGAGCGGCTGCGCGCCGGGGACTAGCACGCGGACCGCCTCGAACCCGATACCGGCGAGGTCGCGAGTCGTGATCCGCGCAACGTACGGCTCCAGCCCGACGGTCTCGACGCGGTCGACCGCGGTCGCCAACTCGTCGGTCCCCGTCAAATCCGGCTCGCCGAGCGCATCGGCAGAGACGCTCGCATCGGGGTCGAAGAACGCCCGCGTCACCTCGGGGAAGTCGGCGTGGTGCCCGATCGCCGCGCCCTCCTCGGCGGCCGACTCCGGCCCCATCGACCGGAGCTCCGTCCAGTTCTGGAGCGCCTCGGCCAGCGCGCTCCGGGCCGCCGCGACCGGATCGAGGTCGGCGCCCGATCCGGCCGCAAACCGCGGCCAGTCGCCCTCGCGGTGGACGCCGACGGCGACGACGGGAACGTCGACGTCGGTCGTTACGAGCAGGGGCGTCACCGACAGCGACTCGGCTCGCGCGCGCTTCTCCAGCTCGGTGATCGTCGGGTCCTCAACGTCGAGGCCGAGCGGGTCCGTCGTCGAGTACCAACTCGTCATCGTCGCGTCGCGCTCTATCGCCTCGTACAGGCCCGAGAGCGCGGCCTCCGGCCCGGAGTTGCCGAGTCCCAGTCCGGTCGTGATCGCAGGGCGGTACCGCCGGTCGGGTGACGGGAAGTGAACGAACTCGGCCGGGAGGCTCGCGGGGTCACCGGTCGCGAGGCGTTCGCCCGTGACCCACGCGAGCCGGTCCTCGCGATCGTACGCCGCGGCGTCTGCGGGGCGCACGAACGCGTCGGGCGTCACCGGGTTCGGGACGTTCGCGGCCGGCGCCCGCGTGAACGACGACTCGCGGTAGACGCCCGCGGCGTACCGCTCTAACCCCTCGCCGAGCGCCTTCATGAACGCCGCGTCCCAGTCGGCGTCGACGCCGCCGCCGAACTCGGCGGCCCGAGCGTCCGAAAACGGAGTGGTGTCGGCGACGCGAGCGACGTAGTACGGCACCGGGAACGACTCCCGCTCCCCGACCTCCGAGAGCGCGCCGAGCCGGCCGTCGACCGCCCGCTCGGCGCGGTCGATCGACTCGTCGAGCGAGCGCTCCGTGTGCTCTCGTGGAAGCGCGTCGCCGGGGGCGTCGCCGCAGCCGCAGCCGGGGACCGGGAGGAGGGTCCGCTCCGCGCCCGGTACCTCGACGACCGTGTCGGCGACCGGATCGCCCGCGAGCAGTCGGATGACCCGGCGCCCCGCGAGCGCGCCGGCGAAGCGCACCGCCGACCGCCGGCCCTGCGGAGCGTCCGCCGGCTCTGCCCCGCCGCTCGCGACGCGAGCCTGAAGGCAGTCGTAACAGGTCTCGTCGAAGACGGTCACCGCGGCGTCGACGGCGTCGAGCGGGACGCCCCCGAGGCCGCCGACCTCGATGCCGACCCAGCGGTCGAGCGCGTCGTTTGCGGCCCCGAACGCGCTCGATCCGGCGGTGTCGACCACGACCGCGAGGTCGAAGCCGTCCAACAGTCCCGGCTCGACCGGCATCACGTTCACGTCGACGTCGCCAAGCGCGGTCGCAACGGCGTCGACCGCGGGGCCCTCGCCGACAAGTCCGATGTCCATGTCCCGTCCGATGCGGAGCAGTGAAAAAAAGCCGCGGGTGGCGGGACGCCGAAGGGAGGCGACGGCGCGGGAGAGCGGCAGGCGGCAGTGCGCGTAGAGCGGGAGGCACCAGCGCTGGGAGCGCAAGGCGAGACGGAGAACGGGTGTCGGTGTCGGAGTGTCGGGGCGGTGGGCAACCCCGACGGAGACGGAGCCGAGTCGCCGATCAGGCCAGCAGGTCGCCCGCCGCCGCGGCGAGGTCCTCGGCGTCAATATCCTGTAGCCGCTCGTCGCCGAGTTTGAGTCGGAGTCGCGGACGGCCGACATCGATCGGGACCTTCTCGGTGTCGATGACCCCGAGGTCCTCCAGCCGGGTCTTCGTCCGGGAGAACGTCGCCTTTGAGGCGATCCCGACGTCCTCGCCCCACTTCGAGATGTCGTACAGGAGCACGTCGTTCTTCGCGGCGACGAGCAGCGAGACCGTCACCTCGTCGAGTCCGGAATCCGTGGACTCCATCGAGGCGAGGACGGCGTCGAAGTCCTCGCGGGTCGGCTCGCCGATCTCGGCCGCCATCGTCTCGCGGACGCGGCTGAGCGCCGGCGTCCGGAGGACGTACTCCTCGGCCGCTTCGAAGGCGTCGCGGTGCGTCGCGAACACCTCGTCGACGAAGTCGGCCTCTTCGGTCGAGAGGGCGGCGACGTGCTCGCCCGCGCCCACGAGGACGACGAGCCGCGACGGCGAGACGAACAGCGCGTTGTCCACGTCGGTCGAGAGAACGCGGAGCCCGAGCGACCCGTCGGCGACGAGATCGGCCGCCTTCGACGCGATCAGGAAGTCGTCCATCACGTCCTTCAGCGTGCGTTCGTCGGCCAGCATCGACAGCGACGGCAGGTCGTCGCGGCCGGTTGCCGCCTCCACGAGCGATACGATCGTCTCCGCAGACGGGTCGACGACGAGGAGCTCCTCGTCGTCGCCGCCGAACGCCGTGTCGAGTACGTTCTCGACGTCCGTCTCCAGCAAATTTGACACCATATATCTCGTCGGATAAAAGCCAGATGCATATTTAATATTAACGGGATTAGGAGAGACAACAACCGATTCTCAGGCACTGAAGCCGCCGAAAACGGGGAATTCGTTGATTTGCGTTGCTCGGCGTCTGACGAGGCGGCGCCAGTGACCGGGACGTCGCCGTCGGCGCAGTCGTCGTCGCGGCACCGTGACGGGAGCGAGCGCGACACCGTGACGGAAGGATTAATGCGCGATCGTACCCGCGTTCGTACATGGACAACGAGCACGTCCGGGAAGTCGATCCGGCGGTCGCCGACGCGCTGGACGGCGAGCGCGACAGGCAGGAACAGACGCTCGCGATGATCGCCAGCGAGAACCACGTCAGCGAGGCGGTGCTGGAGGCGCAGGGGAGCGTTCTCACGAACAAGTACGCTGAGGGGTATCCGGGCGCCCGGTACTACGCCGGCTGCGAGTACGCCGACGAGGTGGAGGAACTCGCGATCGAACGCGCGAAGGAGCTGTGGGGCGCCGACCACGTCAACGTCCAGCCGCACTCCGGGACGCAGGCGAACCAGGCGGTGTACTACGCGACGCTCGACCCCGGCGACAAGATCCTCTCGCTGGAGCTGAACCACGGCGGCCACCTCTCGCACGGCCACCCCGCGAACTTCACCGGACAGATCTACGAGGTCGAGCAGTACGAGGTCGACCCCGAAACGGGATACATCGACTACGAGGGGCTCCGAGAGACGGCCGAGGAGTTCGAGCCCGACATCATCGTCTCCGGCTACTCGGCGTACCCGCGCGCCGTCGACTGGGAGGAGATACAGGCAGCCGCCGACGCGGTCGGCGCCTATCACCTCGCCGACATTGCGCACATCACCGGCCTCGTCGCCGCCGGCGTCCACCCCTCGCCGGTCGGCGTCGCTGACTTCGTCACCGGCTCGACCCACAAGACGATCCGCGCCGGCCGCGGCGGGATCGTGATGTGCGACGAGGCGTTCGCCGACGACATCGACAAGGCGGTGTTCCCCGGCGGACAGGGCGGCCCGCTCATGCACAACATCGCCGGCAAGGCGGTAGGGTTCAAAGAGGCGCTCGAACCCGAGTTCGAGGACTACGCGCGACAGGTCGTCGACAACGCCGAGGTCCTCGCCGAGACGCTGACCGGCCACGGGCTCTCGCTCGTCTCCGGCGGCACAGACAACCACCTCGTGTTGGTCGACCTCCGTGACTCGCACCCGGACCTGCCCGGCGGCGACGCCGAGGATGCGCTCGCGGCCGCGAACATCGTGCTCAACGGCAACACCGTCCCCGGCGAGACGCGCTCGCCGTTCAACCCCTCGGGGATCCGCGTGGGGACCGCCGGGCTCACCACTCGCGGGTTCGACGAGGCGGCGATGGCGGAGGTCGGCGACCTCATCTACCGCGTCGTGGACAACGTCGAGAGCGACGACGTCATCTACGAGGTCGGCGAGCGCGTCGTCGAACTCTGCGAGGCGCACCCGCTGTACGAGTGACCGCGCGCCGATCGCCGGCGTAATCCACCGTCGGATCGAATCCGTGCGTACAAAGTAGGGGCGGCCCCGACGGGTCGACATGGCCGACTCGTCGTTCCTCGCAACACGCCTCGACCGCGGCGCCGTCCCGCTCGCAGTCGGTGATTTGGCCGCGTTGATCGTTCTGTTGACCGTCGGCGCGCTCAACCACAGCACGGTCGAGTTCCTGTCGTCGAACCCGCTGTACCTGCTAGAGGTGTTCGCGCCGTTTCTGATCGCGTGGGCGCTGATCGCGCCCCTCGTCGGTGCGTACTCGGCAGGGGCCGTCGAGACCGCGAAGTCGTCGGTCCCGCTCGTGATTCGCTCGTGGATCCCGGCGGCCGTCCTCGGACTGGCGCTCCGCGCGTTCGTCTTCAGGGGCGGTGCCGCGCCCGCGTTCGCGGTCGTCATGCTCGTGCTCGGCTCGGTCGCGCTCGGCGGCTGGCGCGCGCTTTACTTCAAGCTCCGATAGGGCACTCCGTCGTCGTCCGATAGGGCGCTCCGTCGTCGCGCGAGCCACGAACCGCGGTCGCCAGTCGACCAACACGTTTCTATAACTTATACAGCGCTTCGAGGTGATGGCTTCGGGAGTCACCCCGAACCCCGAGAAAGATTTAATACCGATAATGTAAAACGAACAACTGTATCATGGCTGGGTACTACGACTACGTTCTCGGGCTCATTCCGGCGGCGCTGATCGGTGTAACTGCGTTTTTGAGCCTGTTTGGGCTGTCGGTGACGGCGGCGCTCCCCGCGGGCGCCGTCGTCGCGGGGGCCCTCGTAGTCCACGCGCTGTTCGTCCGGAGTCCGGTCGCCAGATCGGTCGGCGACGACCCCCGCGGTCGCTCGGGGCGGTTGGTCGGGGGGTCTGCCGGACGGTCGAGCGACGGTTCCGACGGCCGGTCGCGCTCCGGTGAAGCCGCGGACTGAGTCGGGACCCGCTTCGCGCCGGAGGGTTCGATCGAGTACCCGCTTTCCTACACGGTTTAATCCCCCGCGCCCAAGGGGGTTGATATGACAGAGACGCTGTTCCTCTCGAGCGCCGACATCGACGACCTCGCCGACCCCGCCGACTACGTCGCCGCTGTCCGCGATGCGTACCGACAGATCGGCGAGGGAGCGCCCGCGAAGCCGCGGACGATGCTGTTCAACCGCGATCCCCCGGGAATGCTGACCTCGTACACGGCGGTCCTCCCCGAAACGGGCGGAATGGGCGGGTACACCTACTCGGCCGGGTTCGGAGCCGGCGACGCCTGGTTCATGACCCCGCTGTTCGACGCCGAGTCGGGCGAGCCGCTCGCGGTGCTCGACGGCGCGTCGATGAACCCGTACAAGACCGGCGCGGCGGGGGCGACCGCGGTCGACGCGCTCGCCCGAGAGGACGCGACGGAGATCGCCGTGATCGGGAGCGGGGCGCAGGCCCGCGGTCAGCTCGCGACGACCGCGACGGTCCGGGAGTTCGAGGCGGTCCGCGTCTTCTCGCCGACCGCCGAGAACCGTGAGGCGTTCGCGGACGAGTTCGCCGACCGGATCGAGCCCCCGGTCACGGCGGTCGACAGCGCGAGCGAGGCGGTCGCCGGCGCCGACGTGGTGATCACGGCAACGAACGCGAGCGACCCAGTGATCGACGACGCCGACGTCGACCCGGGCACCCACATCACGTCGATGGGGCAGTACAACCCGAACAAGAACGAACTCCCACCGGAGCTTATCGCTCGGGCGACGTACGTGCCCGACATCCGCGAGCGGGTGAGCCAAGACGCCGGGTCGTTCCTGGTGGCCAAGGAGGCCGGGCTCGTCGACGACGACCACGTCGCGGCCGACCTCGGTGAGGTCGTCGCCGGCGAACACCCGGGTCGGACGAGCGAGGAGGAGATCACCGTGTTCGACTCCGGCGGAACCGGCATCGAGACGGTCGCGGCCGCGCACATGCTCTACGAGCGAGCGAGCGAAGCGGGGCGCGGAACGGTCATCGACTTCGCGCCCGCGAGCGAGGCGCTCACGGGTAGGTAACGCCGGACCGCGCGACCGACGGCGACCGCGACTGATCCCGGCCGCCCGCCGGAACGCGCACGTGCAAGTCGCCGCAGACCGCGGTCGGTCACCGACGACCGACGCTCACCACCGTCGGGTCAGCGTCCCCGACGCGTCGAGGTCGAACGCCAAGCCCCCGCCCTCGTCCTCGTCGCCCGGGTAGTAGTGGACGTGGTCCCGGTCGGTGAGCCGACTGTCGTTCTCGAAACAGGCGTACTCGATGAGGTATCGCGCGGGGTCGGCCACGTCCTCGCGCACGGCTTCGCCGTTCGGCTCGACGTCGATCCGTCCCGAGAACGCTCTGGCGTCGCTCCTGTCGGTCTCGCTCGTCCGCGAGAACGTCAACTCGATCGCGTACGGTCGATCGGAGTGGTTGAACACGGTCACGGAGAGCGGATGCGCCCCTGAGCGCAGTCCCGAACACCCGGCCAACCCGAAGCAGAGGGGAACCGCAGCCCGGACCGCGGTGCGGCGTCGCATACGTCACCTCCACCGATGATTGGTAAGTGTTTTGGGGAGCGACGGCGGCGCTCGCCTCCCGTCGCGGTCGGAGCGCACGAGCGTCACGGGACGAATCGCAGGAGGTGCGGAGAGGACCGGACCGCGCGGAGGGTTACTGCAGCCGATAGCGGAGAATCGCCGCGATCCCACCGAGGTTTGAGAGCTGCTGGCCGGGCGCGAACTCCGAGGAGAAGACGACCACGTCGCCGCCCTGCCGTTCGACCGACTCGATCACCTCGTTGACGTCGATCGACCAGTCGCCGTCGCCCTGTCGCTCCGTCCGAAGTCGGTCGTCGACCACGAGGAGCGTCTCGATCGCGCCGAACTCGGCCGCCTCGGCCACGTCCTCGGGGCCGTAGGTCGCCTTCGCGCCCTGCGCGATCTCGGCTGTGAGATCGTCGATGAGGTTCGCTTCCTTCGCGATTCGCGTCTCCTTTTGAACCTCGTCGACCGCGCCGCGCTTGAGGACCTCGTGGACCCCGCGATCGCCGGCGGACGAGGTGTCGACCGTGGAGATTCGGTCGGCCAGATCGCGATACTCCTCGCTGATGTAGTCGAGCGCGTCGTTCTTCGTGAACCCCGGTCCGGCGAGGATGACGGCGTCGGCGTCGAGGTGTGCAAGCGCCTCGCCGAGCTCAGCGAACAGTTCGTCCCGAGGGCGCGAGTACTCGCCTTTCCCCGTCGGCTTCGTGAACGAGGCGTACTCCTCGGTCCCGTACTGCTGGACCGTGTGGACGTAGGCGGCGCCCTCCTCGACGGTCGCGATGGCCACGTCGGGGTTCTCGGCGGCCTCCGTCGCCTCCTCCAACCGCTCGGTCTGGTCCGGTTTGAAGTGCTTCTCGACCGTGATTTCGTCGTGCTCCTCGACGTTGAGCGTGTGGTGGGCGTTGAGCTGGTCCTCGCGGGAGCAGCCGACGATCACGCCCGAGACGCGGAGTCGGTTGGCGAACCGGGCGAACTCCACGTCGTCGACTTCCAGTGTGATGAACAGGTGTTCGCGCTGGCCGCCGGTGTCCCGCATCTGGTCGTCGTTCCGCTGGATTCTGCGGGTGGTGTCTCCCTCGACGAGGTCCCCCGGTTCGAGGACGTGCGCGAGGTGCCAGAGGTCGTCGACGTTCTCGGGGACGAGGGTGAGCCGCTCCCGGCCCTCCTCGCCGTAACCCCGGTCGGAGATGCGCATACCCGACCGTTCGCCCGCGCTCGTATCAACTCTTGTTTTCCGAGTCGACGCGGGTTCCCCACTCGAACGCGTCGTCGAGCGCTCTCTCGCTGTCCGCTCTCTCATCACTGGCGCCGCCGTCATCGAACTCGCGCTCGGCGTTCCACCGGAAGCCGTCGGCGTCGGTCGGCACTCCTCGTCCGTCGTCGAACGGGACCGTTCGACCGGTCTGCACCGCCGGCGTCACCTCCGAGATCGAGGATCGGACCCCGCCGTCGAGTCGGTCAGGGGCGCGTTCGACTCGGTCGGAAAGAGGACCGGTCACCGCGGTCGTCGACCCGGTCCGGTCGGCGGCCTCGCCCGTCTCCACCGGCCCCGCGGCACCGAAGTCGACCGTGCCCGCAGCCCCGCGGCCGTACAGCGCGTGGGCGGCGATTCGAACGACGAAGGCGAACACGACGCCGACCACGAGCGGCACGAACGGCGCGGCGAACGCGTACCCCGCGCCAAGCGTCGCGACCGCGACGATCCAGGCGGTCGCATACGAACCCGACCCGGCGACGGCGGCGATCCGCCCCGGCCGGACCGCGTCGCGGAGCCGGCCGGACGCGGCAAACACGGCGAGCGCGGCGGGCCTGACGTACGCGAACACGAAGAGATACACCGCGGCGACGACGGCCAAGAGTCCGACGGCGGCGGCGACGACGACCGAGCCCCCGCCGGGACCGAGCGCGCGCTCCGCGGTCTCGGCCGCGGGCCCGAGGTCGACGAGGCCGAACTCGGCCGCGATGGCGGCGATGACGGCGACCGCGAGGAGCAGCGCCAGCGGCGCCAGGAGGAGTGCGCTCAGCAGGGTCGATTTGACCCCGTCGCGATACAGCTGGTTCCACGCGATGAACGGGGGCGCACCGTCGTGATTCCCCGTCGACCCGGCGTCGGCGACGACGCGAACGAAGTATCCCCGAGCGACGAACGCCGGTGCGAGCGCGAGCGGCGCGAGGACGAGAAGCAGCGGAACAGACAGAACGCCGAGGATCCAGACCGGCGTGACGACCCAGGTCAGCAGAGTCAAGAGCCCGCCGATGGCGAGGACGCCGCCGCTGTCGGCCGATCGCGACAGCGCCGACGCCGCGCCCCGGAGCATATCGGATCCTGTCCCGCGACGGTGATAAAGCATGCCCGACCGCTCGACCGTACGGCACGATTGACGTGCGAACGGGGAAAAAACGGCTGCCTCCCGAGTTTTGGCTGCCTCCCGAGTTTTTATATGGGATAGCTGAGAATATCTAGGTGGCCGCGCGGGACAATCGTGTGCCTCTGACAAGTTCGACTCGGCCGCCCTCCGCGGTGGCCAGTCCCCGTCCGCGGCTTTCGAGGGCGAATGAAATTCTCTCGTCGCGAGCGACGCCGGTAGCGATTTATCCCGTCCGGTCGACGGTCCCGTATGACCGGCGACGAGCGAACGACCGACGTGGAGCCCGCGCTCCGCAGCTACGGAATCAGCGTCGAGACCGTCGACGGCGGCGACCCGCTGGAGCTAACGTACATGACGGCGTTTCCCGGCCGCGAGGTCCACCACGCCGAAATCGGCCGTGCCCTCAACGCGCTGATCGACCGCGCCGACGCGGACGAGTGGGACCCGGTCCGAGTCGAGGCGACCGTGGTCCGCTCTCCGGGCGACGTCCTCGGGACGTGGCGCGCCGAGGCGGAGTGGTTCGAGGCGCTGGCGAGCTACGAGATATCGGAGACGGAGTTCTCGACCCGCGTGCTGGAGACGCTGTCGCACACCGACGACCCCGCTGAGTCCGAGGGCCGAGCGTGACCCGGCGGAACCCGGTGAACCGCGCGCAACGTCGCCTCGCGCGACCGCCCCGCGAGCGGTTCGCAACGAGGGCGCTCGCGTTCGACGTCGACGGCGACACCTGCCGCGGCACCCTCTACCTGCCGGGCGGCGACGACGACGACCCGCCGGTGATCGTGATGGCTCCGGGGCTCGGCGCGGAGCGGAGCTTCGGCTATCCGGCGGTCGCTGAGCGGTTCGCGGACGCCGGCTACGCTGCGTTCCTCTTCGACTACCGCGAGTTCGGCGACTCCGACGGCGACTCGCAGGCGGTTCACCCGGCGCACCAGCGTGCCGACTACGAGGCGGCGATCGACCGCGTCCGGCGCGTCGACGCCCTTGGCCGTGACCTCGTGCTCTGGGGCGCGTCGCTGTCGGCGGCGCACATCCTCACGCTGGCGGCCGATCGCCGCGACGTCGACGCCGTGATCGCCGCGGTGCCGATGCTCGACTGCCGGGCGACCGCCCGGCGTCGCGGCGGGCGCTACCTCCTGCGCTCGGGAGCCGCCGGGGTTCGCGACCTGATCGGGCACCGGTTCGGTCGCGGACGGACCGTGCCTATCGTCGGGGACGTCGAAGAGATCGCAGCGATCACGGAGCCGGGGACGAAGCGGAAGTACCTCGACTTGGTCGACCGCGAGTCGACGTGGCGCAACGAGACGCCGGCGCGGTCGCTGCTGCGGGTCGCGAACTACCGCCCGGTCGACCGGCTCGACGAGATCGGGGCGCCCACGCTGTTGCTGGCGGGAACCGACGACGCGATCGTCGACAGCGAGGCGGTCGTCGACGCGGGCGAGTCGCTCTCGCGCGGGACGGTCGTCACCATGCCCGCGGACCACTTCTCGCCCTTCGGCGAAGACTTCGAGCCGGCGGTGGGCCATCAGCTCTCCTTCCTTCGGGACGCCCTCGATCAGTAGCGATCAGTAGCGATCCGAAGCGGACACCGCCCGCGGGCCATTTTAAGTTTCAGCGTCCCGGATTTCGACCATGACCACAGTCGCGCTGTTGAGCGTCGCGCCGGTGATCGAGGGGAGTATGGCGAGCGAGGTCGCGAAAGCCGTGGCCGCGCTCGACGAGTTCGACGTGAGCTACGAGACGAATCCGATGGGCACCGTGATCGAGGCCGACGACGCCGAGACGGTGTTCGCCGCCGCCGCGGCCGCACACGAGGCCGTCGACGGCGACCGCGTCTCGACGGTGCTAAAGATCGACGACAAGCGGACCGTGGAGACGACCGCCGATCGGAAGGTGGCGGCCGTCGAGGAGGTGCTCGGTCGGGAGGCGAAGCGAGAGCGCTGAGTCGACGGCCGGCGCTCCGAACGGAACCGAAACGACCGTCAGACCGCGTCCACGCCGACCTCGCCGCCGGCAGCCGTGTCGCCGGCGGGGTTCTCGACGGTCACGTCGACGGTCGTCGTGCGCACGACGGTCGCCTCGTCTCCGCCGCCGGCGACGTCCGCGCGGAACACGACGTCGAGCGTCGTCGTCGCCGTCTCGCCGCCGCGCAGGTCGGGATCGCCGAGCGATTCGCTCGTCACCGCGTCGCCGCTGGCGGTCGCGTCGGCGCGCTCGAACCGCGCGGTGAGGCCGCCGTCGACGACGTCGAACTCGGGAGTCGAGTCGTCGGTGGGCGCGTCGCCGGCTGAGGCCACGGCCGCGACGTCACCAGGCGTCGCGCTCGGAGCGCTCGCTGTCAGCGTCTCTCGGTACACCTCGTCCACGCCGGCGTCGCTCCCGACGGCGAGCACGAGCGTCACGCGCTCGACGCCCTCGGAGAAATCGGTCCACGACACGTCGAGAACGGGAGAGAGGTAGACGGACTCGATCCGGCCCTCGTTGCTGGTGACGGTCGGCGCGTCGCCCGCCTCGAATGCGGCGGGGTCGCCGTCGACGGCGGCCGCCGGTTCGCTCGACGCGACGATGGCCCCGAGGCCTGTGAGGCCGCCGACGGCGACGCCGAGGGCGCCGCCGAGTATGGACCGTCTGGAGACCGTTTCGGCCGAACCGCCGTTCCGCGAGTGGTCGGTCATCTCGGTGCGACGTGGCCGCGGTATCCGATATAAGACCTCGGTGGCGGCGGCGGAGCCGACGCTATCCCTTGATGTTGCAGACGGGGAACGTCCGCGCCACCTTGTCGCCGATGCCGAGCGCGTCGCTGACCCGGATCACCTCGTCGATATTCTTGTATACGCCCGGCGCCTCCTCGGCGATGGTCGCCCCCGACTGCGCCTTCACGTAAATATGATGAGTCGACTCGAGGTCGTCCTGCACGTCCCCGCCCCAGAACTCCTGTTTCGCCTGCGTCCGGCTCATGAGCCGACCGGCGCCGTGAGCGGTCGACCCGAACGACACCGACAGCGACTCCGCGCCGCCGCGGAGCACGTACGACCCGGCGCCCATGCTTCCGGGGATGATCACCGGCTGACCGACGTCGCGGTAGGTCTCCGGCACGTCCTCGTGGCCCGCCGGGAACGCCCGCGTGGCCCCCTTGCGGTGGACGTACAGCTCCCGGTCCGCGCGGTCCACGGCCTCGTCCGCATTCGCGGGACGCCCGTCGGCGTCGACGGCGACCTCGTGGGTCTCCTTCTTCGCGATGTTGTGCGCGACGTCGTACAGCAACTCCATCCCGAGGTCGTCGATCGGATCGGCGTCGAACACCTCGCCGAACGTCTTCCGGGTCTGGTGGGTGATCAGCTGACGGTTCACCCACGCGAAGTTGATGCACGCGCCCATCGCCCCGTAATACTCCTCGGCCAGCTCGGAGCCGGCGGGCGCGGCCGCGAGCTCCTTGTCCGGCAGTTCGGCGAGTAAGTCGCCGTGCCCCTTCTCGATCCGTCGCAGGTAGTCGTTGCAGGTCTGGTGGCCGAGGCCGCGGCTCCCGCAGTGGATCAGGACGACGATGCCGTCCTCCTCGAGTCCGTACGACTCGGCGACGTCCGCGCGGAAGATGTCCGTGACGCGCTGGACCTCCAAGAAGTGGTTGCCCGAGCCGAGCGACCCCATCTGGTTGCGCCCGCGGTCGGTCGCCTTCTTCGAGACGTACTCCGGCCGGGCGTCGGGTCGTCGCCCCTCGTCCTCGCAGTGAGCGAGGTCGCTCTCGATCCCGTATCCCTGCTCGACCGCCCACTCGACGCCGCGCTCCAGGGCGCCTTCAATCGCGTCGGCGTCGCCGTCGATCACTCCGCCCCCACCGAGTCCGGAGGGGACCGACTCGAAGAGGGCGTCGACGAGTTCTTCCTCGCGACCGCGAACGTCGTCGTACGTCAGGTTCGTCCGGACCATCCTGACGCCGCAGTTGATGTCGTAGCCGACCGCACCGGGAGAGATACAGCCGGTTTGAGCGTCGATGGCGCCGACGCCGCCGACGGGGAAGCCGTACCCCTGATGGCCGTCCGGCATGCAGACCGCGGGCTCCACGATTCCCGGGAGGTGCGTCGCGTTTTTCAGCTGTTGGAGCGAGTTGTCCTCACCGATCTCCGCCAACAGCGACTCGCTGGCGAGGACTCTCGCGGGGACGTTCATGTCGCCCTCACGAGGAATCTCCCAGACGTAGTCGCGGACTTTCTCCAGCCGGATCCCGTCGAACTCGCGCGTGGTCATACCACCGATCCGCGCGGGGAGGCAAAGGGCGTTGCGTCAGGCGGGCGGATTCGGCTCAGACGTCGAAGACGACGTAGGCGTACCACTCGTCACCGCGGCGGTCGATGGTCATCTCCGAGTAGGTGACCGCCTTTATCTCGCGGGCCGCGACGTCGGTGAGGGGAACGCCGCGGGCCGTCGCGTCGACGGTCCACGCGTCGGCGTCGTCCGGAGACGCGCCGTCATCGGCCGCCGTCGCCGCCTCGTCACCCGCCGACGACTCCGCCGGCCCCGAGACCGTACACTGGTTGGCGGCCGGCAGCACGAGTCGCACGTCGCGCTCGTAGATCAGCTGGTCGAGGTAATCGAACAGGAGCGCCTCGCGGCTCTCGGCGCGGACGGACAGCGAAAAGCGGTCGCCGGTCTCCGGTACCGACTCGCAGCTCGCGGCCGTGAGTCCGTCGGCGACCGACTCGAACAGCGCCGACAGGGTCGGCGCGGTCGCCTCGACCGCGACGTCGGCGGTGTGGTCGCGGAGTTCGAACGTCACGGGCCGGCACCTCCGTCGTCGGGCGTCCCTCGTCCGTCGAGCGGCGCGTCTCGGTCGCCTCCCGCGTCGCGCTCACCGTCGGTGGGGCGCTTCGCCGCGTCCGACATCGAGGAGTGGTACGAGCCGATCCGCCCGTCGGGGGCGGTGTCACGGACCTGTGCCGACGACACGCCGTCGGCGTCGGCCGCGGCGCGCTCGAGGGCGACGCCGCTCGTCACGAGCGCTCGGATACCCTCCTCGACGCTCAGGTCGATTTCGACGATCCGGCGCTTCGGGACGAAGAGGACGTGACCGCCCATCACCGGGTTCGGCGCCATCGGCATGAACAGCGTCTGCATCTCGCCGCCCTCTGCCGGCCCGGCGAGCGTGTCCGGCGTCTCGCTCGTGACGAACGCGAGGGTGTACACGTTCTCGGTCGGGAACTCGACGAGGACCACCTCCTGAAAGTTCCCCCCGTCCGAATCCATCATGGCGTCGCTCATCTGCCGGAATCCCTGGTAGACGGAGCCTATCCCCGGAATCTGCTCGATCGCGTAATCGACGTAGTCGACCGCCTGCTCGCCGTACTGCGTCGACTCGACGGCGACGCCGATGAGGAGGATCGATCCGACGAACACGACCGGCGTGGCTATCTCGATGGCGACCTCGCGGTCGATCGGGAGCGTGGTCGTCGGTAGCAGGGGGAGAATCGCCGTGGAGAACGCGTTCAGGTAGTCGTAGATAGCGTTGAACACGACGCCCAAGACGGCGAGGGTGATGACGGAGGGGACGATGACGGCGACGCCGGTCAGCAACGCCCGTCTGAGGCGTCCCCGATTCGGCGGCGAATCAGCGGCCATTGTCCACATCACGAACGAGTCGAACAAAACGCTTCCGTCGTCGAAAGCATCGGCCGCAATCCACCCCGGTGGCGGTGGAGTTATATTCCGGTGGGGTGTTAGCTGCTTGCAGTGAGCGTCAACGTAGAGAAACGGACGGATCCGCCGGGAGAGTCCGACTACGCCGCCGCGGCGTGGGATCTCAAAGAGCGGATCCGAGTCGAGGAAGGAGTCCTCCGGCAGCGCCGCGGCTTCTTCACTGACGCCTACCGTCGCTCCACGACGCACCTACTCATCGAGAACGACGCGCTCGTCGCGTTCGCGTCGGTCCGCCGCGACGGGTACATCCTCTTTCTGGCCGTCGACCCCGACCGCCGGGGATGTGGCCACGCGGAACGGCTCGTCGCCGACATCGCCGCCGAACACCGGTCGGTCACCTGTCACGCCCGCACGACGAACGAACGGGCGCTCGGCTTCTACGAACACCTCGGGTTCGAGGTCGTCCGCCGGATCGACAACTACTACGAGGACGGCGGCGACGCCTACTACCTCAAACTCGGCGACGAGTCGCTCCGCGAGCGGCTCTCCGGGTTCGTCGGCCGCTGAGCGGTCGGACCGCCCTGGCAGAATCGACAACCATTAGCACGCGCCCCGAGGAGACGCGAACATGACCGACGCCACCCCCGCGTCGCTCGCGGAGCGCGTCCGCGACGGCGAGATCCGGTTCCACGAGCTCGAAGAGCACGCCGACGCCGACGTCGCCGCGGCGGCCCGCCGCCGACTCGTCGCCGAGACCGCAGACGCCGACGTCGATATCCTGGGCGACTACGCCTTCGACGCCGCCGATGCCCACGGCTCGAACATCGAGAACATGATCGGCGCCGTGCAGGTGCCGCTGGGCGTCGCCGGCCCGGTCTCGGTCGACGGCGGCGCGTTCGGCGGGGAGCGCTACTTACCGCTGGCGACCACCGAAGGCGCGCTCGTCGCCTCGATCAATCGCGGGTGCGCCGTGGTGAACGACGCCGGCGGGGCGACTGCGCGGGTGACGAAGAGCGGGATGGCCCGCGCGCCGGTGTTTCGGGTCGCAGACGTCGCCGAGGCGGAGGCGCTCGTCGCGTGGGTCCGCGACAACGAGGCGGCCCTGCGGGAGGCCGCGGAATCGACGACGAGCCACGGCGAACTGCTCGACGTGACGCCGTACGTCGTCGGTAACAACGTCTTCCTGCGGTTCCGCTACGACACGAAGGACGCGATGGGGATGAACATGGCAACCATCGCGACGCGCGAGGCCTGCGACGTCGTCGAGGCCGAGACGGACGCCGCCCTCGTCGCGCTCTCCGGGAACCTCTGTTCGGACAAGAAGCCCGCCGCGATCAATGCGGTCGAGGGACGCGGCCGGTCGGTGAGCGCCGACGTCGAGATCCCCCGCGAGGTCGTCGAGGATCGGCTCCACACGACCCCCGAGGCGATCGCCGAGATCAACACCCGGAAGAACCTCGTCGGCTCCGCGAAGGCGGGGGGGCTCGGATTCAACGCCCACGTCGCCAACGCGGTCGCCGCGATGTTCCTCGCGACCGGCCAAGACGCGGCGCAGGTGGTCGAGGGTGCGAACGCGATCACGACCGCGGAGGCGACGGCCGAGGGAGACCTCTATCTCTCCGTCTCGCTCGCGAGCCTCGAAGTCGGTACGGTCGGCGGCGGGACGAAACTCCCGACGCAGGCCGCCGGTCTCGACGTGCTCGGCGTCCGCGGGGGCGGCGACCCCGCCGGCGACAACGCCGACGCACTCGCGGAGGCGATCGCGGTCGGCGCGCTCGCGGGGGAGCTCTCGCTACTCGCGGCGCTCGGCTCCAGACACCTCTCCTCGGCGCACGCCGACCTCGGGCGGTAGGCCGCGCTCGGCGGCGCGGGATCGGCTCACGCGAGAACACTCAGTCCGACCACCGGGCGCAGTCGTCACGGAGCGCGTGAGCGAGACCTGCGAGCAGTCCGGATCGTCGTCCGCAGCAGGCCGCTCCTTCGACCCGGCGGCCGATGCGTCTCACGCGGGCATCGATCGCGGTACCGTCTATCAGTATAACTGGCATACCGAGGGGTTCAGCGAATTGGGAGGCGTTTCGGAACCGCGAGCGCACTCGGTCGCCCTTGTCGTCCGGGGCGGTCTCAGTCGTCGGCGCCGGCCGACTCGCCAGCGGGGGACGAGCCGTCAGTCGACCGATCGGGGAGCATGGGAGAGCCGTCGGCCCGCGGGCCGAGCCGGGGGCCGTGCGGGCCGTCGTCGGGGTCGATCCGGCGACGGGTCCGGTAGTCGGTGGAGCGTTCGACCGGGGTCCGGCCGATCGCCGTGATCATCTCGACGTAGTCGTCGAACGACCGGTACTCGCCGTACTCGCCGCCCGCGCGTTTCGTTATCTCCTCCGAGAGGATGGTGCCCATGAAGTCGTCGGCCCCGCAGTTGAGCAGCTTCAGTCCGTGGGCGTCGCCCGACTTCACCCACGAGGCCTGCACGTGGTCGACGTTGTCCAAGAAGAGGCGCGCGACCGCGACCACGAGCTCGTCCTCGTCGCGCGAGGGGCCGGAGTCGACGACGCCGTGACGGTACAGCGGGGTGTTCTGATGGATAAAGGATAGGGGGACGAATTCCGTGATCCCGCCCGTTCGGCCCTGTAGGTCGCGGATCACGCCGAGGTGCTCCGCGCGGTGTGCGACCGTCTCGACGTGGCCGTACATCATCGTCGAGGTGACGTCGAGACCGGCAGCGACTGCGCCCTCCATCGCCGCCACCCAGTCGTCGGTGCGGATTTTCCCCGGACAGATCACGTCGCGCACTTCGTCGACGAGAATCTCGGCGGCGGTGCCGGGCGCCGAGTCGAGACCCGCGTCCGCCAGTCGCCGGTAGACGGTTTCGTACTCCCAGTCGGTGCCGCGAGCGGCGTGGTACGCCTCTTCGGGGGTCATCGAGTGGAGGTGAACCCCGCCGACGGACATCGCCTCGATCTGTTCGAGGTAGGTTCCGGGGTCGGTGGCGTACCGCTCCGGGGGTTTGTAGTTCACGGCGCTCGCCGCGTCGTCGTACCCGGCGAGGATCTCGTGGTGCTCCTCGTTCAGCGCCAGCGCGGGGTGGAGCCCGGAGACGGAGCAGACCTCGTAGATACCCATGTCGAGCGCGTCCTCGACGACTTGGCGTGACTCGGCGGGGGGTTTCGTGAACCCCGCGTGGTCCGCGTCGCTGTCGGCCTCGAAGGCGTGCGCGGAGTCCTTGAAGTTGCAGAACAGACAGCCCGTGTTGCAGGCGGTCGTGACGTTGTTGTTGAGGTTGGCGACGAAGGTGACCTCGTCGCCGACCGCCTCGCGCCGTCGCCGGTCGGCGGCCTCGAGGACGGCCTCTTTCCGGACCGGGTCGATGCCGTCCGCGCCCGTGCCGGTCGCGAGGAGTTCGGTCGCGTCGTCGACGGTCAGCCGGACGCCGTCGCGGGCCTTCGCCAGAGCGTTCTCGAACGACTGGTCGGTGGACGGCTCGGCGAAGCCGAAGTCGTCCCGGTCGAGCGCCTCCGCGTCGGAGGCGTCTGCGTCGGGGTCCCGCGCCGGAGTCATCTGATGATCGTCCCCGCCCCACGGGTAAAAACGGGACGGTCACGGCACCGCGTCTCACAGCTGTGACTGGGCGGACACCCGCTGTACCGGTCACAGAGACCGATTTCCGTGACGCCGGACGAGAGTGACCCCGATTCGCGATCGGTGTTTCTTGAGAGGGCCACAGATCGCGATGGTCCCCGGACCGAGGGCGTCGGGGAGTTTAATTGGTCTCGCGGTGAGGTGGGTTTAATGGCCGCCGTGATCGGCTTCCCCGTGACTCCGTCGGCGTTCGCCGTGTTCGTCCTCGCCGCGGCGACGCTGATCGCCACCCCCGGCCCGGACACGCTGTTCGTCCTCTCGCAGGCGGTCGAGGACCGGGCGGTCGGACTTCGATCCGCCGCCGGCGTCACGGTCGGCATCCTCTTTCACACCGCGCTCGTCGTCGTTGGCGTCGCGGCCGTCTACCGGACGGTCCCGGGGGCGCGGGAGATCGTCCGCGTCGCCGGCGCCGCCTACCTCTGTTACCTCGGGGTCGACACGCTCCGCTCCGCCGGCACCGAGGAGCCGACGACCGGCGGCGGCCTGCGGCAGGGATTCCTCGTCAACGTACTCAATCCGCAGGTCGCGCTGTTCTTCCTCGCGTTCCTCCCCGGGTTCGTCTCAGGGGCGGGGACCGAGTCCGGATCGCTCGCGTTTCTCGGGGTTACCTACGCCGCACTCACCGCGGCCTACCTCGGCGTCGTCGCGCTCCTCGCGGACGGCGCCGCGGCGTACCTGCGCTCCGACGGGGTCGGGCGTCGGCTGGACCGGATCGCCGGCGCGACCCTGATCGTGCTCGGCGGGTGGGTCCTCCTCGGGTAACTCGCCCGCCGGCCCGCGACCGACCGCTTCCCAAAACGGTAATCCCCCGGAGCGAGAGCAGATCGTATGGACGCACGCATCCGCGAGCACGCCGAGATCATCGCCGACCACTCGACCGGTATCGAGTCGGGAGACGACGTCGTCATCCAACTGCCAGCCGAGGCCGAGGACCTCGCGGTCGCCCTCCACGAGGTGTGCGGGGACCGCGGCGCCAACCCCGTCTATCTCAACTACTCGAAGCGCGCCGAGCGCGCGTTCAAGCGCTCCTCGGCGGAGTTCGCGGAGCCCGATCACCGGCTCGCGCTGTACCAGGAGGCGGACGTCTTCGTCATCGCGCGCGGCGGCTCGAACGCCACCGAGGACGCCGACGTCGACCCCGAGACCAACGCCGCCTACAACCGCGCGATGGAGGACGTCAAGCGCACGCGCCTCTCGAAGACGTGGTGTCTCACGCAGTTCCCGACCGCGAGCCACGCCCAGCTCGCCGGGATGAGCACCGAGGCGTACGAGGACTTCGTCTGGGACGCCGTCTCGCTCGACTGGGACGAGCAGCGCGCGTTCCAAGAGGAGATGGTCGCCATCGTGGACGACGCCGACGAGGTTCGGATCCGGTCGGGCGAGGAGACGGACCTCACGCTCGACGTCTCCGGTAACTCGACGCTCAACGACTACGGCGAGGCGAACCTCCCCGGCGGCGAGGTGTTCACCGCCCCCGTCCGCGACGGGGTCGACGGCGAGGTCCACTTCGACCTCCCGCTGTACCGCTACGGCCGCGAAATCGACGGAGTCAGACTTCGGTTCGAGGACGGCGAGGTCGTCTCGCATTCCGCCGAACGCAACGAGGACCTGCTGACCGGCATCCTCGACACCGACGAGGGGTCGCGGCGACTCGGCGAACTCGGCATCGGGATGAACCGTCAGATCGACCGGTTTACCTACAACATGCTGTTCGACGAGAAGATGGGCGACACGGTTCACATGGCGGTCGGGTCCGCGTATCCCGAGACCGTGGGCGAGGAGAACGAGATCAACGAGTCCGCCGAGCACGTCGACATGATCGTCGACATGAGCGAAGACTCCGTCATCGAGGTCGACGGCGAGGTCGTCCAACGCGACGGGACGTTCGTGTTCGAAGACGGGTTCTGAGGGCGACGAGCGCCGGGGGCAGAGCGGTGGGCGCCGAGCCGGCGGAGAGGCCCGTCCGCGGCGTGCGGATTTATACCGCGATACGACGTATCTTCGGGTATGCCAGAAGACGTCCTCTTCAAATCCGAGAGCCGCCGAAGCCGCGAGGAGATCGCCGCGTACCTCCGGACCGTCGCCGACTCGCTGGAGTCCGGCAGCGAGATCACGCTCAGTCGGGGCGACGAGTCGGTGACGATGGCCCCTCCGGCCCGACCGACGTTCGAGGTGAAAGCGGAGCGCGAGGGACCCACCGGCGGGCCCGGCGAACTGAGCGTCGAGTTCGAACTGGAGTGGGACGAGAACGGAGACGCCGGCGACGGTGACGGAGAGCTATCGATCGAGTGACCGGGTCGGGATCGGTCTCACGCTACGGGACGTTTCCGGGGACCTCGACGAACGCGTCCCGCGCGGAGAGGTGATCGAGCGTGTCGTCGACGCGTTCGCGGACGGATCCGATCCGATCGATGAGATCATCGTACTCGACGGTGTTCGTCGCGTCCGTCGCCTCTAAGGCGGCCTTCTTCGACGCCAGCGCGAAGAACTCCTGACTGTGCTCGTCGAACTCCGCGCGGTGGAGTAACACTTCCACGAGCGTCAGCAGGTCCTCTTTGGTCACCGGCTTGGTTTTGTAGTCGTCGAACGGCATGTCGACGATGTCCACATCGGGCTCGACGGCGGTCAGCATCGCGACGCGGGCGTCGTACCCGGCCTCGCGCATGGCCGAGAGCACCTCGTGTCCCGACATGTCTGGCATCCGCCGGTCGAGGAGAACGACGTCGACGGACTCGTCCATCTCCGCCATCGCGGCCTCGCCGCCGGTCGCGGTTCGGACGTCGTACGCCGAATCGAGGTACACCCGATACAGCTCCGCGAGGTCCGGTTCGTCGTCGACCGCGAGGACCGTCGCCGTGGTCGTCCCGTCAGTCATAGTTGGGGACCCGGCGTTCGCGACTCGACCGTCGAGAAGGTGCCGCCGACGCGACCGGCCGCCGTTCGTGCACTCATACGACGGGGTACACGCGCCTTCTGTTAAAACATTGACCCGCGAGTATCACCGGTGAGATTCAGCGGGTGGCGGGCGTTCAGTCCATCTGGCGGTGAGGCGGGGCGTCGAGCCTGCGGTCGGATCGGGGTACCTCCGTGACCCAAAGGCACATTTACGCGCGCTTCCTACCGTGGATCAACGAATGTCCCATAGCCCCTCACTGCCCGACCGTCCCCGTCTGGAGCTCGATCCAGACATGAGCGAGACGGAACGGCTCGAAGCGATCCGCCAACACTACCGGCGGATCCTCAACGTGAACGAAGAACTGGAGCAGCGGTTGGACGACGCGCAGGGCCGCCGCGGCGAGCTCAAGACCGACGTCGACGAGCTGAAACGCGAGAACGAGGTGTTGAAAACCTCCTCGCTGTACATCGCGACGGTCGAGGAAATCACCGACGACGGCGTCGTGATCAAACAGCACGGCAACAATCAGGAGGTGCTCACGCAGGCGTCCGCGCGGCTGGACGAGGACCTCCGGCCGGGCGACCGCGTCGCGATCAACGACTCGTTCGCGGTCCAGCAGGTGCTCGACGACGAGACCGACTCGCGGGCGCAGGCGATGGAAGTCACCGAGTCCCCCGACGTCGAGTACGACGACATCGGCGGTATCAACGATCAGATCCGGGAGGTCCGCGAGGCCGTCGAGGACCCTCTCGAGAACCCCGAGCAGTTCGAAGCGGTCGGCGTCGAGCCGCCGAGCGGCGTCCTGCTTCACGGTCCGCCGGGGACCGGAAAGACGATGCTCGCGAAGGCCGTCGCCAACGAATCCGACGCGACGTTCATCAAGATGGCCGGCTCCGAACTCGTCCGGAAGTTCATCGGCGAGGGGTCGCGACTCGTCCGTGACCTGTTCGAACTGGCCGCCGAGCGCGAGCCCGCCGTCATCTTCATCGACGAGATCGACGCCGTCGCCTCGAAGCGGACGGACTCGAAGACCTCTGGCGACGCCGAGGTCCAGCGGACGATGATGCAGTTGCTCTCCGAGATGGACGGCTTCGACGACCGCGGCGAGATTCGGATCATGGCGGCGACCAACCGCTTCGACATGCTCGACGAGGCGATTCTGCGCCCCGGTCGGTTCGACCGCCTCATCGAGGTGCCGGAGCCCGACGAGGAGGGCCGTGCCCGGATCCTCGAGATCCACACACAGCACATGAACGTCGCCGAGGGGACGGACGTCTCGGAGGTCGCTTCGGACCTGGACGGGTACAGCGGGGCCGACATCGCCTCGCTGGCGACCGAAGCCGGAATGTTCGCCATTCGAGACGGCCGCACCGAGGTCACGCAGGACGACTTCGAGGCCGCCCGCGAGAAGCTCCAAACCGCGGAACAGACCGACGAACAGGTCATCAACTACCAGTACTGAGACGAGGAGTGAGGGCTGCGGGCCGCGTTTTTACCTCGGAGACGGTCGCTTCGTAACCCCTTAGCGCGCGGGCCGCCGATCCCACCGCAATGAACACCATCCACGTCGCCGGCGGCGTCGGCGTCGCCGACACGGCGATGGCTTCCTACGACGCCGCGCTCGCGGACGCGAACCTGCACAACTACAACCTCGTCGCGGTCTCCTCCGTGGTCCCCGCGGAGGCCACCGTGGAGGCCGTCGAGGCAGTACCCGACTTAGGCCCCGCCGGGAACCGGCTCACCGTGGTCGAAGCGCGCCGCACCGTCGGCCCGGACGACGAGGTTGACTTCCGCGAGGGCGGCCGCGCCGGCGCTGAGGACGCGGCGTCGAAGCACGCCCCCCGGCGTCACCCCGACGTGGCCGCCGGGCTCGGGTGGGCGACCGGGCCCGGCCCCGGCCTCTTTTACGAGGTCACCGGCGAGGACCCCGACGGCGTCCGCGAGCGGATCGAGGCGGGGTTGGACGCCGGCAGCGAACTCCGCGACTGGGAGTTACCGAATCGAGAGGTCGCCATCGAGACGACCGCCTCGGCACCGGAGCGGTACACGACCGCCGTCGTGATCGCCGCCTACGGCGAGTCGGAAGCGATCCTGTAGCGGATGCGTGCCCGTTCCCGTCGACGTCTTTCGATGGGGCGACGGGTCGGCCGTCGCGCCCGCGCCGCGGCGGATCGCCCCCGCCGACGCCTTTTTTAACTGGCTCCGCGTACCTGTCTTGTCTTCGATGAACGGCAATAACCCGTATGCCGGGGCACCGGGTGTGACGAACGCGGGCGAGCCCGCGTCAGTCGACCTCTCTCCGGATCAGGAACGGCGCCTTCGGCAAGCGGTCGCCGGAATCGTCTCGCGAACCGAATCGTATCTTCCGAACAGCTACGCGGTCGGCTCCGAGCTGTCTGTCGGCGCGAACGGCCCCCAAGCGACCGTCGCCGTCAACCCGCCGGCCGGCCACCCCGTCTCCGCCGGCTTCACGCCGGACCCCGACGAACTGGAGGCCGGGATCGCCGACGCCGACACCGACGAGGTCGCTCGCGGGCTGGCCGCCAGCGCCGCGATGCAGGTGATGGACGCCGTCGGCGACGTTACGCCGACCGCGAAGTGAGTTCGGACTACTCTGCCGGTTTCTCGGTCGAACCGTCTCCTGTCGACTCCTCTCCAACGAGTTCCGTCTCCCCGTCCTGAACGTCCGTTCCGTCGGCGAGCGGCGCCGACGGCTTCATCGTCCCCTGCACGCGGCCGTAGATCCCGAATATCTCCTCGTACCCGTGTTCGCTCGCGAGGATGGGAACGACCCCGTCCTCCTCGACGCGGTGGGTGTACACGTCGTCCTCGGCGAACACCGCGCCACGCGGAATCTCCTCGAAGTTCGCGAAGTAGACGTGCGGCTCGCCCCCGCCCTTCGGTACCTCCTCGTCGCCCGCGACGACCGTCGTTTCCGTGAACGTCGGCGGCTCGTCGTCGAGCGCACCATGCGCCCGCAGGAACGCCAGACAGGCCTCGTAGCCGAACTCGATCGCCTCCTCGCTCCCCTGTCTCCCGACCTCAAGCGAGACGGTGTGCGGGACGACGGAGTCGAGGGTCGTCGAACGGAGGTTACCGGAGTCGACGACGTACTCCACCGGCATTCCGGTCACGCTCCGACGAACCGACTCGGTCGGGTCGCTGTAGATCGCGAACGGCGGCGGCGCGCTGTGAGAGCTGTGAAGCGCGAGCACCGCGTCCATCCCCTCCAGTTCGGCCGCGAGGCGCGGCGCGAGCGTCCGTTCATACTCTGTACTGTCTGGATCGCCCGGGAAGACGCGGTTCAGGTCCGCGTCCGTGTAGCGCGTCCCCGCCGCCAGCGCCCGCTCGTTGGCGACGATCAGTCGAACGCCTCCGCTCCCCGTCCCCTCCCCGTCGAGGTCGGCGGCGAGCCGCCTGACGATCCGCTCGCCGGCGGGCTCGTCACCGTGGATCCCGCCGACGATCGCGACGCGAGCCGAGCCGGGCGACCCGCGTTCGATCGTTATCATGGACTCCGCTACGCACCGGTCGACTAATAAAGGATTGCCGTACGGCCGCGCGACGTTCGTCGGACCTTCCACCTCGCTCGCCGGCTTCCGCGGTTCGCTCACCGATCGAGTCGGCGAGCGAGTGCCGCGCGGTATCGCGTCGCGAGGTGGCGAGCGACCAGCCGGTCTCGGGGGTCAACGCCGAGGACGGAGAGCGCGGCCGCGTACGCCGCCACTCCGACGACGACGCCGGCGATTACCGCGGCCCCGCCGGGAACGGTCGCGCGAACCGCCCACATCGCGATGAGGGCCACGCAGCCGGCCGCGAGCGGAGTGAGAAACGTCCGATCGAACGGCCACAGTCCCTCGAAGCGGCGGAGGAGAACGACCTGAACCCCGTTCTGGACGGCGATTGCGAGCGACGTGCCGAGCGCGGCGCCGACCAGCTCGAACCGAACGACGAACGCGTAGGTCAGCCCGACGTTGAGGACCGCGAGCAGCCAGTCGAGCGCCATCCGGGCGTACTGATGGTCGGTCATCATCAGGAGCCACCCCGTCGCACCGACGGCGCTCCCGACGAACACCCCGCCGAGGTACACTACGAGCGGGACGTATCCCGCGACGTAGGGGTCACCGAACAGCCCGAGCAGTTCGCGTCCATACACCACGAGGGCGGCCAGAATCGGGACGACGGCCGTCACGATCTGGCGGGTCACCGAGGTGTAGACCGCGTTCAGCGTCGCCGTCTCGTCGCTCGCGTACAGCTCCGAGGCGACGGGCGGGAGGAGCTGGTTGAACGACATGAGCGGGATCCACGCGACCGCGATAAACACGAGTACGACGTTGTACACCCCGGCCGCGGTCGCGGTCAGGAGCGCGCCGACGAGCAACACGTCGACGCGGTTCTGAAACACCTTCCCGAGGCTGCTCATCGCGACGGGGGCCGCGTGGTCGTAGAAGCGCCGCGCCTCTCGGCGAGCGCCCCGGAGCGACGGGAGGATTCCGGTCACCCGCGCGACGAGCGGGACGGCGACCGCCGCGAGCAGCGCGGTCGCGGCGACGATTCCGACGGCGACGCCGGCGACGGAGTACCCCAGCGCGAGCGCCGCGACCGCGGCGACGAGCCGGACACCCGGTCTGAGCAGCTTGTTGAAGGCGATCTCGCCGCGGGCCGAGCCGACCGCGCGGAACACCGCCGACGCGACCATCACGACACCGAGGAGCCCGACGAGGAACCCGAACGCCCGCATTGCGCCGGGAAACGCTGGCTCGCTGACGGTGAGATCGTTTATCCGTGGCGCGGCCAGCCAGACGCCCGCGGCGATGGCGGCCCCAAAACCGAGCGTCGTCGCGTACGCGAGCCCGGCGACGACGCCTCGCCGCGCCGGGTCGTCCGCGTACTCGGGGAGGTACCGCTGAAGCGCCGGCACGCTCCCGAACGTGACGAGCCGCGAGAGGAGCTGGGCGATCCGCCACGCCAGCGCGTAGACGCCGTACGCCGTGGGACCGAGCCCGCGCGCGAGGGCGAACTCGGTCGCGGCCGTCAGCGCCCGCTGCCCGGAGACGCCCCCCGAGGTGACGACCGCGCCGTGAGCGATCGTGACGAGCGCCTCGCGCTCGTCGTCAGGGACGGCATCGGAAGCGGCGTCGCTCGGCGCGTCCGGGTCGTCGACCGGGTCGTCGAGAGCGTCGCTTCCGGGTCCGGGGTCGTCGTCCACGAGTCGGATTGACCTGACCCGCCTCGGGAGAAAAGCGACTCGTTCCGGGGCGACCGGGCGACGGGCCGGCCGCGACGCCGACTACTTATAAGACGTCCGCCAGCGCGTCCATCGTCTCGTCCACGCGCTCGACCCGAGCGCAGTGGCCCATATGTCCGATACGCAGGATGTCACCGGCCAGGTCGCCGAGTCCGGTCGCGAGGAGCACGTCGTGCTCCTCCCGCAGGCGCTCCTGTAGCTCCCCGGCCCGGCCGGGCATATAAAAGGCGGTCACGGTCGGCGACGCGCGCTCGGGCGCCGAGTAGAGATCCAGTCCCAACTCCACACCGCGCTCGCGACACCGCGCCGCGGCCGTTGCGTGTCGCTCTCGAACCGCGTCGAGCCCCTCCTCCAGCCACAGGCCGAGCGCCGCGTCGAGCGCGACGACCTCCGTCGTGAGGTGAGTGTACGGAAACCCCTCGCTGGTGTCGCGCCACGGCAGGAAGTTCGTGTACAGCGAGTGCGGATCCCGGTCCGTCATCGCGTCCCACGCGCGGTCGCTGATCGCGGCCGTGGTGAGCCCCGGCGGCGCGCTGAAGCATTTCTGGGACGCGCCCAGACACACGTCGATGCGCTCGGTCGGGACCGGGACCCCGCCGAGCGAGGAGACGGCGTCGACGACAGTGAGCGTCTCTCCGTCGGCCTCCGCCAGCAGGTCCAGCGCGGGACCGAGGTCGTTCAGCGTCCCCGTCGGCGTCTCACAGTGAACCAGCGTCGCGACGTCGAAGTCGCGCTCGTCGTCGGCGAGGACCGATTCCAGTTCGGCGAGCGGGAGCGACTCGTCGTAGTCGGCCGCGACGAGCGTCGCCTCGCCACCGTACGACTCGACGAAGTCGGCGAAGCCGTCACCGTAGAGCCCGTTTGACAGACAGAGCACCTCGGTTCCGGGTTTCACGAGCGAGGCGATGGCGGCCTCCAGGCCGAGGATTCCCTCGCCGCCGGGGACGACGACGTCGCGAGCGGACCCGTCGGCGCCGTCCGTGGCGTCGACCCCGTAGACGGTCGCCAACCGGTCCGTGAGGCGATCGTAGATCCGGTTGAACTCCGGGTCCACGTCGGGGTTGATCAGTTCGCGGCTCATCGCGTCGCGGACGGGGGTGGGGACCGCGGTCGGCCCCGGCGTCATAAGCATACACCGACACTCGGTTCCAGTGAAATAAGCGCCTCGTCCCGCCCTCTGACCGACTCGGAGTGGGTCGAGCCGAATCGAGCTTACTCGAAAGGCCGCCACGCGTAAACATATATGACCGGCGGGCAGAGAAGATAACATGACATCTGAGCAGCATGGTCGGACGGTCTCGGTTCGACCGGCCGACAGACGCGCCGCGACCGCCGGGTCGGGGGAGTGAATGTCCCGCCGACTCCCGGCCCTCGCCGTCGTCGCCGTCGTCGTCCTCTGCGTCGGAGCGTTCGCCGGCTTCGCCGTCGCGCAGGAGGAGCCGTTCGTCCGCGGCGAGCCCGAACTGGACGTGTACGTCCCCGATTCGACGGTGTCGCCGGGGACGGCGACAGACCTCACGCTACAGATCGCGAACGACGGGGAGGTTGACGCGGGGTACGACGCCCGCCGGGCCACCGTCACGACCGCGAGAGCGGTCGTGGTCACCGTCCGGAGTGACGACTCGCCGCTGGTCGTCGAGACGGGCCGTTTCGCCGCCGGATCGATAGGCGAGGGCGCGGTTCGCGAAGTCCCGATATCGATCAGGGTCCCGGCCGACGCGGCACCCGGACGCTACTCGCTCGACGTGCGGCTCACGTACTCGTACACGTCCCTCTCGGCGCCGCGGAGCGGGGTCGTGCAGGACCGCACGCGGACCCGGACCGAGTCGGTATCGGTGACCGTCGACGACGCGCCGCGGTTCGAGATTCGGACGGTCGAGACGGACGTGCAGATCGGCGACGCCGGGACGCTCGCGACGACCGTGACCAACGTCGGCGGCGAGCCTGCGCGCGACCTCTCGGTCGAACTCGTCGCGAACGGACCGGACGTCACGCTCGGTGAGACGGAGCGGAACACCGCGCGGATCGACCGGCTCGCCCCCGGAGCCAACGCAACGGTCGAGTTCCCGGCGCGCGTCAGCGCTGACGCCGCCGCCGAGTCGTTCGACCTCACCGGCACCGTCCGGTACACCGACGTCGACGGCATCCGCGACGCTCACGAGGGGATCGCAGTCGGGCTTCGACCAGGCGCGGAGCAGGCATTCTCGGTCGCGGTCGACGACTCGACACTCCGCGTCGGCGAGAACGGAACCGTCAGCGGGACGGTCCGCAACGACGGGCCGGCGGACGTTCGGGAGGTCGTCCTCACGGTCGGCGACGGGGCGTTCGTCCCGCGCAGCCCCCGGTACGCCGTCGGCGACCTCGACGCCGGTGAGAGTGCGTCCTTCCGGTTCCGGGGCGCGGTCCCGGCGGACGCGGACTCGGTCCCCCAGCAGTTGATGTTCTCGACTAGCTACCGGAGCGCCACCGACACCGAGCGGTCGACCGAGGCCGCGGTTCGCGTTCCGATCGCCGAGCGCCGGGACGCCGTGACCGTGACCGCGGTCGATCCGCGGTTCGAGGCCGGCGAGGAGGGCGTGTTGCAACTCGACGTGACGAACCGCCGTGAGGTGACGCTTCGGGACGTCGAACTGCGCCTCACCGTCGACCAACCGCTTGAGAGCGAGTTCCGGACGACCGTGATCCCGACGCTGGCGCCCGGAGAGACGGGGCGCGTCGCGTTCGATCTCACGGTAGACGCCGACGCGCCGGCCACTCGGTACCCGGCGAGTGTCGGCGTCTCTTACACCGACGCCGACGGCGTGCGCGTCGACGGAGACTCTGCGAGAGTCGCCGCGTCGGTCGTCGAGACGTCCGGTGGCGAGGTGCCCATCGAGGCCGCCGTGCTGATCGTCCTCCTCGTCGTCGTCGCCGCCGGCGCGTGGTGGTTCTATGTCCGGTGATGCGCCTCGCTCCGACGGGGCCGACCACCCCCTCGTCGTCGACGGGCTCACGAAGGAGTTCGGGAACGTGGTCGCGAACGACGACGTGTCGTTCGCGGTGAACGACGGGGAGGTGTTCGGCTTCCTCGGCCCCAACGGGGCGGGGAAGTCGACGACGATACGGCTGCTGTTGGGGCTGTTGAAGCCCACCGCGGGAACGGCGACGGTGCTCGGCGCCGACATCCGCGACGAGGCCGCCCTGACCGAGGCCAAGCGACGGGTCGGGTATCTCCCGGCTCACCTCGGGTTCACCGAGGAGGCGACCGGTGAGGCGGTGCTCGACTACCACGGCGCGATGAAGGGCGAGACCCGCCGCGAGGAGCTATTAGAGCTGTTCACCCCGCCGGTCGAGCGACCGATACGCGAGTACTCGACCGGGAACAAGCGGATGCTCGGACTGGTGCAGGCGTTCATGCACGACCCCGACCTCGTGATCATGGACGAGCCCACGGCGGGGCTCGACCCGCTCAAACAGGAGGCGTTCAACGAGTTCGTCCGGGACGAGCGCGACCGCGGGACGACCTTGTTCTTCTCCTCGCACGTGTTGAGCGAGGTGCGACGCGTCTGCGACCGCGTCGGCATCCTCCGCGGCGGGTCGCTCGTCGAACTCGATAACGTCCAGGCGCTGCTCCACCGCGGCGGGAAACACGTCCGGGTCCACGCGAGCGACGCGGCGCTCGCGGCGATAGCCGACCTCGACGGCGTCGTCGGCCTCGAGCGGTTCGCCGAGGGCGTCCAGTTCATCTACGCCGGCGACGTCAACGCGCTCCTCCGCGAACTGGCCGAACACGACGTCCGCGACGTGGAGATCGGCGAGCCGCCGATCGAGGACGTGTTCGCGCACTACTACGGCGGCGAAGGGGCGGGAGACGGAACGGACGCGACCGACGAAGCGTGGACCGAGAACGTCGGAGTGACGGGCGAGAACGATGAGACGACCGGCGAAGAAGACGAAGCCGACGCCGAGAGCGACCAGACAGCGGGCGAGAGCGACGGTCCGGGGGCGACGAATGTTTGAGACAGTTCGGTACGAGGGGCGGCGGCGGCTCCGCGGCGCCGCGATCCTCACGGCCGGCGTGGGGGCGTACGCCGGGTTCATCGTCTGGTACTTCACCGTCCTGGAAGGCGTCGACTACGAGGACGTCTTCGAGGACCTGCCGCCGGCGATGCTGGACGCGTTCGGGATCCAGAACCTGTCCACGATAGAGGGATTCCTCGGCGCGCAGCTGTTCAGCTTCATCTGGCTGCTCGGGCTGGGATTGTACTTCGCCTACGTCGCCGGGGGTCTCGTCGCGCGCGACATCGAGACGGAGCGGATGGACCTCCTCCTGTCGTTCCCCGTCACACGGTCCCGGCTGCTCGTCGAGAAGTTCGCCGCCCTGCTCGTTCCCATGGTCGCCGTCAACGCCCTCGGCGGCCTGATAATCTACCTGTTCGTGCTCGCCGCGGGAGAGACGATCGCGGTCGATCACCTCTTCCTCGCACACCTGCTCTCCGTTCCGTTCCTCCTCGTCTGTGCGGGGATCGGCCTCGCCTTCTCGGTCGCCGTCGACCGCGCGGCGATCGCCGAGCGGGCCGCCGCCGGGACCGTCTTCGTCCTGTATCTCGTCGAGTCGGTCGTCGGCGGCGCCGAGGGGTACGACTGGATCCAGTACCTGAGCCCGACGCAGTACTACGAGCCGACGCCGATCCTCATCGACGGATCGTTCGAACCGATCGACTCGGTCATCCTGCTCGTCGCGTTCGTCGGCTTGCTGATCCTCTCACAGGCGCTGTTCGAGCGCCGAGACATCTGACTCACGGCTGTTCGGGCGCGACACGTACCGTTGCCTGGGTCGCCCGGGGGCGTGTGAGGATCGGTACCAAACTGCCCGACACGTTCTTATATTTCTGTCGCTTTCAATTGGCCACAATGATGCTCCCGACTCACGTTCTTGCCGGGATGCTGCTCGCCGCGCCGCTCGTGCGCGTGGCGCCGGAACTGGCGAGCGTCGGGCTCGTCGCGGGCTTCCTCGGTGGGCTCTTCCCCGACCTCGACCTGTACGTCGGCCACCGGAAGACCCTCCACTACCCTGTCTACTACTCCGCGCTCGGCGGCGTCCTCGCCGTCGCGGCGTTGGCCGCACCGTCTACGATAACCGTCGCGGCGGCCCTGTTCGTCCTCGGAGCGGCGCTTCACAGCGTCTCGGACATGTTCGGGGGCGGGCTGGAGCTGCGTCCTTGGGAAGGGAACTCCGACCGCGCGGTGTACGACCACTACCGGCGGCGCTGGATCGCGCCGCGCGCCGGGGTCAGGTACGACGGCGCCGCCGAGGACCTCATGCTCTCGGTCGGGTTCTCCCTCCCGCTCCTCTACCTGCTCGACGGGCCGCTCCGCCTGATCGTGGCCGGGACGCTGGTCGTCGCCGCGGTGTACACCGTCCTCCGCCGGCACCTCGCTGAGCTCGCCGCCCTCGTGATCCCCCTGGTGCCGGCGGTGCTGACGCCGTACCTGCCCGACCGATACGCGGACGCGAAGTCGGAGAAGTAGCCGTCGTCCCGCGGTGACCGCGCGGTGTTATTTTCGAGCAGGCTGTGATGCCGCGGGCCTCGCCGCGGTCGACGCAGTGGTTGGGACCGTCACGACTCTCGCCGCGCCGACCGCCAGCTCTCGAAGAACGCGCCGGCGGGGTGGTAGTCGGGCTCGACGCCCGGCGGCTCCGGCGCGACGAGGTCCCCGTCGGCGTCCGCCGGCAACCGCTTCTCGTACCAGACGCCGGCCGGGCCGCGAAAGAGGTCCGTCCTGACGAGGAGCCGACGGTGCCAGCGGCGGAGTCTCGCGGCGGCGTCCGCGTCGCCCCGCGCCGTCGCGCGCTCCGCGAGCGCCGCGGCCGCGCCGATGGCCTCCGCGAGCGCCCAGCCGTACCGGTCCTCGACGAGCGGGGAGCCGTCGGCAGCGTGGGTGTAGACGAACCCGTTCTCGGCCCAGCCGCGGTCGACCGCGGCGTCGAACAGCTCCAGCCCGCGCTCGTACCAGTCCGGGCCGGCGTCGTCGCCTGCGGCGCCGGCTTCAGACGGCGCCTCCGCGTCGTAGCGGTCGAGGAGCGCCAAGAACTTCGCCCACTCGACGTGGTGGCCGGGCTGATAGCCCGGCGGTCGGAACTGGTGGCGGGGCTCGTCCTCGTTGTACGCGAAGTCGTGCTCCCACTCGGGCGTGTAATGCTCCCACAGGAGCCCGTCCGTCGCCGCCGCGAACTCGACCGTGATCGCCGCGGCGATGTGGCGCGCCCGGTCGAGATACGCCGCCTCGCCCGTCGCCTCGTAGGCGGCGAGGTAGGCCTCGCAGGCGTGCATGTTGGCGTTCTGTCCGCGGTACGGCTCCAGTTCGGCCCAGTCCTCGTCGCAGTCGCTCCGCAGCAGGCCGGCGTCGTCGCGGAACCGCTCCTCGATCAGCGCGTGCGTCGCGGCGAGCCCCTCGCGAGCGCCGTCGATGCCGGCGTCGGCCGCACGAGCGTACGCCAGCAGGACGAACGCGTGTCCGTACGCCGACTTGGTCAGGTCGACAGGGTCGCCGTCGGCCGCGACGACGAGGTCGTAGCCGCCGTCGTCGCTCCGATGGACCTCCTCGAGGAACGTCAGACCGTGTTCCGCGGCCGGGAGACACCACTCCGGGCCGTCCGCGAGGGCGCCGAGCGCAAAGTTGGCGACCGACCGACAAGTGGCGACGAGATGCCGCCTGTCACCGGTGTAGCGATCTCCCGTCTCCGGGTGAAGCAGTCGGTACCCGCGGTTGGCGAGCACGTCCGGGTACTGCACGCGGAGCGTCGCGAGCAGTCGCGCGCGGTGCGGCCGGGCCAGCCGTCGGTCGTCGTGCGGCGTCGCGTCAGTCATTGCTTCCAACGAGGCGGCCTCACCGTCTAATGACTGTCGGCAACGTCTCCCCCGGCTCGGCTAGGCGATCAGTGACACTCGCCCACACAGTATTGTGCGTAGTACCCAAAACTATTATCAGCGCCGGGGACGTACGGGTGGGTATGAGTTCGACAGAATCCGTTCCCGCGGAGCCGATCCAGCTGTCCGACCCCGACGACTTCGACGACCTCGTCGCCGAGCACGACGTCGTCCTCGTCGACTTCTACGCCGACTGGTGCGGCCCGTGTCAGATGATGGAGCCCGCCGTGGAAGCGGTCGCCGCGGAGACCGACGCGGCCGTCGTGAAGGTCGACGTCGACGTTCACCAGGCGCTCGCGGCCGAGTACGGCGTCCAGGGCATCCCCACGCTGCTCGTGTTCGCCGACGGCGAGCTCGTCGACCGCATGGTCGGCGCACAGAGCGAGGACGCACTGACCGGCGCGATCGCGGAGCACACCGCCTGAATGCCCCTTCAGTTCGACGGCGAGGCGATGACGCCGCGAGAGCTTCGCGCGAATGTGCCGGCGCTGGGCGACGCGGCGTACTTCAACTTCGGCGCGCACGGGCCGAGCCCCGAGTACGTCGTCGAGGCCGCGTCCGGATTCATCGCTGACCACGAGTACGGCTCGGCGGCGACCGATCCCTACGGGCACGCCTTCGAGACGTACGAGTCGGTCCGCGAGCGGATCGCCGCGTTCGTCGGGGCCGAGGCCGACGATATTGCCCTCACAGAGAGCACGACCGACGGGATCAATCGGATCGCCGGCGCGATCGACTGGGAGCCGGGCGACGTCGTCGTCCGGACCGACCTGGAACACCCGGCCGGGATCCTCCCGTGGAAGCGGCTCGAACGCGAGGGCGTCGAAGTCCGCGTGCTGGAGACCGAGGACGGTCGCGTCGACCGCGACGAGTACGCCGAGGCGGTCGCCGACGCGCGCCTCGTCTGTTTCAGCGCGATCACGTGGACCCACGGGACGCGGCTGCCCGTCGCCGACCTCGTCGAGGTGGCGAACGAATCGGGCGCGTTCACGCTCGTCGACGCCGTCCAGTCGCCCGGACAGGGGCCGTTCGACGTCTCGGCGTGGGACGCCGACGCGGTCGCCGCCGCGGGCCACAAGTGGGTCCTCGGACCGTGGGGCGCCGGCTTCCTCTACGTCGACCGCGAGGCCGCCGACGACCTCGAACCCCGGGCCGTGGGGTACCGCAGCGTCGACGACCCGAACGCCGACGAGATAGAGTACAAGGCGGGCGCCAAGCGGTTCGAGGTCGGCTCCACGACCGCGGCCGCCCACGTCGGCCTCGCCGAGGCGCTCGACGCGATCGATGCGGTCGGGCTGGACGCGATCGAGTCTCGGATCGAGTTGCTCACCGACCGCCTCAAAGACGGCGTACCCGAGGACAGACTTCTGAGCCCGCGCGCGTTCGAGAGCGGGCTGGTCACAATCGACGTCGACGACCCCGACGCGACCGTCGAACGCCTCGCAGAGCGGGACATCGTCGTGCGCTCGCTGCCGCATCCGGACGCCATCCGCGCGTCCGTCCACGCCGTCTCCACCGAGTCGGAGATCGACCGGCTGATCGACGCCCTCGACGCGGAGTGGTGAGGGCGCCCCTGAGCGGTGACTGACCCCGACCGGACGCGTTTTAGCACTCGACACCCAAGACCGCGCATGGGTTTTCACACGTTCGACGCCGAGCAGGCGGGGCGACTGGAGCGTCCCGGTCGCTATCGCTGGGTCTCCGCGGAGGAACTTGTCGGTCCGCTGGTCGAGGCCGAGGCCGCGGTCGTCGCCGACCTCGGCAGCGGCACGGGCTTTTATACCGACGACGTGGCGCCGCACGTCGAGACCGTCTACGGAGTCGACGTGCAGCCCGAGATGCACGACAAGTACCGCGCGAAGGGGACGCCGGAAAACGTCGAACTCGTCGCGAGCGACGTGGCTGATCTCCCGTTCGCGGACGGCGAACTCGACGGCGTCTTCTCCACGATGACGTACCACGAGTTCGCGAGCGACGACGCGATGGCGGAGGTCGCGCGCGTCGTCCGCTCGGGTGGGCTCGTCGTGACGTTCGACTGGACTGCCGACGGCGAGGGTGAACAGGGGCCGCCGGTCGACGAGCGGTTCGCCGCCGCTGACGCGGTCGCGGCGCTCGAGGCCGCGGGGTTCGAGGTCGTCTCCGAGGCGACGCGCACGGAGACGTTCGGTGTCGTCGCCCGCGCGCCGTAGGGAGACCCGCCGAACCCAAGAAAACGACCGTCTCAGGGTTGCACCCGAACGTACGTGAAGAAATACTGTTAGGTGCGTGCAGTCCGTACCGGAAGTATGTCCGCTCGTTCCCGAACGGTCGTTACGGCCGCGCTCGCCCTGCTCGCGACGCTCGTCGCGCGACCGGTCGCGGCCCACATCGACTACGTCACCGAGGGATCCGGCGACCCGCTCGACGCGGTGGCGTTCACCGCCGAGGTGCTGTCGGACCCCGTCAACGCGGTGCTGTTCGCGGGCTCCGGCCTCCTCGGAGTCGCCGGTCTCGCCGTTTACCTCCGGATACGCCCGACCATCGTCGACGTCGTCGTCCTCCGCGAGACGCTCGCGGGCTACGGCGACCTCGTCCCGTGGATGCTGCGGCTCGCCGTCGGTCTCCCTCTCGTCGGCGCCGGTTTTCAGGGATACCTGTTCGCGCCGACGCTTGCGTTCGACCCCGGATCGAGCCCGCTCCTCCGCGTCCTCTTCATCGCGCTGGGCTTCTTCGTCCTCTTCGGGCTCGCGACGCGGATCGCTTCTGCGGTCGGCCTGCTGGCGTACGCGTGGGTCCTCCTCGCCGTCGACCCGCTCGTCTTCCTCGCCGTGGAGTACGTCCCCGTGTTCGTCGCGCTGCTGATCCTCGGCGGGGGGCGACCCAGCGCCGACGAAATGCTGTTAGCGGTCGCGAGCACACCTGGGTCGTACTACGGTCGGATCGATCCCGTCCAGCACCTGAAGCGGTTCTTAGACGAGTCCACTACACCCCTGCGCCGCTACGTGCCGACGGTCCTCCGGGTCGGGATGGGCGCCTCGTTCGTCTACCTCGGGCTCATCCAGAAGCTCGCGGACCCCGCCAGCGCACTGCAGGTCGTCGAGAAGTACGACCTCACCTCGGTCGTCCCGGTCGACCCCGGACTGTGGGTCGTCGGCGCCGGGGTCACCGAGGTCGCGGTCGGGCTGGCGCTGATCGCGGGCTTCTTCACCCGCGGCGCGGCCGCGCTCTCGTTCGTCCTGTTCACGACGACGCTGTTCGGGCTCCCGGACGACCCCGTCCTCGCGCACGTCGCGCTGTTCGGGATGGCGTCGGCCGTCTTCACGCTCGGCTCCGGCCCGCTCTCGTTCGACCAGTGGTTCGGTCGCCCCGCGCTCGGCGACGACGAGTCGGTTCTCACCGCCGACTGAGACCGGTCGCGGTAGTGACCCCCGCGGCGCCGGAGGCTCTCGACGGTCGCCACACCTGCCACTTTTAAGCCGTGTTCGCCCGCGTTGTGAGGTATGCATGTCGACCTCGGCAACGCACTGGAGACGACGCCGGGACTCACCGCCGAGACGCTGGAGCGTCTCGACGACCGGGTCGCGGCCGCGCACGACCGGATCGCCGCCGGCATGGCCGACGACGACTTCGGCTACGCGGCCCTGAACCTTCCCGAGACGACCGACGCGGAGGCGATCCGCGCGGCGACCGACCGCTTCGACCGCCCGGAGGCCGTCCTGACGGTCGGGATCGGCGGGAGCGCGCTCGGCGCGGCGACGCTCGCGAACGCGCTCGACAGCGACGTCGACGCGTACTTCCTCGACAACGTCGACCCCGACGCGGTCGACGCGCTCCTCGACGACCTCCCGCTCGCCGACACCGTCGTCAACGTCGTCTCGAAGTCCGGGACGACCGCGGAGACCCTCGCGAACTTCCTCGTCGTCCGCGAGGCGATGACCGAGGCGGGCGTCGACTGGACCGAGCGCACCCTCGTCACCACCGGCGAAGAGGGGAACCTCCGCGCGCTCGCCGACGCCCACGACCTCCCCGCGCTCGACGTGCCGGACGGGGTACCGGGGCGCTTCTCCGCGCTCTCGACGGTCGGCCTCGCGGTGCCAGCGCTGCAGGGCCACGACATCGAGGCCGTGCTCGCCGGCGGGCGGGACGGCATGGAGGGCCTGTCGGACTCGCTGTTCGAGTCGCCTGCGTACGCCTACGGCGCGGCGACGTACGCGCTCGCCGAGCGCGGCGCCCTCACGAACGCCGTGATGCCGTACGCGGAGTCGCTGGAGACGTTCGCGGAGTGGTTCGCGCAGCTGTGGGCCGAAAGCCTCGGGAAGGATGGGCTCGGCCAGACCCCAGCGCGGGCGCTCGGCGCGACCGACCAGCACTCGCAGCTTCAGCTGTACCGCGCCGGTCCGCCGGACAAACTCGTCTCGCTGATCCGACCGACCGAGCGCGCCGAGACCGCGATTCCGGAAACCGACCTCGACGGTCTCGCGTACCTCGGCGGCTCGTCGCTCGGCGAACTGTTGGACGCCGAGTTCGAGGCGACGGAGGCGAGCCTCGCGGCCGCGGGCGTCCCGAACCTGCGCGTCGAGATCGACCGCGTCGACGAGCGGAGCCTCGGCGAACTCCTCTACGGGATGGAGGCCGCCTGCGTGCTGTACGGTGAACTCGCGAGCGTCTCGACGTTCACCCAGCCGGCGGTCGAGTGGGGGAAGAAGGCGGCGCGGGGGTTGCTCGGCGGTGGCGACTTCCCCGAGGCCGACGCCGTGGCCGATAAACGCGAACTGCGGGTCGAACGGTCCTGAATCGCCACGGATAGCCGCGTGCGAGCCGGCGCGATTCCGTCTCCTTCCGGTGGCGATAAACCGCCGCGAGTCGTACCCCCGACGATGAGCGAGACGCCGTCCGAACCGGTGAATCAGATTCTTCGCGTCGCCAGCGCGGCGTTCGCGGTCGTCTTCGCGTTGTTCGTCGCGAGCGCGGTGACGGCGCCCGCCTCCGAGTTCGCCGTGTCGGTCGGGCTCGTTTCGGAGGGGACGACCGGACTGCAGGTGCTCCGGACGCTGCTGCAGTTCGCCGGCTTCCTGGCCGCGGTCGTGGGGTACCTGGCCATCACCGACCAGTGGGAACTCGTGCCCGTCTCTCAACTGACGCTCCGGGACATCGGACTCGTCCTCGGTGGCGGCGTCGCCCTGTTCGCCTTCCAGTACGGCGCGCTGTTCGTGCTGGGGGAGGTCGGACTCACGACCGGACAGAACCAAGCCGTCGTGCCCGACGGTGACCCGGTGACGTACTACCTCGTCATGGTCGCCGTGTCGCTGCTCGTCGTCGGCCCTGTCGAGGAGGCGCTGTTCCGCGGCGTCGTCCAAGGCGGACTCCGGCGCGCGTTCGACGCCGCGCCCGCGGTTCTGATCGCGAGCGCCGTGTTCGGACTGGTTCACCTGCCCTCCGTCTCCGGGACCCCCGGCCAGCGGTGGGCGTACGTCGCCGTCGTCGTCGTGCTCGGCTCGGTCCTCGGCGTCCTGTACGAGCACACTGAGAACGTGGTCGTACCCGGACTCGCACATGGCGTGTACAACGCCGTCATCTACGTGGTGTTGCTCGCGCAGTCGCTTTGAGGCGGACGTCGGACGGCGTCGACGCGGCTTTGTCGGAGGAGAGCGACCGAAGATGTGGTTTCTCGAGTCGATTTCGACTCCGCGACGACGGCCCCACGCAGACGGATGTCGTGAGGAGCGCGCCGAGTGTCGGAGACCGACTTCCGGGAGATACTTCCACAGGCCCTCTCGACTCGTACTATGCTCTCTCGCGAGAATCCGGTGCTGATCGGGACCGCCGTGGTCGCTCTCGTCGCGCTCGTCGCCCTGCGCACGTTCACGGACGCGGGCGTGGTGGCCAGGTTCGCGGTCGTCGTTGCGACCGTCGTCGCCGCGGACGCCGTTCTCGGGCGGGCGGTCCGGTGAGCAGTCGACGTTCGGTGTGGACGCAGCAGACGGCCGACGGCCGGGCGCGTCGACAGCGGCACGGATCGAAGTCGTTCGTCTGGTCTCGCCACGCCGACATATAGTCAACTATATTTAAATATACATCTTTCCACAGAATATTGATATATAATAGAGCGGGACACAAAGCGGTCGCGCGAGCGAAGCCGCATGGACACCGTCGGTCTCGTCTCGACCTGAACCGTTCGGCGGGAAACGACGCTCACGGCACCCAAACCAGATTCTAACGGGAGCAAGACGATCCGATCTATCGAGGACGAAACGACGATCCGAGTACGCCTATTTCAGGAAGCAGTCGCGGTTACGAGAACAGAGAAAACGCGATATACACCGGAATCAGACCATCAATCGTGACTCTGGCGAGCGGAGGTCACCGACGATCGGATATCGCATTCGGAGACCGTGCGACAACGAATGTGCGGGTCATTTTTGACATATGTATCAAAAGAAAATATATGACTGAATAGTTATAAATATGCGGCAATTCGGATGGCACTGTCCACCGCTTTTGTGACGAGGTCGGTAGCGACGAGCCGTGGTGACTCGACGGACGAGGTCGGGAGCGCGACGCCGTCGCGTCCGGACCCTTCGCCAGTTCGGCGGTCGGTCGGCCCCAGAAGACTATTGACGCCCGTCCGCGTTCAGCCGGTATGGGCGATGCAGACGAACCGAGCGACGGTGGGAGCGGTCGCCGGACGAAGGTGGTCCGACTGATCGAGGAGTACGAGTTGGCGACGCTCGGCCCCGAAATGGAGCGCCGGTGGACATCGGACGGCGACGACCGGCTGAGCCTGCGCGCGCTCGCGGACCACTTCAACCAGCGGTTGCTCGAGACGAAGATGACGGAGGCGGGGATGCAACCGCTCTCCGGCGAGATCGAGAACACCTACCGCCTGCTGACCGACGACGACGTCGGCAGCGCCGACGAGACGCGGACCCGCCGCCGCCTCGAGCGCAACGGGGTGGACGTGGAACGCCTCCAGAGCGATTTCGTCACATACCAGGCGATCAGAACGTATCTGAAGAACGACCGCGGCGCCGAACACGCCACCGACGACCGCCCTCGGACGGTCGTCGAAGGCGAGAACATCCAGCGACTCCGGGGGCGGACGAAGACGGTGACGGAGGGACGACTGAAGCAGTTGCAGAGCGCCGACCACATCCGCCTCGGAGAGTTCCGGGTGTTCGCGGAGATCAACGTGCTCTGTGAGGACTGCGGAGCCCGCTACGAGGTCGAAGAGCTCCTCGAACGCGGCGGTTGTGAGTGTTCCTCGTAACGGAGCGACGGCCACATGGAGGCTCGGCCGAGCCTCTGACCGGTCGTCCGTCTCCGAGGTGATGGAGAGGCTGGCACCGTCGGCGAGGAGACGAACGTCCGAGAGTGGCCGCCTGCGTCCCGGTGTCACCACGGCCTCTCGACGACGAGCCACGGGCCGACATCGATCACGCCCACAATTGCACCGTTGGCCACGCTCGCACCTAACCAAGCGGGCTCGAGTAGCTGACGGCCCGTCAAGCGACCGAGTGCGGGGGATTCTACGGCAATTTCGTGGGAGCAGCCTGACGGTCAGTACATCACTTTACCGGCGGACACGTTGATGTCTTGGCCCGTAATGCGCTCCGAGTCTTCCGAACAGAGAAACCCGACGAGGTCGGCGACGTCTTCGCGGCGGACCAGTTCGCCGCGGGCAGCTTCACGCTCGGACTCGCCGCGGACGTCCTCGTAGCTCTGTCCGGTCTGGGCCGCGTGACGCTCGAACACCCGCTTGATTCGGGGGCCGTCGACCGATCCGGGACAGATCGCGTTGACGTTGATGTTTGCCTCCCCAACTTCGGCAGCGAGGGTCCGCGTGAGTCCGATGAGGCCCATCTTGCTCGTCGCGTAAGGCGTCCGGTTCGGCAGGGGGCGTTTTCCGGTGACCGACGCGATGTTCACGATCCGACCGAACGAGTTCTGTTTCATGTGAGGCAGGATTTCACGACACATCTGGAACGGGCCGTTGAGGTTCACGGCGAGCGTCTGCTCCCACTCCTGGGTGGTGACCTCCTCGCACGGCGCTGTCGGCCCAGCGATGCCGGCGTTGTTGATCAGATAGTCGATGGTGTCGAACTCGTCGAGGGTTCGTTCGACCGTCTCCGCCACGCTCTGGGCGGAGGCGACGTTGGTCTCGACGACGAGACACCGTTGGCCGATCGCTTCGACTCGGTCCTTCGTCTCTTGCATCTCCGTCTCGTCGAGGTCGGCGACGACGATCGAGGCCCCGCGGCGGGCAAGTTCGACACAGATTGCCTGTCCGATACCACCCGCGCCCCCCGTGACGATCGCAGTTGGGTCAGATCGCATAGCTCAAAGAGCTTAGAGGAGGAATATAAGCATTGGTATGCCACCACGTATCAGGAATGTTGGGGCAACGCAGTTCGGCAGGCCGAACGCGCTGGAGAGGTCGCTCGACGGTGAGACGGGTCGCACAACGGTCCACTGGTCGTCAATATTCGTTCTGGTGTGCATGCGTGGACCGCCGCGACCCGTGGTCCCGCAGAGTTAACATTTATTTTAGTACCGAATACATATGTTCACAATGGAGATTACGCAAGACGAAACTGACACCGCCACCCTCCAGGCGAAAAACGTCGGCGGGATTCGGGAGACGACGGTCGAGTTCTCGCCCGGCGTGACGGTGCTCGTCGGGCGGAACGCCACGAACCGAACCTCGTTCCTCCAAGCGCTGATGGCCGCGCTCGGGAGCGAGAACGTCTCGGTCAGAGGCGACGCCGACGAGGCCGAGGTCGAACTCGCGCTCGGCGACGAGACGTACACGCGACGGCTCAGTCGGCGGGCAGGGGGCGTCACGGCCTCGGGCGAACCGTACCTCGACGACCCGACCCTCGCGGACCTGTTCGCGTTTCTCCTCGAGTCGAACGAGGCCCGCCGCGCGGTGGCCGTCGGCGCCGACCTCCGAGAGGTCATCATGGGGCCCATCGACACCGAGAAGATCCAGTCGGAGATCGACGGCCTCGTCGACGAGCGTGAGTCTCTCGAATCTGAGCTTGAGGAGCTCGAAGCGCTCAAACGGAAGCTGCCCGCGTTAGAAGAGGAACGAACCGACCTGAAAGCGAGGATAGAGGAGAAGAAGACCGAGCTCGAAGCGAAGGAAGCGGAGCTCGCGGCCGCCGACGCCGACGTCGACGAGACCCGCGAAGAGCAGTCCGAACTCGACGACAGGCTCGAAGCGCTCCGGGAGAAGCGGTCGACGCTCGACGACGTCCGGTATGAGCTCGAGACGGAGCAGGAGACGCTCGAGGCGACCACTCGCGACCAACGAGAGGTCGAGCAGAAGCTGGCCGAGCTCCCCGAGGTACCGACGGAAGAGGTGGACGAACTCGACACCGAGATCCGGCGACTGCGTGAGAAACGCCAGCGGGTCGAGACCGAGGTGAACGAGCTCCAGAGCGTCATCAAATTCAACGAGAAGATGCTCGATTCGTCCGGTTCGACCGCGTTCGAGGGACTCGCCGACGCGGACGCCGACGACGTGACCGGGCAGCTGCTCGGCGACGACGAGGTGGGCTGCTGGACGTGCGGCAGCAGGGTCGAACGGGAGCAGATCGAAGCCACCCTCGGGCAGCTACGAGAGCGCAGCCAGACGGAGGTCGGGAACGCGAACGACCTCGAAGGCGAGATCGACGCGCTCCGCGACGAAAAAGACGACCTCGAGCAGGCACGACGGGAGCGTGAGCGGCTGAACCGACGGCTCGAGACGATCGAGAACGAGCAGGAACAGATCGAGGCGCGCATCGAGCAGCTCCGGGAGCGTCGCGAGCGCCTGACCGACGAGATAGAGACGCTCCAGGCCGAAGTGGAAGAACTGGAAGACGAGGACTACAGTACGGTGCTCGACCTCCACAAGGAGGCGAACAAACTTGAGTACGAACTCGGGAAACTGGAGAACGACTTCGAGCGCGTCGACGCCAACGTCCGGGAGATCGAAGACCGGATCGCCGACCAGGACGACCTCGAGAGCCGGCGGGAAGACCTCTCGGAGGAGATTGCGTCGCTCCGGACGAAGATCGAGCGTATCGAACGGGAGGCAATCGAGCAGTTCAACGAACACATGGACGACGTGCTCGAACTCCTCGACTACGCGAACCTCGATCGGATCTGGATCGAACAGGTCGAGCGAGAGGTCCGCGAAGGGCGGCGGAAGGTGACGAAGAGCGCGTTCGAACTCCACGTCGTCCGAACGTCGGAGTCCGGCGCGGCCTACGAGGACACGGTCGACCACCTCTCAGAGAGCGAACGGGAAGTGACCGGACTCGTGTTCGCCCTCGCCGGCTACCTCGCCCACGACGTGTACGAGACGGTTCCCTTCGTCCTGCTCGACTCGTTGGAGGCGATCGACTCCGAGCGCATCGCGAAGCTCGTCGCGTACCTCGACGACTACGCCAGCTACCTCGTCGTGGCGCTGCTCCCCGAGGACGCGGCCGCGCTCTCCGACGAGTACGAGCGTATCAGCGAGATATAGCGGTCTCGCACCGGCGGAGATCCGTCGCTCTCCGACGGTCGTTTCCCCTTTCGTGCAGAACCGTGCCGTCCGTCGTCGGGTGCGAACGGAGGCGTCGGTGACGCCGTAAGTGGGCGTTCGTCCGAAATAGAATAACAGCCGTACTTTTGTTACGTTACTCGCCCGGTGTCGCTCGGGCGTCGGTCCGAACGAGTTTCGGCGTTCTCGAAGCGAACGCGGGTGATAAACGAACACCAAGATATCTTATAAGATACCGCGTACATAACACTTATAAAGTAATTCGACAGTCTTGCAGTGCTGCGATTTCGATCTCACTGGCTCGGAAGTAAGTCGTGTCAATATCGTTTATTAATCGCACGTCGCCTCCGATCCCCACCGGAACCGGTCGGACGGTCCGAGCGGGCGTCGGCCGTCCCGCCGCTGCGTGTCAGTGACCGGCACGTATTTGATGGTCGCCGCGGAACCAGGAGCGTATGACCGGTAGCGATTCGCCGCTCGAATCGGTGGTCCTGGACGACGTCGCTCCGGAATCGATACCGCCGCACGAAGTCCGTGCCGCGCTCGAATCGGAGCGCTCGCTGGTCCGTCAGCGGGGAGCACACGTCTGCGTGGCGCTCGCCGGGACCGACGTCGACAGGATTCGCCCGTTCGTCGACGCGTTGGGATCGGCGTTGCGCGACGACGACGCGGGCGTCCGCCAGACCGCCGCCTCGGCGCTCCAAGAGATAGCCGCGGCCGACCCGGACGCCATCACCGGAATCGTCGACGACGTCGTCGTACTGACGCGGTCGGACCTGCCGGACATCCGGCTGGCCGGCGCCGAACTGCTGGCCGAGGTGGCGACGGAGCGACCGTCGGCGTGCGCCTCGGTCGTCGGCGAACTCATCGAGAGCCTCGACGGGCCGCGGGCCGCGGTCGACAACGAGGCGTTCGCGGCCCACGTCACGGACCGGGGAACCGAGGAGGTGATTCGCCAACGCGACCGGGAGAGCCGTGAGTACGGGCGACAGGCCCGCGAGCTCCTGTCGAACGTCCTCGTCGCGGTCGCCGACGACACCCCGGCGGCCGTCGCGGACCACGTCGACGCCGTCGCCGACCTCGCCGCCACGGACGACGCGATCGTTCGAGGTGCGGCGCTGGACGTACTCGGTGCGCTGGCTCGGGAGTCGCCCGAGTCGGTCCGACCCGTCGCCGACGTCGCGGTGCCGGCGCTCGACGCCGAGGCGAACGTCGTCAGGGCGCGGGCAGTTCGGCTGTTCGGCCTCCTCGGCGACGAGGCGTACGTCGAGGCGCTCGAACGGGTCGCGGAGCGCGACGAGGACGACGAGATCGCGGCCTTCGCCGACGAGACGGCGGCGTTCATCCGGCGATAGACCGAGGCGCGCTCACATCGCCCGGCGGGTACAGTACCAGTAGGCCACGCTGAAGACGACGAGACAGCCGACGACCAGAATCGCGTCGATCAGCGCGATGACGTAGGCGGCGGTTCCCGGCTCGAGGAACAGCAGCGAGAACGCGAGGAGAAGCCCCATGACGATGACGACTGCCAGCAGCAGCGGCATCTGGTTCCGCTGCTCGCACACCGCATCGAGGAGCGTCTCTCTGAGCGTCATACCTGTGGCTCTGGCCGGACGGTCATTAACGTCCCGGTCACCCCTGCGGGACGCCTCCGAAGGGCTCTGTGGGTCGGCGGGTTTTATATCCGTGCCGCGGGTGGGTGCCTCGTATGAAACGCGGCCTCGTGAGCCTCAGAGAGACGGAGACGCATCGCGACCTGCTGTCGGAGGCGATGAGCTACGCCGAGGGGAGCAGCGGCGAACTGGTGGTCCTGTGGCACCTCGAAGACGACGAGTACGACGAGGGCGTCCGGACGCTCGAAGCCGTCGGTCGGATCGAGCACGTCGAGTACGATCACTCGTCCATCATCGAGGGCGCGTCCGAGGACGCGCGGTCCTTTATTAGACGTGCGGCGGGCGACACCGACGTCGACGTTCATGTTGTGGTTGGCGTCGGCTCCGAGGACGGGCGGGCGGAGCAGATACTGGAGACCGCCGACGAGCACGGCTGCGACCACGTGTTCCTCGTCGGCGACTCGCGGTCCCCGACCGGCAAGGCGGTCTTCGGCGACGTCGCACAGCGAGTCATCCTCGACTTCGACGGCTACACGACCACGACGACGGTGTGACGGAGCGTCTCCGGCGGGACGCCGCCTCCGTCACCGATCGGACTCGCTCGCGAGCCGACCGCCTCGCTGGAGCCCCTCGACGACGTCGGCCGCGTGGTCGAGCGTGTCGTAGGTGTCGGGGCCGTCCTCCGCCTCGTAGATGAGCCAGTCGACGCCGCTCTCCCGGACCACGTCGACGGTTCGCGTCAGGTCGAGGTCGCCGGTGCCGACCCGGACGGTTTCGCCGGCCGCGGCGTCGTAGTCCTTGAGATGCACGAGGTCGATCCGGTCCGCGTGGGCGGAAACGTACGCGAGCGGGTCCTCGCCTGCTGAACCGGCCCACCCCGCGTCGAACTCGAGACCGACGTCGTCGGTCGCTTCGAGGAGGTGCGTCAGCGCCGGGCGACCGTCGAGGGAGACGAACTCCTGATCGTGGTTGTGGTAGTGAAGCCGGACGTCGTGCGCCGCGAGCGCGTCGGCCGCGTCGGAGAGTCGGTCCGCGGCCGCCTCGACGGCGGCGATCGACTGGAAGTGCCGGGGGTCGAGCCACGGAACTACCACGTCGCGACAACCGGCGTCGAGCGCGGTCTCGGCGGCGCCGGCGGGATCGGCCTCGATCTCGTGGAGATGGACGTGGACGGCGGCACACGAGAGGCCGACCTCGTCGAGCGTCGCCGCCATCGCGTCCGGTTCGTTGCCGTCGAAGCCGGCGAACTCCACGCCGGCGAACGGGGTCTCACCGACGCGTTCGAGGACGGTCGGGAGCGGGTCGTCGACGTCGCGCAAACTGTAGAGCTGGAAGCCGAACGAGGTCATACGATCTCATCGCGGCACCGCGGCATAATTCATGCGGGTCCGCGCCGTCGACGGCGACCGGATACCCCCTACTCGACGTCGGCGACGAACCGGGCCGTCGCGTCGCGCCACGCCGAAACGATCGCGTCGTACTCCGGGTCGGCGTCCCAGTCCGTGACCGCGTCGTCGGCTTCGAGTCTGCCGACGACCCGCGTCGCTCCCTCCTCCCACGATACCGTCTGTCGAAATCCGAGGTCGCGTTCGGCCTTGCTGGTGTCGAACACGGTGGAGAACCGGAAGTGGTCCAGCAGCGGGCCCACCCGGTCGGGGACCGCCTCGCGGAGCGCGTCGGTCGGGACGTGGACGAGGTCCGGTTCCGGCGCGTCCAGCGCGGCCGCGGCGCGACGGTGGTACTGGTTCCACGTCATCGGCTCGGTCGCCGTCGCGTGATACGCCTCGCCGACGGCCTCTCGGTTCCCGACGGCCGCGACGAACGCGGCGGCCACGTCGTCGCGGTGGCACGGCCCCCACACCGAGGTGCCGTCGCCGTGGACGAGTATCGGCTTCCCCGTCCGGAGGCGGTCGACGTACGTCTCGGTCGAGAGCGTGTCGACGAGGCCGTCGCCGCCGCCGTACGTGTGCCACGGTCGGATGACCGTCGCCGGGAAGCCGCGCGTTCGATAGGCCTCGAACAGGCGGTCCTCGCAGGCCGCCTTCTCCGCGCCGTACTCGCTCACCGCCGGTTCGCGGGCGGCGCGCTCCCGGATCGGCATCGTCTCCACCGGTCGGTGGTAGACGTCGACGGTGCTGCAGAACACGTACTGGTCGACGTGGCCGGCGAAGACGTCGACGGCCGTGTCGACGTCGGCCGGGTCGAAGCCGACCATATCGATCACGCAGCCGAGCGAGAGCGCGTCGCGAGCGCGTTCGAGCGCGCCGCGATCGGTGCGGTCGCCGACGATGCGGTCGACCGACTCGGGGAGGTCTGCCTCGGTCTCGCCGCGGGTGAACACGGTCACGTCGTGGCCCGCCGCGGTCGCTTGGCGCGTGATCGCCGTGCTGATGAGTCCGGTCCCGCCGATGATGAGTACGTGCACGTGTCCCGCCGAGGACCGCCGGCGGTATAGCTGTACGGCCCTCCCCCGTTCGTAAAGACTTTCACCCGCTTCGACGTGAGGTATCGTAACCCGTGACAACTTACACCGTGGCCGTTATCGGCGCCGGTCCCGACCCGGAGAACCCGTCAGTCGACGGGTACGCGATGGGGTATCGACACGCGGAGGGGTTCGAGAACGACGCTCGCTGCGAGGTCGTCGGCGTCGCGGACATCGTGCCCGAGAACGGCGCCGCGTTCGCGGAGGCGTTCGACCTCCCGGAGACGGCCGTCTACGAGGCGTACGAGGAGATGCTCGCCGAACTCGACCCCGACGTGGTGACCGTCGCGGTGCCCCCGGCGGTACACCACGACGTGGTCGTCGGCTGCGCGCGGAGCGACACCGCCGCGGCGATCCACTGCGAGAAGCCGATGGCCACGTCGTGGACCGACGCGCGGTCGATGGTCCAGGAGTGCCGGCGGAACGACGTCCAGCTCACCTTCAACCGACAGCGACGGTTCGGGAAGCCGTTCGTCGAGGCTAAGCGGCTCCTCGACGAGGGCGAGATCGGGGCCCTGCGACGGGTCGAGATAACGTGGGGCGACTTCTACGACACGGGCGCTCACACGATCGATCTGGCGGGGATGTTCAACGACGAGCGCGGCGCCGAGTGGGTGCTGGCCGCGCTCGATTACCGGACGGAGGACGTGCGGTTCGGCACGCACCAAGAGAACCAGATGTGGGCGCAGTGGCGGTACGACAACGGCGTCTACGGCGTGCTCTCCGGCGGCGAGGGGAGCGACTTCGCCGACGCGTCGTTCGTGCTCCGCGGCACCGAGGGCGAGATCCGGATCGACGTCGACGACGGACCGATGCTGGCCGTCTCGCACGGCGGCGACCGCCGGGCCGTCGACGTCGACGGCGAGACGATGCACGCCACCGGGTCCGAGGAGGACCGGTACGGGTCGGCGTTCCAGGACCGGGCCGCCACGGAGGTCGTCGACGCGCTCGAAGAGGGCCGCGAACCGGTTCTCAGCGGCCGGATCGGGCTTAACACGACGGAGATCATCTTCGCGGGGTACGAGTCCGTCCGTCGGACCGGCCGCGTCGACCTCCCGGCGGACGTCTCCGGCCATCCACTCGAAGAGATGGTGGAGTCGGGTCGGCTGTCGCCGTCACCGGCCGAGGAGTAGGAGTCGGGAGGCGACGGCGCGGCGGTCAGGGCGCGTCGAAGTCGGGGCCGTCCACCGCCGACTCGGTACGCCAACTGTGGCTGGGCGTCCAGTCGAGGAGGGCCCGCGATTTCGCCATCGAGAACGCGGCCGCGTCGCCCGAGAGCGCGCAGGGTTCGGGGACCGAACCCAGCAGGGCCGCGAACAGGTCGGTCGTGTCCTCGCCGAGGTAGTTCTCCGTCGCGTGGCAGTGCAGGGCCTCGTGGCCGTCGACGTCGACCCGCAGCGTCCTCGCGATCTGATCGGCGAGGTCGCGGACGTCGACGTACGACCAGAAGTTGCCCGGCCCGCCGCCGACCGCCTCCTCCGGGGCCGCCGCCAGGGCGTCGAGGTCGAACGCCTCGCGAATCTCCGTGACGAAGTACTCGCCCGGGTACTGGACCCACGACGGACGGATCGAAACGACGGAGACACCGTCGCGCCGGACGACCGTCTTCGCGGTCTCCTCGCCGCTGACCTTCGAGAGCCCGTAGGGGTCCGCCGGGCGGAGCGGGTGCGTTTCCTCGACCGGCAGCGCGTCGGGGGCCTGCGCGGAGTCGGCGAACGGGAAGCCGTACGCGGACTCGCTGGAGGTCCACGTCACGTCCGCGCCGACCCGACCGGCCGCGTTCAGCACGTTGTAGGTGCTGAGCACGTTGTTGCGGTACACGCGCTCGCCGGCGTGGTTCAGCGGGTCGGGGATCGCGGCGAGGTGGACGACCGCGTCCGGGTCGACGGCGAGCATGAGGTCCGTGGTCTCGCCGGCGTCGACCAAGTCGACGGCGCGGAAGTCCACGCCGTCCGGCGGCGTTCCCACGGGCAGTTCGCGGTCGACGGCCACAATGTCGTACGATTCCTCGGCGAGTCGGTCGACGACCCAGCGCCCGGCCCCGCCGAGCGCGCCGGTCACGACGAGCGTCTCAGGTTTCGATTGCATACGGACACACTCGGTGACACCGAAAAAAAGGTGGCGCTGCGGCGGTCTCAGTCTTCGAGGACCGGGCTGTCCCAGTACTCGTGGTCCGGGTCGCCGCGGAAGCAGGCGCTCCGGTGGGCCCCGGCGTCACCCCCCAGTTCGGGACTGACCTCCCGACAGGTCTCTCGGGCCTCCGGACATCGCGTGTGGAACCGACACCCGCTCGGCGGGTTGACCGGGTCGGGAATGTCGATCTTCCGCATCGGCGGCTCGCCGGCACCCGCGGAGTGCAGCGAGAGGTCCGGGGTCGCCCACCGGAGGACGTTCGTGTACGGGTGGCCCGGGTTCTCGATGAGGTCCTCCGCCGGACCGATCTCGACGAGTTCGCCCAGGTACATGACGCCGATCCGACCGTCGCCGTGCTCGGCGAAGTACCGCGCGTTCGACAGGTCGTGGGAGATGAAGACGAACGAGGTGTTGAAGTCGTCCTGCAGGTCCAACATGAGGTCCATCATCTCCACGCGCAGCGAGACGTCCAGCGCGCTGATGGCCTCGTCGGCGAGGATGAGGTCCGGGTTCATCAGCAACGCGCGCGACAGCGCGACTCGCTGTTTCTCCCCGCCGCTGAGTTGGTGGGGATACCGGTCGGCGAAGTCGGACGCCGGGTTCATCCCGACGCGTTCGAGCAGCGAGTAGATGCGCTCTCGCCGCTCGCTGAGACCGACGTCCGGGTGCGTCAGCTTGATCGGCTGGGAGAGGATTTCGACGATTTTCTGGTTCGGGTTCAGCGAACTCCCCGGGTCCTGATGGATGATCTGGAGCGACGATCGGATCTCGTCGAACGGGATGTCGACGTCGCCCACGCCGTCTTTGGCGTCCCAGATGTCCTGTCCGCGATAGCGGACGCTCCCGCCGGTGGGGCGCTGGAGACCGATGCTCGTCTTGCCGAAGGTGGACTTCCCGCAGCCGCTCTCGCCGACGAGCGCGAGCACGTCGTTCTCTTCGATGTCGAGCGAGATGCCGTCGACGGCTCTGACGACGTCCGGCTCCTCGAAGAACTCGAACAGCCCCTGCTCCTTCTCGAAGTGGACCTCGACGTTGTCCATCGAGACGAGCGGCGCGTCGTCCCGTTCGGGGGCGTCGACCGACGGAGGCGCGTCGGAGCGACTCATACGCCGCCCTCCGGACCGCCGTCGGTCGCCCCGGGATCGATCGACTCGAAGTTGAGGGCGATCGTCTCGCGCGCCTCCTCCCAGCGGTGACAGGCCGTGCTGTGCCCCTCGCCGGTGTCGTAGAACTCGGGGTCGACGTCTCGGCACTCGTCCGTCGCGAGCGGACAGCGCGGCGCGTACGAACACCCCGACGGCACGTTGATGGGCGCCGGACTCTGCCCTTCGATGGCGCGCATCTCCTCGAGCGGCGCGTCGAGGTTCGGCGTGGAGTTCAGCAGGGCGCGCGTGTACGGGTGCCCCGAGTCGCCGATGAGCCGGTCGCGCGGCGCGACCTCGATGAGGTCGAAGGCGTACATCACGGCCATCCGGTCGGCCAGCGCGGCCACCAGCGGCAGGTCGTGCGTGATGAACACCATCGTCAGGTCGTACTTCTCTTTGAGCTCCTGGAGGAGCATCAGTATCGACCGCTGCATCAGCAGGTCGAGCGCGGCCGTCGGCTCGTCCATCACGAGGACGTTCGGCTCGAGCACGAGCGAGAGCGCGATGAGCGCCCGCTGCGTCATCCCGCCCGACAGCTCGTGCGGGTACGAGTCGAGCACTCGGTCCGGGTCGAGATAGAGGTCGGAGAGCAGTTCGCGGGCGAACTCCAATCCCTCGGTCACGTGCGCGTCGTGGGCCTTCAGCGTCTCCTTGAAGTGTCCCCCGATTTTCATCGTCGGGTTGAACGAACTCATCGCGCCCTGGAACACCATCGCGACCTCCTCCCAGCGGAACTGCCGCAGCTCCTCGTCGCTGAGTTCGAGCACGTCGACGGTCGTTCCGTCCGGCCGGTGATACAGCACTTCGCCGGACAGCCGACCGGGGTCGGGAATCGCGTCGAGCATCGCCGAGGCGAGCATCGACTTGCCGCTACCGCTCTCGCCGACGACGCCGACGACTTCGTTTCGCTCGATAGAGACGCTGACGTCGTCTAAGACGAACGTCTCGCCGTCGTCGTACGTGACTTGGGCGTTGCGCATCTCGATTATCGGATCGGTCGCCTCTGCCGGGTCGCCGTACCGTCGGTTCAGTGTTGTGTTCGATGCCATCTATAGCACCTCAGTCACGGTGTCTTCGTCGTCGTCGGAGACGGTCGATTTCGACTCGCCGGCCATCCGCGTTCGGACGCGGGGGTTGAACACGCGGTCCAGCCCCTGTCCGAGCAGGATGAGGCCGAGCGAGAGGCCCATGATCGCGACCATCGGGGCCAGCAGCCAGTGGGCCGCGCTCCACGAGAAGAGCGCCCCGCCGCTGTACGCGAAGTTGAGCGTCACGCCCCAGTTCTGCGTCGAGTAGGGCAGCACGCCGAGGAAGTAGAGCCCGACCGACGCGAACATGACGTAGCGCGCGGCGAACACGAAGTTGACCGTCACGTACGGCATGAGGTTCGGGATGATGTCCTTGACGATGATCCGGGGCGTGCTGACGCCCATCGTCCGGGACGCCTCGACGTAGTTGTTCTCTCGGATGGTGAGCACCTGCGACCGGAGCGATCGGCCGAGGCCGGCCCAGTAGCTGATGTTGATGATGACGCCAAGCAGCACCGGATTCTCGGGGTTGAGCGTCACCGCGAGGATGATGACGAGCGGGAGCCCCGGAATCGCCATCACGAGGTCGGAAAAGGACATCAACCCCCGGTCGACGCTGCCGCCCTTGTAGCCGGCGACCGTGCCGATGATGACCGCGATCACCGTCGCCCAGACGGCGCCGGCGGTGATCATGATGAGGATGCTCGGCGTCGAGTGGATGATGAGCGCCATGAGGTCGACCCCCGAGGCGGTCGTGCCGAGCGGATAGCTCATGTTCTCGAACAGCGTGAGGTATCGCGGCGCCTGGCTCGTCGACGGCTCCCGCCAGAGGCCGAGGACGGCGACGAGTCCCATCAGGACGTACACGCCGATGATCAGCAGGCCGAAGCGGGTTCGCCAGTCGGACCACGCGACCATCGCCGGCGTCCGGATCTGTGCGTCGTATATCTCTTTGAGGCGCTCTTTCCGGGTCACGTCCGCAGACGACCCGCTGTCGCTCCGCCAGTCGACGCCGGCGGTCTCCGTTTCAGTAGGCTTCATCTGACTCACCTGCGCTGATCCGCGGGTCGATCCGGCTGTAGGTCAGGTCGGCGATGAACACGCCGAGCACGAGCGCCACGGTGATGACGAGGAACGTCCCCATCATCAGCGGGTAGTCGTTGGCTTTCAGCGCCGTGATCATGTAGTATCCCAGCCCGGTGTACGAGAATATCTGCTCCAGGATGACGGTCCCGCCGAGGCGGAAGCCGAGCAGGAGCAGGAACCCGGTGTACATCGGCAGGATGGCGTTCCGCGCGACGTATCGCGTCGCGATGCGGCGGTCGGAGAGGCCGCGGAGCCGCGCCACCTGGACGTAGTCGTTGCCGAGCACCTGAATGCTGTTGCCTCGCATCGCGAGCGCCTGTCCGCCCGCCGCGCCCAGCGTGTACGAGACGATGGGAAGGATGCTGTGCTTCAGCGCGCTGACGAGGAACGGGACGCCGAGACTGCGCTCGACGCCGTTGCCGACCGTTCCCGCCGTCGGGAGCCATCCGAACTGGTAGGCGAAGACGTACAGGGCGATGACCGCCACGACGTAGAACGGGAGCGACATCAGCGAGATGGAGACGCCGGTGACCAGTTGGTCGAACCGGCTCCCCTCCCAGTAGGCCTGCAGCGACCCGAGGAAGATGCCGATCACGAAGACCAGGACCGTCGAGACGAGCACGACGAATATCGTCCACGGGGCGGCCTTCGCGAGCACCGTCACGACGGGTTCGCCGAGGGAGATGGACTCGCCGAGATTCCCCTGAAACAGCGCGGTCATGTAGTCGATGTACTGCTGCCACAGGGGTTCGTTTGGCCGGATGTTCTGGAGGTTGGCGATTCTGGCGTCGACCTCGTCGGCCGGCACTCCCTGCCGCAGCAGTTGCGCGCGTAACAGCGTGAACGGACCGCCGGGGAGGAGCCTGACCAGACCGAACGTCAGGGACGCGACGAGGAATATCGTGACGAACACTCTGGCGGTCCGCCGCACGTAGTAGTTGACCATTGCGTACTCGATTTCGTCTGATTAGTTCTTCGCGCTCAGTTTGCCCTGCTTCGGAAGCCAGTGAGAGGGCCACTTGACACCGCGGGCGGGGTCGTCGGACCCGACGACGTCCCACTCGGCGTCGGTGAGCCACGACTGGTCGAGTTTGCCGACCAGCCCCAGGACCGGAATGTTCTGGTTGTGATGCCAGGCGACGCGCTTGACGGTCTCTTCGACCGCCGCTTGGTCCTGCGTCGTCGCGACCGAGGTGATCTCTTCGAGCGGGTTCAGCGTCATCTCGCCGGAGCCGTCCATCGCGGGGACGGTGTGCTCGCCCTCGGCGAAGTTGTGGCCGCCGCTGATGTCGGGAATCTTCATCTGCCAGCGCAGCGGGAAGTACGGGAACGACGAGCGAGCGCCGCCGGGCAGCCAGTAGAAGGCGCCCATCGTGAAGTTGGACTCGATGTAGGCGCCGAAGTAGTCGCCCTGGGGGAGCGAGTTGATCTCGAAGTCGAACCCGAAGGAGTTCAGCTGGTCGACGACGGTGTTGGTCGCCGTCGTCCAGTCGGTCCACCCGGCCGGCGTGATGTAGCTGCCGCCCAGCGCGTTGCCGTCGCCGTCCTGCCACGTGCCGTCGGACTTCGAGTAGCCGGCCTCGCGGAGCAGCGAGGCGGCCTCCTCGGTGTTGGACGCGTTCGGGCCGTAGCCCTCGAAGCTGTCGAAGTCGTCGCCGAGCCACGTCTCCTGGTCGGCCGGCGGGATGCCGGTGACCTTCGGTGCGGGATCCTTAGTTCGCGGGCCGGCGTTGTCGGCGATCTGCTGCCGGTTGAGGACGTGTGCGACCGCCTGTCGGACCTTCCGCTTGCCGAAGTGCTCGTCGTCGTGATTGAACAGGGCGCCGTAGCCCCACTTGGCCGGGAGCTGAACCTCTTCGACCCGGTCCGGGAAGTTCGCGACGATGGTCGGCGGCGTGAACAGGCTCGTGACGACGTCGAGCTCGCCGCCCAGCAGCCCCTGCTGGAGCGCGGTGTTGTCCGTACGGGTGAGGAGCTCGTACGTGCTGAAGTTGACGTTGTCCGCGTTGTAGAAGCTCTCGTTGCGGGTCAGCGTCCAGCCCTGGTCGCTCTTGGAGTCGAGGGCGAAGGGGCCATTGCCGTGGACGTCCTCCTCCCACTTGAACTGCTGCACGGCCGACGCCTCCTTGTCGAGGAACTCCTCGTACACCGGCTGATACCCGTGTATTCGGAGGTCACCGTTCGCCAGCGTGTGCTTGATGATCTCCGGGTTCGTCTGTCCGCTGAGGCTCAGGACGACCGTCTTGTCGTCCTCGCCCTGCTCGACGCTCTCGACGTAGTCCCAGAGCGTGGCGCCGGTCTTCTCCATCAGCCGGAACTGCGTGATGACGTCGCCGGCCGTCACGTCGTCGCCGGTGTCCCACGTGAGGTCGTCGCGCAGCGTGAGCGTGACCGTCTGCCCGTCGAAGGACCAGTCGGAGAGACCCGCGAGCTCGAACTCCTGCGTGGAGAAGTTGTACGCGGCGAAGCGCTCGAAGATGTGATTCCCGGCGATCCAGTCGTAGTTCTGGGTCGCCATCGGATTGACGTGGAGGTTCGACGGAACTCCGTTGTTGGTGGCTCCGACGAGCGTGGCGTCCATCACCTGTGGCCCGTCGCTCCCGTCGGAGGAGCCGCCGTCGCTCCCGTCGCCGCTGCCGCCGTCACCGCCATCTCCGCCGTCGCCGCCGCCGCTGTTGCCCGTACATCCGGCGAGGGCTGCGGCCCCGGACGCGCCGGTCAGTGTCACGAAGTGCCGTCGGCTAACCATATCGCTATAGTCGTCGGTGGGGTCTGACATAGACTAATCACATCGTTTTTTCATCCGTTATTAAATGTTATGGTCAATGGTCGATGATGAGAGATGCCGACGGGAGAGAGTGGAGCGAACGCCCGGAGCCGCCCCGATCCGACGGACACGGCGCTGGACCGGGTCAGCGGCAAAAGAATTAACCTCCGATACTCGGTATCGATGGTAATGCGTTCAGATGAGCCGCGAGGCCTTCCTCGCCGGAGCTTCGTCCGTGCCGCGGTGGCTATCGGCGGCACGAGCGCCCTCTCGGCGTGCTTGGAGACGGAACGAGACCGGCTCGGCGGGGAGAACAGCGCACAGACGACGTCCGACGAATCCGAGCCGACGTTCCCCCGGGGCGACCTCGACGCCGTTCCGGCGGGCCAGCATCGTTGGGGAGCGTCGCTCGTGCGCGATTCCCACGGGAACACCGTTCCGCCGCAGCAGCTCGTGGCCGTCGGCATGACGTACGAGGGGTCGGTCCCGCCGACGGACGACGAGCGAGCGCGCGTCGAGGACGCGCTCCGACTGCTGGAGCGGGCGTTCCAGTGGGGGACGGGCGGAAACGCCGGCGCCCCCTTCCACCGCGGCCTCCTCTTCATGCTCGGCTACGCGCCGAGGTACTTCGATCAGGTGGGATCGGTGCCCGACGGCCTCGCGACGCCGGAGTCGGTCCTCGAGGCCGTCGGCGAGGACCCCGCGAAGGCGGACGGCTACGACGCGGTGCTGATCCTGACCAGCGACATCGGGTCCGTCCTACTGGCCGCCGAAGCGGCGCTGTTCGGTGAGGTCGACGAGCTCAACGGTCTCCCCGTCGAATCGACGTTCGAGGGCGTCTTCTCGAAGGCGGGTCGCCACGTCGGCTACGTCGGGAAGGGACTGCCCGCGGACAAGCTCGACAACGAGGACGTCCCCGAAGACGCCCCGCTGTCGATGGGGTACAAGTCCGGATTCCGGGACAACCTCCCGAGCGAGGACCGCGTCACCATCGACGAGGGACCGATGGCCGGCGGGACGACCATCGCCTCCTCGACGCTCCGCATCGACCTCGACCGCTGGTACGATCAGGGCCAGGAGGAGCGGACCGCGGAGATGTTCTGTCCGGCCCACGACCCCGACGACATCGGCGACACGGGCGACAAACTCGGGGGCGACAGCGGGGTCACGGAGTCCGACGCCGAGAACGTCGACGCCCACGCCGAGGAGTACGGCCGCGTCGGCCACACGCAGAAGGTGGCCCGCGCCCGGGACGACGACTTCGAGGCGCGCATCCTCCGCCGAACCGAGGGGGTCGCGGACACGGTCCGCGACGGTGCGGCGTTCCAGTTCAACTCGATTCAGGAGACGATGGCCGACTTCGTCGAGACGCGGAAGACGATGGACCCCGACGAGTACGACCACGACGTGCCGGCCGAGGACCACGGCATCGACGACTACCTGGAGACGCTCCGCCGCGGCAGCTACCTCGCACCGCCGCGCGAGAAGCGCGCGCTGCCGGTGATCTGACGATGCGGCGCGGTCTGCACGCCGTGCTGGTGGCCCTGTTGGTCGTTCTGGCCGGCTGTACGGCGGGGGGCGCGTTCGGACTGGGCGACGCCGACGCCGAACCCGAGTCCCCGCGGCTGCAGTTCGAGGACGCGACGGCGGCCTCGGGCCTGACGTACGAGGCGGCGGGGACGGGCGTCGGCAGCGGGAACTCCGGGGTGTACGTCGCCGACGTCGACCGCGACTCGTGGCCCGACGTGCTCGTCACCGGCGGATCGGAGCCGGCGCTGTTCGAGAATCGGAACGGGACGTTCTCGCGGAGCGACGCGCTGCCGTCCGTTGACGGGCGCGTGAAGAGCGCGGCGTTCGTCGACGTCGAAGGCGACGGCTGGCCCGACCTGTTCCTGTTCACCCACGACGGCGCGGCCCACGCCTTTCGCAACGACCGCGGATCCTTCGAGCCGGTCGACTACGGGATCGGGAACCTCTCGTACCCGCTCGGCGCGACGGCCGCGGACTACGACGGCGACGGCGACGCTGACCTGTTCGTGTATCAGTCGGGGTCGTGGCGCGAGTCGAAGCCGGCGGGCTACTTCAACCTCAACACGACCGTCGACACGGACAACGGCAACCCGAACTACCTCTACGAGAACGTCGGCGGGACGTTCGAACGCGTGGAGACCGACGACATCGAGGGCGACCACTGGAGCCTGGCGGCGAGTTTCGCCGACCTGACCGGCGACGGCCGGCCCGACATCCACGTCGCCAACGACTACAACGACGACACGCTCTACGTCAACCGGGGCGACGGCGACTTCGAGCGGCGGTCGCTCGGCGGGTCGACGGCGCGGAACGGCATGGCCTCCGAGGTCGCCGACGTAACCGGCGACGGCCGACCCGACGTGTTCGTCTCGAACATCTGGTTCCCCGACCTGCGGGCGAACATGGACCCCGAGCGGTACGACCGGCTGAAGCGCCTGCTCGAGTTCGTTATTCACTCCAGTCGGACGAAGGGGAACACGCTCCTCGTCAATCAGGGAGACGGCGGCTTCCGGGACGAGGCGGACGGACTCGGCGTCCGCCGAGGGGGGTGGGGGTGGGCCGCGAGTCTGACCGACTTCGACAACGACGGCGACCGCGACCTCGTGCACACGACCCAGCACGTGATCAGGGTCGACCGGGAGGACCCCGTCTACACGTATCCGATGGTGTTCCAGTCCAACCGGAGTTCGGTCGGCGACGACGGCGCGTTCACACGCGTGAGCAAGAGCGCGAACGGGATGCGTGAGACCGACGGACGGGGACTGGCGACGCTCGACTACGACCGCGACGGCGCACAGGAACTCGTCGTCGCCACCTACGACGACGAGTTCGTCGTCTACGACAACGCCGCGGCCGGCGACCGGAACGGCCTCCAGTTCCGCGTCGTCGACCAGAACGGCGCGACGGCGCTGGGCGCCACCGTCACCGTGACGATGGACGGCGAGCAGGTGGTCCACCAGACGGACAACACCGACTACCTCTCACAGGACTCCCGCGTCGAGCACGTCGGACTCGGCGGTCACGAGACGGCGTCCCTCCGGGTCGTCTGGCCCGACGGCACCGAACGGCGGTTCGAGGACGTCGACGCGAACCAGCGGCTCCGGATCACGAAATCGGGGCTCGTCGCCGCCCCGTCCGCGTCGGACGACTGAGCCGGGGATTTAGGTCATCAAAAATTATAAACCACCCTGGGTTGCTCTCATTGGTATGCAGTCGAGTAGCGAGCAGCCCCTATATAGAGACGATACTGTCACCCTCACGAAACGGGTCGAGGACCTCCTCGATCGGATGACGCTCGAGGAGAAGGCCGGGCAACTCGTCGGCACGTGGGCGGGTCAGCTCAGCGAGTTCAAATCGGTCGACGACGTCGCGGACGAGGTTCGAGACCACCACGTCGGCGCCGTCGCCTCGTTCGGCTGGGGCGGCGCGGTCGACATGCGACTGGACGACATCGTCGAGACCGTGAACCGCCTCCAAGAGGTCGCTCTGTCGGAGACGCGCCTCGGTATCCCCCTGCTGTTCAACGTCGACGCCGTCCACGGCCACGCGTACGTCGCCGAGGGGACGGCGTTTCCGAACGGCCTCGGCGTGGGGGCGACGTGGGACGTCGAGGCCGCGGAGCGAGCCGCCGACGTGACGGCGACGGAGGTACGCCGGTCCGGCGCGCACCAGAACTACTCCCCGACGTGCGACGTCGCCCGCGAGCCCCGCTGGGGTCGAGCCTTCGAGACGTTCGGCGAGAGCCCGTACCTCTGCGGGAAGCTGGCGGCCGCGAAGGTCCGAGGGTATCAGGGAGAGGGTATCGAGGACGCCAATTCGGTCGTCTCGACGGCCAAACATTTCCCGGCCTACAGCGAGCCCGCACGCGGCGAGGACGCCGCCCCGGTCGAGGTGTCCGAGTACGTGCTGCGGAACGTCTTCCTGCCGTCCTTCCTGGAGGCGCTCGACGAGGGCGTCGAGTCGGTGATGCCGTGTTACAACGCCGTCGACGGCGAACCGGCGCACGGTTCGCGGCGGTACCTCACGGAGCTGCTTCGCGGGACGCTCGGCTTCGACGGAACCGTCGTCTCCGACTGGAACGGCGTCCGGATGCTCCACGACGACCACAAGGTAACCGCGGACCACCGGGAGTCCGTCCGTCAGACCCGCGACGCCGGCCTCGACATCGCGTCCGTCGACGCGATCGAGCACGCCGACCACCTCGTGTCGCTGGTCGAGGACGGCGAGCTCGCGGAGTCGACGCTCGACGAGAGCGTCGGGCGCGTCCTCGAACAGAAGTTCCGCCTCGGGCTGTTCGAGGACGCCTTCGTCGACCCCAACGAGGCGCGCGACGTCGTCGGCGCGGAGCCGCACCGCGAGCGGTCGCTCGACACGGCCCGAGCGTCGATGACCCTCCTGAAGAACGACGGGCTGTTGCCGCTCGACGACGACGCGGACGTGCTGGTCGCCGGTCCCAACGCCGACGACCCGGTCCACCAGTTGGGCGGCTGGAGCGTCCCTGACCCCGACGGAACCGACGTCGTCACCGTTCGCGACGGCGTCGAGGCGGTGACGGACGGCGACGTCGTCTACGAACAGGGCGCGACCATGAACGACGAACTCGACGTCGACGCGGCCGTCGAGGCGGCCGCCGACGTCGACGTGGCCGTCGTCGCGGTGGGCGAGCCGTGGTACCTCCACGAGTTCGGCCCGTCGGCCGACACCGGGACCGACCCGGACGAGTTCCCCAACCGCCACTCGCTCTCGCTGCCCGACGCGCAGCGCGACCTCGTCGAGGCCGTTCACGAGACCGGGACGCCCGTCGTCGGCGTGTTGGTCACCGGTCGGCCGCTCATCGTCGACTGGATGGCCGACAACGTTCCGGCACTGCTCATGGCGTACTACCCCGGAACGATGGGGGGACGGGCGGTCGCCGAGACGCTGTTCGGCGAGAACGACCCCAGCGGCCGACTCCCGATCACGATTCCGAGGTCCGAGGGTCACCTGCCGGCCCGCTTCAACCACTTCCCGCATCCGACGCCGATCGGTCAGGACGAACACCCGTCCTCGTACGACCCGCTGTTCGAGTTCGGACACGGTCTCAGCTACGCCGAGTTCGAGTACGGCGCGGTGACGCTGGACGAGGAGGCCATCGGCCCGCACGAGGAGACGACCGTTCGGGTTCCGGTCGAGAACGTGAGCGACCGAGCCGGAACCGACGTCGTGCAGGCGTACGTCACCGACCACGCCAGTTCCACGGTGACGCCCGTCCGTGAACTTCGCGGCTTCGAACGCGTCTCGCTGGACGGCGGCGAGTCGACCACCGTCGAGATTCCACTCGACGCGGCGTCGTTCGGCCGAGTCGACGCCGACGGAGTGCGACAAACCAAGGCCGGGACTTACTCGGTCCATGTCGGCGAACGGACGGTCGAACTGCGCGTCGAGACGACCTACGACTGACCGGCGTCGTCGAACGATATCGCTTCGAGCGTTATCTTCTGCGCTTCGATGTCTTCGAACACGGCCCCCCAGCCGCCGACGGCGAGCTCCTCGGTCCCGGTGTCCAGCCAGACGACGGAGTACGTCGAGAGCCGTTCCAGGGACGGCTCGTGGTCGGCGAACATGTCCGGGTAGTAGATGTTCGTGATCGTCCCGGTGACGGTTCGGTACTCCCGTGACTCCACGTCGAGGCCGTCGATGGTGACCGCGATACTCCCGCCGTCGTGATACAGCTCGCTGATATCGCGGATAAACTCCTTGAGACTGATGTACACCTTTGGAAGCCGCTGGTTCGACGACAGCGGGTCCCACGAGTACCAGAGGCAGGTCTGGAAGTACCAGTGGTTGATGAACGAGAGGATGTTGTCGTTGATCAGGATGCCGTAGCTCTCTTCGGCGCGCGAGTTCGGCGCGAAGTAGGTCCGGCTCCGGTCGAGGACGGCGAGGAAGGGCCCCGGAATCCTGACGACGCGCATCTCTAAGTTCGGTTCGGAGAGGTCCCACTCCTCGCTCCGCTCGTCGAGGTCCGGCTCGTAGTAGACCGCGACGTGGACGATCACGTCCCTGTCGGCGGCCGCTTTCAGCTCCGTCCGCAGCGACTCGAACTGGTCGGCCGTCAGCGCGACTTCGACGGCGACCTCGGCCTCGCGGACCTGCGTTCGCACGTGTTCGAGCACCGTCTCGGCGTGTTTGACCACGCCGACCCGATGGTCCTTGAGGTCGGGCTCCTCCCAGCGCTCTTCGAGCTCATCGGCCGCGTCGCTGAACAGCTCGCCGCGTTCGCGCAGATGCGCGAGGATGTCGACGGGGTCGGACGGCTCCGCGTGCAGTCGGTCTTGGTCGATGGTCTCGACGAACCCCTTCGTCTCCAGCGACCGAAGCGTCTCGTACACCTGCGACGTGGGCACGCTGGACTTCTTCGCCACGTCGACGGCCGGCAGACGCCCGTGGTCGACGAGCGTCAGGTACGCCTCCGCCTCGTATCCCGTGAGGTCGGCGTTTTCCAGCGCCCGCTTGAGTGTGTCCCGGTCCATGGGTATCAGTTGAGCGCACCGTATGAATTTCTATCGCACGGCCGCGTGAAAACATACGAAATCAGAGACGTATACAGACGCTAAGTAGGCGACTACTGATAGAGTTCTTGACGGAGAAGAGAAATCGGCGCTACGCTCGTTTGAGACAGGTAGAACGTTCACAGAGCCAATGTAGAATCGCGACCGAGAGTAAAAATAGGAAATCTGATACGACCGGCATCAGTCTGTACCAACCCAATAAATATCTTGGATAGCAGTTCGCGCTCTGTTTCCCGCTCAGCGACGGTCGTGCGCCGATTCGTCGTCTGGCGGCACGGGTCGCCGTCTCGGAGACATGCCCATAACAGCAGTACGATTGTTATGGCCCGAGCATCGAGGGGGATCGATCGACGGGTCGGCGCTTCAGAGGGCGCTGGTGCTCGCTCCTCGAGACGCGTTCGCGCGTAGCGATTCATGTGCGCCGGACCGCGTTCAATTATTTAATATATCGTATCCTTCAACAGAAGTGTGCCCCGACCGTTGCAGTTACTCGCGAACAGAGATACATATTAAAAGATCTATAGTATTAGGTACAACTCGTTAGTTCGATAGTATCTATCTGATTCGGATCGTGCAGACGGTGCTCAACAATATTGACGGGACGACAGCCGTATTCGTGAGAAATTCTCGGATTAAAGCGACCAAAGCCGCCATAATTTTTAACTGAATAATATATTCAAATGATTTTAAATAGGCATGTTTCGCTTCTGTCGCGTCAAAATATCCAAAACATGTTCGATTTCGATATACCACATAGACCTGATATGATGACGATATGGAGACGATCACGGACATTGCAAACCGTCTCGTACACGGAATATCAGAATGTGGAAAGTTGTTCTCGACTACCGCGCCGTCGAACCCCGCGGCCGCGGACCGACTCGCCTCCCGCACCGAGAAGATGGGACCGCGTCGGCGACGCCGACCGGTGACATACGGGGCCGCGGCCCGGCCGCGCTCAGTACCGCTCCTTGTCCCAGCGCAGGTCGTCGTACGTCGCCTGCTGGTCGCTGTCGAACCGCTCCTCGAACTTCCGGCGGAGCGCGGCCTTCTCGGTGGCGGCGATCCGCGCCAGCTCGTCCGCCTTCGCGACGGCTTTCGGCGGTCCGCGAGTCGTCGCCACCTCGGCGAGCAACTGTCGCGTGAGGCGGTCGCGCGTCTCGCTGTCGCGGGTGAACGCGTACGGCGCCTCCAGCTTGTAGGTCACGTCGGTCCGGGGGTCGTACACGACGGCGAAGGTGGGCTCGTACAGCTCGGGGTCGAGCTCGCGGTCGATTCCGAGCGCGTCGCTGTCGGCCGCCATGGTCGCGTCGGCGCCGCCGCGGCTGCGGAACCAGGTGGTGAACGTGAGCGCGTCGTCGAGGCGGTCGCCGCGACCGCCGCCCGGGGAATCGGTCGCTCCGTCCGACCGGTCCGGGTCCGCCCGGCGCTCTAACAGTCGCGTGAACAGCGCGGTGTCGTCGGGCCACGGCGACTCGACGCCCTTCCGCCCCAGCGCACGGACGATGGTCCCGCTGGAGGGGTTCTTCACGAAGCCGGCGAGCGGGACGTCGCGCTCGACGAAGCGCTCGACCAGTCGGACGTACTTCTCGACGACCGCGCGGGGCTTCGCCTCGCGGGCGAGCGCGCCCAGTTCGGGGTTGCGGTCGTCCCACGTGAACAGCTCTTTCGGGTAGATCGGACCGTCGAGCACGAGCAGTTCGTCTACTCGATCGGCGTGGTCGAGCGCGTGCGTCCCCTCGGCGAGGTACAGCGCGAGCGCGTGGACGACCCCCTCTGCGTACCGGTTCACCCGGGGGGCGTGGAGCACGCGCTGGCGGGTGTGGCCGTCGTCGCGCCGCCGCCAGTCGCCGTCGAAGTCGGCGGTGGAATCGCCGGCGTGGACGGTTGCGACGATCGTGCGATCGCGGTGGAGGTCCAGGTCGCTGGGCTCGCTCGCCATCGCCGCGTGAGCCACGTCGACGACGAGGCCGTTCTTAAACGTCGTCGGGTTGATCGTGCCGGAGTCGAGGCCGTGGACCGTCTCGAACGGGCGCTCGGCGAGAGCGGCGTCGTCGATGGGCGCCAACCGGCGCTCGTGGTCGCCGACGGGCTCGATCACGACGCGGCCGTCGCGGCGGAGCTCGGGGAGCCAGTCGCGCCACACCCGCCCCGCGAGATCGTCGTGGTCGGTCGTGTCCACGTCGTTCGCGATCCCGTACGCGAGCTGCGCGATGTTCTCGACGTGGATCGGATCGAGCGTCACGGCCGTACCGCCGTTCGGAGAGATATAAAACGCGTCGGCTCGTTCGAGCGCGCCGCCGCAGAGTCGATTGGTTACGTCCCCCGCCCGTCCTCGTCGGGAGATTCGGCCACGAGTTTGCCTTGCAGTCGGTCGAGCCCGAGCGTGAGGAGGAAGAAGCTCCCCCCGACGTACAGGAGCGACTGCGGCTCGGCGACGAGGCGGCTGATGACGCCGTTCCCGTAGCCCATCACGCTGCTCAGATACCCCAGTACGGAGGCGGTCCAACCGAGTCCCATGAGCCCGGCGAGCTGGTTAAGCAGGTCTTTATCGGTGTCGCGTAACAGTCTCAGCCACATAACGAGTATATCATCACCTTAACCGAAGTACTTCGGGAGGGTACATAAATTATTTTCACAGTAATATGAATGTATTTTTCTTGTGAATGTACGGTTTCCTCGGGTGTGCGCTCGCGGCCTCGGACGGGCTCGGCCTCCGAGGCAGATGCGTTCGGCGGCTAAGGGACGAACATCGGTATCAGGCCTAATATTCGGAGGAGGCATTATTTTATGCGGTACGACAACTACGCGGCATGACTGACTCAGTAACCGGATCAGCGCCGGATACGTCCGGAGCGTCCGGGTTTGGGGATACCCTTCGGGAGATTATCAGATACATCCCGGACGGGACGTCGATGCCGAAGGAGATGTGGGGCGGTCGACACCGGAGCATCCTGATCGCGACCGTGGTGCAGGTGCCGTTCCTGATCGCGCTCGGGCTGTACGAAGGGACCGAATCGTTCACCGGCGCGCAGATCCCCGCGACGCCGGCGTGGATGCTCGGCGGGTTCATCGCCGTCATCCTCGGGACGGCGGCGCTGGCGAACTGGTCGCGACTCGGCCGCCGCCAGCGGACGGTCGTCACCGCGTTCAGCCTCATGACCGTCTCGATGGCGATGGTGAAGCTCTCAGGTGGGTACATCGAGGCGCACTTCAGCTTCTTCGTGTTCCTCGCGGTGCTCGCGTTGTACGAGGACTGGGTCCCGTTCGCCGTCGGCGTCGGGTACGTCGCCATCGGGCACGGCGCGTTCAGTCTGATCGATTCGAGCCTCGTCTACAACCACACCGCGGCGATCGAGAACCCGATCGTCTGGGGCGGCATTCACGCGTTCTTCGTCCTCGGGCTCGTCGTCGCGCTGATGGTCAACTGGTACTCCATCGAGAAGTCGCGCGAGGAGGCGCAGCGCCAACTCGACCTCGTCGCCGAGCAGAAGGCCGAGATCCAGGACGTCGAGGAGGCGAAGGCGGAAGTAGAGAAGCGCCGCGAGGAGGTCGAGTGGTTGAACCAGCACCTCGAAACGAAAGCCGACACGTACAGCGCGGCGATGGACCGCGCGGCCGACGGCGACCTCACGGTTCGGCTGGACGCCGACAGTGAGAGCGAGGCGATGGAGCAGATCGGCGCCGCGTTCAACGAGATGATGGACGGCATCGAGACGACGATGCAGGACGTCCAGTCGTTCGCCGGCGAGGTGTCCGCGGCCAGCGAGAAGACGGTCGAGGGCGTCGACACCGCCGAGGCGCGCAGCGAAGACGTGAGCCGGTCGGTGTCGGAGATCGCCGAGGGCGCCGCCGAGCAGCGCGAGATGCTCGAACAGGTGTCCGGTGAGATGAACAACCTCTCGGCGACGATCGAGGAAGTCGCCTCCTCGACGGAAACCGTCGCGGACGCGGCCCAGCAGACGGCGTCGATCGCCGACGACGGACAGGACACCGCCGGCGAGGCTATCGACAGCGTCAACCAGTCACAGAATGCGATCGACGAGACGGCGGAGAAGGTCCGGGTCCTCGACAAGCGGATGGAGGATATCGGTGAGATCGTCGACCTGATAAGCGACATCGCCGAGCAGACGAACCTGCTCGCCCTCAACGCCAACATCGAGGCCGCCCGCGCCGGTGGCGGGGGCGGGAGCGACGGGTTCGCGGTCGTCGCAGACGAGGTCAAACAGCTCTCCGAGGAGACCCAGGAGGCGGCCCAAGAGATCGAGGAACTCATCGCCGGGACGCAGGCGCAGACGCAGGCGACCGTCGAGGAGGTCCGAACCGCCGAAGAGCACATGGAGGAGGGCGCCGAGGCGGTCAGAGACGCCGCCGACGCCTTTGCGGAGGTGGCCGCCAACGCCGGGGAGACCGACGACGGTATCCGCGAGATCAGCAAGGCGGCCGACGACCAGGCCGCGAGCACCGAGGAGACGGTGTCGATGGTCGAGGAGGTCGCGGGGATCAGCCGATCGACCGCGGACGAGGCCGACGACGTCAGCGAGGCGGCCGACGAACAGATCACGGCGATGTCGCAGGCCACCGCCGAGGCCGGCTCGCTCGCCGACCAGGCTGACCGACTCCGGGCGCTGCTCCGGAAATTCGAGGTGAGCGAGAAGTCGCTCGACGACACGCCGACGTCGGGGTCACCGACCGTCGCGATGGGCGACGGCGGGCAGTCCGACTGAGACGGCCGGCAGGTCGACTCGAACCGCAACCGAACCTCCTTTTAAATCGCGTCGACGGCGGCCGCCAGCACCGGCAGGGCGCGCTTCACCTGCGCACCGTCCTCGACGAAGACTAGCGTCCGCGGCGGGCGGACCGCCTTCGGCCTGACGCGGAGTCCCGCCTCCTCGGCCGCGGCGGCGGTGACCGTCGGGAGGTCGTCTGCACCGTCGGTGTCGCCGCCGACGAACTCGAGTCGAACGCGGTCCGACTGGACGTACACCTCGGCGATGAGACGCTCGGCGGCTTCCGTCGTGTCGTCGTCAACCGTGCGGACGATCCGATAGGCGAGCGCGCCGTCCGCGGTCGGCTCGACGTCGGGGTTGGCGTCGGCGAGCGTGAGGCGTCGGAGGCGTCCCTCGTTACCGGTGACCTCCGACGCGAGCAGTTGGCCGATCCGGACCCCGTCGGTCAGGCGGTCCGCGACCATCAGGCGTCACCCGCGCTGTCCCCGTCGGTCGCGTCGCCGGCCGCCGAGAGCGCCTCGCGCACGTCGGCCGCGAGGTGGTCCACCTCCGCGCCGTGCTCCTTCGCGACGAGGACCGCGGCCGCCTCGATGGTGACCGCGAGCGCGCGCTGTCGCTCGTTGATCGCGGCGACGGCGCGCTGCTTCTCGACGCCGGCCGCGACGATTGCGTCGAGGGCGGTCTCGAAGGTGGACTGCTCGCGGAGGATCGATTCGTCCGGAGTGAACCCCTCGGGGACGAACACTTCGTCGGGGTCGAACCGCGCGACGAGGTCGCCGTCCTCCTCGGCGACCAGCCCGCGACCGATCGCAACGTCGACCAGCCGCTTTGCTTGGTCCGGCGAGAACCAGTCGCGGTCGAGCGAGAGCGCGACGACGAACTCTCCCTCGCCGAGCCGCTCCTTCGCGCGGTGTTTAAACGGGACGGCGACGGCGACCTCCAGGCTCATGTTCCAACGGCGGGGCGTCGACGGCGGTAAACCTACCGGACTGCGGGAACCGAGAGTGGAGAAGAGAGTCGAGTGCCGGAGCGCAGCCTCAGTCGTCGTCCGTCGCCGGGGAATCGCTGACCGCGGTCGAGCTCGGAGCGACGCCCGCGTCGGTCGGCGCCGCGTTCAGGGTGTAGCCGGTCGCGGCCATGGCGAACAGGATCAGCGGCGAGAGGAACGCGAACAGATAGTACGGTGCGTACTCCAGCGTCGGCACGCCGGTGACACCCGCCATGTAGACGGCGCCCGCGTGCCACGGGAACAGCGCGCCGGTCGGCGTCCCGGCCGCCTCGACGGCGCGGGAGAGCTGGTCGGTGTCCATCCCGAACTCCTCGTAGGTGTTCCGGAGGGTGACGCTCGGAAGGACGATGCTCATGTACTGCTGGGCGGTGAGCGCGTTGATAACGATGGCCGAGACGCCTGTTCCGGCCACCAGCGCGCCAGGGCTCCGCACGGATGAGGTGAAGGCGTGGGCGATCACCGCCAGCACGCCGGTCCGTTCGAGGATACCGCCGAGCGAGAGGGCGGCGACGACGACCGTGATCGTCCACGCGGAGCCGGTGAGCCCGCCGGTCGCGAGCAGGCCGTTCACCAGTTCGGAGCCGGACTCAGGCGCGGTCCCGTACATGAACGCGTCCCACGCCGCGACGAAGCCGGACCCCTGCACGAGTATCGTCGTGAGCACGCCGGCGAAGACACCCGCGACGAGCGTCGGGAGGGGGGCGTACCCGCGCAGCGCCAGCCCGAAGGTGACGGCGAGCGGGACGAACGCGAGAAGCGTGATCGCGTAGCTCCCGGCGAGCGCACCCTGGATCTCGGCGATTCGCCCGGTGGGAATAGCGCCGCTCGTGCGGAGGCCGAGCGCGAGGAAGCCGAGCACCGAGAGTCCGAACGCGAGGAGGGTGCCGGTCCGCATCCGGCGAATGTGCGCGTACAGGTCGGTGTTCGCCACCCCGGCGGCGAGGTTCGTCGTGTCAGAGAGCGGCGACTGCTTGTCGCCGGCGTAGGCGCCCGAAAGGACGGCCCCGACCGTCATCGGGTCCGGGACGCCGAGCCCCGCGCCGATACCGACGAAGGCGACGCCGAGCGTTCCGACGGTTGTCCACGAGGAACCGATGGCGAAGGCGACGACCGCGGCGACGACCGCGGCCGCGGGGAGGAACGTCGCGGGCGTGAGCGTCTCCAGTCCGAAGTACATGAGCCCGGGGATGGTCCCGGCGCTCACCCACGTCGCGATGAGTCCGTAGATGGTGAAGATGATCAACAGCGCCTGGAGCCCCATCACGAGCCCGTTTGCGATTCCGTCGAAGAGGTCGTCCCAGTCGTAACCGAGCCAGAGGCCGAAGGCGCCGACGAAGGCGATACTCCAGAGGAGCGGGGCGTGCGGGTCGAGCCCGAGGACGGCCGAGCCGACGCCGAGGAACGCGACGACGGCGAGGACCGGGATGAGCGCCGCCGCGAGGCTCGGGCGGCGGTCCGGGTCGATCTCCTCGTAGGTCGTTGGCGTGAACGAGCGTGCCATGAGCGACCGTATTTCCCTGAGACATAAGTATGGCACGAAATATGCGCGAGAAAGATGATGATCGATTATCTTCGCCGGTGAGGCGGGATCGGCCAACGCGACCGGGCTTCGGTGCCTCCGGCCAAACCCCGTCGCGACCGGACGCACCTCGCCGCGGCCGACCGTGCGCCGCCGTGTCGCGCGGGTCGCCGAACGGACGGTCTTATACGCGTCGGTGGGCAAAGACGGTCAACATGATATTTGAGGGCCTCCCGACGACTCCCCGATCGGAGGAGCTCGTCGACAAGGCGTTCTCGCGGGCGGCCCGCGCGGGACGTGCGAAGCGCGGCCACGAGGCGCAGGAGTCGATGCTACGGACCGCCGGAAACGTGCTCTCGGACAACCTGGAGAACGTCGTCGTTTCGTGGCCGGACTTCGGCTTCGACGTCGACCCGTTCTACTACGAACTCGCCGACGCCATCGTCGACGTCGACCGCCTCCGCCAGGCGCTCTCGCAGGTGATGTGGGCCAGTCGACAGATCGAGGACCTGCGCGACGAGTACACGACGAAGATCCGCAACTCCGACGTCGACACCGCACGCAAACACCGGAAGCAGGCGTTCGCTCGCATGGCCGACGTGATGGACCAGATCAGCGACGACCTGCGGTATATCGGCGACTCGCGAGACCAGTTGAAGGTCCTCCCGGACATCCGCCCCGACGAGCCCGCCATCGTGATCGCCGGCTACCCGAACGTCGGGAAGTCGTCGTTCGTCAACCGCGTCACGCGCGCCTCCAACGAGATCGCGGAGTACCCGTTCACGACCCGCGGCGTCCAGATCGGTCACTTCGAGCGGAACCGCGTCCGCTACCAGATCGTCGACACTCCCGGGCTGCTCGACCGGCCGGCGGACGAGCGCAACGACATCGAGCGACAGGCGGTCAGCGCGCTCGAACACCTCGCGGACGTCGTCGTCTTCATGCTCGACCCCTCCGGCGACTGCGGCTACCCGCTCGAGGTCCAACTCGAACTGCGCGAGGAGGTGCGTGAGCTGTTCGGCGACGCCGTGCCGTTCCTCACCGTAGCGAACAAACACGACCGCTTCGAGGCGGTGCAGGCCGAATCCGTGGACGCGACGATGAGCATCACGGAGGACGAGAACGTCGAGGCCGTCCTCGACATGGCGGTCGACGCGGCCGCGTTCGAGCCCGACCTTCCGACGCGGGACCGCGAGGAGTAAACGGACCGACTGGCGAGGGCGCCGCCGCGGCGGCCCCGAAAGGATGCTTTCAAGCGGGGGCTCGCCGAACCGAGGTGTATGTACGACGGTCTCAAGGGATTCCGCGACTTCTACCCCGGCGAGCAGTCCGCCCGCCGGGAGGTGACCGACGCGATCGAAGGCGCCGCGAGCCGGTACGGCTTCCGCGAGGTCGCCACGCCCGCGCTCGAACGGACGGAGATGTACGTCGATAAGTCCGGCGAGGAGATCGTCGAGGAGCTGTACGCCTTCGAGGACAAGGGCGGCCGCAGCGTCGCCATGACGCCCGAACTCACCCCGACCGTCGCCCGGATGGTCGTCGCGAAGGGCCAGGAGCTGTCGAAGCCGATCAAGTGGGTCTCCACCCGTCCGTTCTGGCGCTACGAGCAGGTCCAGCAGGGCCGCTTCCGCGAGTTCTATCAGACGAACATCGACGTGTTCGGCTCGTCGGCGCCCGAGGCCGACGCCGAGGTGCTGGCGGTCGCCGCCGACGCGCTCACCGACTTGGGGCTCACCGGCGACGACTTCGAGTTCCGCGTCTCGCACCGAGACATCCTCGGCGGACTCGTCCGCGCGCTCGCCGACGACCCCGACGCGGTCGACGCGCCCGCCGCGATCCGGGCGGTCGACAAGCGCGCGAAGGTCGACGACGGCGAGTACTTCGGGCTCCTCTCGGACGCCGGCCTCGACCGCACGACCGCTCGAGAATTCGACGACCTCATCTCGGGCGTCGACGCCCCCGAGGACCTCGACGCGGTCGCAGAGGCCGGGGGCGAGGACGTGGAGGCGGCCGTCGAGAACCTCCGGAACGTGCTCGCCGCGGCCGACGAATTCGGTGCCGGCGAGTTCTGTGAGGTCTCGCTGACGACGGCCCGGGGGCTCGACTACTACACCGGCGTCGTCTTCGAGTGCTTCGACTCCACGGGGGAGGTGTCCCGCTCCGTCTTCGGCGGCGGGCGCTACGACGACCTTATCGAGAGTTTCGGCGGCCAGCCGACGCCCGCGGTCGGCGTCGCCCCCGGCCACGCCACCCTCAAACTCCTCTGTCAGCGTGCCGGCGTCTGGCCTGACGAGGCGCTGACGACCGACTACTACGTGCTCTCGGTGGGCGACACGCGTGCCGAGGCCGCCGCGCTCGCTCGTGACCTCCGAGCGCTCGACGACGGCGTCGTCGTCGAGCAGGACGTCTCCGACCGCTCGTTCGGCGCTCAGCTCGGCTACGCCGACTCGATCAACGCGGAGACGGTCGTGGTCGTCGGCGAGCGCGACTTGGAGAACGGCGAGTACACGGTGAAAGACATGGCGAGCGGCGACGAGACGACCGTGCCGGTCGAGGAGTTCCCGCCCGAGGAGGGACTGCCGACGTACGAGGACTACGAGTAACCGAGGCGGGGTCGCCGCGGACGTTACTTAAAAGCTTCCCGCAGGAACACCAGCGCGCCGCCGAGCATGGCGAGGTTGCCGAAGAAGGCCAACCGCTCGCCGCGTTTGTCGTCCTCGTCGGCGTTCCAGAAGTCGTGCATCGTCGCGGTCACGACCGTCAGGAAGGTGACGGCCGCGCCGGTCGTAAGCCGAGGCGCCCGCCAGAGCGCGATCCCGACCCCGGAGACGAGCATCATCCCCGAGGCGAACGGGGCCGTGAAATCGGGCACGGGGACGCCCGCCGATTCGGCGTACTCTATGGTCTCGTCCATCTCGCGGAAGTCTTCGGAGGCCTGTGCCGCGAGGCCGATCCCGAGCAGCACGCGGCCGAGCCGCGAGGGGGCTCCGCGACCGCCGGCCGTCGCCTCGGAGCCGTTGGCGTCGTCGGTGTCGTCTGTCATACATCTCCGTTCGGTAGCATGACACATAAATCGACGTGCGAGGGAACGGGAAGTCCCGTTATCCCCAGTTCCACCGGGCGTGGAGCCGGCGGACGGAGAGGTCGAGCCAGAAGCCGATGAAACCGATCACCAGCATGATGGCGGGTATCTCCGCGTAGGAGAACCGGTCGCGGGCGTCCAAGATGAGATACCCCAGACCGGTGTTGACACCGAGCATCTCCGCGGGAACGAGGATGATCCAGAGGATGCCGATCGACAGGCGGATCCCCGTGAGCATATCGGGGATCACCGCGGGGACGACGACCCGGCGGAGCAGGGCCCGCGTGTCGCCGCCGAGCGACTCGCCGACCGTGATCCAGTCGTCGTCGATGGTCGCGATCCCGTGGGCGGTGTTCAACACGATCGGCCAGAGGCCGGCCATGAACATCACGAACACCGCCGACTGAGTCCCCACGCCGAAGACGATGATGGCGATCGGGAACCACGCCAGCGGCGAGATCATCCGCATGAACTGGAAGAGGACCGTCGTCGCGCGTTCGGCCGTCTTGAAGTACCCGACGACGATCCCGATCGGGAGCCCGACCATCAGGCAGAGTCCGAGCGCGATTGCGAACCGGGAGACGCTGACGAGCACGTGCTCGTAGAACGCGGGCGAGACGACGAGATCCGAGAGGACGGCGAACGTCGTCGTCGGAGCGAAGTTCGTGATGATGCCGCTGCCGAGCGCCGTCACCGCCCACCAGACGGCGAGACCGCCGAGGATCCCGACCGACGGTAGCAGGCGGTCGGCCCCCTCGATCAGCTCAGAACCGTATCGTCTCTTGTCTCTCGTAGCCATTCTCCTCAGGAACGTCGAACGCCGGCGGGCCGCCGGCCGCTTCCAGCGCTGTGCGAACGGGGTCGTACGCGACGAGGTCGTCGGCGACCGCCGTGGGATCGACGTCATCGAGGAAGGCGTCCTCGCCCTCCACGCGCGTCTCGCGCATGCGACGGATCAGCTCCTTCGTGTACGACGGGTATGGGTACGGGTAGAAGCCGATCCGGTCGATATCCCAGTCGGCGTTGCGGATCGCGCCCGACTCACGGTACGGCTCGTGCTCGTCGTAGTGGGTGAGTGCGCGGTCGATCGGCTCCGGCCCCTGCGGAAGCAGGCCGCTCCCCTCCGAGGAGAGCAGCTGCGCGGCCTCCGACCGGTTCTCGCGGAGGTACTGCTGGGCGTCGATGAGCCCACTCATCACGTCCGTCGTCCACTCCGGCTGCGACTCCACGAGTTCCTCGCGCATCACGACGACGCAGCAGGCGTGCTCGCGCCAGACGTCGCCGGTGAATCGTAGGATCTTCCCGCCGGCGTCGAGTTCGCCGATCGCGTTGAACGGCTCGGCGACGATGTACCCCTCGATGGAGCCGTTCTCCAGCGCCGCAGGCATGTCCGGCGGCGGCGTCACGACGAGATTTACCTCGTCGTCCGCCACCTCGTCGGCCGAAGAGTCCGTCCGAGGCGTGAGTCCGTGCTCGCGGAGCCCCATTTGGAGGATGACGTTGTGGATCGAGTACCAGAACGGGACGGCGACGGTGCCGCCGCCAAGGTCCGACCACTCGCCGATGTCCTGTTGAACCGTCAGCGCGGAGCCGTCCGTGTGGTCCCACGCGACGACCTTGACGTTCGCGTCCAGTTGGGAACCGTAGCGCATCCACACCGTCATCGGCATCAGGAAGTGAGCGACGTTGACCTCGCCGGAGAGGAACGCCTCCGCGAGGTCCGACCAGCCGCGGAACAGAGTCGGCTCCGCGGCGTCGACGTCGTGGTCGGCGAAGTGGTCGTTGGCGTATCCCGTCAACAGGGGCGCCGCGTCGGTGATCGGGAGGTACCCTATCTCGGCGGTCGGCGGGCCGGCGTCGCCGCCGTCACCGAGACAGCCGGCAGTCGAGCCGACGCCGGCCGCCGCGAGCGACGCCAGCCCCGACTCTTTCATGAACTCGCGGCGCGAGAGCCCGCTCGTACGGGCCTTCGCCGAAGGGTTCCGCCACCCTGCGCCGCCGGTGAGTTCACGCGCGCTCGCAGCGACGTCGGGGTCGACGTCGTGGCTCGTATGATCGTGCGTCATTCGAGTCCCACCGCCTCCAGCCGTTCGAACGTCGACGCCCGCTCCGCGAGGAACGCGTCGTCGTCCCGCGAGCGCGTCTCGCTGTCGATCTGCTCGACGTGTTCGATGCCCACGGGGACCGGTCCCATGATCGCGACGCGGTCGCCGAGGTACACCGCCTCGTCGATGTCGTGCGTGACGAACACGGCGGTGACGTCGAGCTCGTCGACGATCCGCAACAGCTCGTCCTGCAGTTCCATCTTCGTCAGCTGGTCGAGCGCAGAGAACGGCTCGTCCAGCAGCAACACATCGGGATCATTCGCGAGCGTGCGCGCGAGAGACGCGCGTTGCGCCATCCCGCCGGAGAGGTCGGACGTGTCGGCGTCGGCGACGCCGTCGAGCCCGACCAGTTCGAGCAGTTCGTCCACGTGGTCGGGGCGTGGGTCCTCGCCGCGGAGCCGCGGTCCGATCGCGACGTTCTCGCGAACCGAGAGCCACGGGTACAAGAGCGGGTCCTGGAAGACGACGCCCCACCGGTAGTCGGGTCCCGTCACCGACTCGCCGTCGATCTCGACGCGGCCGCCGGTCGGGTCTTCGAGTCCCGCGAGCAGGTGTAGCAGGGTCGTCTTGCCGCAGCCGGACGGGCCGAGCAGACAGCAGACCTCGCCTGGGGCGACGTCGAGGTCGAGCCCGTCGAAGACGAGGGTCTCGTCGTACCGCTTCGTGAGGTCGCTGGCGACGATCGGCGCCGCGTCGGTCGCGCCGCGGCCGGCGTCGTCGGGGTCGCCGGGGTCGCCGGGGTCGGCTCCGACTGCGGACGCGGAGTCCGACCCCTCACCGCTGCCGTCGGTCGTCGGCGCACGAGACTCGAGGGACATCTATCAGTCCGCCGTCGCCTCGGGCTCGTCCTTCTCGGACTCGTCCTCGTCGTCCGGGAGCACGCTGTCGTTCTCGAGCTCCTCGGCGGTCCCGATGTCGGCGTCGTCGGGGACGAACCCCTTGCCGCGCATCCAGTCCGTGGTCGCGTCGATCCGCTTCTCGTCGGGGGCGCGCACGGGGAGGAACTCGCGGAGTTCGAACTCCTCGCGGAGCCGCTCGAAGTTCACGTCGTCGAAGGCGGGTTTGTCGGCTGCCTCGTCCGCCAACAGTTCGACGTACCGGTCGGTGTATCCCTCGAGGTCGTCGTTGATGTCGGCGACCGCGCGGTTCAGCGCCGCGAGGAACCCCTCCAGCTTCTCCGGGTCGGGCTGCTCGCGCGTGGTGATGGCGGCGCGGCACGGCCCGTCGAACACCTCTTTCAGCTCCTCGTCGTAGCGGCCGAGCGTGACGAACGGCTCCAGCACCGCGATGGAGTCGACCTCGCCGTTCTTCACGGCGTCGAAGCGGTCTTCGGCCTCGCCGACGTGCTCTAAGACGATTTCGTCGTCCTCGAACCCCTCGTTCTCGAGCATCTCTCGCATCGAGTAGAAGGAAGTGGCGTACTTGTTGATCCCGACGGAGCGACCGCGCAGATCGTCGATGGTCTCGGCGTCGTCGGCGGCGTCGACGAAGACGACACGATCCCACTCGCTGTAGGAACCGACGATGTCGCGGTCGGTCTCGGAAACCTCCTGAATCGCGTTCCACTCGCAGACGCCGTGGGTGCCGCCGTCCTCGTCCATATCGTCCCACCAGTCGGCGTCGAAGGCGTTCTCGCCCTCGAAGTCCTGCGTGCCCGGCGCGAAGTACGAGAGGTCGGCGTCGACGCCCTCGTCCTCGAAGTACCCGTTCTCCTCTGCGACGTCCTGCACCAGTCTCCACGTGAAGTATTCGTGGGAGACATTGAGGTCTGACATCAAATGCTTCTTGGTTTTATTGTAAGGTATAGCTCCCGAAACCGACAAGGATGAGCGGGGAAACCGTTTTTGTGCAAATATTGCGACGGCCACGCAGGCTCGGTCGCTAGATAGTAATAGAAACGACGGTGAATCGCCGCGAGAGCACCGCTACCGGCAGCCTGTATTTTTCGGACGAGAAGGGTTCACACTCGGTGTACCAGCAACATTTGTTCATACCTCCGCCGGCACCAGAAAATGGCGTCTCAGGTTCGCTCGATGCGGTTCAACAGGGTTGCCGTCGCCTCGGCGTCGAACGCCATCGGTCGTCGCCACCACGGGCCCCTCCCCGAGTCGCTGGAGAGCGCTGTGACGAGGCGGTTCGCGTCCGCGCCCGCCTCGGGCGTGCTCAGGGGGACGGCGCGCTCGAAGAGCCCCGAGGCGGCCGGGTCGCCGGCGACGACGACCCGCGCGTCGAACGGGTCGCGCTTCAGGTGGGCGTTCGTTGGTGCGAGGGCGGCCGCCGCGTCTCGGTCGACGGTGCGGCTCTCACCCCTGCTGTCGTCACCAACCGCCAGCACTCGTTCAACGCGGATCCCCGCGAAGAGGTACGCGCCCCAGTCAGGCGCGAGGTCGCCGTCGGGGTCGAATTCGTCTCGCTCGGGTTCACTGTGGTCTTCCACCTCGCCCGGCCCGCCCCACCCGTGCGGTCGCAGCGACAGCGTCGCGTAGAAGAACAGCCAGTCGCCCGGTCCGAGGCCGGCGATCCGCCTCGCCTTCACGCCGTGCGGGTCGCCGTAACTGGCTCGGGCGCGACCGTGGACGCCGGGGAACTCCGGATCCATGTGGACCGGCGTCTCGCGCAGGTCGGCCGGCACCGCGAAGGGCAGGTCGAGGTCGGCGTACGTCGGAAGCGGCTCGTCGGTCGGAAATCGCTCGCGCGGGAGCGTCGCCGCCGATTCGGGAATCGGCACGTACGCGAACGAACCGTCGGGGTACACCGGTCCCCGAAATCCGGGCTGGTTCGTGTTGGCGGCGACGTTGACGGCGACGGCGAGGGGGTCGGCCATTACAACGGGTCCGGGCGAATCAGTCCGCCGCGGCGGCGGTTGGCTCGTGGTCGATATCGGTCCCGAGCAGGTCGAGGAACTGCGCGATCCACTCGGGGTGGTCGGGCCAGGCCTGACCGGTGACGAGGTTCCCGTCGGTCGTCACGCCGTCGACCCATGAGCAACCGGCGGCCTCGACCTCGGGCCTGACCGCGGGGTAGGCGGTGATCTCGTAACCGTCGAGCACGCCCGCGGCCGCGAGGATCTGGGGCCCGTGGCAGATCGACGCGACGGGCTTGTCGGCCTCGAAGAAGTGCCGCACCGCGTCGAGCACTTCCTCGTACCCGCGGAGGTACTCGGGCGCGCGTCCGCCGGGGACGACCAGCGCGTCGTACTCGGTCGGATCGACCGCGTCGAGTCCGTGGGTGAGTTCGAAGTCATGGCCGCGGGTCTCCAGGTACGTCTGGTCGCCGCGGAAGTCGTGGATCGCGGTCTTGACGCGCTCGCCCGCCTCTTTCTCCGGACAGACGGCGTGGACCTCGTGCCCGACCGCCTGCAGTGCCTGGAACGGCACCATGATCTCGTAGTCCTCGCCGAAGTCGCCGACGATCATCAGTATTCGCTTTCCTGTCATGCGTTCAACACCACGCCGACGTACGCGCTGCTGGTAAATAACGATACTGACGTGCGCTACCACGAAACGAGGTAGCCGGCGAGGGTCGCGGACCGCGGGGCGCCGACGCGGGGCGACGGCGGCTCACGCCCGTCCCGGCTCGGTCGGCTCGTAGACGCGGACCCATCCGTCGCTTCCGACGTTGACGAGTAATTCGGCGTAGCGGAACTCGACGCGCGCCGTCCCATCCCGAGCGCTCCCGGTCGTTTCGGGACCGAAGAACGCCTGCTCGATGCCGTCGGCGTCGATGACCTCGTACAGCGGGGGAGAGAGGTCGGTCGGGTCGACGCCCTCGCCGTCTGCAACGGCGAACGCGATGGCCCTCGCGAGCTCGCCGTCGTCCTCGGGGTCGTACAGCCGCTGCGCGACCCGATTCCAACGGACGTTCCGCCCGAGCGTCACCGGGGCACCGTCGGATCGGTCAGGCATCCGACTCACCGTCCGGGGGCCGGTCGGAGCCGACGACCGAGACGCGCAGACGCCGGACGCTCGGGGGGATCATCGGACCGGCTCGTCAACCAACGAGAGCACAGTCTGTTCGAGTTCGTCCATGTCGGGACTGTTGTAGGCGTCTTCGGTCTGCCATCTGTAGCGGACCTCGTGCGACTCGTCGAGCGTTACGAGCGCCCGCTTCGGGACCCCCCGGTGGTGTTCCCACTCGTCGTACACGAGGTCGAACTTCCTGATGACTTCTCCCTCCGTGTCGCTCAGGAGGGGGAAAGAGAGGTCGTACTGCTTAATGAACCGCTTGTGCGCGTAACACGAGTCCCGCGAGATGCCGAACACGTCGACGTTCTCGGTGAACGAGAGCCACTCGGCATCCCGGATCCCGCAGAGCTCCTCGGTACACACCGGGCTGAAATCGAACGGGTAGAACACGAGCACCACCGCCCCGCCGTCCGTGTAGTCGCTCAATCGGTATTTGTTGATTTCGTCGCCTTCGGTTCCCGGTAACGTGAAATCGAAGGGTCCTCCCTCTGCGTCGCTCATGTGTTAATCTCGGCTTACCGAGAGATACTGTTTCGGGGTGGTGAATAATGGAACTTATACCGACCCCGGGTTATCCCGAATTGTGTCGAATTTCCGAGTAATTCGCGTCGAGACTGGGGGACACGCGCTCGGCGGTCGTCCGACGCGCATTCCCCGCTGCCCCGTTCGACCGTAGCGCGGGACGCGCCCGCCGGCGTCGCCGTCAGCCGAGGAAGTCGATGCCGGTCACTTCGAAGCGCGCTCCCCCGCCCTCCGCGGCGACAGCCACGACGTCCCACCCGTGGGCGTTGACGATGGTTCGAACGACAGAGAGCCCGTACCCGTGACCGCCGTCGCTCGTGGTGAACCCGTGATCGAAGACCTCCTCCCTGTGTTCGGCGTCGATTCCCGGGCCGTCGTCCTCGACGTAGAAGCCGGTGTCGAGCGGACCGACGCGAACCGTCACGTCGTCGCCGCCGTGGTCCGCGCTGTTCTGGAAGAGGTTCTCGAACAGCTCGCGGAGCCGGTCGGGGTCGCTGCTCACCGACCGAACGGTCTCGTAGCGGAGCGTCGCGTCGGAGCCCAGATTCAGTCCCGCCCACGCCGAGTCGACGACCTCGCCGATGTCGGTCGGCTCCGGGTCGCTGACGACGTTCCCCTGTCGCGCGACGCGGAGCAGGTCGTCGACGAGCCGCGCCATCCGGTCGGTCGTGTCGTCGATCGTTTCGAGGTGCGCCTCGTCGCCGGTCTCCTCGTACAGCGTCAGGTTCCCCTCAATGACGTTCAGCGGGTTCCGCAGGTCGTGCGCGAGGATGTCGGTGAACTCCTTGAGGCGGTCGTTCTGGCGCTCTAACATCCGCTCGTACTCCTTCGTCTCCGTCGTGTCCCGGCTGATCGCCGCGAACCCGCGAAACACGCCGTTCCACAGCGGCGACAGCGTCAGGGTGCCCCAGAAGACGGAGCCGTCCGCGCGCCGGTGCCAGTGTTCGAACTCGACCGACTCCTCGCTCGGCTCCTCGAAGAAGTCCCCGGGCAGCGAGTCGGAGTCCGCCTCGCCCTCGTCGTCGGCGAACAGCATCCGAACGTGCCGGTCGAGGACCGCCGCCGCGTCGTGCCCGTAGAGCGCCGTCGCCGGCGCCGGCCACGTGACGATGTTTCCGTCGGCGTCCAACATGAAGATGGCGTGCGTGGAGACGCCTTCGAGGAGGCGACGGGCGACGGCGTCTCCCGATTCGGACGCGTCCGTCGGAGGATCGTGGGGGTCCGTCGGAGGATCGAGGGCGTCCGTCATAAGAAACGATTACGCTCCCCTTACCAGTCCCTTCGGACTGGCCTACCAAGGTACTTAAATCAGCACCGAGCGACGCGGCCCCGCGGGCGTCAGTCCGCCAGTTCGACCACCATGACTTCCATGTCGGAACCCGTGCCGCCGGTCCGGTACTCCCACGTTCCGCGGGGGTCGACGCCGCTCTCGAGGGCGTCATGGAGCACCCGACCGAGGGCGACCTCGAACTCCTCTGTACTCGATATCTCGTCGTCGGATGTGTCATCAGTTGTCATGGTGAAACGTACAATCGACTGCGATACGACGCTGTCGCGGGACTCGCCGCCACACAAACAGAGACCGCAGTCGCCTGTCTCTACGATTCTTGATAGGTCCTCTGACGTGATAACACCACCGAAACGCATGGTACACCAAGGTTAATCGCGCTCCCGTAGAAGCTCCCTACGGAGTGTTTAACGCGCTTGCGCCAGAACGGGGCTGTATCTAATGAGCGTTATCGTTGAGTTGACTATTCCATCTGCGGCGTTCGAATTGGGACAGATCCTCCGAGTCGAAGAGCCGACGCAGCTCACGCTGGAAACGATGGTCCCGCTGGGCGGGAGACCTACCCCGTTCGTCCGAATCCGGAACGACGCGCGGGAGACGTTCGAGAGCTCCGTCCGCGAGCACCCGTCGGTCAACGATATCACGCTCGTCAACACCCACGAGGACGAGACGCTGTACGCGTTAGACTGGGATCCCTCGGAGGCCTCGCTGTTGCGGCGAATCCTCGATCTGGACGCGGTGCTGCTGAGCGCGGCCGGAACCGCCGACACGTGGGGGCTCGAACTCAGGTTCCCGAGCCACGAGGCGCTCTCGGCGTTTCAGGACTTCTACCTCCACGAGGACATCGACGTGTCGATCGAGCGCATCTACAACCCCACGAAGCCCGACGCGGGACCCTGGTATGGGCTGACGTCCCCGCAGCGCGAGACCCTCAGGGCCGCCGTCAAGGGCGGCTACTACTCGCTCCCGAGGCAGATAGCTACCCAAGAACTCGCGGATTCGTTCGGCATTTCCGATCAGGCCGTCACCGAACGTCTCCGGCGCGGCATCTCCACGCTGGTGCAGAACACGCTGTTGGTCGACGAACTAGACGAGTAGCCGCGTCGCACCTACCTTCCTCCCACCCGGCTATCGGTTCGGCGGCTGGAGATCGCGCCCGACGAGCGCTCAGTTCGGCGGCCGGAGATCGCGCTGGAACTCGTCGAACCGATCGATGTCCACAGGCAGTTCGTACTCGATTTCGCGCTCGTCCTGTCGGTCGGGGAGCCGTCCGTCGTCCAACTCGTCGGCGACCGTCTCCCATCCCGGCTTCACGCGGACGCTTCGGGCGGGCGAGCCGACGACGACGTGATGGTCCGGAACGTCGCCCTGCACCACCGAACGGGCGCCGACGACGCTGTTCTCGCCGACGCGGCAGCCGGCCCGCACCATCGCGTCGTAGGTGACGCGCGCGTCGTCCTCGACGATGGTGTGGAAGTTGCGGACCTCGGTCTGGTCGACGAGGTCGTGGTCGTGGCTGTACAGGTGGACGCCGTCCGAGATGGAGGCGCGGTCACCGATCGTCAGCTTCCCGCGGTCGTCGAGGTGGACGCCGTCGTGGATCACGACGTTGTCGCCGATCTCGATGTTGTGGCCGTAGGTGACGGAGATTCCCTTAAAAAAGCGGCAGTCGTCACCGCACTCGGCGAACAGGTGGTTGCCGAGCATTTGGCGGAATCGGAGGGCGAAGTCGACGTTGTCCGCCATCGGCGTGGCGTCGAACTGGCGCCAGAGCCACTGGAGGTGCTTCGAGCGCTGGAACTTCGCTTCGTCCTTCTCGGCGTAGTACTCCGACTCCAGCGTCGCGTTGCACGGGTCGTACCCCTGCAGGCGAACGCGCTCGGCCCTCGACACCGAGTCCCCGTCCTGCCACGCCTCCCACCTGTCGCGGTCGCCGTGGAGGTCGATCAGCACGTCGCGAACGACGTTACAGGTGTCCTCGTCCGAGGAGAGTCGCTCATCCACCTCGTCGATGAATCCTCGGACCCCGGCCTCCGCGCCGTCGGGCAGGGACACGTGTCGCTTTGTCATCGGCTGTGTTTTGTCGTCGTCCCTCAAAGGGATTCGGTTGTGCAACTCGCACGCACCGACCGCGACATCGCGGCGGTACCGCGCTGGCGACGCGCCCCGGGCAACAGACCTGTTATTGCAATATACATATTGTCACAGCAACACTTTTGTTTCAGTTTTCTGTATTGTTGCACGGTACCATATGCCAGAAGTCAAATTCGAGGTCGACGTCGACAGTCCGCCGGACGAACAGCCGACGGCCAAACCGTTCAACCGATGGCATCCGGACATCCCGGCGGTCGTGGAGACCGAACCGGGCGAAACGATCCGCCTGGAAGCGTTGGACTGGACGGGCGGCCAGATAACCGACAACGACGACCCCAACGAGGTCCGCGACGTCGACCTCTCGCAGGTCCACTACCTCGCCGGCCCCGTCCACGTCGAGGACGCGGAACCGGGCGATCTGTTGAAAGTCGAGTTCCACGACATGGGACCGCTGAACGACCGCTCGGAGTTCGGGTTCACCGGGACCTTCTCCCAGAAGAACGGCGGCGGCTTCCTCACCGACCACTTCCCGGTCGCCGCGAAGTCCATCTGGGACCTCAACGGCTACACCGTCTCCTCGCGACACATCCCCGACGTGCGCTACGAGGGGAAGATCCACCCCGGACTCGCGGGCTGTGCGCCGAGTCAGGAGCTGTTAGAGAGGTGGAACGAGCGAGAACAGGCGCTGATCGACAAACACGAGGCCGACCCGAGTTCGATCCCGAATCATCCGACCGGCGAGGCGGAGCCGGGCGTCGCGAACCCGCCGACTACGGAGGGCGCGCAGATGGGCGAGATGGACCCGGAAGAGGCCGAGGCGGCGGCCCAGGAGGCCGCCAGAACCGTTCCGCCGCGCGAACACGGCGGGAACCACGACATCAAGGACCTCTCTATCGGGTCGACGGTGTACTTCCCGGTCTACGTCGAGGGAGCGAAGTTCGCGCTCGGCGACTTCCACGCCTCGCAAGGTGACGGCGAGATCACCTTCTGCGGCGCAATCGAGATGGCGGGGTACGCCGACCTGGAGTTCGACGTGATCAAAAACGGCATGGAAGAACACGGCGTCGATCACCCGATCTTCGAGCCCGGCCACCGCGGCCCCAACTTCGAGGATTACATCACGTTCTGTGGCTACTCCGTGACGGAGGACGGCGAACAGCGTTACATCGACTCGCACACCGCCTACCGCCGGGCGTGCCTGCAGGCGATCGACTACCTCAAGAAGTTCGGATACACGGGTCAGCAGGCCCTGCACATCCTCGGGACCGTCCCGGCCGAGGGGCGTCAGAGCGGTGTCGTCGACGTGCCGAACGCGTGCTCGACGCTGGCGGTGCCGAAGGGCGTCTTCGAGTTCGATATCTCGCCCGGGAACCTTGACAACCGGGCCGATCGCGGAGATCTCCTCGTCACCGACGACCCACTCGGGTGATCGACCGAGGCGACCGAGGCCGGCGGACCGTCTCGGTCCGCTGGCTCCCCGTGGGCCCGTCGGAACGCGAACCGCGCCAGCGAATGCGAGGCGATCTGAGAGCCGACCTGATCCGAAATGCCACCAACGACGACACCGACCGAGGAATCGACGACTGACCCCCGCCGCGTGCCCGGAGCCGACCCGGCCCGGGCGATCGCGGCCACGCTCCAGAGCACGCTCGGCCCGAACGGGTTGGACAAGATGGTGATCGACCGAAGCGGAACCGTCGTCGTGACCAACACCGCCGCAACTGTGCTCGACGCCATCGAGATTGACGCACCCATCGGTCGCGTGGTGCGAGACGCCGTTCGGTCACACGCGCGCCGCGTTGGCGACGGAACCGCCACGACGGCGCTGCTCGTCGGCGAACTTCTTGACGCGGCGGAGGGCCTCATCGAGGAGGGGCTACATCCCGTGTCCGTCGTGGACGGGTACGGGCGAGCGATCGATCACGCGCGCGAGGCGCTCCGCGAACTCAGCGTGCCGGTCGACCCGGACGATCCGCGGGTGCGAGCGGCGGCGGCGACGGCCGTCACCGGCCGCTGGGACGAGGCCGCAGCGGAGCGGTTCGCGGATCTCAGCGTCGGAGCCCTGCGATCGGTCGAGTTCGACGCGGCGCGGCTCACGCTTCACGCGTACCCCGGCGGCGCGCTCGCGGACTCGGAGCGCATCGAGGGAATCCTCGTCGACGTCGACGAGTCGTCGACGACGGTCGACGACGTCGGGGCGCGCGGCCGCCGAACGCTCGCCGATCCGACGGTCGCGCTCGTCGACGGCGAGGTGACGCTCCCGCTGGACGGCGGCGACGGAACGGTGTCGGTCCGAGACGCCGACGGGCTCGCGACGATCCGCGATCACGAGCGGGCGGCCGGCCAGGCTATGGTCCGCTCGGTGACCGACCGCGACGTCGACGTACTCGTCTGTCAGCGGTCCGTCGACGACGCTCTTCGGACCGAGTTAATCGGCACCGGCGTGCTCCCGGTCGAGCGCACCCGGCGAGACGAGTTCGACGCGATCGCCCGTGCGGCCGGTGCGACACCGGTGACCGACGCGGCCGACCTGACCCGAGACGCGCTCGGCTCGGTCGGAGCGGTCCGACGCCGGTCCGTCGGCGGAGGTACCGCGGTGACGTTCACGGACCTCCCGGGTGAGTCGCACGAGTCGCTCCTCCTGCGCGGCGGGACTCCGCACGTCGCCGCCGAGACGAAGCGGATCGTGTCGGACTGCGTCGCCGTCGCGCGCCACGCCGCGGGCGGCGGCGGCGTGGTCCCCGGCGCCGGCGCGCCCATGATGGCCGTCTCCCGCGCGGTGGCCGAGGCGGCGGCCGGCGTCGACGACCGCGCGGCGCTCGCGCTCGACGCGTTCGCGGACGCGGTCACCGTGATCCCGCGGACCCTCGCGCGCAACGCGGGAGCGGACCCGATAGACGCGGTGACCGCGCTCCGCGCCCGCCACCACGACGGACGGGTGACGGCGGGGATCGACACGTCCGGCGCTGTCCGAGACGCGTTCGACGCCGGAGTCGTCGAACCGGTCGCCGTTCCCGCGCGGTGTCTGGAGACCGCCGTGCGGACCGCGAACCTGGTGTTGCGCGTGGACGAGACGCTCGCTGCGACGTCGAGCGGAGAGGGAGCGTCCGAGGGCGACCACCACGGACACGACCACGGAGACGGGGGCGGACGTGGGTCCGATAGCGGACACGGATCGGGCGGTGGACACGACCACGGCGGCTACCCGTGGGCGCTGAGCCACTGACCGCTCGTCGTCGCTCGCGGTCGGGGCGGTCACCCGACCGTGCGACGGGGTCGCACTCGGACGAATGTATAAAAGCACCCGGCCGCGCTCCCACCGCGTGAGCGAGACCGCATTCGCTAAGTGTCCCGATCTCCAATTCGGGGTATGCAGCACCGCGAACTCGGGAACTCCGGCGTCGACGTCTCTGAGATCGGCTTCGGCGCGTGGGTCGTCGGCACCGACTGGTGGGGCGACCGCTCGGACGAACAGGCGGTCGAGATGGTCGAGACGGCGCTCGACGCGGGTGTCACCTACCTCGACACCGGCGACGTCTACGGTCACGGCGACAGCGAGGAGATAATCGGGAGGGCGATCGACGGCCGCCGCGACGAGGTGACGCTGTCGACGAAGATCGGCTACGACTTCTACGACAACCCGCAGGCGGGCCACGGCGAACTGCCGAAGGAGCTGAACGAGGAGTACCTCACAGAGGCGTTCGAGCGCTCGCTCGACCGGCTCGACACCGACTACGTCGACGTGCTCCAACTCCACAACGCGAACGTCGACGAGGTCACTCCCGAGGTGCGCGACCTCCTCGCCGAGTGGAAGAGCGACGGGCGCGTCCGCGCGCTCGGCTGGGCGCTCGGCCCATCGATCGGCTGGCTCGCCGAGGGCGACGCCGCCGTCGAGTACGAGGAGTTCGACGCGGTCCAAACCGTGTTCAACCTCTTCGAACAGGAGCCCGGTCGTCACTTCGTCGACACCATCCGCGAGACCGGGTCGGACACCTCGGTCATCGCCCGCGTCCCGCACTCCTCCGGTCTGCTCAACGAGCAGGTGACCCCCGATACCGTCCTCGAAGACGGTGACCACCGCTCGCACCGACCGCAGGAGTGGTACGAGACGGGCTGGGAGAAGGTGGAGGCGATCCGCTTCCTCGAATCACCCGAGCACGCCGAGGGGACTCGGACGATGGCGCAGGCGGCGATCCGCTGGCTGCTCGCGCACGACGAGGTCGCGTCGGTGACGCCGACGTTCCGCGACGCCAACGACATCGCGGAATGGAGCGCCGCGAGCGACGTCCCGCCGCTCTCCGAGGCCGAGTACGAGCGCGTCGACGAACTGTACGCCCGGAACTTCGACATCGGCCGCGACGACGGAATGGACGTTCTCCGAACCTCCGTCGACGGCGAGGATATCGAGGCCGCCGGCCTCGACAAGCGCGCCGCGTCGTACTGAGCGAGGACCCACCCGTTTCGCGTCGAGAGCGCAAGACAACAGCCGGTTCGGTCCGGTTACGACTACTTTCACCGCGACCATCGCTCGACGTCCGTCCGTTCACGGAATATCTGAAACGACTATTATATTCATGCTGAACATGCCAAAAACATAAAACGAACGCCCCCGAGTGTTCAGGTACTAACATGAATCATCCCGGCCCCCCACGGTTCGTCGCCGTCGGCGACGTCGTCCAGTTGGCACCCCGAGACCCGGAGCCCGAAGCGACCTACCGGTGGACGGTCACGGACGCCCCGGCCGCGAGCGAAGCCGTCGTGGGCGACGAGCCCGTCGAAGACTTCGTTCCCGACGTGCCGGGCACGTACACCGTGACCCTCGAAGCGTCGGACGAGTCGTCGCTTACCGTCCGCGCGTTCCCTGCCGACCGACGACCGACCGGCGAGGGAGCCGGACCCGCACGGAGGAGTGGAGAGAGCGGGTACAGCGGAAACAGCGGATACAGCGGGCAAAGCGGCTCCGCGCGGTCGCTCGGAAGCGGGGGCGTCAGCGGATCCGGCTCCGGCGCGGGAGCGCTCGACGAGTCGGGCGAGCACCGTGGCGGTCGACCGCGGATCCGGCTCGACGCGCGGGTCACGGACGAAACTATCGTCGTCGAAGCGACGCCGAGCCCGCATCCCGACGCCGAGACAGACGCCGAGAACCTCGACGTCGAGTTCCTGTTGGACGACCGCGACGACGTGTCGCGGGCCGAGGCGACGGTCGACGGCCGCGAACTCAGGGTGCCGGTCGACGCCGTTCCGGACCGGGTTCGGGTCCACGCCGTCGCCGTCGACGCGAGTTACAGCGTGCCGGACGCGGTCAGCGTCGAGCGGTCCGGAGACGGTGACGAAGCGACGTTCTCGACGCGGCGCCTCAACGACCCCCCGAAGTGGGCGACCGACGCGACGATATACGAGGTGTACGTCCGCGGCTACACGTCCGACGACGACGACGCCGAGACGACGTTCGAAGCGCTCGAAGGGTGTCTCGACTATCTCGACGACCTCGGCGTCGACTGCCTGTGGCTCACGCCGGTCCTCCAACACGACGGCATGCCACACGGGTACAACATCGTCGACTTCTTCTCGATCGCCGACGACCTCGGGGACCGCGACGATTACGAGTCGTTCGTCGACGCGGCCCACGAGCGAGGGATGTCGGTGCTGTTCGACCTCGTGTTGAACCATTCCGCGCGCGACCATCCGCACTTCCAGTCGGCGTACGGGAACCCCGAGTCGCCGTACCGCGACTGGTACGAGTGGCAGGAGTCCGGTGAACCCGGGACGTACTTCGACTGGGAGCTGATCGCGAACTTCGATTTCACGACGCTCGACGTCCGTCGTCACCTGCTCGACGCGGTCGACACGTGGGCGGCGGTCGCCGACGGCTTCCGATGTGACATGGCGTGGGCGGTGCCCGAGTCGTTCTGGAAGGAGCTCAGAGACCGTGTCAAACGGGAGGACCCCGAGTTCCTCCTCTTGGACGAAACGATCCCGTACATCGCCGACTTCCACGGCGGCATGTTCGACGTCCACTTCGATACGACGCTCTACTTCATGCTCAGGCAGGTCGGCAACGGCCACGAGCCCGCCGAGTCGATCCTCGACGCCGTCGAGGGGCGGACGCGCTCCGGGTTTCCGGACCACGCCGCGTTCATGCTCTATCTCGAGAACCACGACGAGACGCGGTACATCGTCGAGTGCGGCGACGCCGCGGCGACAGCCGCCGCGGGCGCGCTGTTCACGCTCCCGGGAATTCCCATGCTGTACGGGGGCCAAGAGCTCGGGCAGCGGGGCAACCGCGACGCGCTCGCGTGGGACCACGCCCGCGACGACATCCGCTCGCAGTACGACGATCTGATAGGAGTCACGGAGGCGCGCCCAGCGCTCGGCCCGAGCGGCGACCTCGAACGGATCGACTACGAAGCCGACTCGGAAGCGGTCGTCGCGTTCGCTCGGGCGGGCGGGGAGAACCGGTACGTCGTCCTGCTCAACTTCGGCGAGGAGGCGGCGACCGTCGGGATCGATGAGACCGTCGATGCGACCGATCTCCTTTCCGAGGAGTCCCGTGCCAGCGAATCCGGGCTCACCGTCGAGGACGTCGCGGTGTTCGAAGCGGAAGGATAGCGCCGTGTTCCCTGTCCCTACCGGGGCAGACACTGCGTTGAGAAGTGGTGGCTCGGTGGAAAACCCTCATCACAAGGGGCTCAGTGGGGGTAACACGTCGTCACGGCCACCACAATCGACGTTACTCGCTGGGTCTTATAAACTCCTCGCGACGCCGGCGGCCGCGAGCCGGTTCGCGAGAACGCGCGGGTGGAGCTTACTCGCCGTCGCCGAACTGCGCGTCGTAGTCGTTCTGGATGTCGATCGTGGTCTGCCGGCTCAGGTCGATGAAGTCGTGGCCGTACCGGTCGTTGGTGATCTCGTCGCGAGTCCGGATCTCACCGAGGACCACGTCGCCGGGGAACGGCTGGCGGTTGTAGATCGCCTGCACTTCACCTGCCCGCTCAGCGCCGAGGTCCGCGAAGGCGACGTCGTACTTCGCTCGGCTAATGTCGTCGCGGGTGTACGCCGGATCCGAGGGGAGCGCGCCGAACTGCGCGTCGTAGGCGTTCTGCACCTCGATCGCGGCGTCGCGATCCAGGTCCGAGAACGAGACGTTGTACCGGGCCTCGCTCATCTCGTCGCGGGTGTCAATCTCGCCGGGAGCCGCGTCGCCGGCGAACGGCTGCCGGTTGTAGATCGCCTGCACCTCCCCGGACGTCTCGCTGCCGAGGTTCGCGAAGTCGACGCTGTACTTCGCCCGGCTGATGTCGTTACGGGTGAACGACGCGCTGTCGTCGATCGAGTCGTCCGCGTCGTCCGCCGACGTCGACCCGCCGCCGTAATCGCTCTCCACTGTGACCGAGGCGCCCTCCGCCGCCGTGACGTTGTAGGCGGTGCCGTTTTCGGTCCCGAGGGCGTCGACGCGCAGGTCGATGTCGGTCGTCCCGACGGCGTGACCGCGGATCGTGAGGGTCGCGATAGTGACGGTCCCGTTGTCGACGGTGTCCGTCAGCGCGGCCGTGACGTTCACAGAGTGCCCGTCGTCGACCAAGGTGATCTCGGTCGTCGCGTCGGACGCCCCGCCCGACGCGGAGGCGCCCCTAATCGTGGCGTGAGTCGGGTCCTCGACCGCGACACGGAACTCCTGTGCGCCGACGCCGCCGGACGCGTTCACGACCATCACGTCGTACGTCGTCGTCTCGCCGGCGTCGACCGTCGCGCTGGCGGCGTCGGGGGCGTCGGCGTCGATCGGCGCCCCGCTCGGAAGCAGTCGCACGGCGGTCGCGGGCGCGCGGGTCGACCGCGCGGCGGACTCGACGTCGATGACTCCGGTCACAGAGTCGTCCTCGGTGAACACGCCGTGGACATGCGACCCGGCGCCGAGATCGGTCGCGTTCACCTCGGTGAAGGTGACCGTCTCGCGGTCGTGGCCCGCGAGGGTCACCTCGCGGGCGGCCACCGTCCCGTCGTCGAGGCTCCCGTTGCCGTCGAGGTCCAGTTCGTACCTAACCGTCTGGGTCGCTTCCAGGTCGCCGTCGTTGGTGACCGAGACGGAGACGTTGAACGGCTCGCCCTCAGTGACGTTGTGAGACACGTTCAGCCTCGACACTCGGAACGCCGCCGGGTCCGGGTTCGGTTCGACGGCGATCGAGGCGCCGCGCACGTCGGTGACGTTGTACGGGTCGCCGGCCTCGGTGGCGAGTCCGTCGACGCGAAGTCCGACGTCGGTGGTCCCGGCAGCGTCGCCGCGGACCGTGACCGTCGCGACGACGACACTGCCGTTCTCCGCGATGTCCATCGGTCCGGCTGTCAGGTTCGCGGACGAGCCGTCGGCGGCTATCGAGACGCCGGCGGCCTCGTCGGACTGGTTCCCGCGGAGCGAGGCGTCGGTTATCGAGGCGACGCCCGGATCGCCGACGCTGACGACGGCGGCGTGGTCGCCGACGCCGCCGGACGCGTTCTCGACGACCACGTCGTACGTCGCCGTCTCGCCGACCCGAACCGTGGAGTCGCTCGGCCGGAGGTGGACCTGCGTCTCGGGAGCCGGGGCGGGATCGGCCTGCTGGACGAACGGGACGTCGAAGCCGCCGGTGGGGCCGACACCGGTGATGGCTCCGCCGACGCCGGCACCGCCGACCACCGCGACCGTCAGAAGGACGACGACGGCTTTCGTGGTCAGGGTCGCTGACGCGGCGCTCATCGGCTCGACACCTCCGTGAACAGCCGCCGCACGTCGACGGCGTCCACGGTGCCGTCGTCGTTGAAGTCGAACGCGTCCGGGTAGCGTCGGATCAGGTCGTCGTCTCGGTTCGCGAACAGGGCGTCGACGTCGTCGGTGTCGACGTCGCCGTCGCCGTCAACGTCCTCGTAGCGACCGTCCCCGTCAGGGTCGGTCGGTTGCCCCGAGCTGTCGCCGACCGTCTGCCCGCCGAAACAAACCGGGTCGCCGCCGCGGACGGGTTCGACCGCCCACGGGACGAACTCGACGTCGCCGTCGACCGCGTCGCCAGCCGGGTCCTCGATCGGGTTCGCCTCCGCCACGGGGCCGGTCGGGTCGCCCCAGAAGTTACAGGACGCGACGGCGGAGTGGTCCGACGCGTTTTGGACCCCGTACTCTTCGTTGCCTGCGATGTCGTTTCGCGAGAACTCGTAGACAGGGGTGGCGTCGCCGAAGTCGTCGGTCACGCCCGACAGCGCGATTCCGATCCGGTTGCCGGTGATCGTGTTCGCTCGAACCGCCCCGCTACAGGAGGTGAACTCGATCCCCGGCCCGGCGTTGTTTCGGATGTCGTTGCCGACGACCGTGGCCGAACCGAGGTCCGCCGGCGCGACGAGGCCGATCAGTCGGAGACCGAACCCGTCGTTGTCGGCGACGGTGTTGTCGACGAAAGTCCCTCCACCGGACTCGATTCCGGTGCCATTGTCCCTGACGGTGCTGCGTCTCAGCTCAGTGACGTGCCCCAGATCGGTGGACACCGCCGCGTCGCTGTTCCCGCTCAGGGTGCTTTCCGTTATCGACAGTCGGGCGCCCTCTCCGGGGCCGACGCCGACCTCGTTGTCGCTGATGACCGAGTCCCGGATCTCGATGCGCCCTTTCGGCCCGCCGCGAATCCCGACGGTGTTGTCCGTGACGGAGAGGTTCTCCAGTGCGAGCTCGCCGTTGGGTGAGCCGACGGCAGCGCCGGCGCCGAAGTTCGTTATCCGCAGGTCGCGCACGACTGCGCGCTCGTCGCGGCCGATGTCGAGCGAGAGGCCGATCCCCGAGCCGTCGCCGGAGAGCGTGTGACCGTTCCCGTCGAGCGTGACTCCCGGTCCGATGGTGAGACAGTCACCGTCCGTCTCGATGTCGTCGGTGAGGACGTACTCTCCCGGTTCGGTCAGCGACGCGCATCGGTCGACCTCCGTCGGCTCGGCGGCCGTCGTGGAGGCGGTGGACAATCCGAGCACCGTCCCCCCCACCACGAGACCGCCTTTCAGAAGTGCTGTTCGGCGCGATATCTCCCCGCCTGATTCAGTATCCATTACAGGAAGATATCGGCAGTAGTGTGAATTGTTATTAGCTCGCTTCCAGAAATAACAGAGTCTATAACAATGTCTCGCGTGAGCGAACGAACACGCAACACGATATGCCGTCGACGCTTTTCAGTCACGCCGGCGCGAGTCCCGAACACCTCGTCGACGCGGGTCCCGAACGCCCCGCCGTCGTGACGTCTACCGACACGCGAGCGAGATGAGCCGACCGTTCCTCGGACGGCGGCCGACGATGGGAGCGCGAGACCGATGACGGACGAGTACGAGGTCGTTCGCGGGCTTCCCGACGCCGACGCGCTGCTCGAACTGCTGAGCGAGGCGTTCGGGAACTGGGGCGACGAGGCGTTCCTACGCTGGAAGTACGACCGGCCGGGGATCGAGCCGGCGACAGGGTACCACGTCGTTCGGAACGGCGAACTCGCCGCCTTCCGGGGGATGTTCGAGCGCACCATCGAGGGGGCAAGCGGCGGCTACAACTGTCACGTCTGCGGCGATGCCTGCGTCGCCGAGAGCCACCGCGGCGAGGGGCTCTACTCGACGGTTCGCGACGCGACGGAGTCGGAGATTTCGGAGCGCGGTAGCGACTTCTGCGGAATCTTCACCCGAAAAGGCCACATCCCGTTCGAGGTCGGCCTCGACCGTGGGTGGAAGTACCGTACGCTTCCGCTCTACCTCCGGGTGCTCTCGCCCGCGGCCGTGATACCCCACTACGCGGGACTTGTCCTGGACGGAGACGGAACCGCGGCCGGTCTCCTCGACCGCTTTGGCGGGCGGGCCACGCTCAGGTCCGGCGGCGAGTCGCTCCGGCTCGACCGCCTGCTCGGCAAGCCGACGACCGAGGCAGGGTGGTCCGTTCCGGTCCCACTCCCCGAGTGGGCGATCACGGCCGCGGTCGAGGCGGCGGGGGCCGACTCGCTCCGCGACAGCGTCCGCCGTCGAATACCGTCCGGTCGACCGAAGCGAGGGAATTTCCCGGGCGTCGCCTCCGAGAACGCGGGCGACGCAGACGTCGACGTCCGGGTCGAGCGGTCGGCCGGGGCGGACCTCGTCGAATCGGTAACGTCACTGTACGACCGGGCGACGGCCGAGTACGAACTCGCCTTTCGCCGCGAGGCTGACGACCTCCGTCACTTGTTCGCCCACCCGCGACTGCTCGGCGTCGTCACGGCGAGGCGGGACGGCGCCGTCGTCGGTGCGGCGCCGGTCGCGCTCACCGAGACCGAGGACACGCTCGAAGCGTGGGTGCTCGACCTCGTCGCCGACGACGCGGCCGCCTTCGAGGCCCTGGTGACCGGCGTCGAGCGGGCCGCAATCGAGGGAGGCGCGGACATGGCGCTGCTGATCTCAGACGTCGACCCCGGGACAGCGTGGGCCAAGATCGACAAGCAGGTCATGATGTGGACGTCCTACGGGACGGACACGCGATCGCTCGAAACTGACTCGCTGTTCATGGGTCTCTACGACGTCGTCTGAAGTGCTCAGGAGGAAGTCGATGTGACCCCAAGAGACGGGACGCCAGCCGCCGAGCGAACGACTACTCCGACGACCCGGCCCGCGCTCGGAACCAGTCCCACGCCGGCAGCACCGTCTCCCTGAACGGTCGGTACTCATAGCCGAGCGCCTCGCGCGCCTTGGTGCTGTCGTAGAAGTGCGTGTCTGTCGCCAGCGTCGCCATCTCTGCGTTGAACGGGAACATTCGCCGACCGGTTCGGCGATTCACGATGCCCGCGACAGGGCCCGCCGCGCGGATCGCCGCCGCCGGGACCGTGATCCGGGGAGCAGACCCGCCGATCTCCGCGGCAATGACGTCGAGCGCCTCTCGATACCGGAGGTTCTCGCCCCCGAGGATGTAGTGTTCGCCCGGTTCTCCTCGTTGCATGGCCCGTACGATCCCGTCCGCGACATCCGCGACCCCGACGAAACTCGCGCCACCGGGCGGGTGCGCGAACAGTTTCGGGTCGCTTGCGAGCGCGAAGAACCGCGCCGTGAAGCTCTCGTCTCCCGGCCCGAAGATCGACGTCGGGTGAACGGTGACCGCGTCGAGGCCGCGGCCGGTCGCCGCGTCCACGATCCGTTCGGCCGCCGCCTTCGACTGCTGATAGGCGCCGACGGGGGTCGCCATGTCGCGCTCGTCGGCGACGCCCTCGGCTCGGCGCGTCCCCGCCGTGCTGGTGAAGACGAGCCGCTCGACGTCAGCGTCGAGACACGCCTCGACGACGTTTCGCGTGCCGATCTCGTTGACGGCCCGGACGGTTCGCTCGTCGGAGCTCTGTAAGCCGGTCCCCGCGAGGTGGTACACCGCGTCGTGTCCCTCGACGACCTCGCGGACGGCGTCCTCGTCGAGGACGTCCAGGCGCTCCCATCGAACGGCGCCCGATTCCTCGCTCTCGTCCGGCGGCGGCGAGCTGTGCCGGGTCGCGGTGACGGCACCCTCCTCGTCTGCGAGCCGGTCGAGGAGGTGCGAGCCGAGGAACCCGCTCGCGCCGGTCACGAGCGCGTCGGCGTCGGCGGTCATCGGTCCATCAGCTGCGGTGGCAGCCGGTCCCCCGTGGCGCGGGCGTACAGTCGATACCCCGACTTCATGAGCGGCGACGGCGACCCATCTCGGACCGGCTCGTCGGGGAGCTCGTCGGCCAGTTCGTGGACATCGATGCCGCGAACCCGAGCCGGTCGGTCGACGTTGGCGGCGCCCGCCGGGAGCGCGGCTCGGTCCAGGCCTAACAGGTACGCCGCGACGCGTTCGATCTCCAGCGGAGCCGCGCTCGCGAGCACCGTTCGCGTCCGCCGCGGCGCCCCGACGTACGAGTAGGTCGCGTCCAGCATCGCACCGATCGGGTCCGCTGCCGCGGCGAAGGAGTCCACTTCGAACTCGGTCGGGTCCCGGCCCAGCGCGGCCGCCGCGAGGCGGTCGACGCAGCCGGCGAGCGTCGGCTCCGCGCGTCGGCGAAGCGTCGGCACGACGAACGAGTTGTCGAACAGCCGCTCCGGCGCCGTCACGACCGTCTCTTGGTCGTCGACGGAGACCGTCCGACTCACCTGCGGGCCGGCGTCGGGATCGAAGTACTCGACGTCGGCACGGTCGACGAGCCGGTCGTAGCCGAGGAATGTCGCGCATGACGCGTCGTCGGACCACCCGGTCGCGGCGCGGGCGATCTCGACCCCGTCAACATCCGCGACCGAATCGAGCAGATGGTCGACGAGGGCGGAGATCACGTCCGGGTTCGTCACCGTCCCCGTGCTCGGGTGGTACGGGTAGTGGAGGTCCGGGACGAGCACGACCGTCCCCGCGAACGTCGCGTTGGCGTCCGCCAGTACCTCGGCGACGCCCTCGGCGATCGCGTCGGGCGCAGTGCTCTGAAGCCGCGTGCCGTGGACGGACGTCATCGCGTCACCTCGAGCGGCTCCTCGATTCCCTCGGCCATCCGGTACGCCTCCGTCACGAGTTCGACGGCTCGCGCGCCGTCGGCACCGGTGACGGGTGGCTCGCGTCCCTCTTTCACGGCCGCGAGGAACGCGGTCAGCGCGCGGTAGTGCGCCTGGTAGAAGTACGTCGGCTTGAATATCTCCGGACGACGGCCGCGAACCCGGTTCCCGACGTTCTCCAGTGCGGATCGAGCCGCGTGGCTCATGAAGTTCGACGGCATGAACTCCTCGCTCGAGAGGGAGTCCGCAACCCCGTCGAGCCGCATTCCGCCGGTGACGTTCGGCGGGTCTTCCCACTGGAAGAAGCCGCAGGACAGCGTCGCCGTCGTCCCCGACTCGGTCGAGACCACGATGGTCGCGGCGTCCTCGTACGGGAGCTCCAGCGTCCGGTCGAGGCTCGCGTGCTCGACCGACGGGTCGCCGAAGAACCACTCAAGCACGTCGAACAAGTGGACGCCAAGGTCAAGGAGCGCGCCCCCGCCCGTCGCCTCCGGGTCCAACTGCCAGCTCGCGGGCGCCTCCCCCGCCGGGGGAGCCGAGAACGGGCCGTTGTTGAACCGCCAGATGGAGCAGGTCGGCACGTGGCCGATCGATCCCTCGTCGTACCGCTCCTTGACTCGGCGGACCTCTGGCCGGTACCGGCTCGTGTGGTCGACGCCGAGTGAGACGCCGGCCCGATCGGCCGCGCTCAGCATCGCCTCAGCCTCGTCCGGGTCGCGCGCGAAGGGCTTCTCGACGAACACGTGGCACCCCGACTCGGCGGCCGCGATGGTCGCCTCCGCGTGCAGGAACGGGGGCAGCGCGACGACGACGACGTCCGGGTCACCGGTTGCGAGCAGGTTCTCGTACTCCTCGTACGCACTGTCCGCGCCGAGCGCGAGCGCCCGCTCGCGGTTCTCGTCGACGATGTCAGCGACGAGAACGCGGTCGACGTCGTCGCACGCCAGTGCCGTCTGGAGGTGGACGGTGCCGATGTTTCCGACGCCGAAGAGCCCCACGTCGACGGTGTCTGTCATTGGCCGCCCTTCGACGCCGGTTTCGACGGCGATCCGTCGTCTGGACTCATGGTGTCCGGAGAGGTGCTTCGGCTCGTCTCGCGGCGAACGGCATCTGACCGTCGCGGACCGTCGTCGAGAGTGCCAGAGTCGTCGTGGCTCCCGACCGAATCGCCGCGTGGCCTGTGTGGAATCATCTGTCGAGGCGTACCGATCGTACCGGTTTTGCTATGCGGTGCCTGCGAGGGGGCGCGCGATCCGTGATTCGGTTATCTCGCCGCTAACGACGACCGAAGGGAGCGACTCACACCGACGAGAGCACGGACCCGCGGCGGCGGTACAGGTCATCGTTCTCTCGAACCGCGGTGTCGACCGAGCCGGTGGCGGCGGTCCGTTCGACGACGTCGACGAGCAGCGCCGTCAGGTTGCACTTGTCCGAGAGGAACTCCCTCCGTCTGCGTTCCCACGTCGCCGCCGTGTCGTCGCTCGCGAGCAGTGTCTCGGCCGTGGAGACGACGTCGTCGAACTCGGCGAAGTTGTAGACGAGGCCGGCCTGTTCCAGTGCCTTGAAATTCCCCATATCGTCGTCGCCAACGAAGGAGTTCGAGCGGATGCCTGGCGTGCCGAGGAGGGCGGCCTCGGTGATCATCGTCTGCGTGTCGGCGATGAGCAGCTCTGCCTCCGCCAGCGCCTCGTGCATCAGCGCCGGGTGCGCGTCGTACGGCTCGGCGGCGGTCGCGTCGAAGTCGAGCGCGCCTGTCTCATCGGAGACGAACACCCTCGCGTGCTCGTCGAGTCGGTCGATCAGCGCCTCCTTCTGGTCTGGCGTGAATCCTCGTCGGCCGACGTCGTGGTGACCGTTGAACGCGTTGAAGCGAACGAGGACGAAGGGGTCGTCGCCGACGCCCAGCTCCGCCCGGATCGTCCCGGTGCTCTCGTACACGTCCGGATGGAGGTACGCCGTCTCCTTGAGGCCGGAGAATGCGTAGTGTTTCCGCCCGAGGTTCCGCGTGAACGCGTCAGGCGTGAGGAACGCCTCGACGAACGGAGACATGGCGACGTGCCGCCACGCCATCGGCTCGGAGTCGGTGACCGAGATCGCCGGCGTGCCCGAGACCGCACCGGCGAACGCCGAGTAGATCCCCATCCCGAAGATGAGGTCGAGATCCTCTTTCTGGACGATCTGGTAGATGTTCCGCAGGTGGCTCGGGAGTTGGAGGAACAGGTTCCGCTTCGTCTCGTCGCGGGTGGCGTACCGATAGTGGTTGATGCCGAAATACTCCAAGAGGTCGAGCGTACACCCGTCGTCGCGGGCGAACACGACAGTTTCGTGGCCTCGTTCTTCCAGTTCCGCTATCGTGTTGCGGTACAGGTGGACGTGCGCGGGCGTATTGGTGAAGATGCCGACTCGCATACTGGTTGGGGTCGCTACGGCGGGTTCGGGTTTAGTTACGGAGAATCTACCGACCACGGAGGGGGCCTCGCGTCGCGACGGACGGGGCGGCTCGCAGAGAGCCGGGGCGGTGTGCCCTCCCGCCGGCCGACCGGATCGCGTCCCCGATGAGTCGGCGTCCGTCAGCAGTCCGTGCGGTCGTCTCCGTCGCGGTAGGCGCGGTATAACAAAGCTCGCAGGTCAGTTGGTACCGGTAATGAAGCGACGAGCCCTCCTCGGATCCCTCGCGCTTGGTTGCGGCACGCTCGCCGGTTGTGGCGGGCGAGATGACTCGAACGATCCGTCGGGAACCAAGTCGGGAGCGCAGCCGAACGCGGGGTCGGACGGAGACCAGACGGAGTGGGAGACGCTGCAGAGTCGATTCGGCTTCGAAGAGCGAGTGAACGCCGTCGACGACCTCGGCTGGGATCCGAACGGACTGTTCCCCGTCGAGGAGTCGCTCGTCGAGAGCTTCGACCGGAAGGTCCTCGTGGAGGTGCCGCCGGGAGAGTACAAGCTCGACCAGCCCATCGTGGGCCACTCGGTCACAAACTGGGGGCTGCGGGGAATCGGCGAGGAGCGAACGGACGTGCGATTCACGACCAACGAAGGCAACCGCATCGATGTTCAGCTGCTGTCAGGACATGACATTCTTCTTGAGAATTTTACCTTCGATCAGGGATATCAGTTCGATCGTGCAATGGGGACGACATTTTTGATCGAAGATAACCTCTATATACATAATATAGAAAAAATGGGTTCAAATCCGACGGAGAATCCAAACAACGTCAGCGCGCTCGCGCTGAACGTCACCGACCCCGACGGGGCCGCCGTCGTGGACACGTTCGTTCGAACCGGGCCACAGGAGTTCCTCCCGTACCCGCGGAACGAGTTGTGCGTCTTTTCGGGGCGAGGCCACCTCGGGACGGTCACGTACCGAGACCTCGAGATCCACAACGCCGGGGAGAACGGTGTCTACGCGTCGAAGTGTTCCGGAGACGTCCACGTCGAAGGCGGGTTCTACAAGAACAACCGAAACGATGGCATCCGCATCTCCGGAGAGGGGTCGTACATCAGCGGCGCGACCGTCGTCATCGACTCCGACGACTTTCACCCGGAGAACCGCGGCGTCGAGGGAAACATGCGCGGAATCCGGATGCAGTCCGGCGACAAGGGCTTGACCGGCGGCATCATCGAAGACACGACACTCACGCTTCGCTCGACCTTCCGAACGCAGTCGCTGGTACACGTCGCGCACAATCAGGGCGGGATGGTGTTGCGCGACTCGGAGCTAGAAAACTGGACGGAGTACTTCTCGTTCCGAGCGATATCGCCGTCCGACCACGTCGAGACGCCGTGGGGGGTCACGCTGGAGAACGTTCAGATAACGGAGCACGGGACGCTGGGGTCGGCGCTCAAAATAGACGGTCGTCCGAACTCGACGCTCCGAGACGTGACCGTCGAGACGCCTCGGGAGGTCGGTCTGCGTCACGGGATCACGGTCGCCGACAGCCCCGGGACCGTCTTCGAAGACGTGACGGTCGAGACGAACGGGATCCCACTCACAATCGAACGGCCCTCGACATCGCCGGAGGAGTACGCCATCGAATTTCGGGGCGCGAACCAATTCAGCACGCGCGGGAACGTCGGTCTGGACGGCTCGCGCGAACTGTCGGTCAACGACGACCGAACGGTGTTTCCGTTCCGGGGGGTCGACGAGGATGTGAGTGCGCTCCTCGTGACCGGGATGGAGAACGATCGGCTCAGCGTTCGCCGGGTGCGCAGGTGATCTGCTCCCGCGCCGAGATCGGGGGCGTACATCCCGTTTCGACCTCCCGATCCTGGCGCGCGCAGATCTCCCAGCAATATTGTAATTTCAATGAACAATGGCCCCTATCTACCGTCTCAAATGATTTGATTAGTAGTTGATAGTATAAATAGATAATTCGGCCCGAATCCACACAGTGAACTGTTAATCACTGCTTAATAGCGCTAAAACGCCGGTTTCCGGAGGAGTAATAACATTCACCAAGTACTGAAATTCATTATAGAAATAATGTACTTTCGAGAGAGTCACACATCATTATATATATCAGCTAAGAAACAGTTAATAGTAGTAATCAAGGATTAACAGATGCAATGGATTCGAAAGCGCATCATAACGAGTGCGAAAACGAGACGGAACAGCACACGGGCTGTTCGGAGGGCGGACTGCTCAATCGACGCAAATACCTCATGCTCAGTGCGGCGGCGGTCGGGGCTGTTGGCACGGGTGCGAGCACGACGACCGCTGCGACGACGGGAGCTGCGGAGCGCAACGGGATCACGTTCGACCGCGTCGTCAACGCGACGACCGACCTCGGTATTTCCGACGGCGATGAGGTGGACGCCGCTCTCGGTGCGGCCGCAAACGAAGGCGGGACGCTCGTGCAGTTCCCGCCGGGGGAATACCTCGTCCGAAATTCGATAAGCCTGGAAGCGGACAACTTCGGGATCGAAAGCACAACCGGAAATCGGGAGGACGTCGTGTTCAAACCCGTGTCGGGGATCCATCCCATCATGTTCCACCCGGACCCCGGTCACAGAGGGTTTTACGTCGGGTCTATCACGCTTGACCGTCGCGACGAGTGGGATAGTTCGCTGACGCTCGCCCGCGGGAACTTCGCAGACAAGCTATACGTAACCGACCTCCTCGTCAACGGATGGGCGCCGGACGGGGGCGAACAGCTGCTTATATTCAATATTACTGACCCGGACGGGTCCGCTCTCGTCGACGGCGTGACTCGACGGGGGCCGAGTCAGTTCCCCGCATATCCGGGTACCACCATCACGATCTGGAACGGACGGAATACGGTTGGAGACGTAACGTACCGGAATCTCGAGATCCACAACGCTACTGAATCCGGGCTCTATGCCGGGAAAACGAAAGGAAAAGTCCGTGTCGAGGACAGTTACTTCAAGAACTGCGCTCACTCGGCCGTCCGTGTGACCGGGAACGACTCCTGGGTCAAGAACACTACCGTCGTGATGGATATCGACGACCTCCACCCGGACGCGATGACGATCGATCCAGAGGGAATCGAACTGAATCGAGGGATATGGGCCCAGAGCGCTGACCTCGAACGGGGTGGCCCGCTCATCGAGGATTGTGAGATCATCATCAACAACGCCGGCGACGGGATCGCCGGGATCCTCAACCATGGTGACACCGGCGGGATAGAGCTTCGCAACACCCGTATCGAGTGCAACCAGGACGACATCCGTCCGGTCCTCATCCAGGATGAGTCGACGAGCAAGGCGGGGACACCCTACGAAGCGCTGCTTGACGGCGTATCGGTCACGGGTTCGGGAAGCGGAAAGCCCGCGATCGAGATCCAAGACCGCGACGGAACGACGATCAGAAACAGCTGTGTCCAGATGCCGAACACCGACGGGATCAAATTCAATGGCACGTCAGGCGCGACGATAGAGGACACGAACGTGAACGTCGGCGGGCGAGCGACCATCTTCGACAACGCCGACGTCACGACGACGAACCTCACGTCCAGTGAGAGCTGTCCCGTCCCGCAACCGGACTCCTGGCAGGACGGTACGTCGACCTCGGACGACGACGGTTCGGACACCACCGACGACTCGGGGACCACCGACGACTCGGGGACCACCGACGGGTCGGGAGACGACGCCGACACGACGGACCCTGTGACGAGCGGGAACCGTATCGTCATCGCACAGATGCGCAAGGGCGAGGTGGTCAGATACGAGATGACCGCGAGCGGCGGCCTGACATCTGGCGAGTACGCGGGCGAAGAGCCCGACGGCAACACGGTGAGCGGTCGCGTCGGCAAGAGTCGCGGCGTCGACGACTTCTACCTCGATGGCTACGTCACCGACTTCAGCGGTGGCAGCTTCGACTACGCCAACGTCTACTTCGCTGACGAGGGTGTCTCCCTCGACGTCGACAACTACGTTCTCCAGAACCCGGAGGACCTTCGGGAAGTCGACCCAGCGGTGCTCGGTCAAAACGTCATCACCGTCGAGTCCGGCGGGGATCAGGCGACCGAGTTCGAGTTCTCCGTCTCGGGCGACGTGGAAGCCGGCGCGACCGCCGGCGACGCCGCCGTCGTCGACGGCAGTGCGAGCGGGTCCACGACGGATCTCTCGGCCTTCCACTTCACCGGCTCCGTCGAGAACGTCGCCGTCACCGACCCCGACACCGCCACCGTCACCGTCAACGGCACCGTTCTCCCCGCCGACGACCTCTCGACCATCGGCGAGTCCGCGGACGATTCCGAGGCGGGCAAGAACCGGATCGTCGTCGCACAGGTTCGCGAGGGCGAGGTCGTGAGGTACGAACTGACCGCGAGCGACGGGCTCACGTCCGGTGAGTACGCCGGCGAGGAACCCGACGGCAACACGGTGAGCGGTCGCGTCGGCAGCCTCCGGGGCGTCGACGACTTCTACCTCGACGGCTACGTCACCGACTTCAGCGGTGGCAGCTTCGACTACGCCAACGTCTACTTCGCCGACGACGGCGTCGACGTCGACGTCGACAACTACGTCCTCCAGAACCCGGAGGACCTCCGAGAGGTTGACCCGGCGGTGCTCGCCGAGAACGTCATCACCGTTGAATCGGACGACGGTCGCGACAGCGGGTTCGAGTTCGACGTCTCGGGCGACGTGGAACCCGGCGCGACCGGCGACGGTGCCACCGTCACCGACGGCACCGTCAACGGTTCCACCGGCGACCTCGCGGCGTTCCACTTCACCGGCTCCGCTGAGAACATCGCCGTCACCGACCCCGACACCGCCACCGTCACCGTCAACGGCACCACCCTCGGCGACGACGAGGTGTCGATCCTCGGGGGAGACCTGCCCAACACGCTCAGCTTCGTCGGAACCGGGAACGCGACGAGCTACAGCTTCACCGTTTCGGGGGATATCGAGGCCGAGAGCAGTCCGAACGGCGACATCGCCGACAACATCTCCAGTTCGAGCGCCGAGGGGGCGATCGAGACCGGAACGCACGTGTACGACTTCTCGGGAGAGCTCACCGACCTCACGGTCGCGGGCGACATCGAGGTGTACCTCAACGGCGAACCGGTCAACAACGACTCCTCGGAGCGCCACCTCATCGTCTTCGACGGATCGAACAACGACGAGGTCAGCTCGTACAAGTTCGTAGTGTCCGGCTCGATCGAGTCGAGCGCGGAATACACCATCGCGGCGGACGGCGATTGGGACGCGCTCAAGTCGAAGGTTGATACGGACTCCGCCGTCGGCCTCGTTCACAAGGGGAAAGACGGGTACTGGTTCACCGGTCACATCGAGGAGCTAGAACTCCGGGGATCGGCCGTCGCAACGTTCGAAACGATCGAGTGAGGGCCAGCGCGTGCGTGACCGCGAGTAGGGGTCCCCTCGCTAGTGACTGCCGGTAGCAGCTCTCGTTGCAACCGGTGGTATCGCGAAGCGGTTGTGGCCGCTGCAAGGGCCATTTGAACGACACTTCCGCTTTTTTATCGACTTGAAGCAACCCCTCACCTAGTCGAGCCCCGGAAACGATTGCTACGTGGTGAAGAGGATGCGAGATGAGTCGAAACGACCAGCACTTGCGCCACCGGAAGGAGCAGCATAACAAAAATAATACGGCCTTATGAACGGATATGGGGCGAACGGGATCAGTCGCAGCGAACGAAGACACTTCTCACAGACCCTGCTCTGACGACGATATCGTCGACAGCGTGTGGCGAGTAAAGCAATGCGAAACGCGTAGCGTCGCGGCTCGCTGCGCGGGCGTCGATATCAGTCGGCCACGTCTTGTAACCCCGGATAACAGCCCCTCGTACTGTATCTGTGAGCCGGCAAAGGAGAGCGTAGATCCTGAGCGGGGACCGGCACCGCAGCGGTCGGGAGATAGGGAGACTGAAACGTAACATCGAGATCACCAGACTTCACAATGTCCAGTAAACTGAAGATTAGTCCGGAGAGTGAGGTTCGCAGGAGAGACACGGTCGTCGATCCGCGACGGAGACGCTTGCTGAGGGAGACTCTTACCTATGCGCGGGAGCGGGATTACCGTGGCTGGGACCTCTATGACGGCGAAAGTAGCCGAATCCTTCAATCGCTGCCCGTGAGTAACAAATGGTTGAATATTTTCTTCCAACAGGCAGTTCGTCGGGCACCTGTGAATATTCGTCCGCTCCTCGCGGTCGAACAGCGCCGAAACTTCATGGGTATTGCCCTGTTCACCGTCGCGAATCTGCGAATGTACGAACTCTCCGGTCAGGAGGAGTTCCGTACCGAGGCGCGTGAACTGGCGGATTGGCTGGTGGAGAACCGTGTGCGCGGGTATAAGGGGTTCTGCGGTGGTCACAGGCACCCGCTACAGGATCGCACGAAGCGGCTCGCGCCGAATGATCCCGATGTCGTTTCGACAACCTTCGCAGTCAAAGCGCTGCTGGCGGCGGGAGAGTACATTGACACGTCGTACCGTGAAGTTGCGCTTACCGCGGCCGATTTCGTCTTTGAGGATCTCGATTATGCGGTCCATCCCGACGGCGGTCAAATAAAATACAATCCGGTTGACACCGGCGATCACTACACGCTGAACGCGAACGCCCTCGGCGCGCGTATGTTGATGAACCTCTACGATGTAGTGGGTAACGACTGGCTCCGAAGCGGGGCTGAAAACATCCTCGATTACGTCGCTGCCCAACAGACGGAAGAGGGCGGCTGGATGTACCGCGACCCGCCGGAAGCGTCACATCTTTCGATGGATAACTTCCACAACGGGTTCATCATCGAGTCGCTGCTCCGGTACCAGGAGATCAGCGGGACGGAGCGGTACGCGGAGACACTCGACGACGCCGTGCGCTTCTACCGGGGGCTGTTCACCGACGACGGCGCGCCGTGGTTCGACGAGTCGAACCAGTATCCGCGGGACGTCCACTCGTCGGCGCAGGGGGCCGTCGTGTTCAGCATGCTCGACGACAAGGAGTCCGCCCGACAAGTGATCGAGTGGGCCGTGGAGAACCTCTCGAACCAGAAGGGCGCGTTCTACCACGAGCAGCACCGGTACTACACGAAGCGGACCACGCTCATGCGATGGTGCCAGGCGTGGATGGCCCACGGCATCTCGCGCTACCTCACGGACGCGCTGGACTGACTCGGTCGCAGTCCGATTACGCCCGCGGCCGGAGGTACGAAACGATCTCGTCGACTACCCGCTCGGCCGCGCGGCCACCGCCGTACAGGGAGGGTTTCTCCGGGAGCTCGTCCGTCCGTCGGAGCGCCGATCGGATCGCCGCCGCGTCCGCGCCGACGAGTTCGTTCCAGCCGGCCTCGACGGTCTCGACCCACTCGGTCTCCTCGCGGAGCGTCACGCAGCGGGTGTCGAGATAGAACGCCTCCTTCTGTACGCCGCCCGAATCGGTTGCTACGCGCTCTGCCCCGTCGAGAAGGCCGACGAAGTCGAGGTAGCCGACCGGCTCGATAACGTCCAGCGCCGCCGTCGCCCGCTCCCAGAGGTCGTGTCGCTTGAGCGCCTCCTCGGTCCGCGGGTGGAGGGGAGCGACGACCGGCCTCGGCGACGATGACAGTCCCTCCACGACGGACGCTAAGCGGGCCGGGTCGTCCGTGTTCGCCTGTCGGTGAACCGTCGCGAGGACGTACTCGTCGTCGCCGTAGCCGGGGTCGCCGAGGATCGCCGACGCCGACGGTGCGCGGTCGCGGACGCTGGTGATCGCGTCGTACATCACGTCACCGGTGACGGTGACGCCCTCGGTGATCCCCTCGTCCGCCAGCGTTTCGACCGCCCGGTCGGACGGGACGAACAGCAGGTCCGAACAGCGGTCGGTGAGGACGCGGTTCACCTCCTCGGGCATCGCCCAGTTGCCGCTCCGAAGGCCCGCCTCGACGTGGGCCACCGGAAGGTCTCGCTTCGCCGCGACGAGGGCCCCGGCCAGCGTCGAGTTGGTGTCGCCGTACACGAGGATCATGTCGGGCCGCTCCGCCTCGACGACCTCGTCTATTCGGCGCAGCATCGCCGCGGTCTGGTTCGCGTGATTCGCGGAGCCAACGCCGAGGTTGTAGTCGGGTTCGGGAATGTCGAGCTCCTCGAAGAACACGTCGGACATTCCGAAGTCATAGTGCTGGCCGGTGTGCACGAGCACCTCGGAGAGCTGCTCGCGGAGGAGCCGAGAGACTGGGAACGCCTTGATAAACTGCGGACGAGCGCCGACGATGGAGAGGACGGACGCGTCGCTCATCGGTCGGTTTGCCCCCGAAGCGACCAGTCGGCCGTGGCGGCGCTGTGTTCGGTTCGCATCAGGCGGCCGGTCGGTCGGGCACCCGATAGTTCATCGGTCGTTAACGACCGCAGCCGCACTCGCAGCCGCCGCGTGAACGGCGCGAGCGACGGACGTTCCCCCGGAAACAGAGATCCGCTTCGGGTCGGGGTATAGAGGGGTCACTCGGTCGAAGCGGGTCGGAGGCGTCCGACGGCACCCCGTGTTAGGACTGTCATTACATTGTGCCGTACCGCGTTTAATACGTGCAAATGAGACAGATGGGGTCGTCAGAAGACACTGGGCTACCGATCGGTTCGGTGCCCGCCTTCCCACGCCACCGATGAGCCCGCTGGACCGACTGATCGCCCTAATAAACCGGTTAAAACCGGGGGGCGGGACCGCCGAACGGACGGTCAAGAGCGCGGCCTGGCTGATGAGTCAGAACGTCGTCGGCCGAGCGCTCCAGCTCGGGATGCTCGCGGTGCTGGCTCGGCTCGTCGGCCCAGCCGAACTCGGCCTGGTGGGGATCGCGATGCTGACGCTGAGTGCGACGAAGAATTTCACCACCATCGGGCTGAACAAGGCGCTGATCCAGAAGGTCGAAGAGGACGTCGACAGCCACCTCAACACGACGTGGGTACTAGAGATTGGCCGCGGGATCCTCATCGCCGCGATCCTCTTCGCGATCGCCCCCTTCGTCGGCGAACGGTTCTTCGGGGAGCCACGCGCAGTGAAGATGATACAGGCTATCGGCCTCTCGCCGCTGCTCCTCGGGTTCAGAAACCCCGGAATCGTCTACTTCCAGAAGAACCTCGACTTCCACAAACAGTTCACGTATAAGATCAGCGGGGACTCCGCGCAGTTCGCCGTCGGCGTCGGATACGCCATGATAGAGCCCACCGCGTGGGCGTTCGTCTTCGGCTTTCTCGCGGCCGACGTCGTCAAGCTCGTCGTCTCGTATGCGATCCACGGCTACCGCCCGTTCCCGTCGTTCGACCTCGAGATCGCCAAGGAACTCGTCGACTACGGGAAGTGGCTCACGGCATCGTCGATCCTCTACTTCCTTTACAGCGAGGGCGACGACGCCTTCATCGGGTGGCTATTGACCCCGACGGCGCTGGCGTACTACCAGTACACCTACCGGTTCTCGAACGCGCCGGCGACAGAACTATCACAGGTACTCACAGGCGTGATGTTCCCCGCCTACTCGAAGCTGCAGTCGGACGTGGCGGAGCTACGGGACGCGTTCTCCCGGACCCTCCGGTTCACCGCGCTCATCTCCTTCCCGGCGGCGATCGGGATCGCGGCGATCGCCCCAGACTTCGTGATGACGGTGTTCGGCGAGGACTGGCTGCCTGCGGTGCCGGCGATGCAGGTGCTCGCGTTCTACGGGCTGATGCGCGCGTTAGCGAAATCGGTCGGGCCGGTGTGGCACGCCGTCGGCCGCCCCGATCTCATCACGAAGCTGTCCGCGCTCCGCGTCGCGCTGATTGCCATCTTCATCTACCCGATGACAAACACGTTCGGCATCGTGGGAACGGCACTCACGGTCACCGGCATCTTCGTCTTCCCGATGCTCCCGCTCGACATCTACATCATGTCCGACATCCTCGACATGCCGATGCGCGAGATGTATTACGAGTTCGTCTACCCCATGGCCGCGAGCGTCCCGATGGGACTCGCTGTCTGGTACCTCGGCAGCGTCTCGCCGTTTAGCTCGGCCGTGAACCTCGTCCTGCTCATTCCCACAGGGGCTCTCGTGTACATCGCGCTGGTGCTGCTCTTCGAGTTCGCGACCACGTGGTCGGTGACCGACAACTTCGAGATTATCTACCGCAAGCTGGCGGCATAGCCTCGTTTAATAGCAGCGTTACAATACCCATATCGGCGCACCCTCCGGGTATGTCACTGCAGGACCAACGCCGGTTGCAGTTCAAGCACGAGTGTATTGACGACAACCCACCGACCGCTCGGATGAGCTTCTGTCTCACCACCGATCTCACCGGAAACGGCCGTCCAGACGTCATCGTCGGCGCAGTCGGGCGAAAAGCTCCCGTCACCATTCCGGTACTCGACAAGCAGATATTTCTCGGGAAGCTCGTCGGCACGCGCGAGATAATCAACCGACTCGAGTGGAACGTCTTCTGGTACGAGAACCCCGGCTGGGAGCGACACGAGGTGGCGAAGTCACCCGAGCTGTCGGTCGGCGGCGCGCTCGGCGACATCAACGGCGACGGGCGGGTCGAACTCGTCACCGGGCAGAACCTCAACGAGCACGAACTGTATTGGTTCGAGCAGGCGGCCGATCCCCGCGACCGGTGGACGCGTCGACTCATCACCGACGACTTCGAGAAGTACCACGACGTGGCGGTCGCCGACGTGGACGACGACGGCGAACTCGAGGTGCTCGCGCTCTCACAGGAGAGCGAGACCGTCTTCTACTACGACATTCCCACGGACCCGACGCTGGAGCCGTGGCCGGTCAACAACCGCCACCTCGTCGCCGAGAACTTGAACGTCGAGGGCGTACAGGTCCTCGACGTCGACGGCGACGGCCGGACGGAGATCGTCGCCGGAATGAACGTGTTCCACCGGCGAGAAGACGGCGACGGATGGGATCGCGAGGTCGTCGCCGAGGGCTGGGAGTGGACCCGTATCGTCGCCGCCGACGTCGACGGCGACGGCGAGGAGGAACTCGTCGTGACCGAGGGCGACCTCCCGTATCAGGGCGACAGGCGCGCGCGCCTCGGCATCTTCGACCCACCGGACTGGGAGCTAACGGTGCTCCACGACGACATGTCGAACCCGCACTCCCTGCAGGTGGCGGACCTGAACGACGATGGCCGTCAGGACATCTTCGTCGCCGAGATGGGGTTAGAGGAGGGCCACGAGCCGCGGCAGTTCGTCTTCTGGAATCGGGGCGACGGAACGTTCGACTCCGAGGTGGTCGCGAGCGGCGTGCCGACGCACGAGGCGAAGTTGGTCGACCTCGACGGCGACGGGAAGCTGGACGTCGTCGGCAAGGGGTACGCACACCGCACCGTGGACGCGTGGTACCAGGCCTGAACGCCGTCGTTACGACTCGCCGTCGCCGGGCGTCGACTCGGCGTCGGCGAACTCCTCGGCGTCCGGGAGCGAAAGGACGTCTTCTCTCGTTCCCATGTATCGCCCCCGGGAGACGTTCTGCTCGAACGCGTCGACGCTCCCGTACTCGCGGACCGTGAGGACGTGTCCGTCCTCGACGTGGAACACGATCTCCGTGGACCCGTCCGGGAGCGCGTACTCGTCTCCTTTCGCCGGGGAGTCGGACTCCGGATCGCTGCTCATACGCCTCCTTCGCGGGCCGAGCATTTGAGTAGTCGCCTCGGATACGTCGGGTGCCAGGGTCGAAAGAGGTGGGTGTCTGTCGCGATTCGACTGACTCGTCGTCGGGCGGGCGCGTCGTCCTGGGCTGGCCCGGCGATACCGGCGCTGCCAGCGGGGCGGTTCGACCCTCTCCGAGGCGATGGTACCGCCGTGCGCCGTGCGCGAGCAATTGGCCCGCGAAATTATGTCGGTATTTTCACCCATATATCGACATCATCTCGTTTTGGAGGCTCTCAGAGGAGTTATGAGGCTACTAACCTCCCAAATTATCGATTTGAAAACCGACAAGTAAATACGAAAGAAGATCTGATCAGGAGTCGTGTGGCCCTGGGGACACCTGGCGTTCGCGTATCTGCTTCATTCGTCGGTCGTGCACCTCTGGTATCGCCGACGGCCGGAATGGCCCGGCGTCGCGCTCGCGGCGCTCGGCTCGCAGGTGCCGGACCTCATCGACAAGCCGCTCGCGTGGACGCTTAACATCCTCCCGAGCGGTCGCTCGCTCGGCCACTCGGTCCTCGTCGGCACGCTCATCATCGTCGTCGTGGTCGCACTCTGCAGGCGATACGATCTGCGGGGATGGCCGTTCGCCCTCGGCTACTACTCACACCTCCTCGGGGATTCGATTCGACCCCTGCTAAACGGGCGGATCGAAGACCTCGCGTTCCTCCTGTGGCCGTTCTTCGAGGTGAAGGCTGGGTCCGGGCCGTCGATCGGGATCATTCAGTACCTGCTGAACGCGCGGCTCGAGGGGACGGTGTTGGTAGAACTCGGCCTCGCGAGCGTCGTCTTCGTCTGGTGGCTTCTCGACGGCGCGCCGGGCGTCAGAGACCTCTGGAGAGTGGTGTCTCGCCGGGCCGTTCGTCCGACGGAGTGACTGTCCCGGGCACAGAATCGACCATCGCCGATCGAGACGCCCCACCGTCGCTCCGAGCGATACGACATCCTTGGGGGCCTCATCAGAGGGCCATTGAGAGGCGGTGATAGCAACGATAAAACACGTATCTCCCGGCTGTCGCCGGGAACGCCGCTGGGTTCGCTTTGAGCTTTGAAACGGCCCGTTCGACCGTTCGGGCCGTTCGCTTTGCGCGACCCGGCTGAATCATTTCCTTGGTCTCGTAACAGAACACCGGCTTCCCCGTCCGCTCCGTGATCGCCGCGGCTTGCCGTGGATCGCTTTCGATGAAGAGTGGCGCGTCAGTCGATTCGTATGCGTTCGCCTTGTGCCGAGCGTGGTTTCCCCGTTCCTGCCGGGCTTGTTTGCTCGGCAGGTCCATCATTGTGAGCGTGTCGTAACGGATCCCGTGTTCGTCCAGCCAGCGCTCGGTTTCGGGCCGATACGTCTCCAGTCTGCTCGTGACGAGGTGACCAATCTGCTGGTTCGGAACGACGTTCGGTTCGACGTCGGACAGAAACGCCCGATAGCGTTCCCCGTCGTCGTTCTCTTCGGGCGTCGGATCTCGACAGAGCACGCCGTCGATGTCCACACAGGAGTACTGCAACACCGGATGATGGATCAGATTCCATTCGAAAACGCGCGGGGCAGAGACGACCTCTCCCCAGTAATCGACGTAGTCGTGACCCTGTGGAGAGATGTATATTGCGCCGTACGAGATATCGAAAGGCAGGTCCAGTTCGTCGAGTCGATTTCGCGTTTCCGTCATCTGACGCCCCGATTTCACGGAGTCATCTACGACGAGAACGGAATCGATATCGCCGAACGACCGGTTCGCGTCGTCGCGCGCGCCGGTGTCCATGAGCCTTCCCTCGCAGAAGCGATCGACGTCAGTCATCGGGACGTCGAGGTAGAGACAAAGCATGTTCGCGGCCAAGAGGCCGCTCCTCGGGATACCGACGACGAGGTCAACGTCTAGCGAGTGGTCTTGAACGAATCGACGCGCGGCTTCGTTGAGGTCCGCGACGCTCCTGTACTGCATGCCGGGACATGGGGAGACGGTTCACAAAGTTACGCCACTCCTACCGAGACAGCGCGCCTGTCGGGGGCTGTGACTCTCTTCGGAGATGCGATCGAATACTGACCGTCTTTCACGGCGAGAAGCGACGTACTGCCAGTTATTCTGTGGATAGTAATGTCCGTATTACCGCAACTGAGCCACATGAGTACGGAGCCGGTCAACGTCGTCTGGATAACCCTCGAGAGTGTGAGAGCCGCGAACACGTCGGTCTGCGGGTACGACCGGGAGACGACTCCCAACCTCGAACGGATCGCGTCGGAATCCGAGGGGACCGCGTTTCAACGCTGCTTCTCCCAGTCGATGTGGACGCCGGCCTCGAGCGCCTCTATCCTCACGGGAACGTATCTGTTCGAACACCGAGTCGGGTACGACGGGAAGGCGAAGGAACCGCTGCCGCCGGGTGTCGCCACCCTCCCGGAGCTACTCCAGGATCGAGGATACCAGACCGCGTGTTTCACCCCAAACGCGTACCTAAGCGAGGCGACAGGGCTTGATCGAGGGTTTGAGAGATATCACCACGCCTTGCTCCGTCGCGCGTTTCACGAACCGGAAACGCGGACGGCGGCGTTAAAGTACCTCTTGCGCGCCTGGGAGTACGGACCCGGGTTCTCGCTCAACGTGCGGCGACACAACCAGACGTACATCATGCGCGAGACCCTGAAAGGGTGGCTCGACGACCTCGCGGCCGACGGCGACCCGTTCTTCCTCTACACGCACTGTCCGAACCCGCACCTCCCGTACGCGCCGCCCCGGAAGTGGATCGACCGATTTACCGACGACATCGCGTACTCGACCGAAGAGGCGCTGGAACTGTCGCTTGACACGTACGCGAGCCGAGACCGAATGATCCAGCGCATCGTCGACGGCTGCCCGTTCTCCGACGACGAGTGGGAGGCGCTCAAAGCGATGTACGACGCCGAGATCGCGTACGCGGACGAGTTCGTCGGGGCGCTGTACGACCACGTACAGGAGTTGAACGCGGGGAAGACCATTTTCGTCGTCACCGGCGACCACGGCGACCTGTTCGGGGAGCAAGGGGTGCTCGGCCACAACCTCGTCCTCGACGACCACCTGACGAACGTGCCGATGGTCGTCTCCGGCATCGAGGGACTGGATCACGCGAAAGACGACCCGGTTCAGCACATCGACGTCACACGCACGGTCGCGGAACAGCTCGGCGTCTCTCACGACCAGTTCAGCGGTGTGAACCTCAAAGACACCGTCCCCGACGGCGCGATCAGTCAACGCGGAATTCCCCACTTCGACGAGTACTTAGAGGCCGATCCGGCGTTCGACACCTCCCGGTACCACGCGACGCCGATGACGGCGTTTCGCACGGGCGAATTTAAATACGTGAAGGGGTCCGAGAAGGCGGAGCTGTTCGAGCTACCGGACGAGGAGACCGACGTCAGCGACGAGCATCCGGCGGTCCGCGATGACCTCGACAAGCGCCTCGAGGCACAGCTCCTGGACATGACAACGCCGGACTCGGGGACAACCGAGGCGACGTACTCCGCCGCGATGGAACAGCAGCTCACCGATCTGGGGTACCTCTGACGGCGGCGGGGTGCGGTTCCGATCGGTTACGGTTTGATTCAAATTCGATTCGAGTTCGATTCGCCTTCGCCCCGACTGTTCTCTCGTTATCTTCGCCCCGAGCCGATGGTGTACGTCGGGTGGCCGACGTCGCCGAGCGTGGCCCGACCGTCGACCACGACAACGTCCTCAAAGCCCTCCCACTCGACGTCGTCGAAGGCCTCGTGCGGGGTGACGACGACGACGGCGTCCATATCGGAGCGACCGACCTCGGACAGCGCCACCGGCTCCGCGCCGAACGACGAGACGGTCTCGTCGTCGAGCATCGGGTCCGTCGCGAATGGCTCCGCGCCCCGGCGCTTCAGGTCGGTGATGAGCGGCCCGGCGGGCGTCGCACGCGTCTCCGCGACGCCGGGGCGGTACGTCACGCCGAGGACGAGCACCCGCGCCCCGTCGATTGACGTGCCCCGTGCCTCGAGTTCGCGCTCGACGACGTCCGCAGTGAACGCCGGCATCGAGTCGTTCACCTCCCGCGCCGTCCGGAGCAAGGGCGTCGGCGTCTCCACTCGACTCATCACGAAGTACGGATACCACGGGATGCAGTGCCCCCCAACGCCCGGACCGGGGTCGTGGATGTGACAGAAGGGCTGGGTGTTGGCCGCGTCGATCGCCTCTCGCACGTCGATCTCAAGGTCGTCGGCCAGCGTTCCGAGCTCGTTCGCGAGGGCGATGTTGACGTCGCGGTACAGCCCCTCGAACAGCTTGACCGATTCGGCGGTCGTCGCGTCTGAGACGCGGATGACGTCGTTGTCGGTGACGCTCTCGTAGACGGCCTCGGCCACGCGAGCGCTCTCGTCGTCGACGCCCCCGATGATCTTGGGGTACGCGCCCGTGATATCCTCAATCGCCCGGCCGCTCGACGTGCGCTCCGGGCAGAACGCAGCGCCGAACTCCCCGGCAGAGAGGTCGCTCTGATCGACGAGCCGCGGCACGAGGCGGTCGCGACACGTCCCCGGAGGGACGGTACACTCGACGAACACGATATCTCCGGGGGAGAGCCCGTGTGCGATCGAGTCGACCACCGTATCGAAGATGGAGAGATCCGGCTCCCTCGTCTCGGTGATGGGCGTCGGGACGATAACGACGTGGACGTTCGCCGCCTCCGCCGTGGCTTTGGCGTCGGTTGACGCGCGGAGCGCGCCGTTCTCGACCGCATCGGCTACAAGCTCCGATAACCCTGGCTCCCCGTCGATGTGACACTCGCCGCGGTTGACCGACTCGACGACCGACTGGTCGATGTCGACGCCGATCACGTCGGCGACCCGCCCGGCGTACACGGTCGCCAGCGGGAGTCCCATTTTGCCGAGTCCGTACACGGCGACGTTGGCGCTTCGACCGTCAACGAGCGCGCGAAGCTCCTCGTCACTGCGGTCGACGCCGTAGAGCGGCTCCGACTTCGTTGTCGATCGGGTCATTGGTTGAAGCTCACCGCGCGATCGGCGTCGGTTTGAGAGTCCGTGGCATCCGCGCGCTCAAGGACGGCGTCGGCCAACTCGACCGCGCGGATTCCGTCCTCGCCCGTGATCTCCGGCGTGGTGTGGTCCGCGACGGCCCCGACGAACGACTCGAGCTCGTATCGCAGCGGCTCGCCCGACTGGACCATCGGGCGTTCCGTGATCCCCTCGTGGTGGTACCGGATGTTCCCCCCGATCTCCATGTACTCCGGGCGGGACTGTCGATGGATCTCGATCGTCTGCGTGAGGTAGTCGAGCTCGATGTAGCAGTCCTCGGCCGTGATCGTGAGATCGCGGACCTTCTGCTGGGTCACGCGGCTCGCGGTGAGGGTCGCGACGGTCCCGTTCGCGAACCGAAGCTGCGCATCCGCGTGCTGGCCGTCGCCGGTGCGAACCGCGTTGATCCGATCGATATCCCCGGAGACGAGCGACCTGACGATGTCGAGGTCGTGTATCATCAGGTCGTGGACGACGTTCTCGTCCAACGACCGCCCGTCGTCACTCGGCGGTCCCAGGCGACGGGCGTCGATGGCGATCGGTGACACCCCGTCGACGATCCGGCTCAGCTCAGTCACCGCCGGGTTGAACCGCTCGATGTGGCCGGGCTGGAGGATCACGCCGGCCGCGTCCGCCTGCTCGATCAGGGCTCGTCCCTCCGCGACGGAGGCGACGAACGGCTTCTCGACGAGCGCGTGGACGCCGGCGTCGATACACTGCTCGGCGAGAGATACGTGGTACTCCGTCGGAACGGCGATCGACACCGCATCGACGCGGTCGAGCAGGTCCGCGGTCGGGTACGAGGCCGTGCCGACCTCGGCCGCGACGTCGGCGGCGCGCTCGACGTCCGCGTCGGCGATCCCGACCAGAGTCGCGCCGGGAAGCTCCGAGTACACGCGTGCGTGATTCCGGCCCATCGCGCCGACCCCGACGACGCCGACGTCGACGTCGCCGTCGACCGTCATACGATCGCCCCCGCGGTCGCCTCGGCTATCTGATCGAGGTCCGACTCGTCCAGTTCGGGGTGGACTGGGAGCGACAGCACCTCCTCGGCGCAGGCCTCCGCGACGGGATACGACCCCGAGACGTCCTCGTACGCCGGCTGCCGATGGATCGGGATGGGATAGTACACTCCCGTCCCGATGTCGTGGTTCGCGAGGTGCGTTTGGAGTGCGTCGCGGTCGGTGACCCGGACCGTGTACTGGTGGTACACGTGCTCGTACCCGTCCGGTTCGTGCGGCGTCACCACGTCGGGGACGTCGGAGAGCCGCTCCGTCAGCCGGGCCGCGTTCCGCTGTCTCGCACTGGTGAACTCCGGCAGGCGGTCCAGTTGTACGCGACCGATCGCCGCCGCGAGGTTCGTCATACGGAAGTTGTGGCCGACTGAGGCGTGTTCGTAGCCGCTGGTGCGCCCGTGGTCGACGAACCGCCGTGCGCGCTCGGCGACCGCCTCGTCGTCGGTGAGGATCATGCCGCCCTCGCCGGTCGTCATGTTCTTCGTGGGATAAAACGAGAAGCAGGCCGCGTCGCCGAAGCTCCCGACGCGCTCGCCGTCGCAGCGCGCGCCGTGCGCCTGCGCCGCGTCTTCGAGGAGCCGGAAGTCGTACTCGTCAGCGAGCTCGACGAGTCGCTCGACATCCGCGGGGAGTCCGTACAGGTGGACCGCGATGACGGCGTCTACCTGCTCTCCGGCGCGAAGCCGGGCTTCGAGCGCGTCCGGGTCGATGTTGTACGTCCGCGGATCCACGTCGACGAAGTACACTTCGGCACCGGCCAGTCGGGCCGCGTTCGCCGTCGCGACGAAGCTGAACGGCGTCGTGAGCACCCGATCTCCCTCCCCGACGTCGAGTCCGACGAGCGCGGCGTGGAGAGCCGTGGTGCCGTTCGTGGTCGCGAGGCCGCGGTCGACGCCGCAGTAGTCGGCGAACTCGGCCTCGAACTCCTCGACGACCTCGCCTTCCGCCAACATCCCGGAGTCCATCACCGCCTCGACGCGGCGTTTCTCCTCGTCGCCGATCGACGGGTTTGCGCTCGGTATCATTCGGTATCTCCCTCGGGTCGGTCCCTGATCTGATTCCGTCCGCGCAGCTCGTCCGGAAGCGGTTCGATGATCGCGGGACAGCCGACGGCCAGTGTCTCTGGCGGCACGTCCTTCGTGACGACCGCGCCGGCGGCGACGAACGCGCCCCGACCGACGGTGACCCCGGGAAGCACGGTCGCGTTCGCGCCGATGGACACGTGGTCCTCGACGGTCGGTCCGGTCAGCTCGACGTCCTGCCGCACCGGAAACGGGTCGTTCGTCAACACGGCTCCCGGCCCGATGAAGACATCGTCGCCGATGGTCGTGTTCGACGGCACGTACACCTGACTCTGGAGGCTGACGCCGGAACCGATGGTAGAGTACCCGTCGATGACCGTTTGCGTCCCGACGAGCACGTCGTCGCCTATCTCGGTCTCCTCGCGGACGAGCGCGCCGTGGCCGGTCTGGAAGCCGTCGCCGATCACGACGTCGTCGTACACTACCGACCCGGAGCGAATCGTCGCTCCGGCGCCGATGACCGGTTCGGTTCCGTTTTCGGTGCCGAGCGTTGCGTTCGGCGCGATGGTTCGGTCGTCGTCCGACCGCGCGCCGTCGTCTTCGGAAGAAGTCATTTCGGGACCCCGATCCCGACGCCTGCGTGGCTGTTCATCTCGTTGGCACGTTAGGACAGTGCCGCTTTGTTATGCTGCGTAAAAGCCGAGCGGTAGCAGCGAGATAACGGTTACAACGGAGATACCGTCGGTCCGCATTCAGTCGGTCGTCGAGGTCGCCGTCTCCTCGTCAGCCTCGCCCTCCGCGTCGTCAGCCTCGGCGTCCTCGGCGCCCTCGCTGTCGTCTGCCGCGGCCGTCACCAGTTCTTTGAGCGGGTTGTCGTCGATCTCCAACGGAAGCGTCACGCGACCGCGCCGCCGGACGGACTCCCACGAGGCGAACGGCAGTTCCGCCGCGTAAAGCGATCGTGCCCCGCTGATGACCGGCTCTCGATCCTCTCGGAGCGCGTCGACGACCTCCTCTATGGCTCGCTCGACGAACGAGGTGGGGGCGAACGTGTATTTGTCGCCGAACGGAGCCCGTTCGGCGACTTTCCCAAGTCCCAATCGGAGTTTCCCGGTCAGCGGTCGGTGGATGCTCTCGCCGGTGTCGACCGTGTTCCACCCCTCATCATCGGTCCGGTATCTGAGGTGGGGCCCGTCCTCGACGCCGAGCTCTATCGCGCCGTCGGTACCGATCAGGCGCATGTAACATCCGACGAACGCTGCGCCCATTCCCGGGTCCTCGCCCGAGGAGGCGATGCCGTGAACGCCGCTCTCGGTGTACCACTGCGTGAGCCCCTGATGCTCGTGTCGCGTTCCGAACCACTCGTTCTCCTCGCTGAAGTCGGCGGCCGCCAACACCCACTCGACGGGCGACCAGTCGGTGAAGTACCCGGCGAGGTCGAACTGGTGAACGGCGGCGTCGGAGAGGTTCACCTCGCCGAACTCGATCCGCTCGAGGTCCCCGATCGTCCCGTCGTCGATCAGCGACTTCGCGCGAGTGAAGGGGGCCCCGAATCGCCGCTGGTGGTTGATCGAGAGCTGCACGCCTTCGCGGTCGCACACATCTACCATCCGCCGGCAGTCCCCCCACGTCGTCGCCATGGGCTTCTCGCAGTGAATCGCGAGCGGCACCCCGCTCTCGGCGCAGTCGACGACGATATCGGCGTGGATCGCTGGCGGGACGCAGACGCTCACGATGTCCGGTTCCGCGCCATCGAGCATCGCCTCGTAGTCCTCGTACACGTGGTCGGACCGGATGCCGAACGACTCGGCGAACGACTCGCCGTTCTCACGCACGATGTCCGCGCACGCCACGAGTTCGATCCCGTCGAGTCGCTGGTATCCCGGTGCGTGTCGATACGCCATCGCGTAGCCGGTCCGGTCGCTCTCGTCTGGGTCTGCTCCGGTGCCGATAATAGCCGCTCTCATGGACATTATACCGAGATGCCGGGATTCGGTCAATAGTATGCGGCAATTAACCGTTCGGTCGCGCCGACCGAATCGCCGAGCGGTGCGATGTGCGCGCGTCGTTGCCATCAACGGCGGACGGGTTGTCGGCCTTTCGGGTGCGAGCGCCAAAGCGGAGGCCCATGAGACGCGTTATCAGCGATGACGCCGGTACCACCGACGAGAGATCACTCGAGAGACGTTCGCTAACGTCACAATAACTGCGATCTGCTCTGTAAATCGGTTTGTAATTTTACCACCGGACTTCGTGCCTCTCGGAAGGTAGTCAATGTCCCTCGATAATCGACCAGAAACGACTGATATGGGGTCTTCGGCGGTCGAGAGCATGTCCAGACGGACAGTTCTCAGAGCCGCCGGAGCGGCGTCGACGCTCCCGTTCCTCGCGAACGTATCGAGCGCACCGTCGAGCGCCGCTGACGGGTCGTGGACGGTCGTCGCCCTCCCGGACACGCAGTACTACGCGAACAACGAGCGACGGTACCGGTTCGCCGTCGAGCAGACCGACTGGATCGCCGCGAACGCCGACGCGGAGAACGTCGCGTTCGTCACGCACGAGGGCGATGTCGTTCAGGATGGCAACATCACGGAGCAGTGGGACCGGATGGACAAGGCGATGGCGACGCTGGACGGGGTCGTTCCCTACAGCACGCCTCCAGGTAATCACGACTACTCCATTACGCGGAACCGGAGTTCCGGACTCGAAAACTACACCGATTACTTCGGCGCGTCACGGTTCGACGGGTACGACTGGTACGGCGGGACCGGTCCAGGCGACGAGGAGTCGAACTCCTACCAGCTGTTCTCCGCGGGCGGCTACGACTTCCTCCACCTCGCGCTGGAGTGGGAGACCCGAGACGCGGCGCTCGAGTGGGCACAGGGCGTGCTCGATCAGTATCCCGAACGACCGACGATCGTCACGACGCACGCGTATCTGACGGATGGCGACAAGTACGACGACACCTGGGACGAGGTAAAACCCGGACGTACGCAGTTCATCGAGGAGGAGGACGGCGAGGGCAACCCGGGCGAACAGATCTGGCAGCAGCTCATCAAGCCGAACCCGCAGGTGTTCATGGTACTCAACGGCCACTACCACGAGAATGGCGGTGAGTATCATCAGATCTCCGAGAACATCGACGGCCAGTCGGTGTATGAGATGCTCGCGAATTACCAAAACAGGGACGGGTCGGGGTTCAGCCTCCTCAGACTGATCGCGTTCGAGCCCGGAGAGGGAGACCCAGACCGAATTCACGTCAGCACCTACAACCCGTACAAAGACGAGTACGAGGAGAATTCGAACAGCGAGTTGACGTTCGAGCTCGATTTCGACCAGCGATTCGACTCCAAATCCTCGATAGAAACCGTCTCGTTCGAGCAGGGAACCGACGGCTACGAGGGGACGAGCGACACCAACCTCCGAGAGGCAGACCCAGAGACGGCGTACGGGACAGCCTCGACGGCGACGGTCGACACCGATGACCCGCAGAACACGGACAACCGAGCGCAGGCGCTGGTACGGTTCGACGGCGTCGTCGGCGACGGGGACGGACAGGTTCCCGCGGGGGCAACCGTGAGATCGGCGACGCTGACGGTCGAGACCACGAACGATGGTGACGGCGGGAGCGTCCATCGACTGCTCAGAGACTGGACCGAGACCGACACGTGGGCATCGTTCGAAGGCGGGATCACCGCCGACGGCTCCGAGGCGGTCGCCGACCCCGAAGCGGAGACGGGGCCCGTTCCAACGGGCACGACGACGATCGACGTCACCGCCGGGGTCCAAGCGTGGGTCACCGGCGAACCTAACCACGGGTGGGCGATCTTGCCGCTCGGCGATGACGGGTGGGACTTCGCGACGGCCGATAGCGAGACGCCGCCGCGACTGGCGGTGACGTTCGACACCGGTGATGGCGGCAGTGGGGACGACGGTAGTGACGGCGGTGATGGCGGTAGCGACGATGGAGATGGCGGTAGCGAGAGCGGCGGCGGTGATGGCGGCGGTGATGGCGGCGGAGACAGCAGCGATGACGACTCCACCGAAACCCTCGCCGGTGACGCGGACGGCGACGGCGACGTGGACGAGGCCGACGTCAACCTCACCCAGCGACACGTCGCCAACGAGGACGTCGACATCGACCGCGAGGCGGCGGACATGGACGGCGACGGGGACATCGACATCACGGACATCGTTGAGATGGTCGACGAGACGGGGGCAGAATGATCCGACGGATCGACAGCGGCTCGCGACGCACGACGGTGGTCGTCGCGGCGACGGTGTTGCTTCTCGGAGCGGCGCTTGCGGGCGCCGCGGTCGGCGGCGCGAGTGCGGACGCGCCGTCGGTCGCGCTCACTAACGAGACGGGCGGAAGCGCCGTGGAAGCTCCCGCCGGCGAGACGGTCACGGTGGCAGTCTCAGCGAACGCGTCGAACGTCTCCGCCTACCAGGCAAACCTCACGTTCGACCCGGACGTCGTGCGCGTCGTGTCGGTGTCGGGGACCGACGACTTCGACGACCCCGTGACCAACATCGACAACGAGAGCGGCTGGGTCGCGTTCAATCAGTACCGGGCGTCGAACGTCACCAATCCGCGGCTTGCGACAGTGACCGTCGAACTCGTCGGAGAGCCCGGAAACGAGACGACGATCGCGTTCGTGGAGTCCGACACGAAGTTCTCCGACGCCGCGGCACAGGAGCAGAATCCACAGCAATACGATGGCCTGACGGTCACCGTCGAATCCGAGTCGGACGACGGCAGTGACGGAAGCGACGGAGACGACAGTAGCGACGACAGCACCGACGACAGTAGCGACGACAGCACCGACGACAGTAGCGACGACAGCACCGACGACACCGACGACACCGACGACAGCACCGACGACAGTAGCGACGATACTAACGAGACCGACGGCGACGGAGGGGACGGCGACAGCAGCGACGACTCCGATGACAGCGATTCGGACGACGACGGAGATGAGGCCGACGACGATGACGACGACCGTGATAACCGCAGCGGGGGGAGCGGCGGGGGTTCGGGAGGCAGCGCGAGCGGTGGAGGAACCGGCGATGACGGAGAGGGAGACGAGCCGCCCGCTGGCCCTCCGCGCATCGCTTCCGACACCGCATCGCCGAACGGAACCGCGTCAATCGTCACGACGTTCGACGGGGAGAGCCCGACGATCGACCGAGTCGAACTTCTGCTCGAAGCCGGTGCCTCCGGCGACTACGTCGTGACCGAGTTCGAGCGGCTCCTCGCCGACCTCGACGAGTCGAGGAGCGACAACGCCAGCGAGGAGATTACCGTGATGCGGGTCACTTCGCCCGAGGCGTCCGACGGCGCGCCGAACCAGCTGACGCTCACGCTCAACCGGAGCGCAGTCGAGGCGATGGGCGCGAACCCTGACGGTCTGCGGATCGAGCGCTACGACGAGGCGACCGGTCGGTGGGAGACACTCACGACGACAGTCGACGCTCCGGAGGAGGGGCCCGTTACGCTCACGGCCACTCCGTCACGTCTCGGCTGGTTCGTCGTTACGGCAGGGAACTCGTCTCAGGCGGACGACGCGAGCGGCCCGGCGAACGGAACGAATCCCACATCGCCCGGATCGGGTGGGGGCCCGAACGGAACGTCGGCCGACTCCGCGGACCCGGGGAACACGCCGGCAGGAGACTCCGACGCTACCGCAAACAGTAGCGACGCGCCGGCAGACGACTCCGGCAGCATGAGCGCCTCGTCCGCCGACGAGCCGGGCATCACGCAGTCGGAGATTCCGGGGTTCGGCGTGACCAGCGTTCTCGCCGCTGGCGCACTGCTGTATGGGGTCCTGTACGTCAGACGCCGCGGGCGATAACCGCGGCTCGGGGTATTCGATCGGTTCGGAAAACGGCCACGACGAGGGTCGCCCGAAAGTCGGGCTGTGTCGAATCCGTCAGTCGGCAGTCTGAGACTGCTCCCGAGTAGAGAGCGATTCGATACGGTTGACGACTTCCCGGTCGATCCCGTCTTCCTTCCAGTCGGCGGTGCGCGGGATCCACGCCTGATAGGTGTCGACGTCCTCGAACACCTCTCGGAGCGCGTCCTCCTCGGCCTCGATAACGTCGTCCAACTGGTCGGCGAACGAGGGGCCGGGACAGAGCGCGTCGTACGCCAAGAAGTACTCCATGAGGACTTCATTCCACTCGTAGTAACTGATCGCGTCGACCTCCGTCACCATTTCCTCGGGTGACATCTCCTCGATGACGACGTGGTTCCTGTTCGGCGCCGCCCTGAGGGCGACGACGTTGTCCACCGTCGACTCGGGGATGTGCTTGGAGCCCGGGAACACCGCCGAGACGTCGGTGAACTCCCGGCCCTTCTCCTGTAGAAACCGCTCGTTTAGGAAGCTGACGACCTTCTGAACGACGCCGTCGCTGGCGTTCATGTTCACCTCGATGAACTGGCTCACCTCGTCTCGGACGTAATCTTGGAGGTCGTCATTTCCGACCTCGATCTCGGGGAACGATCGGATGTTGTACGGTTGGAGGTTGACTGATAACGGGTAGCCGAGAGCGGTGCCGTCGGTGCCGACCCACAGCCGGTCGTCGGAGAGGTAGCCCGCGCCCTCCCGTAACAGCGACAGGAGCGTGTTCGTTTTCCCGCCCCCGCGCCAGGCCGGGAACAGCGTCGTCTCTCCGTCGAGTTCGATACCGGACGCGTGGATCAGCGCACGTCCCTCCTTCGCGAGCTCCTGTCTGATCCGGAACTCGACGGGGTAAGTCGCCAGGAACGGCTCCCAGTTCGGCGACACGTAGATGTGGTCCCAACCGGGCTCGACCATCATGAAGTTCGATCCGTTTCGGACGACGAACCGGTCACCAGTCCAGCCGTAGTAGTCCGATGGGTCGCCGAGGACCGCTTCGAGGTCGGGCTCCTCGGTCGTTCGCTCGACCACGATGTCCGGCTCTCGCTCCGGGTCGTCGACCGCGAAGTGATCGAACATCGTGTAGAACTGTTGGGTCGAGCGGCCGCCGTCGCCGCGAACCTCCAGCAACACCGACCCAAAGAAATCGAACGACTGTCGTTTCATCGGTGTGATACTCCGAGGAGACGTGATTGAATCGGTGAAGCTGACGACTGCTGACGGTATGTGTTTTTTCGAACCATTTGACATGAATTGGACCGTGTTCGACCGGGTTTGTTATACAGTCAGTATCCCGCCGTATCGCAGGCCGACCCCCAATCGAGTCGCCGCGTGCGTGACAGTGGCCGGCGAGCGACAGTGCCGCAGTTCGGCCTTCGGTTCGGTCGCCGTCGCCGCCGAGGTGGCGTCATATCGCGGTCGCTGTCGTCGTCGTGCGAGCGTCCCCGTACCGCGCGTCGACTCGGTAAGAACGGAATAACAATTTACCTGTCAGTCGTGGCCGATACTATCCATCCGAGAGGCGGATCGACGGCAACAGAGAGAATCCATGCCCGAACTCAGCATAATCGTCCCTACCCTCAAACCGAAAGACGAGATCGAGTCCGTCGAGCGGCTCGAACAGCACGATTTTACCGACTACGAGGTGCTCGTCCAGAGCGAAGATTCGGCGACGAAAGCCCGAAACGCCGGGATTCGGCGAGCGAACGCGGAGAAGCTCGTATTCCTCGACGACGACTCACTTCCCGTCGAGGGGTACCTCGAACGCGTTTCTGAGCTGTTAGATCGCGAGGCCGTCGTGACGGGGAAGATCGTCCATCCCCGTAACGACGTGATCAAGCGGTTCACAGGGCATTACGATCAGGGGTCGAAACCCCGCTACGTTACCCGGTTTTGGGGATGTAACGCGGCCTGCCGAAAGGAGGTGTTCGACGACGCCGGGATGTGGAACGAGGATATCACCTGGGGACACGAGGAGAAGGAGCTCGCCGAGCGGATACTGAATCATTATCCCATTTACTACGACCCCGAACTGCTCGTGTATCACGTCTACGCCGACTCGGTCCTCGACTACTGGCACAAGCTATACCGGTTGGAGCTGCAGACGCCGCAGATCTGGGAAATCGATGGCGTCCCGTCGTCTCGGCAGTACTTCAAGACGGCACAGACGCTGTTGAATCCGATGAACTACGTGGGGACCTCACCAAAGCACACGCTCGTCCGATCGGGGGGGAACCTGATGCAGTTCGCAGGTCGCGCCGTCGGTCTGTACCGGCACTCGAAAGATTCGGACTGAAAACGCGGAACGGCGCGTTCTCCTCGGGGAAGCGATCGCTCGGAGTCGACGCCCCGGCACTGACACCCCCGGCACCGACACGACCGCTGTCGGGCGGTTGTCGACCGTCACTCCATGTAGCCCAAGCCGCGAAGTCGGTCCTCGACGTCGTCGAAGTCGCCGTCGACCGCCTCGCGCGGTTCGGCGGCGTCGTACTCCGCGGTCCGGACGGATCGATCCGCCGCCGCCGAGTCCGCCGCGAGTACCTCATCGAGGACGGTCCCGTCGGCGTGCGACGGCACCGGACGGTCGAGCAGGTGCAAGAGCGTAGGCACGAGGTCGACGACCGAGGCGTTTGCCGGCCGCGATCCGGGCTCGATGCCGGGACCGTGCGCGAAGAAGATTCCCTCCGACTCGTGGTCCGCGGCCTTTTCCGGGACGGTGAACGGATCGTCGGCGAACTGCCAGTTGACCGTGTAGTTGGTGATCGACTCGACCAAGAGATCCGGTTCGAGCGCGCCGTCCTGGGCGGACGCGTCGCCATCCGAACCGGCCGCGCGGGACGTACCGTGATCCGGGTCCAGCACGACGAGCGGCCGCTTTCCCGTCTCGGGGTCCCGGACGTTCTCGAGGATCTCCGTCACGCGACGCTTGACGTCCGGAACCTCCGAGGGGGGGACGGTCCCCGACGCGAACCGAACCGTATCGTTGACGTAGACGCTCCCGAGGCCGTGGAGGAACGCCCGCGTCTGCGAGAAGTCGGCGTCGTACAGCGCGTGGTTTCCGGGAATGCGGGTAGCCGCCTGGTTTATCAGTCCCTCGGGGAGGTATCGGACCAGCATCTCCTCGTCGACGCCGACCCGCCGCAACGCGGCGAGGACGTTGTCCTTGTCGAGGCCGGCAGTCGACATGAGGCCGCGCATCCCCTCCTGTTCTTGCCGCGCGACGAGCCCCTCTCGTCGGAGGATTTCGTTGACGTTCGCCTGCCGGGAGACGGGGCCGAAGCCGTGGTCCGAGACGACGAAGAGGACGGCGTCGCGCTCTTCACAGCGCTCGACAACCTCCGCGAGCACGTCGTCGAGCTTCTTGTAGTGCTCCTTGAGCACCGCCTCGTCCCAGATGAGGTGCTGGAGGCGGTCGGGCGCGGTGTAGACGAAGAACGAGAGCCGCCAGTCGGTCCGTTCGAGGAGGAGCCGCATGAGCTCCCGACGGTTCATCAATAACTCGTCGAGCGCGTCGAGGAACGCCTCTTGTCGACCGAAGTACTCCTTCCAGTCCAATCCGATTTCGTAGTCGGGGATACGGCGCTCGATCGCTTCTCCGAGCTCCGGTGGGTAGGTGAACTCCGCGGCGCCCGTCGGCGTCATCATGCCGGTGGCCATCTCGCCGTCGAACTCCGCGGCGGGGAACGTCATCGGGACGTTGCCCACGACCGCGGGCGAGACGAGATCCCAGATCGCCGGGCGATTTCGGTCCGCGGCGGTGTTGGGTCGCTGCCTGTACCGGCGGTCCAGGCGCATGAACTCGAACAGCCCGTGCCCAGGCGGGTCACTGCCGGTCGCTATCGACGGCCACGCGACCGGCGTGTTCGCCGGAATCGTGCTCTCGAACGGCCCCGCGGCGCCCTCACGCCGGAGCCGCTCGAACGTCGGGAGGTCCCCTTCGTCCATCCACCGCTCAACCAGCGACCACGGCACGCCGTCCAGCCCGAGCACGAACGCCCGTTCCGGTTCGTCCGCGGTCATCGTCGCACCGCCTTGGTCGCGAGCGTACTCGCCCCGCGGCGGCGGGCGGTGGGCATCGACCGCGCGAGTCCGCGGTCGTCGCGTCTCTCGTCCTCGCCACGGCCGTCGCCGAGTGAATCCATAACTGTCGCGTCCTACCCCCCTCGGACACATTGTTACTCCCGACCTATCGGGCGTGACGGGGCGCCGGCGGGCCGGCTAACGTGTCGCTTGGTCGTGACACAGAGTCGGCAGTCGACCGAACGGCATCAGAGGTAGCCGAGGTCTTCCAGCTGCTTCGCCATTTCGGGAGTGAACTCGGCGCTCCGCTCTCGAGAGTTCGACGAGGCGCCGTGCGTCGCGAGCCACGACTCCGTCTCGTCGGCGAGCCACTCGGCCACCTCGGGTTCCGACTCGGCGACGTCGACGGATTCGTTCGGCAGACGATAGAGGTTCGTGCGATCGTCCCCGCGCTGGTATCTGTGTTCCCGCGTTCTGGCGCTGGTGACGACGCCGGACAGGAACCCGCTCGCGTCGAACGCGGGGTTATGACGGAGCAGCTCCTGCAGTTTCGTCACGCTCCGCGGTTCGCCGCGCTGGGTGAACGCGACCTCCCGGGGATCGGTCCGAATGTCGCGACCGACCGGGACCGGCACGTCCAGTCCGAGCTCCCCGACAATCGTCTGCATCACGTCGGCGTGTTGAACGACGCCCGACTGAGATCCGGAGACGCCGTCGACCCCCGCGACGACGAGCGGGACGTTCGTCACCGCCGTGTGCGTCGAGAGCATGTGTGCTAACAGCCCTTCCTCGCCGAAGAACTCGCCGTGGTCCCCGGTGACGACGATGATCGGGTCGTCGAGTTCGGCGCGGGCCGTCTCGACAATGGACGAAGCGATGGCGTCGACGTACGACAGCGACGTGTCGTACATTACTTCGATGGCGTTCCACGTCTCCGCATCGAACGGGAGCCCGTTGGCGATGTGCTCGTGCACCCGATCGGACATGTCGAGCGACGCGGCGAGGGCCTGATCTATCGGCATGTCGAGGTCGTCCTCGAACCGATCGCGCCAGCCCTTCGGCGGGTAGTACGGGTGGTGGCTGTCGCCGAGGTGCGCGTAGAGGAAGAGGGGCTCGTCGCCCCCGGACGCTTGCCGGATATGTCGGCTCGCCAGCGCGTCGATCAGGTAGCCCGTGCTGTGTTTCCTCGTGTCGGTCGTCCACCCGGCCGAGTGGCGCTGGAGGTTGAGGAGGTACTGTGCGAGGATGCGCGGACCGACCTCCGAGAGGAGCTGATCTTTCCCGAGGTAGTGGAAGTGTTCGAATCCGCGGTCGAGGCCGGTCGCGGCGCTCACCTGCGCAATTGGGGAGACGCCGACCGTCCGGTATCCGGCGTCACGTAGTCCCTCCGGAATGGTTGGGATGTCGTCCGAGAGGGCGAGATCGGTCGACCACGTTCGGTGATTCGAAGGGGCGCGGCCGGTCAGTATCGACGTCGACGACGGCCGAGTCCAGATGGCGTGGGTGGTGCAGTTATCGAACGTGGCGCTGTTGTCCTCGTTGGCGAGGCGTTGGAGAAACGGCGTGGTGTCGCGCTCGTGGCCACCGACGGACGTCCGGTCTTGCCGAACGCTCTCGAGCGTGAGCCACACGATGTCCCGGTCGGTCATTGGTGCACACCAGACCGCAACCGCGTTTAATTCATGACTCGCTAACCGTTCCACGACGGCTCGCTAACCGTTCTGCGACGACCCGCGGAGCGGTCGCACTCGACCGGCCCCATCGAGCGTGTCACCGTCGAAACGACCGCCGGCGGTGAGCCACACGGTGACCGTTCGGGACGAGAGCGCGACCGAAATCGACCGACTGCGAGCCGAATTACGATTGGTGTAACCGATCGGAGCGTCCCCGGAACGCGCCGTCGGGACGCGGACGCCGGTGCGGGCGGTGATAGCAAGTCGATAACGAAGTGCCGAGTCGGCTTACGCAGAGGAAATGAGCGACGAGCGCACGGTGAGCGTCGTGCTTCCGACGTACGGCCGCCCGGAGTACTTCGAGGAGGCGGTCAGCAGCGTCGCGGGACAGACGTACTCGGCTGTGGAGCTCGTCGTCGTCGACGACTGCTCACCAGAACCGGTGGCGCCACTGCTCGACGAGGTCGACACGACGGGGCTCGACGTCACGCTCGTGCGCCACGAGGAGAACCGCGGGGCCTGTGCCGCGCGGAACACCGGCATCGACGAGGCCGGCGGCGAGTACATCGCGTTCATCGACGACGACGACGTCTGGGTCGAGACGAAGCTCGCACGCCAAATCGAGGTCATGGAGTCGTCGGACCCCGCCGTCGGCGCCGTCTACACCGGCCAGCGGTTCGTCAACGGTGACGAGACGACGAACGTCCGAGCGCCAACCACCAGCGGCGACGTCACCGCGGCGATCCTGAAGGGCGCGTCGCTCAACCCGTTCTCGTGTATGCTCGTAGACGCGAGCGTCGTCGAGGCGGCCGGACCGCTCGACGTGCGGTTCCCCAGTTGGCAGGACCGCGAATGGTACTTTCGCCTATCGACCCACTGCGAGTTCGCCGCCATCCCGGAGCCGCTCGTCATCAGGCGAATGGGACACGAGCAGATCAGCGGCGACTACGAGGTGAAACGCGACGTGTCGTACCCGCTGTTGCTCGAGAAACACCTCGGACTCGCGAAAGCGTACGACTGCGAGGACGAGTTTCGGGCGTATTTGAACCGGTCACTCGCCGGCTCCGCCCTCCAAAGCGGTCGCTACGCCGCCGCGGTACGGCACGCGCTCGTCTCACTCCGGTACCGTCCCACATACGGGGCGGCTTGGAAGACGATGGCGGCCGCGGTCGGCGGCCCGGTGACGCTGGGGCTCGTTCGACGAGTGAAGCGACTCGGCGCCGCTCGATGACGACGCATTAAAAGGAAACCTCGTTCAGTCGTCGATGTCTCGCACTGCCGAGACAATGTGACGCCGCTCGTCCTCCGTCGCCACCTCCCGTTCGACAATCGTGCGGCCGATCTCGTACAGCGGGTGGTCCTCGCCCTGTTGCTGCCACTGTCCGTCGGACCGGACGGCGACCGACTCGTCGTCCGGCGTCTGCTGATACCGCCAGTCGCGGCCGCGGGCGACGCGCATGCCGTCGTTGTTCCGCGTGGTCACGTACGGGCGTTCGACCGTCGGCCGGTCCCCCGCGGCGAGCCCGGTGAGCAGATCTGGGATCGCCGTCAGCGAGACCGGGTCCTCGACGCGTTCGCTGGGGACGTTGCCGACGACGAGGGGGACGTTGACGACCGACTCGTGGAGGTAGCCGTGGCCGTACCGGCCCTCCTCGCCGAACAGCTCCCCGTGGTCGGCGTGGACGCAGACGACGGAGTCGTCGCCGACGTCGTCGACGAGCGTGGCGACGAAATCGTCGGTGTACGCGACCGTCTCGTCGTACGCCGAGAGGAGTCGGTCGCGGAACAGCGGGCTCAGTCGCTCGTCCGCACCGCCGAAGAGCCACGCGTTCGCCCCGTAGGTGAACGGCCAGAGGAATAGGTGCTCCGTCGGCGGGATGTACGGCATGTGAACGTCGACGAGGAACACCCACAGGAAGTACGGCTCCTCGGCCGACTGCCGCCACTGATCGATATCGTCGTAAAACGACTCCCACGACATGAACATCTCCTGGCCCGTCCACCAGTCCGCGAGGCGCGTAGCAGTCTCGCGGAGGGGACCGGCGTCGCTGTCACCGCCGTCGCGGAAGCGGTTCGACGTCGTTTCGTCCATGAAATCCTCGAAGTGATCGAATCCCTTGTCGAAGCCGAACGATCGAGAGGTCCACGGATTCGCGGTGAACGCGGCCGTCTCGTACCCCATGCGTTTGAACCGCTCGGCGAGGGTGTCGCGGGCGCGGACCTGCCTCCGTATCGACTCCCGGCGGTCGGCCCCTGGACGGGAGAAGGGGTAGCCGCCGGTCATGAAGGAGGTCGATGAGCCGCGAGTCGATCCGGCGGGCGCGATCGCGTTATCGAACTGGAGCCCGTCCTCGGCGAGTCTGTCGATGGTCGGCGTGAGCGAGGTGTCGTACCCGAGGTGGCCGCATCGGTCGGCGCGGAGGCTGTCGACCGTAACCAGCACGACGTTCCGTGGATCTGCCATCGTACCGGTGTTCCCCAGCGCGAGTATTGTTATAGGCGAGTTACTCCGCGCGGTCGGCGTAGCGACCTGACCGCGTGCGTCCGGCCGTCGCAACGCGAGCGTCTGACCGTCAGACCCGTGGCGGCCGAGGCGCCCGGTCGGCGCATTAGCAGGGGGCTACTGAAGTCCGTTTCCCCGATAGTCCCGGTGAGGGATTCAGAAATGAGCAACGAGGCCGACGGACGGAGTGCGACGGGAGCAGAGCGACGCCGCGACGTGGCGATAGACGACCACCTCTACGAGCGCGTCGAACGGCGCGTCGCGAGGACGAACTTCGAGTCGGTGGACGAGTACGTGACGTTCGTTCTCGAAGAGGTGGTGGCCGGCGACGACGCCGACGAGGCGTACGAGGACGTCGACGATGAGGACATCCAAGCGCGACTGCGGTCGCTCGGCTACTTGGACGCGTGAGACTCGGTCGAGCGCGTCTCTGACCGTTCGCCGGGCGGCGCGTCCGCGTCGTCCCGCGGCGCCGGTGCGAGCGAATCGTACAGCGCTTCCAGGTCGGCGGTCACCGTTTCCCACGAGTGCGCCGCCACGACGCGGCGTCTGCTCTCTTCAGCCATCGTCTGGATCCGTTCCGGATCAGCGAGGAGCGACCGGATCGCGTCCGTGAGCGCGTCCGCGTCGCCCGGTTCGACGAGCACGCCGTTGTCCTCGTCGACGACGCTCGGGATACCGCCGACATCGGTCGAAACGATGGCGTTCCCGCCGGCCATCGCCTCGAGGATGGCGATCGGGACGCCCTCCGCGTACGTCGGGAGGATGTACACCGACGACTCTTCGAGGATTTCGCGTTTCCGCTCCTCGGAGACGTACCCGACGTACTCCACTCCCGGTCGGTCGTCCGCCAGGTCCTCGGCGAGGTGCGACAGCGGCCCCTTGCCCGCGATGGTGACGTCGATCGGCGTCTCCTCGGCGATCCGGTCGAGGGCCTCGGCGAGTTCCTTGATCCCTTTTCGATCGATGTGGTTCGATACGAACGACAGTCGGACCGGTGGGACCGAAAATGACGGATCGTACTCAGAGGCGTCGACCGCGTTGTGGAGAACGATTACTTTCTCCGGGTCGACGTGGCCTTCGAGCACCTCCGCCCACCCGTCCGAGAGCGCTACCACGACGTCGCTCTCGCGAAACACGGCGGACTGGAGCAGTTGGATCGGGAGCGAGTCCACCGCCAGGAACTCGTCGAACGACGACCCGTGAATGTGGAGGATGACCGGGCGGCGCCACACCAGCCCCGCGAAGAGCACGTACCACGCCGACTGATAGAACGAGTTCCACTGCGCCGAGTGGACGTGAACCACGTCCGGCGGGGTACGGAACGGGAACAGGAGCATCTGCTTCAGCGCGGTAAGAAGAGCGATCACCAACCGCTTGAGTCCGGTTCCGGGGGGGACCCAGACGCTGTAGACACGCGTTCGGATCCGATCCGGTAGATGGCGGCATTGTTCAGTGATGTATTGGTTCACGCCACCGCCACTGTCGGGACGGTGTGGTCCAATGACCAGTACCTCGACGCTATCGTCGTCCGCTCGGGAGCTCATGGCAGTACCCCCTGTTTCGAAGCGGCCTCGGGCTGATACGCCGACGGCGCAGGGGACGTGACTCGGGGGTCCCCGATGATGGGCTCGTCGCTATACGAGACGTGGTACACATCGACGCGGCCGTTCGTTATGACCTGACTCACGCCGGGCGTCTCCCGGACGTTCGTGAAGTCCGATTTGTCGTAGCGGAGTCCACGATACGCAACTACCTCTTTCTGTTCGTCTCCGAACGTTTCGATATAGTAGTAGAAATCCTGCGTCGGATAGTCGTCACCGCGGAACCGACGCAGGTCAGATGGAAGCGCCTCCGGTGGAACGGCCCAACCGAGCCGCCGGTCGAGATTCGTTCCCATGGCTTGCGTATACTGAGTGGGGGGGCTGCGGGTCGACGCCAGCGCTGTGCCCTCCGGCCGGTACTCCATTATCGTTTCGTGCCCTGAGTACATCTGCTCAGAGACGTGCTGTGTCGGCTGGCTGAGGTACGGGGAGGGGAACACGACGAGCAGGGACAGCGCCACGGCGATCACGAGCCCGAAAACGGCAAGCGTCTTCACGAGCCGCGAGAGCGAAGGGCGCAGTTCGTCGACGTGATCGCCCGCCTTCGTCAGTCCGATCCCAGCGAGGATCGTGACGAGCACCATCCCGAACCCGATGTGTCGGAAGAAGTAGCCGGACACGTCCCCCACGAAATGCGCAACGGAGTACACACCGAGCGCAAATCCCGCGGTAGAGAACGTCGTCGTTATCATTCGGCTCTCCCTGTCGAACGCGTCTGAGAACAGGTTCGCCACCACGACGCCGCCGGCGACGAGCGCGTAGAACGCCGGCATCAAAAACAGTTTGACGAACAGCTCGCCGACGCCGAGCCCGACGGATTCTGCCGAGTCAACGCGCTCCGTCACGATCTGTCCGCCTTGCTCGGTCCCCAGTAGCCACCCGTTCAGCGAGGCGAGCAAGTTCGAAGTCATGTTGAACACCGCGTCGTGCTGGATGTTCCACAGTAGAAAGAACGCCACCAAGAACAGCAGCTGACCGTATATCGGTGGAGAATTCGCCAGCGGAGTATCCCGAAGAAACCGCCCACTGAGTTGCTGTAGCACTACTATTGCACCCAACACAATGATACCGTTCAGCGCGGTCTGCGGGTGGTAGAAGACGAGCGCGACCGCGGCCACGGCGAATCCGAGATCGGTCGAGGAGATCCGACCGGGGATCGTCTCGTCGACCCCGCGATCGGTGATATGCTTGATCACGACGTAGAGTAGTATCGGCGTCAGAAACGTCGTCATCGAGAACGTGTGAAAGTGCGGGTGGAAGCTGATGTGGTTCAGCGGGAGGATCATGAGCGCCGAGACGGCTGCGATGGCGACCGCCCGCCTGCGTGGCAGAATCGTCCGCACGCAGAGGGTGACGAAGACGACGTAGAGTGCCAACGCGATGAACGCGACGAGGAGCATCGACTGCTCCAGCGAGGCTCCCGAGAACGCACTCAGGAAGGCACTGAAGGTGTACGACCCGGGGTACACCTCGGTAAAGAAGTTTGCGTCGCCGGTCACGAGCCTGCGGATGTTCCCCGAGTGCCGAAGCCCGTCTCCCAGGCCGTAGAAGAAGTAGCCGCGAACGAGCGGAAGCGCCGGGACCGATAGCATCGAGAGGCCCGTCAGAGCGAGGCCGCCGGCCCACTGTATCCACGAGGCGGCCAGCACCAGCGCGGCGATGCCGACCAGCAGCGAGATGGAGACGCCGAGCCAGTAGAGGGGCGGCGTACTTCGATAGATCGACACCTCGTAGGCGGTGGCTGGGTTCGATTCCGCGGCGATAACCGCACCCACGAAGCAGAGGCACCCAACCATCAGCGCTATCGACACCGCGGTTCTGTCCTCGCCGGTCGGTGAGAGGCCGCGGGACATCAGCGCGCCCCCGTGACGGTTGCCGCCCGAATCCACTCAGTCACAGTGTGCTCGCTGGCGAGCGAACTGGAGTCGATGCGATCCACGCTCACCGCCGACGTCGAGGGCCGTTCGAGCGTCTCCGTGACGCGCGCTTCGTCCCCGGCCTGTTCCGACCCGACCCAGAGCGTGAGATTCCGATACGAGTTGCTGAGGGTCGGCTCCGCGGGGCTCTCTCCCTTATAAATGAGATACGCGAGCCGGAGCCGCTCCCCCGACATGTCCGAGGTGACCCGGTGGTCCTGCTGCCACGCCGAACCGGCGTCGACGGTTTGCCGGAACTGCTCGCGGACGGAGACTTCGGTGACGGTCCCGTCGGCGCTCACGCGCTGGAGCTGAACGACGACCTCGTACGTGACCGCCCGCGACTCGCTGTTTTCCACCCGCAAGACGAAGTCCGCGGTCTCGCCCGCCTGGAGCCGGTCCGGATATCCGGCCGCGACGAGTTCGCCCTCGTCGGTCTCGGTCAGCAGCACGGCGGTGGTGTACTCGGGGCTCTCGGACGGGGACGCCATCGCGCCGGCCAGGGTCGCGGTCGCGAGGACGAGCGTCACGACCACGGCGACGTTCAGCGCCCGCTTCCCCGGTGTCGGGGCGGAGACCTCGTCGGCGACGGTTTTCGCCAGATACGCGAACGGCGACGGAGGGTCGATCTGGGTCGGAGAGAGTCGGTATCTGATGGCCGCGAGAGCCGTGAACAGCGTCGTCGCGACCGAAACGAGAACGACCACCGTCCACGGGTCGTACCCGGCTCCCGCCATTTCGACGACGAAGCCGTACACGGGCATCAGACAAACGCTGAATCCGAACGCCAGCGCCAGCCGCTCGAAGGGGTCGAGCGACGACATGGCCGACAGGGAGTAGCGGCGATTCAACGGGGTCTTGGCTTGTTTCTCTTCGGTTCGACTGTCCGGGAACACCGCGAGCGTGAGCGCGTAGCCGGGGAGGAACAACAGCGCGACGCCGGCCGTCAGCAAGCGAAGCGTGGATCCCCCGGGGAGTCCGATCACGAGGAGACTGCCGAGGAGGACGACCGGCACCGGCCACAAAACGCCGAGTGATGGTACGAATTGAGAAGCTTGGCGAGCCGTCATTAGGGTGCTCACACGTCCGCGGTAGCGTGTGATAGTTATACCACGGCTAACCGGTTGCTGCGGGTTTCTGCGGCAAGATCCTCGATTTCAGTCTCCGACCGAGCGCGACGGCGCGCCGCTTGTCGATCCATAACTATGCCACCCGACGAGGATTCTCTCGGAGAGACGCGCACGATGAACGTGTTACAGATCGACCTCGAACCGTGGTACTGCGATCTCCCGAGAGAGCAGTGGGACGCGCGTACCGACCGAGTGATCGAGAACGTCGACCGAATCTTGACGCTGCTCTCGCGGACGAACAACGAGGCGACGTTCTTCGTGCTAGAGGACGTCGCGAGGAATCATCCGGACCTGATCAGGCGAATCCGTGACGACGGCCACGAGATCGGGTCACACGGCTACTCGCACAAGTTCCTCTCCGAGCTGTCTCCGTCGGAACTGGGGACCGAGATCGAGCGCTCCGTGGCGGCGCTCCGCGACGCCGGCGTCGCCGCCGAAGATATCCGGGGATTCCGCGCGCCCAAGTTCTCACTCGACCGGTCGACGGCGTGGGCGATAGACGTCCTCGAAGATAAGGGGTTCCGCTACGATTCGAGCGTCTTCCCGGTGAAAACGCCGTTGTACGGGATGCCAGACGCACCGAGAGCGCCGTACCGGATCAGGTCGGATGACCTGACGGTCCCCCGCGAGGAGGGGCTGTGGGAGGTCCCGCTCAGCACGTACCGCGTCCCCGGAGTCGACGTCAACGTCCCCGTCGCCGGAGGGTTCTACCTCCGAGCGCTCCCGTATCGGTTCGTTAAGTACGCGCTCGAACGCCGGATCGCGGCCGGCCATCCGGCGGTCTGTTACATTCACCCGTGGGAGCTCGACCCGTCGATACCTCGTATCGACGAGTACGACTGGTTCTACTACCACCGTCTCGGGGCGGCGGCGGGGAAGTTCCGACGCCTGCTGGAGGACTTTGAGTTCGCAACCACCGAGCGATACCTCGACTCCGTCGAAGGCCGTCCCGAGCGGACGGGTCCGAACCTCGACGCCTAGCGGCGCTCGGACGTTACATGTAGCCGAGGTCGCGCAACCGCTCCATCAGGTCCTCCTTGTCCTGGGCGCGGCCGGCGCGCTCGGTCGTCCCCTCGAGGTCCTGCAGCCAGGCCGGTTCGTCCGTCGTCTTCTTGGTCGAGACCTCGCTGCCGAGCGAGCGGAAGCCGGCGAAGTACTTCGGTGAGATGGGGATGTCGTCTTGCTCGACACCCTCGGGCAAGTCGTCAGCGGACGTGGGTACGTACCCCTCGTCGGGGAACGCTTCGACGGTTTCCGGGACAACGTAGTTCCAGAAGGCGTCCCACACGTCGGCCTCGGCGAACTGCAGGATTGGTTGAATGCGGTCGTGCGGCGGGAACAGGTCGGGGTCGTGGCGCGGCGAGAAGAACGTCTCGTCCGCCCGCGCTTCCTGCTCGTCCCACCGAACTCCCGAGATGACGCCGTCGATGTCGTACTTCTCCAAGGCGTCGTTGAGCGCGACCGTCTTCAGCAGGTGGTTGCCCACGTACGTGTCCAGGAGGAACGGGAACGTCTCCTCCTCGTACTCCAGAATGTTCCGAACGTGATGCTGGTTGTGGTCGGAGAGCGCGGAGATGGGGATGTCGTCGCCCGGCTCTAACCCGTGCTCCTCGACGTACGCGCCCACGTCGTCGTTGCGGGCGAACACCAGATCGATATCCCATTCGTCGGCCCAGCGCTCGACGAAGTCGATGATCTCCTCGAAGTGCTGGTAGTGGTCGATGAAGACCGCCGTCGGCTTCTCGTAGCCGTACTGTTCGGCCACCTGGTTGATGAAGTACAGCGTCAGCGTGGAGTCCTTCCCGCCCGTCCACATCACCGCCGGGTTCTCGTACTGTTCGAGACCGAGTTTGGTGACCTCGATCGCCTTCTCGAGTTTGTGTTGCAGCGACGGATAGTCCGTCGGATCCTCGCCCTCGCCGTCGGTGTAGTCGACCGACACAGAATCGGGAAAGTTCGCGTCCATGTGCGGTGAGGTCTTGCCGTGGACCCGGCAAAGTTAATCCCCTGCTATCCGGCGGTCGAGGGCGAGCGCGACCGACACCGCGCGGACCGCTCCGTCCCGGCCAAGGGATGACCGCGTGACTCCGACAAAGTTGCGCAGGCGTCACGCGGTTAAGTACGTGATAGACGCTAACTCTCGACAGAGACGACCGCACCGGTCACTGTGGGGCTATTTCCGACGTCGATGGTCTGAAACGCCCGATCCTTCGGCATTACATGTCAATTAGAAGTTGTTTCCGAATGACTAAGAGGATGGGCCCGAATGTCTCTATTATGTCACTGAAAGGAGGTGATAACCAGACAGTCGGAGAGCCGCTCGAAGCCGAGGAGGACCAGACGGTGACGAAGAACGACGTGTTCGACGTGCTGAAGAACGAGCGGCGACGGGCAGTTATCCGGCACCTCGACGACCGCGGGGGGTCGTCGACGCTCTCCGATGTCGCCGAGCGGGTCGCCGCGGAGGAGAACGACACCACCGTCCAACGGATCTCCTCCGACGAGCGGAAGCGCGTTCGGATCGCGCTCTATCAGTGTCATCTCCCGCGGATGGATAGGATGGGAATCATCGACTTCGACAAGGACCGCGGGACGATCGCGCTTCGGGACCCGGCCTCGCAGGTGCTGCTGTACCTGGATCTCTCCGACAGGGGAGGGACGACCGACGCATCGAACCGCCCCGCGTTCGTCGCCACCGTCGTCGTCGCGGCGGTCGTAATGGTAGGGGCGCTCGGTGTCGGGCCGTTTGCAGCCATCCCGCCGAGCGGGTGGACGGCGGTGGCCGCCCTCGCGCTCGTGGCAATCGCCGGGATGCAGTATCTCGCCGGGATGCAGTATCGCGGCTGACGCCGGGAGACCTGCGGGCGAGCCGACCGGAAGAACCGAGACGGAGGGCGTGTGTTCGATATCGAGAGCGGGTCGTCATCGCGGGATAGCGCGGTTTCGACCCCTGTTTACGTCTTTATAACAAAACGACAGAGCGACGAAAGGCCGTCAATGCCCAACCCCCTTTTCGAGCTCACGAGTTTCCAGCGCGATCTCCTGTACGTGATCTCCGGCGCGGAGAAACCGTCGGGACAAGAGATAAAAAAAGAGCTGCAGTCGTCGATGGGCGAGATCACGCACGGGCGGCTCTATCCCAATCTCGACACGCTCGTCGAGAGAGGGTATATCGAGAAGGGCGAGAGCGACCGTCGAACGAACTTCTACGAACTGACCGAGAAGGGATTTGCGGGCCTCCGCGGTCGACGCGAGTGGGAGAATCGGTACGTGGATCTGCCGAGCGTGGAGTGAGTCCGTCGGCTCTCGGCCGCGGGAGGGCGTCGTCGAGTCGCCTTCGGGTCAAGGGGCGAGTATCGGCGCTCGCGTCCTCGTAGTAGCGGCCGATCGAGTGCGCTCACTCCTCGGCGTCATCGAAGAGGCGGTCGAGAAGCTTCCGTTCGGCCGTCCGAAGGTGACGGTTAAACGTCGGTTGCGTGATGTCCATCGCCGTCGCGATCTCCTCGCCGGTGCTCGCGCGCGGCCATTCGAAGTACCCGCCGAGGTACGCCGTCTCGACCGCTTCTCGCTGTCTCTCGGTGAGGTCGTCGGAGAGGTCGACGGGGGCCTCCGGCGGGGCGCCCGCGGAGCGGTCCCGTCGCGAGCGGAGTTCGGCGCCGCCGTACTGTTCCCGGAAGTAGTCCATGAGTCGCCGGACGTCGACGGACCGCGGGAAGGTCATCGTGACGACGAGGTCGGTCTCGCTGGCGACCAGCCGTTCAACGCTGCCCCCGTGCGCGCTCACCTTGTCGGCCACCGTCTCGCCGATCACCGTCGCTTCGATGCGGTCGGTCGCGCCGTCGCCCGTCTCGCGGAGCGACTCGACCGCGGGCACCGAATCCATCACGTCGGCGCCGTCGCCGTCGGTGGTGAAGTAGACCACCGATCGGTCGCCCCCCTGCGGCACGGTCCCGTTGACGTGAAGCGGCTCCCCGAACGCCGACGCGATCCGGGAGAGGAGCGCGTCGGTACCGTCGAGCCGGACTTCGAGTTCGACGAGCGACTCCGTCCGGAGCGACCGCTTCGTCTCCAAACCGTTGATCGCGTTCGCGATGTTGTCGCCGAGTTCGACGAGCAGGTCACCGAACTCGCCGTCGAACACCGAGCCGCGGTCGGCGTACACCGAGAGGACGCCGTAACACAGGCCGTCGTACGAGAGCGGGACGGCGACGACCGAGCGGTGGCCGCGCGAGAGGGCGCACTCCCGCCAGCGCTCCTGCCGGAGCCCGTTCGACACGTCGGAAACGCGGACGGGTTCGCCCGTTTCGACGGCTCGGAGGCCGGGGAGCCCGGCCGCGTCGACCGGGCGGCCGCCGTCCGCGGTCCTCGGCGGGGCGACCTCCCCGTCCGGAAGGAGGTCGAGGAGTCCCTCCGAGTCGCCGGCCCAGGCGATCGGCGTCGGATCGCCGCCGGTGCGGTACGTCTCCCCCATCCAGACGAACCCGACCTGGTCCGCCTCGATGAGCGTGTCACAGACGGCCGTCGCGACTTGGTCGAGCGTCTCCGAGTCGACGAGCTCCCCGTTGATCCGTCTGAGGACGGTGTTGAGCCCGTGGAGTCGCTCCAGTCGCTCTCGGTTCCGGGAGAGCGTGCTCTCGCGCTCGACGCTGTCGAGAGCGGCGACGGCGTTCGCGGCCAACAGCCCGATCGGTTCCTCGACGTTTCCCGCCGGCTCCGCGGAGTCGAAGTCGATTCGTAACAGCCCGTATCCGTCGAGCGTCGCGTAGAGGGTGCGAAAGGAGGATCCCTCGGAACCGACCGACCGCTCGATCACGCGTCCGGTCGGAGCGGTTACCGTCGAATCGTCCACCGAGTCGTCCGAGGGGCCGCCTTCGGCCGAGCCGTCGATCCGTCGAGACGGCATCCGTGCCGGGTCGTCGGTCGTCTCGGCGTCGTCCGCTCCGGTCGTGAACGCCTCCCAGACCACGCTTCCCGGCCCGCACTCGTCGTGGTCGCCGCCGGACGCCGCGGTCGGGATCAGCACCGCTTCGGTCCGGTCGAACGAGTACGCCACGACGGTGGTCTCGGGCCAGACGCCGGTGATCACGTCGACCGCCGTCTCGAAGACCGAGTCGGCGTCGTCGGCGCGGAGCAGCCGCCGGGCGGAACGGCTCAGTTCGCGGAGCGCGTTCTCGTTCCGGCGCCTGTAGGTCACGTCCCTGAGGATGCCGACGCGTCCGCGGCGGCCGTCGTCGAACTCGACCGGCGAGAAGTGGGTCTCGATCGGCAGCGACTCCCCGTCTGCCGTGGTGATCGACGACTCGATCATCCCGATGTCGGAGCCGTCGCCCCGGAGCATGGCGAGGATCTCCTCCGCCTTGTCGAGCGTGTCGCTCCCCGCGAGCATCGACGCGTGCGACCCGACGAGTTCCTCGCGGTCGTAGCCGGTCATCGTCGTGACCGCCTCGTTGACCGACGTGATCACAAGCGCTTCGTCCAGCGTGTACACCCCATCCTCCAGCGTTTCGAGAATGCGGTTCGACCGGCGGAGGTCGCGGCGCAGCCCCACGTCGTGGGTGGCGTCGTAGACGAGGACGCCGACGCCGTCGCGCCCCGGAACCGCCCGGAACTTGAGCGCCGTCCCGTCGTCGAGGGTGGCCTCTCGCTCCGCGATCCGGTCGTCTCGGACGGCCGCCTCGATGGCCGCCACCAGCTCCGGACCGAAGCCCGGGTCGAACTCACGCGGGTCGGCGCCGACCACTCCGCCGTCGACGTCGAGCAGCGCGTCGGCCGTCGTGTTCGAGTCGACGACCTCGTGCGTGCCGTCCGCGTACAGGAAGCCGAGATCGGCTTGGTCGAGAAACCGTCCGACCGCCGCGCGATAGGTGGGACCCGTCAGATCCGTCGACGTCTCGAAGGGGTCCTCGCCTTGGCTCATTGGGTTGTCTCGACACAAACAGCCAATATATATAAATATCTCGTCACGTTCTCGGTGTTTTTTATTTCCGGGTGACACCAGATCCGAGCGCGCTCGCGAAGGCAGCGACCGAACCGAGAGCAGGGCGCGCAGCGTTCGAGCGGACCCGGTGAACGACGTTAGAAAGACATTAGTAAGACATTAGAACGACATTACCAGAAATTACGTGATTGTCACAATATCAGACTTATTTTTAAATGCTAAAACCAGAACAAAAGCCTTAATTAGATTATGCTGTTGTTTACTGGCATGACACACGAGGCGTACGGACAGACGGCAACCGAGGGGTGGGGGGGACCGGATTCCGGGGCGTACACGAAGCAGGTAAACGGTGTTAAGCTGCCACCAACCGCCCGATTGTTCGCGGATCGGTACGCTCGAGTCATCGGCGACAGAGATCGATTCCTCTGGAAATGGATACACAATCTCTTTGATAGGTTTACGTTAACGTCAGTTCCGAGCGGCGAGCGCGACGCCGTGTACGAGCAGAAGACGCTGTTGACGATGTTCGTGACGGTGCTCGACGACCTCGCGGAAAGCGACGCCGACCAGGAGACGTTCAACGTCGGTCGCTGGATCCCGTTCGAGGTCAACGCCACCGAGCGCAGGGGCACTGCAGCGGACGAGGTCGACCGCGAGGTACTCGACTACCTCGCGGATCTGTGGGACGAAATCGACGCGACGGTCAGGGGCGCGCCGCGGTACGAAGAGTTCGTCGACCTCTTCGAGTACGACCTCCGACAGACGTGCAACGCGATGGCGTACTCCGAGCTCGTCAACGACAACCCGGCGATAGCCAATCGCGCCGAGACCGAGCGCCACGACGCGTACAACATGACGATGTTCCCGTACGCCGGCATTGACCTCATGCATTCGCCGTCGTTCGACCGGTCGGAGTTGGGGGCGCTCCGCAGCATCCTCTGTGACCTCCAGCAGATGGCGCGGATCGGGAACTGGGTCACCACCTGGGAGCGCGAACTCGGCGAGGGCGACATCAGCTCCGGCGTCGTCGTCTGCGCGCTCCGACGCGGCGTGATCGACTACGAGGAGATCGTCGACGCCGACGCCCGAGACCTCGACCGCTTGGCCGACCGAATCCGGTCGCAAGGGATCGAGTCCGAGTTCACCCGCGAGTGGGAACTCCGAGATCGAACGGTCAGAAAACGGACCAGAGAAGTGGAAAGCGTCGACGCGGAGCGCATCGTCGACGGCATCGAGACGGTGATGAACCACCATCTCGCGAGCGAGGGCCACAAGTGACGCCGGGCCGCGCCCGACCGGCGCGAGTCAGTCCTCGGTGACGGCCTCGCTGCCGACCTCCGCCGCGGCGTCGGCATCGGTCGCCAACTCGTCGAGCCATTCTGCTGCGCGATCTCGGTCTTCGGGGTAACCGACGTCGATGCGCCAGCCGTCCAACCGAATCGCGTCGATAGTGCGTCCGGACTGGATGAGCAGGTCGATCGCATCGGGGAGTTCGTACTCCCCGCGGTCGGAGGGTTGGACGAGGTGACAGGCGTGGAAGATGGCGGGCGTGAACGTGTAGAAGCCGGTCATCACCAAATTACTGGGCGGGTCGTCGGGTTTCTCTACGACTTCGGTGATCTCGCCGTACTCGTTGGTGTCTAAGACACCGTAGCGGGAGGCCTCCTCGTAGGGGACCTCCTCGACGAGAAAGGCGGCGTCGGCGCGCTCTTCTCGCTGGCGACTGGCCACATCGCCGAGATTCCCGCGGAAGACGTTATCACCGAGCATCAACATGAAATCGCCGTCGACGTGGGGCTCCGCTTGGAGGATGGCGTGGGCCAAGCCGAGCTGTTCGCGTTGGTGTGTGTAGGTGATCGGCACGTCGCGATATTCGTCGCCGTACCGGTCGATGATCTGTTCGGCCTTGTAGCCGACGACGACGATGAGCTCGGTCGCGCCCGAGTCGATCAGGTTGTCGAAGACGTCCTCGATGAGCGGCGTCCCGTTGACCTCGACGAGTACCTTGGGCTTGTCGTCGGTGAGCGGACGGAGGCGGGTCCCCTTGCCGGCGGCGAGCACGACTGCTTGCATACGATTGCGGTCCGATCGAGCGGCCAAGAGTATAGACCGACTAACCCGAGGCATGCCCGATGCGATCGGGCGGTGCCACAGAGCCACACGTCGCAGGGACCGAGCGGCAGCGTGCCGAGGCGGGAGACGCCGCGCCGGAGCGGTAAACGGTCGTGAAGTCGGTGAGGGCGGGGATATGAGCCGAATAACGATGTGGGGTGTCACTGTACCGAGATGCATGAGCGGAGAAGCGAACGACGACGGCCGGACCGGTGGAGAGGTGACACGACATGACGACGAGGCACCCGGTCGGCGCCTGACGCTCGAGGGGACGGTCGTGCGATACGACGACAAGCCCGACGAGTGTACCCTCCACCCGGCGGACCCGACGGAGCGGGAGTGCACCACTGCGTGGATCACCGCCAAGGAAGGGAGCTACGTCTCCGCGAGCGCGTGGCGGTGAGCGGTCGGGGCGCTTTCACTCGGTGCGACGGCGGGACCGAGCGCTCGATCTGATAGCAGAGTCGACCGCCCCGTCAGCGGTCGAGCCCGGACTGCCAGTCGTCCGGGAGTCGCTTGCGAACGGCGTCCAGACTCGAGACGAACGGCTCGATCGCCCCGAACGCCGGCCCCGGCCCGACGGTCTGGTTCTCGCGGTCCCATCGGATGACGTCGTGGTGCGCGAGCTTCGGCAGGTGCTGATGGGTCAGTGCCACCTCCGTGCGCGTCGAGAGGGAGTCGGGAACCGTCTCCTCGACGGGGATCTGTTCGGCGTTCTCGGCCCCGCGATCGCACAGCGACAGCAGCACCCCTCTGCGATGAGCGTTCGCCAGGAGCATCAGGCAGGTGTCGGTCGTCAGACTGCGCTCACCGTCGTCCGGCCCGCTCATCGGGACTCACCTCCGCGCCTGTCTACTCCGGTTTCGGTGCCGCGTCGCCGGCGTCCGCCGGCGTCCGAGACGACGTCGGGACGAGAAAGGTCAACGAACATGTCAGATACCTCGAGAGTGTCTGTGATTACTAACCGCCGCATATCGCAGCTAACCGGAGCGAGAGCGTCGGTTGTAACTGCTTAACAATACCGCTACTGCGCGTATCGGTGTGATCATGAACGCGAAGTGCCCCGCGATCGAGCGGAGAGACGGTCCGCTGACAGAGACACCGGCTCAAAGGTGGTGGACGCGATGACGCGATTCATCGAGATCAGAAACGGGCGAGTCGTGACTCCGTCGTGCGTCATTGAAGACGGACGCGTCGTCATCGCGGGCGAGCGCATCGTCCGGATCGACCGCGCCGCCCCGCCCTCCACGCGCAGCGAAACGGTGGTCGACGCCGACGGTCGGGTCGTCATGCCGGGCCTCGTCGACCTCCACGGTGACGACATCGAAGAGCAGTTCGCGCCGCGGTCCGGCGCGGAGACGGACCCGACGACCGCCCTCGCCACGGCCGACCGCATGAACGTCCTCCACGGCGTCACGACGAAGTTCCACGCGCTGGCGTTCGAGGAATCGCCCGAAGACGGCCGGAACCTCGAGAACGCCGCCCGGCTCGCGCGAGCGGTCGACCGCGGTGCGGGCGCGCTCGGCGACAACCGCGTCCACGCGCGGTGCGAGCTCGCCGACGCGAGCGCCGACGCGGTGGCGGCGCTGATCGAAGAGGTCGACGTCGACCTCGTGTCGGTGATGCACCACGCGCCGGGCGGCGGCCAGTACGACGCCGAGTCGTTCGAGCGGCACTACGTCGAGGACCGGAACTGGCCGGCCGAGGCCGCCCGGTCCGCCGCGGAGGAGCGGAGCGGGATGGACGACGCGAGTCAGGGACAGCGAATCGATCGAATCGGCGAGCTCGCCCGACGCGTCGGTGTCCCCCTCGCGTCCCACGACGACAAGGGCCGTGACGACGTCGAGACGATGGCCGCGCACGGGGCCGCGATCAGCGAGTACCCGCTCACGCTCGACGCCGCCCGGCGGGCGAAGGCCCTCGGCCTGGCGACCGTGATGGGAGCCCCGAACCTCGTTCGCGGCGGGAGCCTCTGGGACAATCTCAGCGCTCGCAAGGCGATTGAGGCGGGCGTGCTCGACGCGCTCTGTTCAGACTACCACCCGGCGTCGCTGCTCGCGGCGCCGTTCGTCGACACGGGGGAGTCGCTGTCGACGCGGGTCAACAGGGTCACGCGCAACCCGGCCGACATCGCGGGGCTCCCCGACCGCGGCCGAATCGAGGTCGGTGCCAGGGCTGATCTCGTCATCGTGGACCCGTCGCCGACTCCGACAGTCGAGCGGGCGTTCGTCGCGGGGTCCGAGGTGATCCGAGCGAGCGCCGGCAGCGGGGCGGCCCCCGAACTCCCCGCCCGGTCCCGAACGCGCTAACTGGGGACGCCGGAGAGGAAGGGGTGGCAACCGCCGTATTGCTCAGTCACGTTAACAAGAAACAAATTCGAAGCCGCGGTCGAGCGACCTTGCTAGCCTGTGTATACTCATATGGACACCATCGAATTCGGCGGGTATGAAAGAGACCGCAACGGACGTCAACCGACGCTGCAGTCGATGCGGGTCGGCGGTGAGTCGGCAATTTGTGCGCGTGTTCGGCATCGGCGACACCGTACACGGCTGCCTCGACTGCCTGCCGCGGAACCAGCTGTCGAGCGGCGAAGCGGCGCGGCGAACGGACGAAGGCCAGGGGCAGCCGCTGCGGACGCCGTAGCGGTCCGCGGCCGACCGGGCCGTGAGCGAATGTGGCTTACCGATCTCGGCGAATCATCTCACCGGGCTCCGTTCGCGCACCGGCGGAGAGCGTCACGCCGGCGTTGATCCCGGTTTGAATCCCAGTTTTGACGCCGGGGCCGAGTACCACACCGAACTTCCGGCGGCCGGTCGAGACCCGATCTCCCTTCACGGTCGCGCGCACGGACCCCCCGTCGTGGCGAAGGTTCGCAACGTTCGTCCCGGCGCCGAGGTTCACCGACCGCCCGAGAACGCTGTCGCCGACGTACGAGAGGTGGCCGACCGTGGCGTCCGCCATCAGCACGCTGTTTTTGATCTCGACCGCGTGGCCGACGCGAGCGCCCTCGCCGATCAGCGTCGCCCCGCGGACGTACGCGTTCGGTCCGACTGAGCACCCGCTCCGGAGGAGGACCGGTCCCTCGATGACGACGCCGGGCCCGACCGTCGCCCCGTCTTCGATGACGACATCGCCGCTGATCGTCGCGTCCGGGTGGACGCCTTCGGCGGTGTCACCGTCCTGCGCTTGCGGGTCGCCGTCGCCCGGGAGCCGGCGCTCGTTGGCCTCCAGCAGTTCCCACGGGCGCCCGACGTCCATCCACTCCTCTAAGATCGCGTAGCCGAGGTCGGCGCGGTCCATCACCCGCTCCAGCACGTCGGTGAGTTCGCGCTCGCCCCGCTCGCTCTCCGGGACGTCGAGGAGGTCGACCGTCTCGGCGGGGAACGAGTACACACCGGCGTTGACGAGATTCGTCGCCGGGTTGGCCGGCTTCTCTTGAACGCCCGTTACCACGTCGCCGTCGACCGTCAACACGCCGTATTGTGACGGGTCGTCCACGCGGAACGCGCCGATCTGCGGCGTCGACTCGAACAGTCGCGCGAGGTCCGCACCGCGGTACAGGGAGTCACCGTTCAGCACGGCGAACGCGTCGTCAATGTGATCGGCCGCCGCCGCCAGTGCGTCGGCCGTGCCCCGCTGTGACCGCTGGACCGCGAACTGGACCGGAACACCCCGGTACGTCGCACCGAAGTGCGCCCGTATCCGCTCGGCGCCCTGGCCGACGGTCACCACGAGCTCGTCGGCGCCGGCCTCGACGGCGGCGTCGGCGACGTGTTCGACGAGCGGGGCGTCGGCCACCGGCAACATCGGCTTCGGCATCGTTTCCGTCAACGGTCCCATCCGCGTTCCCCGTCCGGCGGCGAGAATGACTGCTTGCATGGGTCACCGATACCGCGGACCGGGAGTTTAGTATGCGGCTGCTATTCGGGCCATGCGGTCGTATTCGCGGACAAATACCTCGAAATCCCTCGATCGATATTGCGGCTCGCCTCGGTGCGGGCGGTGACCACGACGTGGCGGGCGCTACCGACGCGACAGGCCACGAGAAACAGGGGCGGGGGGGCCCGTACCGTAACTGGCTCGGGGTGTCCGGGGTCAGGGACAGTCGACCTCAGCTACGGTACAGATGGTACATCACCGCTGTTGGTATTTACTATACGTGGCATATTCGGAGTACGCCCGAACTACCTGAACGACCGTGATGCTTCGAGGACGGGATCGCTACGCGTGCGAGCGGTTAACACCGTACAAACAGATGCGCGCGCCGCGGAGGGGGCGGTCCGGGCGGCCGCGCCGACTCGATGTGGAGCGGGCACCGACGACGGAACCGTCTCCCAATTCGACGCGCTCAGCCCGTGTACAGCGAACCGATACAGTTTATAGATTGGATAGGGAACCCCTGCTCAACGAATCAGAGCACACGATGTCCAACGCAAATAAATGCGGCACTCCTATGCCAAGTGACACGAGTATCGTAGAGCGAAGGCCGACTGAGCCTGACACGTCGACGACGGTTGCCATCGTCCGGGCGGTGGCCGAGGCTAAGTCGGTCAGTCCCGGCGAACTGCCGATCATGGCTGACGTCATCGACCCCGAGGCGATCGATTCGCTGTTCGATTCGGACCCCGCGGTGGGACGGTCCGGCGTGGCGCTCTCTTTTGACTATTGTGGCTACTCTGTCCAAGTGAGCGACGACTTCGTGACCATCCGTCGGTAACGGCTCCGGGCTCTTCGTTGCTGCCGTCGATACAGTTCGCCGCGAGCGCCCGCGCCGTCGACCGAACGGTTCGCCAATCCCGTCGCCGAGTAGGCCTCAAGATGGCGGTCACGGTAGGAGACACATAACGGTTCGATCAGGTTTTCGGCACTCTTCGTTCCGCTCGTCGGGTCGAGAAAGGTTCCGCATTACAATGATCACCCGTACGGCAATGAGGGGCATGGATCGATACCTCCTCCGAGAGACGATGACGAACGCCACGGCGCGCCCCGTCGGTCGTCGGGAACTGGCTCGTGCCGTGCGGGTGACGCGATGAGCGACCTCGACCAGGCGGTCGTCCTCGCGGCCGGTGAGGGTCGGCGCGTGCGACCGCTCACCCGATACCAGCCGAAGCCGATGCTCCGAGTCGCCGGACGGCCGATACTGGAGTACCCGCTCGACGCCCTCGTCCACAGCGGGGTCGAGCACATCGTCCTCGTCGTCGGTCACGGCCGGAACCGGATCCAGAACCGGTTCGAGAACACCTACCGCGGCGTCGACCTCACCTACGTTACGCAGTCGACGCAGCTGGGGAGCGGACACGCGCTGCAGGCCGCCGTCGACCACGTGGACGAAGAGTTCCTCGTGGTGAACGGGGACAACGTCATCGACGAGACGATGGTGCGCGTCACCGCCGAGCGGTACGTCGAGTCGGACGCCACCGCCTGTCTCGCCGTTGCCGCGTCGGACCGAGCCAGCGAGTACGGCACCGTGGGCGTCAGCGACGGGGTCGTCAGTTGGGTCAACGAGCACGGCGGGGGCGCGTCGGCGCGAGTCAACGCCGGCGTCTACGCGTTCGACGAGTCCATCTTCGACGCGCTCGAGCGGACCGCGTTCGAAGACGGGGAGCGACCGCTCACCGGCGCGATCGGGGAGCTGGACGGGCCCGTGATCGCCGCGACGCCGAACGGCGTCTGGTTCGACCCCTCCTACCCGTGGGACCTCCTCCGGACGAACGAGCAGATCCTCTACGCGCACCCGGCGCTCGCTGACGCCGGCGACCGGGTGAAGGAGTCGGCTCGGGTCCACGAGTCCGCCGTGATCGGCGAGAACGTGCTGATCGGCCCGGACTGCACGGTGTCGGCCGGCGCCGTCGTGAAGAGGGGCACCTGTCTCCTCTCCAGTACGATCGTCGGTGAGAACGCGGTTCTCGAGGGCTCCATCGTCGGACCGGACGCCCGCATCGGCGCGAACGCACTGCTCCGAGACACCATCGTCGGCGGCGGTGCGACGATCGGCGACGGGACGGTGTCGCCGGGGCGGTCGGCGACGCTCGTCATCGACGGCATCGAGCACACGGACCGACGGCTCGGCGGCGTGGTCGCGGACCGCGCCACCGTCGGCGCCAACGTCACGATCACCCCCGGCTGTCGGGTGGGACCGCGCGGGACGGTCGCGCCGGGTATCTCGCTCCGTCGCGACGTTCCCGAGAACGCGGAGGTGGTGGCGTAATGTGCGGCATCACCGCACGCGTCGGCACCGGGCCCGCAATCGGGGAACTCCTCTCCGGGCTCCGCAATCTGGAGTACCGCGGCTACGACTCCGCGGGCGTCGCCACCGTGACTCCCGACGGGATCAACGTGGTGAAACGCGAGGGGGAGATCGACGTCCTCTGTGACGCCATCGATCAGTCGTCCGTTCGCGGATCGACCGGGATCGGTCACACGAGGTGGTCCACCCACGGACCGCCGACTGACGCGAACGCCCACCCGCACACAGACTGTCTCGGTCAGGTCGCCGTGGTTCACAACGGGATCATCGACAACTACGCCGAGCTGAAAGCCGAATTGAGCGCACACGAGTTCACGAGCGAGACGGACACCGAGGTCATCCCGCACCTGCTCGAGGAGTTCCTCTCGGCAGGCTACGGTCCGGAGGCGGCGTTCAGACGCACCATCGACCGCCTCTCCGGAAGCTACGCCATCGCGGCGGTGTTCGAGGGGTCCGACACCGTGTTCGGAACGCGGAGCGGGTCGCCGCTCGTGCTCGGTCGCGCGGACGACGCCCACTACCTCGCGAGCGACGTGCCGGCGTTCCTCGAGTACACCAACGAGGTGATCTACCTCCGCGACGGCGACGTGGTCACGATACGGCCGGACGGGTACACGATCACCGACACGGACGGGGAGCCGGTGGAGCGCCCGTTCGAGCGCGTGGACTGGGACCCGAACGACGCCGGAAAGGGAGGGTACGACCACTACATGCTCAAGGAGATCCACGAGCAGCCGGCCGCGCTCCGACAGACCATTCGGGGCCGGATGGACCCCGTCGAGGGTCGCGTCGAGTTCGAGGAACTCCCGGAGGACGCGTTCGACGGGATCGATTCGGTACATCTGGTCGCCATGGGCACCTCGTATCACGCGGCGCTGTACGCGACGACGCTGCTCGCGGACCGGGGGATACCGGCACAGGCGTTCCTGTCGGGGGAGTACGGCTCGAATCCGCCGCCGGTGGACGAGGGGACGCTCGTCATCGCCGTCACCCAGAGCGGCGAGACCGCGGACACTCTCTCGGCGATTCGGAGCGTGCAGGGGACGGGCGCCCGCACGCTCGCCGTGACGAACGTGGTCGGGTCCACGATCACGCGCGAGTGTGAACACACCGTCTACATCCGGGCGGGTCCCGAGATCGGTGTCGCCGCGACGAAGTCGTTCTCGTCCCAGGTGGCGACGCTGATCCTGCTCAGCGAACGGCTGAGCTACGACACGAACGGAGGGGCCCCCCGTGATTCGAGCGAGTTGCTCAGCTCGCTCGCGGCGCTGCCGGACGACGTCCAGCAGATTCTCGACGAGCCAGCGGCGGAGTCCGTCGCCAGCACGTACCGGGACGCCGACTCCTACTTCTTCATCGGCCGGGGCGTCGCGCACCCTGTGGCGCTCGAGGGGGCACTGAAGTTCAAGGAAATAACGTACGACCACGCGGAGGGGTTCTCGGCCGCCGAACTCAAACACGGCCCCCTCGCACTCGTCACGGAGAACACGCCGGTGTTCGCCGTCTTCACCGGGCGGAACGACACGAAGACGCTCCACAACGCCAAGGAAGTGAGTGCGCGGAACGCGCCCATCGTCGCCGTGACCGCCGACAGTAACGCACAGATCGAGGACTACGCGGACCACGTGCTACGGATCCCGGACACGCACCACGACGTCTCCGGCATCCTGGCGAACGTCCAGCTCCAGTTAGTCTCGTACATGGCGGCCGAGGAGCTCTCGCGCCCGATAGACAAGCCGCGCAACCTCGCGAAGAGCGTGACGGTCGAGTGAGCGAGCGCGAGCCTCCGCCGGGCGCGTCGACTGCGATTCTCTCCAGAGCCGGTGTCAGAGAAGACCAATCATCACGAATGATAATAAGCATCTCTTAACGGCGCCTGAGCGCCTCAAGACGCGAATTTTGGCATTTTCAGGGCGCTCCAGAAGAGCATTCTCACACATACATAACCCTTCAGCCGCCGGTCGAACGGGCAGTAATGTCTGTATATCTAAGGGTTGATGCCATGTAACGATGAGATATGTCCGCGGGAAAAACGGGGTCACCCAGCAGTCAATCGATGAATACGAGGAACGGGTCAGACGACGAATCCAATAGTACGGAGATCTCCAACTTGGACGGCATCGGCTCGACGTCGCGCGCCGGTGGGTCGGAGTTAACCAAGGGTGAGATATTCGACCTCCTGAAGAATCGTCGCCGTCGAAGAGTTATCCGGTACCTTCGCGCGAACGACGGGTACGCGGAGTTGAACGATCTCGCCGAGCACATCGCCGCGGAGGAGAACGACATCGACGTCCGACAGCTCTCCTCCGACCAGCGGAAGCGCGTCTACATCGGGCTGTATCAGTGCCACCTCCCGAAGATGGACTCGCTGGGCGTCATCGACTACAACAAGGACCGCGGAACCATCGAGCTACAGGCGTCCGTCAGCCAGCTCTTAGAGTACATGGACCTCGACGGTGAGGGCACCGAGCAGACGACGGAGTCGATCGGGACGTGGAAGATCCCCACCGTCGCGGCCGGAGTCGTCGCGGTCGTAACCATCGGATCGCTCGGTGTCGGGCCGCTCTCCGCGGTCCCCGCCGCGACCTGGACGCTCGTCAGCGTCATCGGCCTCCTCACTATCGTCGGCCTCCAGCACGGTAGCTGACCGCGAACCGGCGCTCAGTCGTTGACGAGCTGTTCGAGGAAGTGGTACTCTCGCCGCTTGAGCTCCCGCTCGTAGTACTGGTACATCGCGAGCAACAGCACCGCGGCGGCGAAGCCGATACTCGTCACCGGCGGGGCGATCCCTGACAGCTGAACGACGGCGAGACCGCTGCCGACGACAGCGAGCGCGCCGTAGTACAGCGCCCACGGGCGCTCGGGGTCGGACTCGGGGTTCAGGACCGCCTCGACGTCCTCGATCCGGTCTGTCAGCGAGACCGTCTTCGTGTCGCTGTCGTACTGGACCAGTCCGACCTCTTCGAGCTTCGGAACGTGCGTCTGGTACAGCGAGATGTAAAATCGCTTGACGACGTCGTCGTCGACCTCGTCGTCACTTTCGGCTTCCGCCGTGTCACGAGCGAGATCCCGCAGCACCGCCCTACCACCGCGCCGGTGGAGATTGTACAGGATCAGCCGTCGCCGTGAGCTACTCAACACCTCGAACACCTCGTCTTTCGTGATTTCCTCCATGGGGTTCAGAACTCCGCGTCAGATGCGACAGGCACGGTTCCTGTGGCCGATTTGGATGAGTGAATAGCCGATCAACCTATTATTAGTTTGTTATCATCTCCATATCGGCGCTAACCGCTCCCTGACGGCCGCTGGTGACCGAGCCTGTGCCCACCGTCAGGGCGGTGCGTGCCCCGTTCAGGGCGACGTAACGCGCGACGACGGGACCGGAAACGACCCGAGCGTGGCCGAAGAACGCCGCGGGTGGGCCCGTGCTCTCGCGGGCGACGGGGGCGGAAGGGAACCCGAAATCGGCGTCGACGGCGGTGGCTCGGACGGCGTCACTGGGTGATGCAGTGCATAACAAAGCCCATGTCAAATAGTCGACGTGGTATGTTTCACCGGGAGCGTCCGGGTGCGGATTCGAGCCGGGACGACCGACACGGAGTCTCCGAAATGACCGGCCCGCGCCGACCCGAACGGGCTCAACGGGATCAGTGCCGCCGGTTCGGAGCCGAGAGACGTTCGGCCCCCGTCGGAGGGCAGCGCTGACGATGTACGACGGGAAGGCCGTCGGCGTCGTCGTCCCCGCGTACAACGAGGCCGGACATATCGGAGAAGTGATCGAGACGATGCCCGCCTACGTCGACCGGATCTACGCGATCGACGACGCGTCGAGCGACGGGACGTGGGCCGAGATCCGCGAGTACGCCAGGCGACAGAACGAACGGGCGGCGATCGAAAACGGATCCGCCGGAACGGCGACTCGAACCCGCGTGGTGCCGATCAGACACGAACAAAACCGCGGCGCCGGCGGGGCGGTAAAGACCGGGTACGCCCGTGCGCTGGAGGACGGCATGGACGTGATCGCCGTCATGGACGGCGACGGACAGATGGACCCCGCGCACCTCGAGCGCGTCATCGAGCCGGTCGCCGCCGGGGAGGTGACGTACGCGAAGGGGAACCGGCTTCGGTCCGTTCGCGACTGCGCGACGATGTCCCGCTGGCGGCTGTTCGGGAACATTCTGCTCACGATGCTGACGCGCGTCTCGAGCGGCTACTGGGAGCTGTCCGATCCGCAGAACGGCTTCACGGCGATCTCCAGCGAGGGGCTTCGGGCCGTCGATTTCGACCGACTGTACGACGGGTACGGATTCCTCAACGACCTCCTCTTCGCGCTGAACGTCAACCGAGAGCCGGTCGCCGACGTCGCGCACCCGGCGCGGTACGGCGACGAGCGGAGCACCATCCGCTACTCGACGTTTATCCCCCGCCTCTCCGCGCTGATCGCGCGGAACTTCCTCACGCGGATCGCCCGGAGCTACGTCCTCCGGCGATTCCACCCGATCGTGGCGTGCTACGCGCTGGGCGCCATCGTCACGGTCGTCGGGGTCGCCGGGGGTGGCTACTCGGTGGTGAGTGCCGGCGTCGACGCGTTCGTCGGCGGAATGGCGTCGCTCTCAGTCGCGACGCTCGGCCTCCTGCTGATGCTGTTCGGGACGTGGCTCGACGTCGTTGAAAACGAAGGATTGGTCCAAGACATCGGTGCGCCCGCGATGGACGAGCACGACCCCGTCGGCCCCGTGGACCGACGTTTCGACGTTGCTCACGACGGAGGGACCGCCGGCGACGGGACGGGGGTAGACGGCCAGTGACCGAGCTCGCATTCGTGATCGGTACCGTCTCCGAGGCGGTCAGGCTCGCGCCTGTGATCCGGGCATGTGAGCGGTACGAGGTGGACCACGCGGTGATCGACACGGGCGAGCGTCGGTTCGGCGGAGTCGAGCGCCCCTTGTTCGATCAGTTCGATCTGCCGGCGCCCGATATCACCCTGGACGTCGGGACGGGCTCGCACGGCGAGCAGACCGGCATGATGCTGGCCGAGATCGAGCGGGCCCTCGTAGAGGTTGACCCCGACACCGCCGTCGTCCACGGGGACGCGAACAGCACCCTCGCCGGCGCGATAGCCGCCAGCAAGATGCGTCCCGAGGTCGCTCGCGTAGGCGCCGGGCTCAGGAGTTTCGACCGGAGGACGTCGGCGGAGACGAACCGAGTGGTCCCCGATCACGTTGCCGACTACCTGTTCGCGCCGACCGAGAAGAACCGCTGGTACCTCATCCGCGAGGGGATCACGGAGCTTCGGATAACCGTCACCGGAAGCACGGCGGTCGACGCGCTCGACCGCGTCCGCGAGGCCGGGTCCGACGAGGGCGCGGTCCTCGACGACCTCGGTCTCGCCGAAGACGGCTTCCTCCTCATGGACGTCCACGGCCGAACGAACGTCGACGACCCGGACCGCTTCCGGTCCCTGCTCGAGGGGGCGGCTCGCGCCGGTCACGCCCACGGCATGGAGGTCGTCTATCCGGTTCAACCACGCGCTCGCGAGCAGATGGAGCGGTTCGGCGTCGATGTTCCCGCCGGAGTTCGGGCGATCGACCCGCAGGAGTACGCCGAGTTCGTGCAGCTACTCGGGGCGTCGGCGGTCGTCCTCACCGACTCGGGCGACGTGCAGGAGGAAGCGTGCATCCTCGGAGTTCCGTGCGTGACGCTCCGGAACAACACCGAGCGGCCCGAGACGACCGAGATCGGTGCGAACCGACTCGGCCAGTGCTCTCCAGACGGTATCAACCGCGCCGTGACCGAGTCGCTTGCGGCGGGCGCGGACTGGGAGAGCCCCTACGGAGACGGCGACGCGGCGGAGCGGATCCTCGACGGGCTTCCCGTAAGCGTAGAGCGTGGAGAGGTCGTTCGGTGAGCGGCCGCCGTCGACAGTGTCCGATCGGTCGTTAGTTCGGGGCGCTGGCACGGACGGTCCGTTCCCCGGTTACGGTGACGAAACAACCGGCCATCCGGAAGGAAACGGAGAGGTCCATCGTGTCGACGCGCTGTGCCTGTTCGACGAGGCGCGCCAGCGATTCGACGTCGATCACGTCGTACAGGCGGTCGTCGATGCGGTCCGGCTCGATGTCCCGTTCTTCGGCGACGGTCGTCACGATGTCCCAGCAGAGTGTGTCGGCAATGTCCGAGTTCATCTGTCTGATTGTATGCAACGCCGCCGGGGGCATCCCGATTGTGTCGACGTGTATGGCATGTCAATCGAGTCGGCACTACTCACGTAGTACCGTGCCAAGAACCGTCACAGTGCCCTCGAGCGCGCGGCGGGCGGTCGGTCGAGGCCCGCGCTCACTCGTCCGCGTCTGAGTCGGTGGTCGTACTGTCGTCGAGGTCGGCGATAGCGTCGACGACGAACGATCTGGCCGTCGAGCGGATCCGGTCCGCCGTCTCAGGATCACGCGCCTCCGCGGTCACGCGGATCAGCGGCTGAGTCCCCGAGGCCCGGATCAGGAACCAGCCGTCGTCGACCTCGACGCGGACGCCGTCGATCCCGGTCACGTCGTCGTACGACTCGCGGACCCGCTCGGTCACGGCAGCCATCGTCGCCTCCGTCCGTGTCGTCTCGATCGCTTCGCGACGGATGGGATAGGTGGGAAGTTCGTCGGCGCGCTCTGAGAGTGGTCGGTCCGCCGCCAACACCGCGAGCGCGACGGCGGCGAGCGGGCCGTCGGGACAGCGGGTCTCGGTCGGGAAGATCCACGCGCCGGAGGGTTCGCCGCCGAACACGACGCCCTCCTCGCGGGTCCGATCGGCGACGTACGCGTCCCCGACGCGGGTTCGCACCACCGACGCTCCGCGTGCCGCAAGCGCGTCGTCGACCGCGAGGCTCGTGTCAACGGGCGCGGCGACGCGGTCCCCGGCGGCTACCGCCTGGAGCGCGAACACGGTCAGGAGCTCGTCCCCCGAGCGGAACCGGCCCGTGTCGTCGACGGCCATCATCCGGTCCGCGTCGCCGTCGTGCGCGATTCCGAGGTCGGCGCCACGCGCTGCGACGTGGGCGATCAGCCCGGTGCAGGCCTCCGCGGTCGGCTCGCTCGGCCGTCCCGGAAAACGGCCGTCGGGCTGCGCGTTGAGCGTCTCGACGGTCGCACCGAGTTCGTGGAGGACGTCGGCGGTGATCCCGCCGGTCCCGTTCCCCACGTCGACGACGGCGTGGAAGCCGTCGAGTTCGACGCCCGCGGCCGCCGCTCGGCGTCGACCGACCTCCAAGAGCGTACGCCTGTGCGCGTCCGCCGCGCCGTCCCATCGGGTCCGGTCACCGTGTCCATCCCAGTCGGCGAACGGTGTCACCTCCGAGTCGACGCGGCGCTCGATCGCCGCCAGCTGCGTCTCGTCGAACGCTTGACCGGACGGCGTCCACAGCTTGATCCCGTTGTCCTGTGGCGGATTGTGCGAGGCGGTGACCGCGACGCCGGCGTCCGCGTCTCGGGAGCCTATCGCCCGAGCGATCGTCGGCGTCGACGCCGTTCCCACGTCGATCACGTCCGCGCCGCACTCGGTCAGTCCGGCGCAGAGCGCGTCGACGAGCGCCCGGCCGGAGTCCCTGACGTCGCGACCGACCACGACCCGGTCCGCGTCAGTCGCGAGCGCGCGCGCAATGTCGAGCGCGAGGTCGGCGGTGACGTCGGATCCGACTCGACCGCGGACGCCGCTCGTTCCGAACATCGGTTACCGCCCGCCGCGGTCGGTTCGGTGGCGGTCGGGTCCGGTCGATCGGTCGCAACCCCCGGGGAGGTGAATCATCATGTGGGTTCGGTGGGTGCCCACGTGCCATTAGTAGCCGCAGCGTACCGGCCGCTCGGGGTGACGAGTACGCTCCGACGGGTCCGCAAGGAGACGACCGGCGTGTGCCCGGCTACCGGGCGCTCGCGAGCCGGTTCGCGACGCAGTCGCGATCGGTACGTATCCGCTCCGCGAGCTCCGAGACCGCTGCCAGCACGGGATATCGCGGCCCGTCAATCGGGGCGTACAGGTACTCGTAGAACCCGCGATCTCCCCCGGTGTCGACCGCGCCGACCGGGGACATCGGCGGGTCGGACAGCGTCGTCTGTCGGTTTGCCGCGATCTCGTCGCACTCCCGTTCGAGGTCGTCGAGCCGCTCCCAGACGTCGATCGCCGCGTCGGCTCCGGAGCCGGAGATGCCGTCGAGGTGTTCGATGAGGCACCGACGCCGCCGATCGACGCGGGAGAGGTCGTCTTCGAACGCTCGGAGCGAGTCGATCTCCTCGCCGATCGCGTCGGCGAGCGACGAGCGCGCCTCGGCCGCCCGCCGGCCGCGCCTGACGAGCGCCGACTTCGATCCCGCACAGAGGGTGCCGTCCGACGCCAGCGCGACCGTCGTGTCCGGACCCAGCTCAGCCGCGAGGCTCTCCGTGACCGTCTCGTCGTACTCCTGTCGGTAGTGGGGCACCGACATCACCGTATCGCGGTACGCCGCCAGCACGCGCCTGAGTCGCACGTCGCCGGCGGGGCCGACCCTGTCGACGGTGCGGACCGCGACCGCCGACCCATTGAGCCCAGACGTCGTCGATTCGGGGGGCGCCGAGTCGAGGGCGGCGACGCGGTCGGCGAACGCCTCGAAAGCGTCGCGCTCGGCGAGCACGCGCCGCCGCTCGCGTCGGTCGGCATCGATGGCGTCGTGGACGTACGCGAACGCGAGGAACGCCCCGAGACCGACGGCGACGACCGTGGCGACCACGACCGGTGCGGTCACCGCCGCGCCGGCCTCACACGAGAGGGTCGTGCACTCAGCCGTCGCCGCCGGGTCCATCGTCGGGATCCGGAAGGCGGTCGCAGTGCCTGCGTGCGCGCTCATAGGATTAGTTAACACACCCCATGCACAAATCACTTCCGTCGCTCATCGGCCCGGAATCTATGGGACGCAGCGGAACGGGGAAATTGCAAGGAGGCGAGCGAGAGCGGCCGAGCGGGCAGGCGACTTACTCGACGACGCCGTCGTCGGTGATCACGGTGTCGATCATCCCGATTGGGGTCGCGTCGTAGCTCGGGTTCTCGATCACGACGTCCTCGACAGGTTCGCGCATCACCTCGACCGCGTCGCGGAACTCGTTCTCGAAGCGGAACTCCTCGATCGTCTTCGCGCCCGAGCCGACCACCGTCACCGGGACGCCGAGTTCGCGCGCGGTGACGACCACGGGGAACGTCCCGATCCGGTTGTAGTACGTGCCGCCGGTGATACAGGTAATCCCGAGGAGGACGTGGTCGCAGTCGCGGAGCGCGTACCCCATGGCGCTGTCGACGACCATGCGGACATCGACGCGGGATATGCCAGCGAGCACGCGCGCCGTCTTCCGGCCGAGCGTTCTCGGACGCGCCTCCGTGACGTAGACTGTCAGGTGCGCGCCGTCGCGGGCGGCATTCTCGATGGACTCCAGCACCGTCGTCGAGTAGTCGTGGACCAGCAGCGTGTCGCCGTCCTCGATGCGCTCGGCCGCGATGGCCGCGGCCTTGCCCTTCGCCGTCTCGATATCGTCGACGACGCGGTCGATCGTGTCCTCGAGGAGCTGTTTCGCGTCCTCGACGCCGGTGGGCTCGCCGATGATTGAGCGCTCGACATCGCGCATCGCGTTGTGGAGCGCGGCGTGCGAGGGGTTCGACCGGCGGAGCACGCCCGCGTTGTGCTCTAAGTCGCGCTCGAACTCGTCAACGGTCACGTACTCGCGGTCGAGAAGCTCAGCGAGCGCCTGCGTCGCCTTCACTGCCACCGCCGACGTGCTGTGGGTCTGCATCGCCCGGATCTCGGCGACGGTCTCGTCGATCATAGGAGAACACTCGTCACGGCCGTTCAAAGGGATTCCGGGGTCTCGTCGGTCGGGTTTCGAGAGAAAACGGTTCGCACGACCCTGTTTCAGGCGTACTTCGCGACGACGTCGAGCACGTCGTCGAGTTCGTCGCCGTCCAGTGAGTAGCGCTCTTGGGCGAACACCGAGCGCAGTTCGGTGCGATCCGCGGGGAGGAGGTCGGCGATCTTTACCGCGGTCGGCAAGTCGATCTGTTCGAGCTCCGTCAGCTCTTCGACGAGATCGCGGGACTCGTCGGCGTCGAGCCGAGCGAACCGGTTGACGTGCTCGATGGCGCGGGCGAGCTCGTAGCGGAGGTCACGGTCCTCGTCCTCGGCGCGCTCTGCCTCGATGTCCACGAGGATTTCCTTCGCCTCGGAGATGGTGACGTACTCCTCGTCGACCTTCTCTTTGAAGATCGTCATCTCAGTTCTGCTGGGCGCTCATGTGGGCGGCGCGGACGATGAGCGTCTTCGTCTTCCCGCCGTCTGGAATCTCGACTTTGAACGCGGCGCCCTGCTTCCCCACGACGGTACCGGTGCGACCGTCGAAGCGCGGGTGGAACCGACCCTCCTGCACGCTGGGGTCGATCTTGAGGTGGACCTGCGAGCCGGCCTCGAACTCCTGAATGGCTCGCTGCGGCGGCGACGTGCCGCGGTCGCGCGGTTTGTTCGAGAGCTTGTCGCGGGTCGCCTTCTGGGGCCCATTGGAACTCGGCATGGTCTTGGGCTACGTTCCGCTGCCGCAGGTATAAATGGTGCGTTACGACCGTCGCCCGGGAGCGGGTACCACACCGCGAGTCGGGCCGGCTGTACGCGTCGGCGACGGCACCCGCCGAGACGTCGATGGCGGCGCTCCGGATCCCGCTGGCCGACGGTCGAGAGACCCCCGGAGCGGGCGAGAGAACTACCCTACGCAAGGCCCCCTATCGAAAGTGCTAATCCCGGGAGTTCCCTACCCGCTTCGTAATGAGTCATCAGTTGCCCGACGTTCAGGCGTCGGCACCCGACGTCAGCGTCGGGCTCTCGCAGGTCGGCGTCACCGGCGTGGAGAAACTCGTCAAACTCGCCCGGGAAGACCAGCGCCCCATCGTCCTCATGGCCGAGTTCGAGGTGTTCGTCGACCTGCCGAGCGGTCGCAAGGGGATCGACATGTCGCGGAACCTCGCGACGATCGACGAGATATTAGAGGATATCACCCGCGAGGAGGCGTACCGCGTCGAGGACGTCTGCGGCGACGCCGCCGAACGACTCTTGGAGAAACACGACTACACGACCACCGCCGAGGTCTCCATGACCGCGGAGCTGGTCACCCGTGAGAACACGCCGGCGTCCGGGATCGAGACGCAGAGCACGTCGACGATCATCGCCAGCGCGACCGCGACCGAAGAGGGAACCCGAGAGGAGATCGGCGCGGAAGTCACCGGGATGACCGTCTGTCCCTGCTCGCAGGGGATGAGCGAGTCCCGCGCCCGCGACAAACTCGCCGAACTGGGCGTCGACGAGGAGACGACCGAGGAGTTCCTCGACGCCGTCCCACAGCCGGGCCACTCCCAGCGCGGTCACGCGACGCTCACCGTCACCACCGACGGCCATCCCGACATCGACCTCCGCGACCTGATCGACGTGGCTCGCGACTCGATGAGCGCCCGGATCTACAACATGGCGAAACGGCCCGACGAGGACCACATGACCTACGAGGCGCACGCCGACGCAAAGTTCGTCGAGGACTGCGTTCGCGCGCTCGCGGAGGGGACGGTCGAGGAGTTCGACCACCTCCCGGACGACGCCGTGGTGCACATGAAACAGTCGAACGACGAATCGATCCACCAACACAACGCCCACGCCGAGCGCGAGGTCACGATGCGGGACCTGCGGACCGAACTGAACGCCCGCTGAGCCGGCCCGAGGTTCGCGAACCGACCGAACTCTCCTCGACCGGAAGCTCCTCGACCGACGTCACCCGAACGACAGCGGCTCCGCGTCCGCCCACCGCGGCTCGAACTGCTCTTTGACGCTCGTCGCGAACTCCGCGTCCTTCACGTCGATCATCGCGAACGGCTCGTCTCCCGAGAGGGGGTGAGGCACTTCGATGCACACCTCGATCCCGTCGAAGAGGTTGAACGTCCCGTCGACCCCGGGCGTCGTCCGAACTTCGAACCCGTCGACCTGCGAGAGTTCGGCGGTGTAGCGTCGGCCGACGCTCCGTGGCAACGCGTCCACCGCCTCCGGCGACAGCAGCACCCGGATCTCGACGCCTCGTTCCAGCGCCTCCTCTAGCTGGTTCGTCACTTGCTCGCCGATGGTCCCGAGATCGAATCCGGTCGCAGGCGCGCCGGCGACCACAACCATCCGGCGCTCGGCGGCCGCGATCCGCTCTAAGAGGAGGTCCGTGGCCTCCTCCGCACCGACCGCCGCGGTCCAAAACTGTCCGTCGACCGGTTCCCCCGCGTCGAGCTCCGTCGAGAGGTCGGCGACGACCTCCTCGTACTGCTCCGACTGCGTCTGGAGCTCACGCTTCTTCTCCTCGAGTAGGCGGTCGAGCGCGGCGTCGGGCTCGACGGCGGCGTACTTCTTCGGTCGGCTGGCTGCCTGGCTCCGGACGAGGTTGTGCTGCTCTAAGCTGTTTAACACGTCGTACACCCGCCCCATCGGAACCTCGCTGGCTCGCGAGAGGTCCTTCGCCGTCGTCGGTCCGGTACGAAGCAGGGCCCGGTACGCGCGCGCCTCGTACTCGGAAAGCCCCAGATCCCGGAGAGATGCCATACCATTTGATCTGGCGGCAGTGGCATAAACGCGTCGTCCGTTTACACGCGGTTAGGGTGGGAAGGCGCACACCGGTTCCGGACCACGGTCGACCGAACCGACAGAGCCGGTTTGCTGCCGGCGAGAACGTTCTGTTTCGCGTGCTATTCGGCGGTGTCGGCGATCCGGCGCATCAACTCGTCAGGCGTTTCCGCCGGGTCGGAGACCACGTCGCCGGCGAGCACGACCGCCGACCCGGCGGGGACCGAGCGCGGCGCCGGCGACCCCTCCGCGTGGGCGTTCGGCGCGACGACCTTCTCGTGGTCCGCGACCCGCCACGCGGCGCGGTGGAGGTCGCTCCCCGGTTCGTCGCCGACCGCGATGACGGTCGTGCCGCGGAGCAGTCGCCCGACGAGACTCCCGTAGCCGGCGACCTGCACGCCGAGTCGATCCGTGGCCCCCGCGAACGACGCCGCGGTCTCGCGGGCGACCTCGCGGTAGCGGTCCTCGCCGGTCAGGGCGGCCAGGTCGAGCAGCGCGGTCGCGAACTCGACGTTGCCATCAAGTGGGCGGAACGGACGGTCGAGCAGTCCCGCTCCCGACCGGGGGCCGTCCACGAACGAGCCGTCGACGCGAAGTCGATCTATCGCCCGGTCCGCGACCGAACGGGCGACGTCGGCGCCCTCGCCGAGGACACCGGCGGCCCGCACGTACGCGCCGACGACGCGGGCGACGTCGTCGAGCAGGTCCGACTCCCCGACTTCGTCGCTGCCGCGGTAGTGCGTCACCTCGCCCGTGTCGGCGTCGATCAGATCGCGTTCGAGGCCGTCGAGGATCCGGTCGGCGTATTCGCGAGCGTGCTCGTCGTCGGTGTACGCGGCGACCGCGAGCAACGCGTCGGCCGCGAGCGCGTTCCCGCCGGCGAAGACGGTCAGATCGCGACGGGGCGAGTCGAGATCGGCGCGGTCGTCGGCGGGCGCGGCGTAGTAAGCGCGGCCGAGCCCGGGTCCAAGGCTGCCGCCGACGCCGTAGCCGGTCCAGAGGTCGTCGGTGAGGAAGTCGACCGCGTCTGTCGCGGGCGCCAGGTAGGCCTCGTCGCCGGTGTAGAGGTAGGCGTTCGCGAACGCTCGGGTGACCGCCGCGTTCGTGTCGACGGGCTTCTCGTAGGCGACGTCGCCCCAGTCGCGGGTCCCCGCGAACCGGAAGAAGCCGCCGGCGACGTCGTCGGCGAGGTGGTCGCGCACCGCGTCGAGCGTCCGGAGGGCGCGGTCGCGGTCTCGCTTCAGCGCGAACTCGACGGTGCGGGGAAGCGGGAACTTGGCGTCCGTCCCCCAGCCGGCGTACTCCTCGTCGTACTTCACCTCCACCTGCCCGGCGAGGTGGCTCTCGATGGCATCGCTCAGGTCCCCGTGAGGCGGGAGGTCGGCGTCGAGCGCGCGGGGGACCCGCCCGGCCGAGCGACCCTTGTCGGTCCACAGCTGTCGGACGGACTCGAGCACCTGACGCATCCCGTCGACGTTGAGATAGCCCGCGCCGGTGAGGAGTTCGCCGTCGGGGGTGAGAAACGCCGTCGTCGGGAACCCGCCCATGTTGTACCGCTCACGCACTCGGGGGTGGCGGTCGACGTCGACCCGGACGGGAACGAACCCCTCGTTGACGTTGGCGGCGATCCGGGGCTCGGCGTACGTGACGGCGTCCATCTCGTGACAGCCCTCGCACCAGGTGGCGGACAGCGAGAGGAGGACCGGGCGGTCGCGCTCGTCCGCCTCGGCGAACGCCTCGGGCCCCCAATCACGCCACTCGACGTGCATCTCGTCGGTCATACCGAGAGTCGGGTCGGCCAGTGGGTAAGCGCTTCGAGACGGGGCCGGAGGACGGCGTCGAGGCCGAGCGACGATGGAAGCGCACGGGGGAGGAGGGAGCGTTCGAACGATCCGGTGCGTCTGGAGGGCGACGCCTCGCAGGTCAGCGGGTTGCCGGTCAGCGCTTGTGGTCGTGTCCGATCGCGAGCGCCAGCGCGTTCGCGAACAGCAGGCCGATGAACAGCAGTCCGGCGCCGCCGTCGAGTCCCATGTACAGCAGCACGGGATACGTGGCCGGGATGGCGATTGCGGCCCAGAAGGCCGCGGCTTTTACCGTGCCGGTCATCAGCCCGGCGACCCGTCGGCCGGAGGCGAGGCGCGTTGGAGCGGGGATCGACATTAGACGATTCTCTCTACGACGGGGGACCTCATATAGCCGGGCGAGGGTTCGGGGGTTTTCACCACGTTTCTCGACCGGTAGGGACGTTTTAAAAACGCCTCAGAAACGTTTTAATCGTTCATATCCGCATCTCATCCTTTTTCTGGAGAATATGCGAATCCGTGCGATCAACAGCGGCGACTCGCGTCGATCCGCGGATCGTCCGCGGTTTGGAGGCGCCGACGGCGCCGAGGCGACGGCGCGCGCACCTGCCGCGGAACCAACCGCTTTGGTCCTCCGAGCGAACCGAGGGGTATGACCGACACCGAGTCGACGGCGGAGTGCGGGGCGCACGACCGGGGACGACCCGTGACCGACGGGGGGCCGAAGCCGCGCGTCGCCGTCGTCGCCTGCGGCGGCACCATCGCGTCCGAACCGAACGACGGCGGCGCGGCGCCGGCGAAGACCGGCGACGACCTCGTCGCGGCGGTACCGGGCGTCGAGCGATACGCAACCGTGAGCGCCCGCGAGGTCTGCGCACAGCCCGGGTTCGACGTCCGCTGGCGCGACGTCCTCGCGACCGCGGCCGCCGCGCGCGAAGAAGTTGAGAGCGGCGCGGACGGCGTCGTCGTCACCCACGGCACCGACACGCTCGCCGACACCGCGTTCGCGCTCGACCTGCTCACCGACCTCGACGCGCCGGTGATCGTCACCGGGGCGCAGCGCCGGCTCGACGAGGCGTCCAGCGACGCGCCCGCGAATCTGACACTCGCGGTCCGGGCCGCCGCTGACGACCGCTTCGCGCCGGGCGTCCACGTCGCGTTCGACGACGAACTGCACGCCGCCCGCGACGTGATCAAGGGGCACAGCAACGCGCTGTCGACGATGACCTCGCCCGGGACCGGTCCGGTCGCGACCTTCACGCGCGCCGGATCGCGACTCGTTCGTGAGCCGCGGCGCGGGGTCGACGTCCCCCCGCTCGCCGACGCTATCGACGACGCCGAGGCCGTGCCGGAGGTGCCCGTGATCCACTCCGGGACGGGCGTCGGCGCGGGCGCGGTCGAACGCGCGGTCGACGCCGGGGTCAGCGGACTCGTGATCGAAGGGACGGGCCTCGGCAACGCGACGAGCGCTATCGGCGATGCCGTCGCCGATGCACTCCCGGAGGTCTCGGTCGTCGTCGCCGGACGCCCCCCGGCGGGTCCGACCGAACCGGTGTACGGGACTCCCGGCGGCGCGGTTACGCTGGCAGAGCACGGCGTGACGTTCGCCGGCGCGCTCCCGGCGTCGAAAGCGCGGATTGCGCTCGCGCTCGGGCTCGCTGCCGGCCTCGACCGCGATGAGGAAGGCGGCGAGGGTGACGTGCTCGGCGATCTGTTCGAGGCGCCCGGAGAAGACTGAGCGCCCGTGACGCGTTCGACGGGTCGTCGTTGACCCCGTCTAGACGCGGACCTCGATCAGCAGGTCCGACTCCGGGGACTCGCCCATGACGTCGCGGACCCGATCCCACGAGAGGTCCGCCCGGGCGGTCACCGTTTCGGCCGCGACGGCGCCGCAGGCGTTGGCGACGAGCAGCGGTACCTGGTAGTCGCGCGGGTCGTGCGAGAAGCCGCCGTCGACGATGTCAGGCTCGCGGAGGGCCGCGCCGAGGAACCCGGCCGCGAACGCGTCTCCCGCGCCGGTCGTGTCGATCGGGTCGACACCGAAACCGGGGTGAGAGACGTCGCCGTGAGGCGTCCGTATCGTCGCGCCCTCGCTCCCGAGCTTGATCGCGACCACGCGATCGTCGGGCTCCCACGGATCGATGTCGGTCGAGTCGGCCAGCGCGTCCGCCTCGGGGGCATTTAAAAAGAGCACGTCGCTGGCGTGGAGCGCGGCGTCGAACGCCCTGTCGCCGACGCGCCGACCGGGGTCGAAGCTGCGGGTCGCGCCTGCCTCGCTCGCGGCGGTCGCCAGCGCGGCCGCCGTCTCCGGCTCCTGGCCCGTGAGATGCAGGTGGTCGGCGGCCGCGAGGGTGTCGCGGTCGAGCCCGGCGGCCGTGAACGACTCGTTGGCGCCGTCGTTCGCCAGCATCAACAGCTCGCCGCCGCCGTCGACGATCACGTACTTCACCGAGGTGGGTTCGTCGGCATCGACGAGCACATGTCCGGGGTCGACGCCGGCGCTCGCGAGTTCGCGGAGCGCGAGCGCGCCCGACTCGTCGCCGCCGACGCTCCCGTACACGACCGACTGGCCGCCCAGGTCGACGAGTCCGACCGCGACGTTCGCGGCGCTCCCGCCTCCGGACTGTTCGAGGCGAGTGATCCGCGTCTCGCCGTCCGGCTCCGGCAGCTGATCGACGTGGATCGTCACGTCCCAGTTGATGTGGCCCGCGGCGATCACCTTCGGCGTGCGAGAAGACTCGTCGGGCACGAGGTCGGGGTCGTCGTCGATGGAGTCGTCGTCGATGGTGTCGTCCTCCCACTCGGAGACCTCCTCGTCCCACTCCGCGACCTCCTCCTCCCAGTCGTCGCCGACCTCGCTTTCTCCATCCTCGTCATCCTCGTCACGCCCGCTCATGGCTCCGCCCACGGCTCCGCGGCGCCCTCGCCGAACAGCTCGCGCATCAGCGTCACGATGCTCTCGGGCGGGAACTGGCCCTGCTCGGTGACGATCGCGTCCATGTACCGCGGCGGCGTCACGTCGAACGCCGGGTTCTCGACGTCGATCTCGCCGATCTCCTCGCGGGTCCCGGGATCGATCACCTCGTCTTCCGACCGCATCTCGATTTCGACGGTGTGGCCCGTGAGCGTCTCCGGGTGAAGCTTGATCGTCTGGGCGGCGGTCATGATCGGCACGCCGCGTTCGCGGGCGTTGACCGCGAGCCCAGAGGTGCCGATCTTGTTGATCACGCCGCCGTCCGCGGCGATGGAGTCGGCGCCGACGACGACGTGGTCGACCTCGTCGAGGTACCGCCGCGCCGCGGAGTCGACGATGAGGGTGACCGGGACGTCAACGTCGCGAAGCGCTTCGGCGGTGATGTGGCCCTGCTGGCGCGGACGGGTCTCCTTGACGACCGCCGAGATCGACTTCCCCTGCTCGACGGCCGCCTCGATGCACGCGAGCGCGTCCGTCGAGTGGCAGTGCGTCATCACCGTGTCGCCGTCGGCGAGGCGGTTCGCGCCCACCCGTCCGAGGTCCTCTTGCGCGCGGTCGAGCTGGCGGACGAACGCCTCGCTCGCGTCGACCACGCTCCGGCGGAGCGCGTCGACGTCGTCGCCCTCCATCCGCTGGAGGACGTATCGGAGGGCGTTCGGCAGCGAAACGGCGGTCGGCCGCGTCTCGTGGAGGGCCCTGGCCGCGGCGCGCATCGACGCGCGAAACGCGTCCGGGTCTGTCGCGGTCGGTCCGCTCGCCGCGGCCGCGCCGGCCTGCTCGGCGAGCGCCTCGGCCGCCGCCGACGCGATGGTCGCCGCACCGCGGATCTCCATCGTCGCGATCTTCTCGGCGGTCTCGCGCACCTCGGCCGCCGGCTCGTACTCGGGCATACCGATCCGGTAGCCGTCCGGGTATTTATATAACCGGGCGACTGTCGCCGAGCCGCCCCTACTCGGCGTCCGGCTGCTGTCCGTAGCTCTCGAACCGCTCCTCGACGGTCGCCAGTTGGTCGTCGGTGAGGACGTTCGGCTCGCCGACCGCCGACGCCCGGAGGTAGAGCCGGCAGAGGTCCTCCACGTGGCGGGTGTTCTCGACTGCGGTCTCCAGGTCCGGGCCGGTCACCACGAGTCCGTGATTCGCGAGGATAGCCGCATCGGAGTCGGCCGCGGCCATCGCACCGACGACGTTCGCGGCCAATTCCTCGGTCCCGTACGGCGCGTAGTCGGCGAGCGGGACCTCTCGGCCGACCGAGACGATCATGTAGTGAACGGGCGGCAGCTTCCGCCCGAGCGTCGCCATCGTCGTCGCCCACGGCGAGTGAGTGTGGACGACCGCTCCCGGCCGGTCGTGCTTATAAATGCCCGTATGCATCGGCACCTCGCTCGACGGTGCCATCCGGCCGGCCAGCCGCTCGCCGTCGAGGCCGACGACCGGCACGTCGTCGGCGTCGAAGGAGTCGTACGGGACGCCCGTCGGCGTCACCGCGACCGCGTCGCCGTCGCGGACACTGAGGTTCCCGGTCCGACCGGGCGTCAGATCGGCGAGCGCCGGCGCGTACTCAACGACCGCCTCGCGGGCGTCGCGGAGCAGGTCCGGGTCGGGGTCCGTCGCGTCCCAGGTCACAGCGCCACCTCCGTCAGGTCGGCGAAGGCGTCCAGTCGGTAGTCCGGCTGCCGGATCCCCTGCCGGTCGTCCGTCGCTTCGGGGTCGCCGTCGCCGTCGACGGCGGTCGCCCCCGCGTCGAACAGCGCCGTGTCCATTCCGACCGCGTTCGCGCCGCCGACGTCGGCGCCGACGTTGTCGCCGACCATCAGCGCCTCGCTCGGTCGGCAGTCGAACGCCGCGAGCGCGGCCGTGAACGGGAGCGCGCTCGGCTTCTCGCGACCCACCTCTTCGGAGGTGACGAGGCGGTCTATCCGGTCGTCTATCCCGAGGCGAGCGAGCTTCTGCAGTTGGACGCGGGCCGTGAGGTTCGTCACGATAGCGACGTGGGTTCCCGCCGACGCGAGGGCGTCGAACACGCGCTCGACGCCATCACAGAGCGTCATTTCGCTCGCGTATCCTTCCCAGTAGGCGTCGCCGAGCGCGAGTGCGGTCGCGGCGTCGTGCCCGTCCGCGTGGCGACGGAGCGCACGCTGAAAGTAGAGGTGCCGATTGTGCGAGGCGGCGGTGCCGCCGGTCTCGCGCTTCGTCGCCTGCCGCGCAGTCGTGTACAGATCGTCGAACGTCTCGCGGTCCATCTCGTACCCGTGCTCTCGGAACGCCGAGAGCGCCGCCCGCTTGCCCGCCTCGTTGCAGGGCGGGTACGGGTACAGGGTGTTGTCGAGGTCGAAACACACCGCCTCGTAGCTCATGTCCACACTCGGCCGGGGGGAGACTTAAATATGGGTCGACGAGGTGTGCCGAGCGGTCGCCCGCCCTCGCCGAGCGGTCGGTCGGTTACTGCTCGTTCATCGATTCACTGGCGATGTTGCGGCCGCGGGAGTTGAGCGCCACCTCGCGGCGCACCCGCACTTCCTCGACCACTTCGAGGCCGACGAGACGCTCGAACGTCTCCTCGACGTCGTCGACGCCCATCCCGAGGAACGACGGGATCTCGAACGGCGAGACGCCGGAGTACAGCGCCATCAGCACCTCCCGGTCGCGGCTGGAGAGGTCGACGTTCGTCGACGAGCGCTCCTCACCCTTCCGGAGCCACGCCTCGACGAACCGCATCCGGTTGGGGTCGCCGGCGACGTGCGTCTCGATGCTGGTGCCCTCGTCGTCGGTGTGCGACACCTCGATAACGGGTTTCTTCTCGCCGTTTACGGTTCGTTTGGCTGCGTCGAGGCCGCTGATATCGTCCAGATCGAACTCTACGAAGGCGCCGCTTTCTAAGGCCGCGTTGAGCCCGTTCTCGTCGATCTTTACCCGGGCCTGCTCCCACTTGGTGTCTTGGACGACGCCGCCCTCGATGGCGGGGTGTTTGGCCATCACCGTCCGCTGGTCGAGCAGCGCTCGGTAGACGTCGCGCTCGAACACCTCGTGTTCGGCGGCGGCGACTAACAGCACCTGGTTGCCGAGGTCGAAGCTCACGTAGTTGGAGACGCGCGCGACCGACTGGTTGGCGTCGTGGCGGCCGCCCAGTCCCTGAAGCTCCGAGAGTGGGATCGTACGCTTCCCGTCGTTGCCGGCGAGGATCAGTCGTCGGTTCGAGAGGAGAACCCGCCCGGGCGTCCACGACACGTCGCTCACCTTCCGACCCTCGCGGACGGCGACCGCGAAGCGCCCCTGGGTGTCCGTCACCTTGTACTCGCCGTCGTTGGACATTTACGGCCCCCCCGCCCGAAGCTTGGACACCGCGGAGAACACCCGCTGCCGGACCGCGGAGCTCTCGTCGTCGGTGAGGTCTTCGAGCCGGTTCAGCGTCTCCTGCCCCCCGACCTGTCCGAGGACGAACACCGCCTTCGCTCGTGCGTCCTCCGGGTGCTCGGCCCCGATGCGGTCGAGCAGCCGGTCCTCGACGATCGGTCCGCCGAGGCTCTTGAGGCTTGTAGCCGCGAACTGGGCGGTCTGCGGATCCTCGTCGGCAAGCGCGTCCGCGAGCGCCTCGACCGCGTCCGCCGACTCCGGCTCGGCGGCACGGCCGAGGATCCACGCAGCGTTCCGTCGCTGGCGGCTCTGTTGGCCGTCCGTGAGGATCTCGACGAGCGGCTCGACGACCGTGGCGTCGTCGGCCGACTTCAGTTCGGAGACGACGCGGTCACGGACTGCGTGGCTGTGTTCGGTCGGGACGTTCGACAGCAGTTCGATGACGGAGTACACCGCGGCGTTCCGGACGGCGGCGCTCTCGTCGCCGAGCGCCCGCGCCAGCGGCTCGACCGGCTCGGGGGTGTTCGCCTTTCCGAGCGCGCCGGCGGCGATCCGTCTGAGCGGCTCGTCGCCGTCGTCGAGGAGGCCGAGCAGCGGCGAGAGCGCCTGGTCCGTCCCCACGCTCGCGAGCGCGTTCGCCGCGGCCCGCCTGACCCGCGGGTCGTCATCGGCGTTCAGCCGCGTCGTCAGCGCCGGGACCGACCGCGGGTCGGCGAACGTCCCGCAGGCCTGGCAGGCGCGGAGCCGCACGCGCGGGTCCTCGTCGTCGAGCGCCCCGACGAGGTGCTGCACGCTGCTCGGGTCGTCGAGTCGGGCGAGTGCGTTCGCGGCTGCCATCCGAAGCTCCGGGCGATCGGCCTTGAGCGCGCGGGCGAACTTTCGTGCGGTGACCCACGCCGCTTCGGAGCCGCCGGTACCGGTAAGCTCGGAGAGCAACTGTTCGAGCGCCTCCTGCCCCAACTCGTCGAGGGCGTCGACCGCGGCCCCTCGGACCTCTGCGTCCTCGTCCTTCGTCGCCGCCCGGAGGAGGGCGTCAATCGTTACCTGCTCGTCGATGTCGCCGACCTCGCCGAGGAACTCGGACGCGCGGCGCCTGACCGCGGCGCTGTCGCTGCCCAGCGCGTCCCTGAGGCGTTCCGAGTTCCCGTCCCGGGCGTACTGGTACAGCGACATCAGACCCTCCCGAACACCCGCCGGCGCTTGTCGATCGGGTCGTATCTGTCGGAGCGGTCCGGGGGAATGCTCTCGGTCATGCCGAGGACGAGGACGCCGTCGTCGGCCAACGACGCCTCCAGCGTGTCGAACAGCGCTCCCTTGTGGTCGACGTCGATATAGATCAACAGGTTTCGGCACAGCACGATGTCGAAGGGGTCGCGCGCGCCGTCGCGGATGAGGTCGTGGGTCTCGAAGTCGACGAGGCGCTTGACCGTCGAACGCACCCGGAACGAGTCGCCGTCGCGCTCGACGTACCGATCAGGGTCCGAGAGCGGCGCCAACTCCTCCGCGATGTCGGTCGTTCGAGTCGTGTGGTAGACGCCCGTGCGAGCGTTGTCGAGCGCCTCCTCACTGATATCGGAGCCGAGCACGGAGAGCCGCGACTCGTCGATATCGGGGTCGTCGCAGGCCAGCATCGCGACCGTGTACGGCTCCCGACCGTCCGCCGAGGGCGCCGACCAGACCCGGACCCGCCGCTGCTCGCTCGTCCGGTCGCGGAGCACGTCGCGGAGGACGTCCCACATGTCGGGGTTGCGGAAGAACTCCGTCACGTTGATCGTGAGCGCGTCCATCAGCGCCTGCCGCTCGCCGTCGTCTTCGCGGAGCAACCGTTCGTACTCAGTGTGCGACTCGGTGTCGCGTCGGCGCATCCGCGCCGTGATCCGGCGGTCGAGGTACGACTCGTTGTAGTAGCCGGGTTCGAACGGGACGGTGTCGTCTATCCGTCGAAGAACGCCCTGGAAGGGGGTCTCGCCGCTCATAGGCTCACCACGTCGAGCACGGCCACGACGTCGCCGTCGCCGAGGACGGCCGTCCCGCTGAGCCCGGGCGTCCCCGACAGCGGGCCGTCGAGCGGTTTCACCACCACTTCCTCCTGGTCTAACACCGCGTTGCAGTGCAAAGCAACCTGTCGCGTCTCCTCGCGGATGCGCACGAGCATCCCCTCGTTGGCCACGCCGCCGTCGGTCGTCGCGGCCTCGGTGTCGACCGGTGGGACACCTTCTCCGCGGGCGTCTCCGGCGAGATTGGGCGCCGAGGGACCGCCGACGCCGGTTCCCGCCGCCGCGGCGCCGTTGGCCGCGAGGCGCTCGTTCAGCCGGATGACCGGGTAGAGGTCGTCCTCGTGGCGGACGATTTCGTCGCCGTGGACCTCCTCGACGTCGTCGGCGCGTGCGACCTCGGCGATCGACTTGATCGGGATGCCGTACTCCGTCCCGCCGACGTCGACGAACATCACCTTCACGATGGCGACCGTGACCGGGAGCCGGAACCGGACCGTCGTCCCCTCTCCGGGGGTGCTATCGACCGAGACGGAGCCGTCGAGGTCGCGAGCGGTCGTCCGGACCACGTCCATCCCGACGCCGCGGCCGGAGATGTCGGTGACCTCCTCCGCGGTGGAGAAGCCGGGGTGGAAGACGAGGTCGTACGCCTCGTCGTCGTCCATGGCTTCGACCGCCTCGCGGCTCTTGACGCCCTCGTCGACGGCCTTCTCGCGGAGCTGGTCCGGGTCGAGCCCGCCGCCGTCGTCGGCGACCTCGATGATCACGTGGTCGCGCTCGTGCTCGGCCGAGAGCCTGACGCGTCCGGTCGGCTCTTTGCCGGCGGCCTCGCGCTCGGCGAGCGACTCGATCCCGTGGTCCACCGCGTTCCGCAGGACGTGGACGAGCGGGTCGCGCATCTCCGTGAGGATCGTTCGGTCGAGTTCGACGTCGGCACCCTCGATCTCGAAGTCGATCCGCTTGTCGAGGTCCCGCGAGATGTCGCGGACGAGCCGGGGGAACGAGTCGGACACCTGCGAGAACGGGATGAGGCGCATATCCATCGCGGTGTCCTGTAGACTGGAGGCAAGCTTGTCGAGCTCGTCTACGGCGTCCGACTGGACGTCGGCCGACTCCAGTTCGCGGCGGAGCTTGATCCGGCTCGTCACCAACTGCTCGACGAGCCCGTACAGCTCGTCGACCTGGTCGACGTCGACTCGGATCGACTTGATCTCGTCGCGGTCGGCCTTCACAGAGGGAGAACCGGCCTGATCGTCCGAATCGGACTGGTCACTCGAACCGGCGGCTCCCGACTCGGCGTCAGTACCGTCCGGCTTCGTAGGGTCGTCGGACCGGCACGGGGGGGCCGTGTCCGGGTCGGCCGCCTCCTCGACACTGCCATCGACATCGCCGGTGCCGCCCTCAATGACGGCCGTCGCGATCGACTTCACTTGGGTGAGTGCGCCGATCCCCTCCGCGACCACGTCGGGGTCGGCGCCGGAGACGAAGACGTCGAACCGCTCGTCGTACTCGCCGTCCTCCAGCGCCGCTGGGTCCGGGTCGGTAGCGTGACCGTCGAACTGGCCGTCGAGCGCCTGCAACACGAGCGCGGCGTCGACGCCGGCCATCGCCGTCTCGCCGATCGTCACGTCCGCGTAGACGACGGGAGCGTCGAGACTCGCGGCGCTCGCGGGAAGGTCGGGGACGGAGAGGTCCGTCTCGTCCTCCGCGTCGGTCCCGGCGTTGTCCGCGGCGACGTCGGCGACGGTCTCCTCGGTCTCCGTCGTGTCGGCGCTCTCGCCGCCTTCGACATCGGGGGCGTCCGACGAGTCGCCACCGACGGTTCCGTGCGCTTCCATCTCGCGGAGCCGCGCCTCCAGATCGGAGGGGTCGGTCGTCATCTCGCCGTCGTCGGATATCTCCGCGACCATCGCTTCGATCGTGTCGACGCCCTCGAAGAGGAGGTCCATCAGCTCCGGCGTCACCTCACGGTCGCCCCGCCGGACCGCGTCGAGGAGGTCCTCCAGCGCGTGGCCGAAGTCCGAGACGCCGTCGTACCCCATCGCCGCGGCATTCCCCTTCAGCGTGTGGGCGACGCGGAACACGTCGTCCATCGCCTCGGCGTCCTCGGGGTCGGCCTCTAAGGCGAGCAGCGCGTTGTTGAGGTCGGTGATCCCGTCTTCCGCCTCGGCGACGAACGCATCGCGGTGGGAGTCCATCAGGCCGCACCCCCCACTACCGCGCCGGCGATGTCGTCGAGGTCGCACACTTCGTCGACGCTCCCCGTCTCCACGGCTCGCTTCGGCATCCCGTAGATGACGCAGGTCTCCTCGCTCTGCGAGATGGTTCGCGCTCCCGCGTCGGCCATCGCCTGAATCCCCACTGAGGCGTCGGCTCCCATCCCGGTCAACACGACGCCGACGAGCGAATCGTCGACCACCTCGGCCGCCGAACGCATCGTCACGTCCGCTGCCGGCGTGACCGACTGCGAGTCGTCCTCGACGAGTTTGACACGGAGACGACCCGCGCGGTAGCTGTCGATCCGGGTGTGACTCCCGCCGCGAGCGACGATGGCCTCACCGGTGCCGAGCCGCGTCCCGTCGCTCGCCTCGCGCACGTCGTACGCCGACGCCTCGTCGAGTCGGTCGGCGAACCGCGAGGTGAACGCCTCCGGCATGTGCTGGACGATGACGACGCGGCAGTCGGTCATCGGCAGGGCCGACATCACGCGTTCGACCGCGTTCGGACCGCCGGTCGACGCGCCGATCACGACCGTCAGCGGCGCGTCGACGTCGACCGTCTCGCCGACGGACGAGCCGGTCGCGCCCGCCGAGGGGCGCCCGGGTCCGGTCGACGAACCGCTTGCACCGCCGCCGAGATCGCGCTCCCGGCGGCCACGCGTCGCCGCGGCAAGGTCCGCGTCCGCTACCGACTTGACCGCCTCCACGAGCTGGTCCGATTCGCGGGAGACGCCGGTCGATACCTCGCCGCCGGGCTTCGCGAAGAAGTCGACCGCACCGCGTTCGAGCGCCTCGAGCGTCACTTCCGCGCCCTCCGCGGTGTGCGCGGACAGCATCAACACGGGCGTCGGCGTCTCCTCCATCAGCCGCTCGACGGCCTCCAATCCGCCCATTCCGGGCATCTCGACATCCATCGTCACCACGTCCGGACGCGTCTCGGCGACCACCGACAGCGCCTCCGCCCCGTCGCCGGCCTCACCGACCACCGTCACTCCGGCGTCGGTCAGGAGATCGGCGATAAGCCCCCGCATAAACGGCGAATCGTCGACGACGACCGCTCGCACGGTGTCGTCGCGACCGCCCCGCCGATCCGTCGTCCTACTCATGTGCGAAAGCGGACTCAGAATCAGCATAAATGCATGGACCCGGTAATCACCCCTGATAATTCAAGGGACACGGTTATTGGCCCCTTCGAACGCACGTTCGGCATGGCAGCCACTGAGACGGAGGCCGAACCCACGAAGGTACTGGAGTTCGGACTGGGGGACGGGACGTACTGTCTGGACATCGGCGTCATCGACGAGATCGTCGACGCCGGCGAACTCACCCGGATCCCCAACTCGCCGGCTCACGTCGAGGGCGTGATGGACCTCCGCGGGCGGACGACGACGATCGTCGACCCGAAGACGCTCTTCAAGATCGAGGAAGCGGGACCGCAGGAGCGGATCGTCGTGTTCGACGACGACGAGATCGACGAGGGCGGCACCGTCGGCTGGATGGTCGACGAGGTGTTCCAGGTCCGCGACGTCGCGCCCGAGGACGTCGATCAGGGAACCACCGTCGACGACGAAGGGATCCGCGGAATCGTCAAATCCGACGACCGGTTCGTCGTCTGGGTCTCGCCCGACGTCGACGGCATCGACGCCGCCGAAGCGGTCCCCGAAGAGGCCGACACGTAAGCGGGCGGCGGTTGTGCCGGCCGATCGGTCTCGGTCGGCGGTGTGTCACGTGACCGGTCGGCGACCGTGGCGACGACCGTTCTCACCCATGAGAAACGGGAGCCAATCCTTATCTGATAACCGGTGAGTGGATTCGTATGCGCGTCTCAAGCGGCGTCCCCGGGTTCGACGGCCTCGTCGACGGCGGCTTCCCGGAGAATCGCCTGTACGTTATCAGCGGCCCTCCCGGAAGCGGAAAAACGACGTTCTGCTCGCAGTTCGCCGCGCAGGGCGCTCGAAACGGCGAGGACGTGCTGTACATCAGCATGCACGAGACGAAGGAGGGAATCCGCCGCGACATGAGCGGCTACGACTTCGGGTTCGACCGGGCACTGGACACGGACCGGGTCACCTTCCTCGACTCCTTCTCCTCCGACGGTCGTCGGTTCTTCGGCCTGCCCGGTGAGCGGCGGGACCACTCGGGGGTGACGAACCGGCTCACCGGCTTCATCAACTCCCGGGACATCGACCGCGTCGTCTTCGACTCCACGATGCTGTTGCGGTTCCTCCTCGACGACGACGAGGACACGATGATCCAGCTGCTCTCCTCGCTGAAGCGGACCGACGCGACGACGCTGCTCATCTCCGAGATGACCGACCCGAGCGCCTATTCGGAGGAGCATTACCTCGCGCACGGCGTCGTCTTCATGCACAACTACCTCGAAGACGGCGGGATGCAGCGCGGGATTCAGGTGCTGAAAATGCGTGGCACCGACGTCAACACCGACATTCAGGACATCGAGTTTACCGGTAGCGGGCTTCGCGTCGGCTCAGCCACGACGGTGACCCACTGATGTACGACCGGACCTTCGGCACGGAGTGGGACGAACTCAGCCGCGAGGAGGCGGTCCGCCGGGCGTTCGCGCTCGGCGTCGCCGAAGGAGTGGGAAACAGGCGCTCCGACGAACTTGACCGCGTGATGGAGGCGTTTCCGGGCGCGTACGACCGGACCCTCGTCGAACTGGCGTACGACGAGGGACGGACCAAGGCGCTCGACGCGGCCGGCGACGCGGACGGTCCGGAGGAGGTGTGGGACGCGCTCGTCGACGGCGAGGGCCTGCCGCGCGGGCCACCGGCGAGAGACGCGTTGCCCGGTGCGATAACGAATCTGACACTAACCCAACCGCCCCGTGAAGGCCTTCCGTCGTCACTCGACTTCCCGTCGATGCTCCGAAAGTGATCCCTCGGAAGGGTTTTACGCGATACCCACCCAATCCAGACACATGACCGTGCTTCCGGACGCTGTCCGTGACGCCGACAGCGTGCTCATCAGCGGCCCACCGATGAGCGGGAAGTACGACCTGTTCAACCGGCTGCTCGCCGAGTGGACGGACGAACCCGTCATCATCTCAACTGGCCGTACCGCGGAGAAGGTCCGCGACGACTACGAGACGATCACGGGACGAGGCGGCGAGGACGTGACCGTCATCGACTGCGTGACGCACGAACAGGGCGACAAGCGCGACGACACGCCGACGACCAAGTACGTCGGCAGCGCCGGGAACCTCACCGACATCGGGATCAAGTTCACCGACGTCGTCGAGTCCTCGGCCGGGCGCGACCGGGCGGTCGGCGTCTACTCGCTCTCCCAGCTGTTGATGTACTGGGACCCCGAGCGGATCTACCGGTTCACACGCGTGATGACCTCGCAGACGTCCGGCGAAGGGTGGCCCTTCGTCGGTGTCGTGGGGTCGACGGCGCACGACGAACAGGTGGTTCACACGCTCCACGAGCCGTTCGAAGTCGTCCTCGAGACGCGCGTGGAGGACGACGACCGCGAGTTCCGCGTCCGGGGACGGGTCGGCGGCCCCTCCGACTGGATCTCGTTTTAGTCGACGTATCAGGCGATGACACCGCTCACCCGACCAGTTCGAACTGCGCGCCGAGCGGCGCCGCGTCGACGATGCCCCAGTAGACGAACCGGTAGGTCCCGGGACCGAGCGCCGGGCAGACGGCCAGGTCAACGTCGGGCACCGCCGACCCGATCGCGTCTTCCTCGAGGTCGATCGACCAGCTGTACGCCCCGCTCGAGCCGAGCGTCTCCTCGGCGCGCGGCAGTTCGACGGCTTCGCCCGTCGTCGAGCCGCGGACGTCGAGCCACCCCGACGCGGTCTCCCGTTGGATCGAGTAGGCGTAGCGGCCGAGCGCGGTCGCCGGTTCGTCGCCGGTGTTCCGCAGCACCAGCCGGATCGCCTGGCCGTACGTCTCCGAGTTCCCCTCCGAGGTTAGCTCGAACGTGGTCGTCTCGGTTTCCACGAGCGTCCCCTCGACTTCACCTTCGAACGGCTGAGAGAGGCGGACGAATCCGTCGTCCTCGCAGGACAGTGTCTCGGGGACGCCCGCCGGACCCTGCGGGCCGTCGCCGGCGGCGAAGTCGAGACAGCCGGCGATACCGAGCGATCCCCCGGCGGTGAGCGTCGCCCCGGTTCGCGCCAACAGGTCGCGTCGCGTGCGCTCCATGCGACCCGTAGGGACGGGACCGGTTTCAAGGGTGCGAGTCCGGCCGGTCACGTCGCGTGCGCTCCATGCGACCCGTAGGGACGGGACCGGTTTCAAGGGTGCGAGTCCGGCCGGTCGCGTCGCGTCGCCGCTCCCCGCAACGCGTTCGGAACCGCTTTCCCGTCGGCCGGCGGATGGCTTCGCATGGAGCTGTTCGGATCCAGCGGCATTCGCGGGGTCGCGCTGCGGTATCTCACACCGGAGCTCGTCCTCGACATCGCGAAGGCGGCCGGTACGGTGTGGGACGCCGATCGGGTCGCCGTCGCCCGCGACACCCGAACCACCGGCGAGCTGTTCGCCAACGCCGCCGCGAGCGGGCTGGCCGCGGTCGGCTGCGACGTCGACCGGCTCGGCGTCGTGCCGACGCCCGCGGTCGGGAGCTACTGCGAGTCTGCCGAGATTCCCGCGGTGCTCGTCACCGCCTCACACAACCCGCCGGAGTTCAACGGGATCAAGCTCGTCGGCGATGACGGCGTCGAGCTTTCGGTCGACGTGCTCGAACGCGTCGAGCGCCGCGTCCTCGACGACGACTACAACCTCGCCGACTGGCGGGATGCCGGAGCGACGACCGCCGTCGAGGGTGCGGTCGACGACTACGCCGACCAGTTGCTCGACGCGGTCGACCGCGAGGCCATCGCCGACTCCGACCTGACGGTCGCAGTCGACCCCGGTCACGGCGCGGCGTCGGTCGCGTCGCCGCGGATCTACCGCGAACTGGGCTGTGAGGTACTAACGGTGAACGCGACGCCCGACGGTCACTTCCCCGGGCGCGACTCCGAGCCGATCCCCGAGAACCTGGCGGCGCTCTCGCGGCTCGTCGCAACCTCCGACGCCGACGTGGGAATCGCCCACGACGGCGACGCGGACCGCGCCGTCTTCGTCGACGAGACCGGCGCGTTCGTCGACGGTGACACCTCCTTCGCGGCGATGGCCGACGCCTGCGTTGAACCGGGAGACGCGGTCGTCAGCGCGGTCAACGTCTCACAGCGCCTCGTCGACGTCTGCGACGCGAACGACGCCGACCTCGAACTCACGCCCATCGGCGCGACGAACATCATCACCCGGACGCGCGAACTCCGCGACGAGGGGGTCACAGTTCCCATCGCCGGGGAGGGGAACGGCGGGTTGTTCTTCCCGCCGTACCGCCTCTCGCGGGACGGCGCGTACATCGGCGCCCGGTTCCTCGAACTGCTCGCGGCCGCAGACGGCCCCGTCAGCGAGGCCGTCGCGCCCTACGCGGACTACCACTTCGTTCGCCGCAACGTCGAGTACGCGGACACCGACGAGCGCGACGAGATGCTCTCCGCGGCGCGGGCGTACGTGGAGACCGCCGACGCGGCGCCGAACACCACCGACGGCTACCGACTCGACTACGGCGACGCGTGGGTGCTCGTGCGTCCGTCCGGAACGGAGCCGAAGATCCGCATCTACGCCGAGTCCGCCGACGCCGACCGCGCCGAACGGCTCGCGACGGATATGCAGGTCGCCGTCGAGAGCGGCCGGTAAGGGGCGGACGGTCGAGCGGTCGGTGTCAGGCGCTCGCGAGGCGACTGCCGCAAGCCGAGAACGCGGAGCGACGCCTCCCCGCCGACGCCACGTCGAGACCAGTCAGAAGAGCGAGGAGTTCCGATACAAATATATTAACTCAGGTTGTAGTAATGATTGATATGAATGCGCGGGAGACCGGTGTCACGTCGAGAATCGAGCCGCACGGAAGCGTCGAGCCGACCGATCTGGTTCGGCTGATGGAGAGCGAAACGGAGACGATCACGGGCGCCGTCGCGGCCGGAGCGGTGACGCTGGGCGATCTGGACCGGTTCGTGCAGAGCGTCGAACGCGGCGAGGTCGACTGCTGTGGCGGGACCGACGCAGTCGTGCGAATCCTCCGATCGCTGCTGAGCGACCGGCGCCCGAACTGGGAGGAGATGGCGTCGGCCGGGCTGTCGACCGTCGCCTGAATTCGCTCGAAAAACTCGACTGTTCGTCACTCTACCACCCGTTCTCGTCACTCTACCACCCGTTCTTTCGAGTTTCCGTCCTGGAGCGTCCCCGCTATCGGTCGAGCGCCGCAAGCGCCTCCGCCGCTTCCCGGGCCGCCTCCAGGTGGTCGCGCGCCCGGCGCGGGTCGTCGGTCTCCTCCGCCGCGACGGCGAACCGGTTCAGGCTCCGCGTCAGCGACGCCCGAGCGTCGGCGATGCTTCCGGATCCGGCGGTCGCCGCGGGCGACGCATTCGCCGCGGGGGTACCCGTCGAGGGTGGAGACCGCTCTCCCGATGCGCCGGTCGGCGGAGCCGAGCCGCGGGCAACCGGGCCGGTCGATTCGGTCGACTCGTCGGGTGCCGCGGTCCCGTTGCCGCGAGGCGGGGTCGGTGAGTCTCCGTCGGCCTCCGTCTCCGGCGGCCGGGACGTTTCGGGCGTTTCGGGCGTCTCGTGCGTCTCGGGCGTCTCCGACGCCTCGACTCCCCGGTCCGCCTCGCCGCCGTCCTGCACGTCCGCGGCGTCGACTGTGTGACAGGACGGACAGAACTCCTGTCCGTCTTGTCGGAAGATGGGGTCGCCGCAGTCGTCGCAGTGGCGGTTCGTCATCGTCGCCCCCTTGAGGAGCAGTTCGGACATCCGCTGGGTGTGTTCGCGCTTCTCGTCGTCGTCCGAGAGCTTCTCTCGGAGCTTCTCTCGTTCGGCTTCCTTATCGAACCCGTCGCTCATGAGCGAACGAACGTGGTTGACGAGCAAAAGTCCGGTGGGCTCGGGACGAGCGTTGCGACCGCAAACGGGGTCGAGTCGTGCCGGCGACGCGCCGTCTACTCCTCGGTGATGGTCCGGTCGTCGGGATCCAGTTCGCCGCGGTACATCTTCGAGCCGTCCTGCGCGACCTGCCGCCCGAGCACCGCGCACTTCACGCGCATCGGGGAGATGTCGGCGCCGAGCATCTCGGTGATGTCCTCGGTGTCCATCTCGTGGAGCTCCTCGACGACCATGCCGTGCAACCGCTCTGAGAGCATGCTCGCGGAGGCCATCGAGATGGCACAGCCGTCGCCGGTGAACCGCACCGCCTCGATCGTCTCGCCAGTCTCGTCGAGGCCGACGTCCATCTTGATGGTGTCGCCGCAGGAGGGGTTCTCGCCGACGTGCGTGTAGTCCGGATCCTCGAGCTCACCGTAGTTGCGCGGGTTTTTGTAGTGATCGAGGATCTGCTGCCGGTACATGTCTGAGCCCAGTCCCATATTGGTTCAGAGTACGCCAGTACGAGTCAAAAGAGTTCCGTCGCTTGGATCGAGTCGCCGCACCGACGGGAGTCGACATCGGCCAACGCGACAGCGTCCGGCCGTCTACTCCTCGGACTCGGTCGGCTCGACGACCGTCTCTGAGCCGGTCGGGGAGCACGTCGTCGCCGTGGGCGTGTGCTGGGCGCCGTCGCCGCCGACGAGTTCGTGGAGTCGTTCGAGGATGCAGTCGTACTGGCCGCGATCCGGCTGTTTGACGAAGTATGCGTCGGCACCGGCGTCGAACGCCCGCGCCTCGGTCTCCGCCTCCCGGCAGGTGGTGTGGAAGGCGACCGGCACGTCGCTGCCCCGCGCTCGGAGCTCCTCGACCAGTTCGACGCCGGAACCGTCCGGTAGCCGCTCTTCGGTCACGATGCAGTCGACGGCGTCGCGAGCGTCGAGCGCCGCCGCCATCTTGTCGACCGACCTGACGGTAAACCGGTCGGCGAACCGCTCCACGAACGCCGCCAGCAGTTCCGCGGAGTCCACGTCCGGTTCGACGTGCAGCAGGACGACTGGACCCCCGTCGTCCGCCGAGTCGTCGCCGGCGGCGGTGTGCGTGTCTGGCTGCGAATCGGACGCGGTCGGAGGTTGCGTGGAGTCTGTCATGTGCAGGAGAGATGAACGAGACGTCGTCGGTCGGTCGAGACGGACCCCGTCGCGGCCACGCCCCCGCCGAGCGCCGCGACCGCCGATCGCCGGGCGCCGCCGGCGAGGGCGTTCCGAGAACGGTCGACGAGGAGCGAGCGGTCCGTCATGCTGAGTGGACGAATGCGCCCAGTTCACCTATAAGTGGACGACGCTCAGTCCGGATTTTCCCGGATTAAGCCCGATTTATCGTCGCGTGTCGCGGCCGTTTTCGGCCGTTTCCCGGCCGCTCCGGCGATCGCTCCGGCGATGAGGTCGTGGGCGGGAGAACACGTCCCGGGCTGGCGGGTTCGGCGCGCAAACTGCCGGTCAGGCGAACAGGTCGCGGGCCTCGCGAACGGCCTCGACCAGGGCGTCTATCTCCTCGACGGTGTTGTAGAGGTAGAAGGAGGCGCGCGCGGAGGCGGCGACGCCCATCTCGTCGTGGAGGGGCTGCGTGCAGTGGTCGCCGGCGCGGATCGCCACCCCGTAGTCGTTGAGAATGCTGGAGAGGTCGTGCGCGTGGACGCCGTCGACGTTGAACGCGACGAGCCCACCGCGGTCGTCGCCCGGCGGGCCGTATATCTCCACCCCGCCGAGCGCCTGGAGTTCGTCGTAGGCGTACTCTGCGAGGAGGTCCTCGTGGGCCTCGATCTGGTCCATGCCGATCTCTTCTAAGTACTCGATCGCAGACGCGAAGCCGATCCCCTGTGCGATCGAGGGGGTACCGGCCTCGAACTTCCACGGCAGGTCCTCCCACGTGGAGTCCTCGAAGGAGACGCGACGGATCATGTCGCCGCCGTAGAGGTACGGCTGCATCGACTCCAGAAGCTCCTCGCGGCCGTACAGCGCGCCGACCCCTGTCGGCCCGCACATCTTGTGCGCGGAGAAGGCGAAGAAGTCGACCCCGAGCGCTTTCACGTCGACCGCGCGGTTCGGCACCGACTGCGCGCCGTCGGCGAAGAGATACGCGTCGTGGTCGTGTGCGAGGTCCGCGAGGTCGGCGATCGGGTTGATCGTGCCGAGGGTGTTCGAGACGTGGACGACCGACACCATCTGGGTATCGTCGTCGATGAGATCAGCGGCGTCGTCCATGTCGAGGCGCCCCTCGTCGGTGACGTCGATAAAGCGCACGTCGGCGCCGGTCCGCTTGCCGATCTGTTGCCACGTCACCAGTGACGCGTGGTGTTCCATCTCGGTGAGCACGACGTTGTCTCCGGGACCGAGCTCTTCGAGGCCCCACGCGTAGGCGACGAGGTTCATCGCCTCGGTCGTGTTCTTCGTGAAGACGATCTCCTCGCGGCCCGCGGCGCCGACGAAGTCGGCGACCGTGTCGTGCGCCTCCTCGTAGGCGACGGAGGCCTCTTGGCTCAACTGGTGGATCCCGCGGTGGACGTTGGCGTTGTAGCTCCGGTAGTAGTCCGAGATCGCGTCCACGACCGGGTCGGGCGTTTGCGAGGTCGCCGCGTTGTCGAGGTAGACGAGCGGGGTGTCGTCGCCCGGCCCCTCTCCCGGTGACTCCGGATCGCCGCCGACCTTCCGATCGAGGATCGGGAAGTCGGCCCGGAGCGCCTCCACGTCGAACGGGTACTGCTCCTGAACTCCCATTGCCCTGATCTGGGTCCCGAGCACTAACACACCTTCGGTCCGGCGGGTGTTGCGGGTAGCTCGGAGCGGCACCAGTGCGTCCACCCCGTCGTTTTCGGGGCGGTGACCGCTTCCGAAGCCCCGTCCGCGAGGGCTCGGTTCGGTCCTCGTGTCCCTCGCACGCGCTCCCATTTCGGGATCACTGATGCGCTCGCAGGCGCCACGCCGGCTTCAGTGATACTTGCTCGCGTCGGGGCGCCTCGTTCTCCGCGTTTCGCCGCGACGCCCGAACTAATGCCCTTTTGAACGCGGGGGACCTCCATCAAGGTATGACCGACACCCTCAGGCTCGCCACGCGCGGGTCGGACCTGGCCCTCCGACAGGCCGGGATCGTCCGCGACGCGTTATCGAGCCGCCGACGCGAGGTAGAGCTCCACCGCGTCGAGACCCGCGGCGACCAGATCCCCGACGAGATGATCCACCGGCTCGGGAAGACCGGCGCCTTCGTCCGCTCGCTCGACGAGGAGGTGCTCGCCGGCGACGCCGACCTCGCCGTCCACTCGCTGAAGGACGTGCCGACCGAGGGAATGGACGACATGGTCGTCGCCGGCGTCCCGGAGCGCGCGCCCTCCGGCGACGTGCTCGTCCACCCGGACGGGCTCGGAATCGAGGACCTCCCGTCCGGCGCCGTCGTCGGGACCGGGTCGCTCCGGCGGACAGCGCAGATCAAGGCCGCGCGCCCGGACCTCGTCGTCGAACCGCTCCGCGGCAACGTCGACACCCGAATCGAAAAGCTGCTCGCGCCCGGCCTGCAGGCGGAACACGAGCGCCGGCTGATCGCCTCGGGGGAGGCGAGCGCGATGACCGCCGAGAAAGGCGGAGACGCCGACGCGGAAGACGGCTCCGGAGACGACGAGGACGAACCGGCGGCCGACGAGGAGTTCGACCGCACCGTCGAGGAGTGGTTCGACTCCCTCTCGGACCTGGAGCGCTCCGCGATGGAGCGGAAAGTGGAGACGGAGTACGACGCCATCGTCCTCGCGGAGGCGGGGCTGCGGCGCTCGGACCTGTTCCACGAGGTCCCGTCGACGCGGCTCCAGCGCGAGGAGTTCGTACCGGCGGCGGGACAGGGCGCCATCGCGGTGACTGCGACCGACCCCGACGTGATCGAGGACGTGCGCTCTGCGATCGATCACCCCCGGACCCGAGTGGCCGTCACCGTCGAGCGAACGATCCTCGGTGAGCTCAACGGCGGCTGCGTCGCCCCTATCGGCGTCTCGGCGCTCGTGCAGGGCGAGCGCGTTCACACCCGCGTCCGCGTGCTCTCGACTGACGGAACCGAAGAGGTGGCCGACACCCGTGACCTCCCTATCCGATCGCACGCGAAGGCAGCCGAGGCGTTCGCGGCGGATCTCGCGGACCGGGGCGCCGCCGACCTCATCGCGGCCGCTCGCGAGGAGGCCGAGACCGACGAGGGGGCACGCGAGGAGGCGGCAGATGAGTGAGGAAGGAACGAGCGAGGCGGGCGACGTCGGCACCGTCTACCTCGTCGGCTCGGGGCCGGGCGACCCGGACCTCATGACAGTGAAGGCCGCCCGGCTGATCGAGTCGGCCGACGTGGTGCTGCACGACAAGCTCCCCGGCCCGGAGATACTCGGCGAGATTCCGGCTGAGAAACGCGAGGACGTCGGTAAGCGCGCCGGCGGCGAGTGGACCCCGCAGGAGTACACGAACCGGCGGCTCGTCGAACTGGCGCGCGAGGGGAAGTCGGTCGTCCGGCTCAAGGGCGGCGATCCGTTCGTCTTCGGGCGTGGCGGCGAGGAAGCCGAGCACCTCGCCGACGCCGGAATCCCGTTCGAGGTCGTCCCCGGCGTCACCTCGGCCATTGCGGGACCCGCGGTCGCCGGAATCCCCGTGACGCACCGCGACCACGCCTCGTCCGTCTCCTTCGTCACGGGTCACGAGGACCCGACGAAGGAGGAGTCGGCAGTCGACTGGGACGCGCTCGCCGCGACCGGCGGCACCATCGTCGTGCTGATGGGCGTCGGGAAGCTGCCCGCGTACGCGGCCGAGCTCCGGAACGCAGGACTCGACGGCGACACCCCCGTCGCGCTGGTCGAGCGCGCGACGTGGCCGGAGATGCGCGTCGCGACCGGCACCCTCGACACCATCGTCGACGTCCGCGACGAGGCAGGGATCGAGCCGCCCGCCGTCACCGTGATCGGTGACGTGGCGGCGACTCGAGAGCGCGTCGTCGAGTTCCTCCGCAACGAGCGAGAGCGAGGTGAGGGCGCGTGAGCGACGCCGAGGCCGACGACGCGACCGGCGAGCACGGCGACGCCCCTCGAATCGCCGTCTTCCGGCCGGCCGACGAGCGGATCGACGACGCGGCGACCTTCTTGAGATCGCTCGGCGCCGACCCGGTCGCGGACCCGATGCTCGCAGTCGATCCGACGGGCGCGGTTCCGGCCGCGGCGCCCACCGTCGTCCTCACGAGCAAGACCGGCGTCGAACTCGCGGCCGAGGCCGGCTGGGAACCGGGCGACGCGACGCTCGTCGCTATCGGTCCCGCGACGGCCGCCGCGGCCCGCGAGGCCGGCTGGACCGTCGACGTGGTTCCAGACGAGTACACATCGGCGGGACTGGTCGAGGCACTCTCTGGGCGCGTCGACGGCGAGCGCGTCGAGGTGGCGCGCTCGGACCACGGCAGCGACGTGCTCCTCGACGGCCTCCGCGCGGCCGGCGCGACCGTGAACGAGACGGTGCTCTACCGCCTGACGCGGCCGGAGGGCGCCGGCGAGTCGACCGAACTGGCCGCCGCCGGCGACCTCGACGCCGCCGCGTTCACCTCGTCGCTCACGGTGACCCACTTCCTCGACGCCGCTGAGGAGCGCGGGATTCGCGACGCGGCGGTCGCCGGCCTCTCGGATGCGGTCGTCGGCACCATCGGTTCGCCGACCGCAGAGACGGCGGCCGAGCACGGAATCGACGTCGACGTCGTGCCGGACGACGCCGACTTCACGGCGCTCGCAGAGGCGGTAGTCGAGGCGGCGACGGAGGGCGAGACGGACGCGAGCGGCGAGTCGTCCGAAGATACGTCACCGAATCGGTAGGTTCCAGCGCGGAGAGCCCGATTCAGTCGCGGCGTCACCCGAGCGTCGATGTGCGGGAATATCCCCGATAGACGCCCGCTCCGAGACGTCTCACCACCCCACATATTTATCAGAAGGAATAATTCGGCCGCGCGATTTAATATCCGACACGTTCGATGTGGTATCATGGAACCGAGCGAGCGCTGGTCGCTGCGGACCGACGACGGGGTGTTAGTCGTCGAGTTCCCGCACGGGACCGGGTTGAGCCCCGCCGACGGCGAGGCGCTCCTCGATCGGTGGCGGGCCGCCACGGCCGACCGGACGATCGACGCCGTCGTGTTCGTCGTGCGAACGAGCCGACCCTGTTCTGACGCAGGTCGACGGGCACTGCGCGAGTCGGCGCAGATCGCCGTCGCCCGCGACGTGGACCGGTTCGCGGTCGTCGGCGAACGCTCGAAGCGCCGCTATCTCAAGCGAACGATCGACGTGGAGGGAATCGACACCGAGGCGTTCAACGACGACGACGCCGCGCTCCGGTGGGCGAAATCACCGGGCGCGGCCGCTTCGTCAGCCGAGACCACTTCGTAGGCGGCGTGGCTTTTGAAGAATAAAACATCGCTTGCGCGACGGTCGAAACCGAAGTGACGACTCGGTGATCCGTGGTTAGTCGCCGTCGCCCGTAGCGGTCCCGTTCTGGGGGTCGTCGCCGTCCGTGTCGCTGGGTTCGCTGTCGTTAGCCGTCGACCCGCTTTCGGCGCCGTCTTCGTCGCTCTCGTCATCCTCGTCGTCGATCTCGTTGACCTCGACGTCCCGGCCCGCAACGCCGCTCCCGGAGATCACGGGCGTGAGGATGTAGCCGTTGTTCTTTCCGCGCTTGACGACGTTGATGTCGAAGACGAAGCTGACCGGTTCGTCGGACGTAACCTCGAACCCGTTCGTGATCTGAAGCTTCTCGCTCGGAAGCTTCACGTCGACCGTCTCGCCGTCGACGATCCCCTCGACGGTGGAGACCGAGAGTTCGACCTTTTCGTAGCTTCCCGCCGGGATCTCGCCGTCGAACACGGCCATCGCGTCCTCCTCGATCACCTGCGTGAGGTCGACCGTCGCGTCGTCGAGGTCGACAACGGTGAAGCCGCGGCCTTCCTCGTCCTCGTCGCTCTCATCTGCCTCGGCGGCCTCGCCTTCCTCCTCTTCGACGGTTCCGTTCGGAGAGTCGCTCGTCGTTTCGGTCTCGTTTCCGGTCTGCTCCGTTCCGTCGTCTCCGTCGGTATCCTCGCTCTCGTCGCTCTCCTCCTCGCCGTCGTCTCCGTCGGTATCCTCGCTCTCGTCGCTCTCCTCCTCGCCGTCGTCTCCGTCGCCCGCCTCGAAGATCCGGGCCTCGCTGAGCGTGACGTCGAGCCGATCGAAGTCGCCGATGTCGGCCGGGGCGTCGCTGATGAGCAGCCGGAAGCCGCCGGTGAGCGACTGGGCGCCGTCGGAGCCGTCCGATCCATCGGAGCCGTCCGATCCGTCTGAACCGCCCGACGGCGGAAGCGCACCGTCGCCGGCACAGCCGGCGAGCATCGTCGCGCTCGCGCCCGCGCCGAGCGCCACGAACTCCCGACGCCGGAGGCCGTCGGCAGCGGTGTCCTGTGAGCGGTCGTCGCCTGTCGCCCGCGGTCGGTCCGTCATGGTGTTTCACCGAATGAGCCGGAGACGGGTATATAAGCAAGATTCTCTTTCCGATTTTGTGCCGATAAAGCCCGTTTTACGATCGGAGATCGCGATCGTTTATAAATGGACGCCGGAGTTCCGGCCGCAGGCTACGATTCGACCGTGTCGATGCCGGCCGCCTCGACCACACGCGTCGCTTCTCGGGTGGCGCGCTCGCGGACCGCGTCGGCGTCGATCCCGACATGCTCGCCGTCGGCGTACCTGACGTCGCCGTCCACCATGGTGAAGACGACGTCGTCGCCGTGGGCGGCGTACACGAGGTGCGAGCGCGGATCGTGAACCGGCGTGGCGCGCGTGCGGTCGGTGGTGAGGCCGATCACGTCGGCGCGCTGACCCTCCCGAAGCGTCCCGAGGCGGTCGAAGCCGGCGGCGAGCGCGCCGTTCGTCGTCGCCATCTCCAGCACGGTCGCGGCCGGGAGACGGGTGGGGTCTCGGGCGTCCACCTTCCCGAGGAGACTCGCCTGCCGCATCTCGGTGAACGGGTCGAGCGTGTTGTTGCAGGGCGGTCCGTCGTTGCCGAGCGCGACCGCGATCCCCCGGTCGAGGTAGTCGTGGACGGGGGCGATCCCGGAGGCGAGTTTCATGTTCGAGGAGGGGCAGTGGGTGACGACGGTGCCGGTCTCGGCGAGCACCTCGCGCTCGCGCTCGCTCGTGTGAACGCAGTGCGCGAGGGTCACGTCCGGGCCGGTGAGCCCGACCTCGTCGAGCCACAGGATGTTCCGCTTGCCCGTGTCGGCCTCCACCGTCTCGATCTCATCTTCGTTCTCGCTGGCGTGGGTGTGGATCGTCACGCCGTCGTGGCGGTCAGCGAGCGCGCGGCAGCCCCGGAGGCACGCCTCGCTGCAGGTGACGGCGAACCGCGGGGTGACCGCGTACCGGACCCGGCCGTCGGCGGCGCCGTGGTACTCCTCGATCAGCGCCTCGCTCTCGGCGAGCGCGGCGTCGGTGTTCTCCAACAGACCGTCGGGCGCGTCCCGGTCCATCAGCACCTTCCCGAGCCGGGCGCGGATCCCCGTGTCGATCGCGGCCTCGAACGCCTCGGCGGCGTGGTTGACGGAGAGGTGGTCGACGACGGTGGTCGTGCCCGACTCGAGACACTCGAGGTACCCCAGTTCGGCGGCGGCGCGCGTCGCCTCGGCGTCCATCGCGGCCTCCATCGGGAGCACGGCGTCGAACAGCCAGTCGAGGAGGGCGTCGTCGTCGGCGATCCCGCGTCCGAGCGACTGCACCGAGTGCACGTGACCGCCGACCAGACCGGGCGCGACGAGGTCGACCTCGCGGCGCTCGTGGTCGGGGTACTCCTCACGGAGGGCGGCGGCGTCGCCGACCGCGGCGATCGTCGCCCCCTCGACGACGACCGCGCCGTCGGCGATTACGGTCTCGGGATCGGGAATGACGGTTCCGGCGATCAGCATGTCCGTCCGTTCCTGACGGCCGGCTCTTAAGAGGGTGTTCCTCGCGTGCCAGTGCTGGGGGGCGCCGTTCGATCGCCCGCGACCGACGGCTATTCGTTCCGGCCGCCCCCACCCGGATCCGTGCTCAGATACGTGACGACGAACCCCGGGAAGGTGCGCGAGGCGGAGCGCTATCTCTCGGACGGCTCAGTGGAGCGGCTCGACTTCGACTACCCGGAAATACAGGCCCCGGAGCTCGGTCCCATCGCCGCGCGAGGCGCTCGGGAGGCGTACCGACACGCGGGCGAGCCGGTTCTCGTCGACGACGCGGGACTGTTCGTCGAGGGACTCGGCGGCTTCCCCGGCCCCTACTCCTCGTACGTCGAGGAGACGCTCGGGATCGAACGCGTCCGCGATATCGCGGCCGACCTCGACGACAGCCGGGCCGCCTTCCGGTGCGTGCTCGGCTACTGCGACGGCGACGAGTTCGCGGCGAGCCCGGATCCCGTCGACCGCGGCGACCGGAACGCGGCTGCCGCGGCGGGGCCGGACGACGGGGCCGCGAACGGGGGCGACCCTGAGGCGTCGGCCGACGCCCTCCCCGTCAAGCTGTTCGAGGGGTACGTCCCCGGTCGGATCGTCGCGCCGCGCGGCGAGGGCGGGTTCGGTTACGATCCGATCTTCGAACACGACGGCGAGACGTTCGCCGAGATGGACACCGATCGGAAGAACGCGGTGTCACACCGGGGACGGGCGTTAGAGAAGTTCGCGGAGTGGTACGCGGACCGGTAAGTCGGGTCGACCGCGTGAGCGACGCGTCGGGATCCCTCGAGACGCCTCAGGACGCGTCGACGCCGCTCAGGCCGCGTCCGCGATAGCGCTCGCGAGCAGGTCGCAGCCGAGGTCGATCTCGCGTTCGGTGACGTCGAGGGGCGGGAGGACCCGGAGCACGTCGTGCCCGCACGCCAGCGTGAGCAAGCCGCGGGAGAACGCGTTCTTCTGGGCCGCGTCGCGGTGCTCCTTCGAGTCGAACTGGACCGCGAGCATCAGCCCCTTTCCGCGGACGTCGGTGACCTGCGCCAGGTTCGCGTCACGCATCGTCTCTTTGAACTGTCGCCCTCGCACCGTGGCGTTGTCCATGAGGTCGTGCTCGTGGATCGCGTCGAGCGTGAGCGCTCCCTGCGCGGACGCGATCACGTCGCCGGCGCCCCACGTCGACGAGAGCCGGCTCCTCTCCTCGGGGAACACGTCGGACCGGGAGATGGTCGCGCCGACGCGGAGCCCCTTCGCGCTGGAGATCACGTCCGGTTCGAGCGCGTAGTGGTCGGAGCCCCACATCTCGCCGGTGCGACCGACGCCCGCCTGGATCTCGTCGGCGATCAGCGTGATGTCGTGCTCGTCGACGAGGGCGGCGATCTCGTCGGTGAACGAGTCGGAGGGGAACCGGTAGCCGCCCTCGCCCTGGATGGGTTCCATGATGAGGTACGCCACGTCGTCGGGGTCGATGTGGCCGCGCTTGGGTTCGAGCTTCTCGCGCAGGCGGGAGACGCCGTCGACGAAGAAGCCGCACGAGCAGGTCTCCGGGGTGCAGTTGCTGTCGTCACAGAACGGCGCGTCGTGGACGCCGCTGATCTCCGGGAACTCTCGACGGTACACGGATTTCGACCGGTTGAGCGAGAGCGCACCGAGCGTTCGCCCGTGGAACGCGCCGTCGAACGTGATCGCGTGTTTGGCGCCGCCGGAGTCGTCGTACGCGATCTTGATCGCGTTCTCGACCGCCTCCGCCCCCGAGTTCGAGAGGAAGACGGTGTCCATGTCGTAGTGATCGGTGATATCGGTGAGTCGCTCCATCAGCCCCGACGACCCCGGCAGCCCGTCGCCGGGTGATTCGCCGCCGGCGACGTAGAAGTCCTGTCCCGCGATCTTCAGGGGGTCGACCAGGTCGAACTCGGCGAGCGGCTCCATGATCTTCGGGTTGTTGTACCCGAGCGGCGCGGCGGCGACGTGGCTCGTGAAGTCCATGAGGACGTTGCCGTCGACGTCGGTACAGAACGGGCCCTCGGCGGGCGCGGTTCGGTCCCAGACGAACTCGTAGACGTACGTGCTCGGCGCGGCAGACTCGTGGTGGTAATCGACCCACTCTCGGGCGCGGTCACCGGGAAGATCGGTGACCTCGGGAGTGGCCGTGTGACGATCCATGCCCACACGTCGCACGCGGACGGGAATAAACTCGGGGCAATCGCGCAGGCGTTAGAGAAATATCCAACTCCGTCGCAGGGGTGATCGAGCGGAGACGGTGGCGGCGGGCGCGGCGGGCGGGGAGCGCGGCACGCAGAGACGGGGGACTCGAGAGGAGGAGGACTCGAGAGGCAGGCGACAGCGACGCCGGCGTGGCCGGCCGCTCAGTGGTCGACGTACTGCGTCTCCCACTCGGTCCGCGCCTCAATCTCGCGGCGGCCGCGACGAGTCAGCGTGTAGTAGTTCGTGCGGCGGTCGCGCTGTCCCTTCTCGACGAGACCCTTCTCGACGAGCGTGTCGAGGTTCGGATACAGTCGGCCGTGATGGATCTCCTTCTCGTAGTAGTCCTCGAGTTCCTCTTTGATGGCGAGTCCGTGAGGCTCGTCGAGACCGGCGATCACGTAAAGCAGGTCACGTTGAAAACCCGTAAGGTCGTACATACAACTGACTGTGTATACCTGTCGTAAATAAATAAATATACCGTTATAAACGGCGCCGATCCATGCTCCGAGAGGCGTATTCAGCCGTTCCGCGCGGTTCAGTTATGTCACCCAAACAACGATGGCCGCACCAACGGGGTCGAATCGCGCCCGCAGAGAGTGTCCCGAGAGGTGATACGTCGGCGCGATCGGGCGGTCGATGCGGTCGCTCTGGGATACACGCTCATCGCCGGTGATAGTCGGTCGCGTCGCTCGTCAGACGTACACGTTTACGCGCGCAGAAAGTCGGCACGCCCGACGCGGAAAAAAGCCGCGTCGGGCGGCCGATTGGTCCCCGCTGACGCTTCGGCCCTCCAGACGAAGCGTCGAATGGTGATACACGGTTCGAATTGATAAAGGTAACGAGGGCCGGCCACAGGTGTTCACACCGTAACACGTTACAGGGGTTGATACGAGAGACGGCGTCTGTCACACCGACTTGGTTCACATGTGCTCTTCTTCCAGCACCCACCCGAGCGCGCGCTTGTAGTGGGTGAACAGTTGCTCGACGCCGCGGTGAGACATCTCCTCGTCGTCGAGCTGCTCGCAGAGGAACTCGTACTGCTCGCGAATCTCGTCTTCGGAGCGCATGGACGCGGCTACGGCGCGGGCCGGCATAGTGTTGTGGCCGCCGGTCGTGACCGCCGGGACGTTCGTCGTCGGCAGGGGGTCACGATTGCCCGCGAACGATACGTTGATACGTCGACCGCGGGTAACAAAGTGAACGATGGACGACCGGACGCGCGAGTACTTGAAGGGGCGCTTCGGCGACTACTACCGCCGCGCGTCCCCGGTGCTCCCCCCGGACGCGAACCTCCGCGAGTGGGGGCACATCCCCTGGACGCCCGGCTCCGGGACGACGATGGTCCGCCACCAGTCGCTGTACGACCTGGGCGACGTCGACACGTTCTTCGCGGACAACGCGCCCCGTCACGCGTACTTCTCCGCCGCGCGGTACGGCGATCCGAGCGCCTCGACGATGTCGAAGAAGGGCTGGCGCTCCGCCGACCTGATCTTCGACCTCGACGCCGACCATCTCCCCAGCGTAGACCCGGAGACGACCTCCTACCCGGAGATGCTCGACGCGTGTAAGGACGCGCTGTTGCGGCTCTTGGACTTCCTCGACGACGACTTCGCCTTCGACGACCTCACCGTCGTCTTCTCGGGCGGCCGCGGCTACCACGTCCACGTCCGCGACGAGAGCGTGCGCGAACTGGACAGCGAGGCTCGCCGCGAGGTCGTCGACTACGTGCGCGCAATCGACCTCGATACCGACGGCCTGATCCGCACCGTCTCCGACCGCGGCACGACGAAGCGCGTGCTCCGCACCGAGGGAGGGTGGGGGGCGCGCGTCCACGAGGCGCTCGTCGAGTACGCGGACGACCTCCGCGACATGGACGAGGACGCGGCCCGCGAGCGGCTGATGGAACTCGACGGGATCGGCGAGGGGCGCGCGGAGACGATCCTCGGCGCGTTCGACCGGAACCCGACCGCGGTTCGCGAGGGCAACGTCGAGGCCGGCGGCCCCGGCGTGCGTCGGCTGGTCTCCGCGATCGCTGCGCGCGTGGCCGCGACCGACACGGCACCGATCGACGAGCCGGTTACCACCGACACGCGCCGCCTGATCCGGCTGCCGGGGACGCTCCACGGCGGCTCCGGACTCGTCGTCACGCCGCTCGATCGCGACGAGCTCGACGAGTTCGACCCCCTGCGAGACGCCGTGCCGGAGCGGTTCGTCGGCCGCGAGATCCGGATCGAGAGCGATGCCGATCGGACGGTAGAACTAAACGGTGAGAGAGTGTTAGTCGAATCCGGTAGAAACACCGTGCCCGAGTTCGTCGGGGTCTTCCTCATGGCCCGCGGCGAGGCGCGGAAAGCACCCGAACAATGAACCTCGACGAGCTCAGATCGGCCCAAGCGAAGGAACGCCGCAAGGACAGCCTCCAGCACCTGCGGGACGCCTTCTACGACGACGTGGCCACCTACGTGGCCGACCTGCGCGCGGCCCGCGACCGACGCGCCGAGCAGGTCGCGAAGCCGTTCTCCGACGACGACGTCCGCCGCCTCTCCGACGAGGTCGAGACGGCCGAGGAGGTCGCCGAGGCGCTGTACGAGCGCCGCGTCGGCAAAGTCGTCAAGCTCGCCTCGTTCGCCGCGGCCGAGATGTCGGTCGACTCCGACGGCATGACGACCGAGGAGCGTCAGCTGTTCGACGACCTCGTCGACCGCATCAAGCAGAACAAGTCGAGCGTGCTCGACGTGCTCTCCGGCGAGGTTCCGGTCGGCGGGGCGGACGCGTCGGCGCCCGTCGCCGCCGATCCGGACGAGAGCCCGGCCCCGCCCGCGCCGGACCCCGATCCCGCAGATCAGTCCGCTTCCGGCGGGAGCGGCGGCGACGAGGTTACCGACGCGCTCGCGGGCGCCATGGGCGGGGCGGACGACGAGATTGCCGACGCGATCGACGCGTCGGCGGACGGGGCCGCAAGCCAGTCCGACGCCTCCCCACCGACCGACGAGGCGGGCGCCGAGGCTGGCGACGGCGCCACAACCGACGGCGGGCCGACCGCGATCCCGCCGGAACCCGCCCCGCCCGGCGCACCGGGCGTCGACGACGCCGATGCCCCGGCCGAATCGGAGGCCCCGTCAGACCCGGACGAAAGCGCGACCTCGACGGTCGCCGACGGCCCGGACGGCGCTGACTCGATCGACTCCGGACCGACCGACGCCGCGGACGGGACCGAGACGGACTCCGAAATCGGCGACCGCGCCACCGTCCGAATCACGCGCGACGTCGGCGCCATTTTCGGCGTCGACGAGCGGGAGTACGACCTCGCGAGCGAGGACGTCGTGACCCTCCCCGTCGAGAACGCGACGCCGCTCGTCGAGCGGAACGCCGCGGAGCGGCTCGACTGACCCAGTCGATGGCCGCCGGCGCCGCGGCGATCCGCCTCTATCCGACGTTTTCGTGGACGAGCGGCGCGGCTCGACAGCGCCGAGACCGACGAGCACTAACGCCGCGGGCGGCTACGGTCCGGCAATGGAGGTCGAGTTCCTCGGCGGCGCCCGCGAGGTCGGTCGGAGCGCGCTCCTCGTCGACGACGCGCTGCTTCTGGACTACGGCCTGTTGACCGCTGACCCGCCGCAGTACCCGGTCCGGGACCCCGAACCCGACGCGGTGGTCGTCTCGCACGGCCACCTCGACCACGCCGGCGCGGTGCCGGCGCTGCTGAAGGGCGACCGGCGACCCGCGATCCACTGGACGCCGCCGACCGCAGATCTGACGCGGACGCTGGCGCGCGACACGCTCAAGCTCCACGGCAACAGCCCGCTCTGTCCCTTCTCCGAGGAGCACGTCGCGCGGCTCGGAGAGGTCGAGGAGCGGCACGGCTACGGGGAACCGTTCGTCGTTACGGCCGGCGGGACCGCCTACGAGGTGACGTTTTACAACGCGGGCCACATTCCGGGATCCGCGCACGTCCTCATCGATAACGGAGAGACCCGCCTGCTGTACACCGGCGACTTCCACACCGACGACCAGCGGCTCGTGTCGGGGACGACGGCGCGGCCCGACGCCGACGCGGTGATCTGCGAGTCGACGTACGCGGACGTGAGCCACGAGGACCGCCGCGCAGTGGAGGATCGCTGGGCCGAGAGCGTGAAGACGACGATATGGGAGGGCGGGACCGTCGTCGCGCCCGCGTTCGCGATCGGACGGACCCAAGAGCTCATGCTCGTCGCCGAGGCAAACGACCTCACCCCCTACGTCGACGGAATGGGCGTCGAGGTGACGCGGCTGGTTCGGCAGTATCCCGAGTTCCTCCGCGACGCCGAGGCGCTCCGTCGAGCGAAGGGTGCTGCGCGCTTCGTCACCGGCCGCGACGGCCAGCGCGAGCGGATCGCCGCCGACAACGAACTGATCATCACCACCTCGGGGATGCTCGCGGGCGGTCCGGTCCACTCGTATCTCCCGAAGATACGAGGCAGCCCGGCGAACCTCGTGACGCTGACGGGGTATCAGGTTGAGGGGACGCCGGGCAGAGAACTACAGGACCACGGTCGGCTGGCGATAAACGGGCAGGTGCGACCCGTCAGCGCCCGCGTGGAGTCGTACGACTTCTCCGCACACGCCGACCGCGAGGGGTTGGAGTCGTTCCTGGAGTCGTACCGCGACGCTCAGGTGGTAGTGAACCACGGAGACCGCTGCGAGGCGTTCGCCGCGGACCTCCGGGCGGACGGAATCGAAGCGAGCGCGCCCGGCATCGGGGAGCGGATCGAACTGTGAGCGGACCTGGGAGCGCTCTGCGCGTTCGTCGATAGCGAGAAGCAGACGCGGGGCTCGCGGAGTGGCCGGAGAGAACAGAAGTACGGCAGGAAAGCGGCCCGAAGCGGCGAGTCGTTACGCGCCGCCGTCGGTGTACGCCCAGTCGTCGAGCACGCGGTCGGCGGTTGCGTTCGCCTCGGACGGGTTGGGTCGGTCGCCGGCGACAACCTCGTCGGCGAGTTTGCTCGCGAGCGTGTATACGGCCGAGCCGTCGGCGCGATCGGCGACGCGCTCGAACGTCGGACGGTAGCCCGCGGCCGCCCGCTGTCCGGTCTCGTCGAGCGAGGCATCGATGGCGTACTCAAGTTGACGAACCGCTTCCTCGGGTTCCATACACGTATGATATCGTCTGATCCACTTAAAGCTACTCGGATTCGGAACTGAGTTAATAATCGCGTGGCAGAGGGCGAGCCCCGATCGACGTTTATAGGCGCGGGGGCGCCGCAGAACGCCCATGACCGACGCAGACGAGCGCGCGGCCGTCGCCGAGCGCGCGGCACGCGCAGGAGGGCGCGTGGCGCACGAGCAGTTCCGGGACGGTATCACCGTCGAGAGCAAAGGCGAGGACGACGTGGTGACCGAGGCCGATCGGGCCGCCCAGCGAACCGTGATCGAGTCGATCCGCGAGTCGTTCCCGAACGACGCAATCGTCGGCGAGGAGGAGGACGAGCGCAAGACGGTCCCCGACGAGGGCGCGTCGTGGGTTATCGACCCCATCGACGGGACGCACAACTACGTCCGCGACATCAGAGTGTGGGCCACCGCGGTCGCGGCGGTTGTCGACGGGGAACCGGTCGCGGCCGCCACCGTCTGCCCCGCGCTCGGCGATGTGTACACCGCCGACAGCGACGGCGCCTACCGCAACGAGGAGCCGATCACCGTCAACGACGTCGACAACCCGCGACGGGCCGCCGTCGACCCGACGCTGTGGTGGGAGTTCGACGCGCGCGACGAGTACGCCAACGCCTGCGAGGCGATCGTAACGCGGTTCGGTGACATGCGCCGGTTCGGCGCCGCGCAGGTCGTCCTGCCGACCGTGGCTGCGGGCGGATTGGAGGGAACCATCTCGAACCTGCGGGCGAACCCGTGGGACTCGGTCGGCGGCGTCTTCATGATCCGACAAGCCGGCGGGCGCGTCACCGACCTCGAGGGGAACCGCTGGCGGCACGACTCAATCGGACTCGTCGCCTCGAACGGCACGCTCCACGAGGAGGTGCTCGCCGCCGCGCGCGAGATAGAGGATCTGGACTGAGCGCGACAGGGACCCGCGAGTCGTGACAGGGAAACGTGAGTCTGCGGCAGCGCACGCCTGCGAGGCCGCCTCGCGACTGGGAGAATGGCGGTCATCATCGACGAGACGAGGGTTTCGGACGCCAATTATCCCTGAACGGGCGACGCACGCGTTCGTCTCGCTCCCCGACCGACGGCGAGACACGAGCGTAGCCGAGGGTTCAAATCCGACCCCGCCGAACCGCGCGATATGTACGCGGTCGTCGGCTGCAATCAGTGCGCGGCCATGTGGCTCCTCTCCGACCCCCAAACCAGCGACAGCGCGACCTGCCCGCGCTGCGGGAAGACGCACCGAACGGCGAAGCTCAAGCGGTTCTTCGAGTCGGAGGACCGCGCGGCGGCCCGCGAGGCCCGCGCCGCACTCCTCGCGAAGAAACAGGATCAGAGCGCGGCGTTCGCCGAGGTCGACCACGTTTCCGAGCTCGAACGCGCCGTCGACGAGGCCGGCGTGGACGACCGGGAGTACCTCGAAGCGAGCGGGATCGACGCCGACGCCGTCGACGAGGCCGGCGCCCGCGCGGAAGGGGGTGGATCGGCCTCACGGACGCGGACCGAGATCGTCCGGGGCGCGGTCGAGGCGGCCGAGGAGCCGACCGAGGAGAACGTCGTCACGCGGGCGAGCGAGCACGGGGTTCCCACGGAGGCGGCCCGCGAGATCCTCACGAAGCTGACGCGGCGGGGCGAACTCTCGGAGTCGCAGGGACGGTATCGGGTTCTCTGAGTCGGCTCGCAAGAGGCTCCGAGCGATCCCTGAGTCGGCCTCGACCCCGACAAAGCACTTATGTTGAGCGGTTGACGCACGACGCATGGACACCCGAACTGCCCTCCTGGCGGCCGCGGCCGCCGTGCTCGTCGCGAGCGCGGTCGGGGTCGTCGCCGTGCCGGACGCGCTCGACGACCCGCGCGAGCGGATCGAGCGCCCCGGCGACGTGCGTATCGCCGGTATCGTCGTGTCGCCGGGCGAGGTGCGCGGCGAGACCGCGGAACTTCGGCTCGGCGTCGACCTCCGACACCGTGGTTCGACCGTCGAGAACGTCACCGTTCGCCACCGCGCCATCGGCGCCGACTCGGGGCTGCTCGTCGACGAGACGACGGTCGACGTCGGCGACGTCGACGGCGGCGGCGAGCGGACGATCAACGGCTCCGTCGACGTCGAGCGCGCGGGTGGCTATCGGATCGAGACCGCCGTCTTCGTCGACGGCGAGCGCGTCGAGACGCAGCGGACCCGCGTCGACGGCGTGGCCGCGCTCACGCCCGCGTACGCCGACTCGCACGTCGGCTTCACCGAGGGGGCCGTCTGGCCGACCGTCGCCGTCAGCGTCCGCGAGGCGGACAACGCCAGCGCGACGCTGACGGTCTCGCTCTCCGTGACCAACGGCGGCGACGCGGCGTCGGACCCCGTCGACCTCCGCCTGTTGATGCGACAGGCCGAGTCCAACGTGATCGCCGACGAGGCGAGCGAGACCGTCGAGTCGGTCCGTCCCGGCCGGACGAAGACCGTGACGGCCACCGTCGAGGTGCCCGCGAACTACAACTACTACGTCGACGCGTCGCTGTGGAGCGACGACGTGCTCATCGACGAGACGCAGGGCGTCGCCAACCTGAACCCGCGGGAGCGGATCGCCGCCAACGAGACCGTCCAAGAGGTGGAGTTCTCCGTCGAGGACTTCGAGGGCGGTGGGGCGGGCGACGACGCCGGGGACGCCGGTGACGACGGCGCCCCCCGCGGCGACGGCTCCACCGACGGCTCGACGCCCGGGTTCGGACCGGTTGCCGCGCTCGCCGCGCTCCTCGCGGCGGCGCTGTACGCGCGGGGGCGGCGATGACCGACGACGAGCGGCGGGCAGCGACGACCGACGACGAGCGACTCACCACGGATTCCATGACTGACACCGATGCCGACGCGACCGAGACGGGCGAATCGACTGCGGCAACCGAGCCGACCACCGAACCGATCGAAAGCGACCAGAGCGAGTCGGCCGGTGATGGGATCGGCCGGCTCCCGACCGATCGGCTACGGGGAATCCTCGACCGCGTCGGGCTCGCAGCGCTGGTCCTCCTGGCGCTGGTCGCCGGGTGGGGGTTCTACAGGCAGACCGGCGCCGCGATCCGGACGTGGATCGACCCGGCCTACCAGCCGATCGCGCTGGCGGCGTTCAACCTCGCGATCCTGTTCGTCGCGCTCGCGGGCGTGGCGCACCAGCTCTCGCGCATGCGATCGAGCGAGTAGTCGGAGCGACGGCCGGCGCGGGGGCGGCGCCCTACTCGTCGGGCAGGTCGTCCGTGTCGGCCGGAATTCGCTCGACTCGACCGGCGAGCGTCGCCGCGTCGCCGGCGACCGTGGAGGGTTCGACGCCGGCCTCGTTCGCGATCAGTCGCACGTGCGCCGCGAGCAACGCGAGCGCGCGGAGCCCCTCGCCCTCGGGACCGTCGTCGCCCCGCTGGGCGAACGTCGTGTCGACCTCGCCGTCGCGGACGACGCCGACGTGGATCGCCTCGACCTCGTCGCCGTCGAGGAGCGCGCGAGCGCGGTCGAGTTCGGCGGCAAACGCGTCGTCGTCGCTCCCGGCGGCGGCCGTCTCGTCGTCGTCGCTCATGGCCGGACATACGCGAACGCGACCCAAAAGCACGGCGCTCGCTCGGGGGTGACTGCGGGCGGAAGAACGAGTCGAAACGCAGGATATAGCGGGGACACGGAGCCCCGAGGCGACCGGCTTACTCGCTCGGCCGTGGGCGGGCGATGAACAGGGCCTCTTCGAGCGTGAACGGGTCGTACGTCGACTGGTGGCAGACGCAGTAGGTCCCGTTCTCGGCGTCGTACCGCGCGGACTCCTCGAGCACCTTGTAGTCCGGGATACAGCAGAAGTGCGTGCAGACGTTGAGGTACGCGACGAACCCCTGATCGGTGGACGCTTCGAGCCACTCGCTGTCCGAGTTCGCGACGGCCTCCTCGATCCGCGGCGAGCGGATGACGATCGCGTTCAGGCTGGTTTCGGCGTCCTCGGACCGCCACGTGACGGACGCCGGCTTCCCGACGCCGTCGTCGCCGATCCCGTTGCCCCACGTGTCGTAGTTGTCGAAGTCGTCGACGTGGATCCGCTCGCCCGCGTCGTACGTCTCGTCCTGCCAGTCGTACTTCCCGGGGGAGGCGCGGAACAGGTTGTCCGATTCGAACGTCGGGGAGATGTTCTCCTGCGACTCGACGCCGCAGTACTGGAACCACTCGCCGGAGTAGGTTTTCCCACCGAGGTCCTGTTGGGCGACCTGAATCTCTTGGCCCTCCTGAGTGATCGTTGTCGTCTCGGGCCAGATCCCCTCGATGAATCCGTCGTCGGTCACGCGGATCGGGATTTGTGGGAGGCCACGCGGCGCCGGACCGCCCGTCTTCGCGATCGTCGTCGCGACCGTCGCGCCACCGCCGACCCCGCCGGAGGTCGTCAGCGTGTTCACGGTCGCCGACCCCATCGCCCCGACGCCCGCGAGGGCCGCGCCGCCAACGACGCCCTTGACGAAGCGCCGCCGGCCGGACTCGGCCGGATACTTGTCGGACTTGCTCATACACGCGGTTCGGGATGGATCGGTAAAAAGGGTGACGAAGCGGCACCCGGGCGGCAGACCGGCACCCCGAGCCGAGAGATCGGGTGCAGGCGAACGGACAGCAAACGGATACGGACGCCGCCGGCCGACGGTTAACTGATCGCTCGCGATCGACGTCGGCGCGCCAGCGCGTCGGCGGGACGAACGGCGCGGGTTCCGACACGCTCGTTTGAGAAGTTTACTCGGAATCGAGGCAAACATTCCATCAGACATCGCCTTTAACCCGCCACACCGGGTGTATGTGTGGTATGAAGTTGCACAATCGAGACGTGCGAACAGACGTCAGGGAGCTCGGCGCGCTGGTGGGTGACGTCCTTTCCGCACAGGCCTCCACAGAGGCATACGACACGGTGGAAACCCTGCGGAACGCGGCGATTCGATACCGGCGCGGCGACGCCGAGAGCCGCGACCAGCTTCACGGCGCCGTGAGCGACCTTTCGTCGAACCGCGAGGAGATAGTCGCCCGCGCGTTCACGACGTACTTCGAACTGATCAACCTCGCCGAGGAGCGCGAGCGGGTCCGCGCGATCCGGAACGCCGACGACGAGGGCGCCCTCCACGACTCGTTCGAGGCGACGATCGCGGAGTTCGCCGAGCAGGGAGTCGGACCGGAGGAGCTGCGCGAGCTGCTGGAGGACGTGCTCATCGAGCCGACGTTTACCGCCCACCCGACCGAGGCCCGTCGGGCGACGGTGAAGGCGAAACTCCGGTCGATCGCCAATCACCTAGAGGACCTCGACGAGCGCAACCTCACCGAGCGCGAGCGCAACGCGATCTGGCGCGACGTCACCGCCGAGGTGACGAGTCTCTGGGGCACCCGACAGGTTCGACAGCGCCGCCCGGAGCCGGAGGACGAGGCGCGCAACGTCGGCTGGTACTTAGAGAACACCCTCTTCGACGTCGTCGGCGACGCCTACGAGGAGTTCGAGGAGACGATTTCGAACGAGTACGACGACGTCGACTGCCCGAAGCTGTTCGAGTTCCGGTCGTGGGCGGGCTCGGACCGGGACGGCAACCCCTTCGTCACGCCCGAGGTCACGGACGAGACGCTCGAACGCCAGCGGGCGGTCGCCGTCGAGAAGTACCGCGACCAGTGTAAGCGCCTCTCGGCCGTGCTGAGCCAGGACGGGGAGCGCTACGCGATAGACGACCGGCTCGCGGAGTCGCTCGCCGCCGACGCCGAGCGATTCCCGACTGTCGTCGAAGAGGCCCGAGAGCGCTACCCCGACGAGCCGTACCGCCAGAAGCTCCGCCTGATGCGCGAGCGACTCGACCGCGTCGACGACGTTCGTCCCGGCGAGTACCCCGACGGCGGCGCGTTCCTCGCCGACCTCGACGCCATCGCCGAGTCGCTTCGGGCCGACGGGCAGGACGCGGTGCGCGAGTCGTTCGTCGAGCCGCTCCGTCGACAGGTGGACACGTTCGGGCTCACGCTCGCCGCGCTGGACCTCCGCGACCACCGGGAGAACCACACCGAGGCCGTCGCCGAGGCCGTCGCAAGCGAAGGCGTCGACTACCGCGACATGGAGGAGACGGCCCGCGAGGAGTTCCTCACCGAGGCCATCCTCCAAGACGACCCCGTCATCGACGCCGACGAACCCGGCGACGTCTCCGAGACGACCGAGCGCGTGCTGGAGCGGTTCAGCGAGCTCGCCGAGTGGCAGGAGGAGTACGGCCAGCAGGCGATCGATACCTACTGCATCTCGATGACCGAGGAGCCCAGCCACGTGCTCGAAGTGCTCTTCTTGGCCGACCAGGTCGGCGCCGTCTCGCTGCCGGATCACTGTGGGCTCGACGTCGTCCCCCTGCTGGAGACCGAGTCCGCCCTCAACGGCGCCGAACGAATCCTCGGAACGCTGTTCGACAACGAGGCGTACGCGACCGCGCTGGAGGTCCGGGGCGACGTCCAGGAGGTGATGCTCGGCTACTCCGACTCCAACAAGGAGAACGGCTTCCTCGCCGCGAACTGGGACCTCTACGAGAACCAGCGCCGGATCGCGCGGTTCTGCCGCGAGGAGGACGTCACCCTCCGACTGTTCCACGGCCGCGGCGGCTCCATCTCGCGCGGCGGTGGCCCGATGAACGAGGCGCTCCTCGCGCTGCCGAACGAGACCGTCACCGGGCAGGTGAAGTTCACCGAGCAGGGCGAGGCCATCGCCGAGAAGTACGCCAACCCCCGGATCGCCGAGCGCGAGCTCGAACAGATGCTCGACGCGCAGATCCGCGCCCGCCATGAGGCCAACGAGGAGCCCACCGAGGCCGTCCCCGAAGCGTGGGTCGACGCGATGGAGACGATGGCGCCCGCCGCCCGAGAGACGTACCGCGACCTGTTGAACACCGACGGGTTCGTCTCTTACTTCGGGCAGGCGACGCCCATCTCAGTCGTCGAGGACCTCAATCTCGGCTCGCGGCCCGCCTCCCGTTCCGGCGAGCGCACCGTCGAGGACCTGCGCGCGATCCCGTGGGTGTTCTCGTGGACGCAGACACGGCTGATCCTGCCCGGCTGGTACTCGCTCGCCTCCGGTATCCACGCGTACCTCGACGAGGTCGGCGAAGAAGAGGGGCTTGGCACCCTCCGCGAGATGTACGAAGAATGGCCGTTCTTCCGCACCACCCTCGACAACGCCGGCCTCGCGCTCGCCCGGACAGAGCCGGAGATTGCGGCCGAGTACGCCGACCTCGCCGACGACGAACTTCGCGAGCGCTTCTTCCCCGAACTGATCGGGGAGTACGAGCGCGGGCGCGAATTGGTCTTGGCGATCAGCGGACGCGACCAACTCCTCCGCCGGGAGTGGCTCGAAGAGAGTCTCGACCGACGGAACCCGTACGTCGACCCCCTCAATCTGCTGCAGGCGAACCTTCTCGGGCGCACTCACCGCACCGACGAGGAGGAGCGCACCCTGCGGCTGACCGTCAACGGCATCGCCGCCGGGATGAAAAACACCGGATAGCGCGGCACACGGCGGCTCCGCCACGCTCGGTTTCGAGCGACCCTTCTTCGGTACGGACTAAGCGCGACGAGTCTGTCACCAGCGTGGATGCTGCCGCCCGTAGATTCTGTATAGCGATATATAATATATGGCCGTAGAAACAGCCGATACGTCGCTCGGAGCCGTCTGGCAGAAGAACGCCGGAAGAGGGTCTAATTCGGCCGAAATCGGCAGAATATCAGCGAACCAGAGCTGTGGCTCGCCGAAGCGGACAGAACGGAAAAGCGAATCAGCGATCTACGCGTAGCGTTCGAGTTCCGGACGGTCGAGGTCTTCGAAGACGTCGGTGGCGACCTCCGAGAGGAACGCCTCGCCCTCGTCGGAGACGCGGCGACCCTCGCCGGCGGCGGTCGTGACGAGTCCGTCCTCTTCGAGCGCCTGCAGCGACGCGCGGATGATCTTGCGCGAACCGGCGGAGTGGCGGCCGGGGCGGACGATGTAGCGGTTCGAACCGCGCTTCTTCGAGCCGTACTCGGTGGCGAGCCGCTCGATGCCGATGGGCTCGTTCTGAGCGACTTTGCGGAGGAGGCTCGCAGAGCGCACGTACCAGAAGTCTTCCTGTTCCGGCGGGAGTTCCTTGCCGGAGCCGCTCTTGGCGAACTCAACCCACTCGGGCTCGTCGATACGGTCTTCGAGTCGTGCGGCGACCTCCTCGATGAGGGCGTCAGCCGGCACGTCGTAGATGGTTACCATTGAGTACCGGTTCACCCTAGCGTCGTTTAAAACCATCGTATCGGGAGAGCCCCGTGTTAGCCGTTTTCACGGGGTTGCGGCCTTCTACCGGGGCCTCGCGTAGCGGGCGAGAGCGCTACTCGACGTACTCGTACTTCCGCTCGTTCATCCGACCCCAGCCGGTGAAGACGAACTCCCCGTCGGGCTGGGTGAACTCCTCAATCTCGCGCTCCACGTCCATGTCGTACTCGTGGACGTCGTGGACGTCCTCGTACTCCTCCCACGTGAGGTCGTAGCGGGCCGCGAGCTGGTCGTCAATGTCGATCCCCTCGATCTCCCCGCGCCACCCTTCGCGGATCGTCTCGGAGTGGATCTCGGCCTGCGCGCCGGAGCCGTACGAGGCCACGAGCAGCGTCTCGCCTACGAACGAGCGGTCGCGAGTCAAGGCGTCACGCAGCGCGCTGACGCGGGCAATGTGGACGGAGCTCGTGTACCAGTTCCCAACCTCCCGGGAGAGCCCCAGCGTCGGCTCAACGGCGGCATCGTACCACGTCTGGTACTGTTCGGTGGTTTTCAGCTTGTCCATGTAGTCGCGGATGGCCGCCTCGTACGCCTCGCGGTCCGCGAAGTCGTCCTCGCGGGGCTGCCGACCGATCTCCTCGGCGAGTTCGTCCTCGTACTCCGTATCGCGGATGACGTGGCGGTACGCCAAGAGGGCGGCCTTCCGGACCATCCCCGGGAACGGGGTGTGGAATGGAGCGTACGCGAAGTCGTCGAGTTCGATGGCGTCCGTGACGGACTCGTAGTCCTCCAGGGCCTCCCGCATCCGGGCGAGGTACACCTGTACGGAGCGTTTCCCGTCGACGCTCGGGAACTGCTGATTCGGCTTGAGGAAGTCCGTCTCGTCCTTCGAGCCGTACCCCTGATCGGTCGAGAGCGCGACGATGGAGGGGTCCTCGTCTATCAGCATCGCGACGGCGCCCGCGCCCTGCGTCGCCTCTCCGGGGTCGCCGCGGGCATAGAGGGCGGTGTCGGTCGTGATGACGAGCGCGGGTCGCCCGCGGTTCCGCCCGGCGCGGATCCAGTTGTAGGCGTCGTCTATCGCCTGCGTGCCGGCGAGACAGGCGAACTTGCGCTCGCCCTTGTTCGCGTGGGTGAAGTCGCCGTCGTACACCTGTTCGAGACAGCCGGCGATGTACGTCGACACCGGCTTCGAGTGGTCGAACGCGGACTCGGTGGCGACGTCGATCCGGCCGATATCCTCGGGGACGAGCCCCTTGCGGTCCATCAGGCCCTTCGCGGCGTTCGCGCCCATCGTCACGATATCCTCGTACACGTCCGGGAACGAGGAGTTGTTGAGTCCGAGCCCCTTCGTGTACTTCTCCGGGTCGTCCCCTTTCTCCGGCGCGAACGTGCCCGGCAGGTCGAGTTTGAGCTTTCCGCTCCAGATTTCGACGGCGTCGATGCCGACTTCGGTCATACACGGTCGTTCATACGGGCGGCATATGGCTTTGTCGATGGTCGTTTACGTCGATTGTGGAACTTGTCGCCGTCCGGCTCGATCGTTGGGTCCGAGTCGAACGCGGTGTGAGTCGCGGTGATCGTGTCGTCGGACCGTATAGCGGGCGAGAAAAGTGAGACAGAGGGCCGATCCAGAGGTGGAGTAGTTGACCTCTCCTGCCAGCGGCGAACAGCGGCTGAGAGGGTGTGGTATCGTCACAATCGTTTTATAAAACGGTCGCAAAGCCAACCTAGTGATCTTCCAGAACGACGATCGCGGCGTCAGCGAGGTCGTCGGAGTGGTCGTGTTATTCGGATTTCTCATCATCGCTCTCTCGACGTTCCAGACGGTCGTCGTTCCACAGGAGAACGCGGAGGCGGAGTTCAACTCCTATCAAGCCGCACAAGGGGACATGATCGATCTCCGCAACGACCTGATAGCCTCCGGTACTCGCGGGATCAACACCGGAAGCTCCGTGCAGACAGGGGTGACGTACCCAGAGCGGATCTTCACGCTCAACCCACCGACGGCCAGAGGAGGTCTCTCCACCGGCCCCACCGGGACGGTGACGGTGGAAAACGCCAGTGCACTGTCGACCGAAGCGACGAACACACGGGCGTTCTGGGACGGTACCGCTCGCTCGTACAACACGACCGGGATAACCTTTAGACCGCAGTACAACGAGTTCCAGGGGCAGCAGATCGTCACAACGGGCGAAACGGTGTACGCGGTCGGCGACGGACAGATCGCGCCGCTCACGGGACAGTCGTTGATCTCCGGGGATCAGATCCGTCTCGTCACCGTCGACGGCGACCTCGACCAGAGTGGCGTCCGGTCGTCGCTGACCACCGTGCCGCGAAGCGTCTCCACCCGTACAGTGGTTGTAACGGGAGCAGGCGAAAACCCGGTCACGCTTCGTCTCGATCCGCCTCCGCAGACGACCGCAACCGAGTGGATCTCGGCCTATAGTGAGCGAATTCTCTCGTCGAATCAGGCTGTCGAAAACGTCACAGAGCGGTCCGGACAGGTCGTGATCGAGTTGAACGGCAGTCGGACCTACCAGCTGAAACTGGCCCGTGTGACCGTCGGCGATGGCGGCTCTGATGAGGGAACCAGCGATCCGGCATATCTCATCACACAACAAGGGGAGGCGTCGACAGTCGCGAGCGGGAAACGGACGATCATCGCCGCCGAGGCCCGTGATGCGTTCAATAATCCCGTCGAAGGGGTCAACGTAACCTACTCAATCACGAGCGGATCCGCAACCTTCCTCGATGAGAACGGCAACGCAATACAAGGAACAGTCACCCGACCGACGAACGACCAAGGACGTGCGCCACAGTCGATTCAAGTCACCGAAATCGGGGCTGATGTGATCGTGAACGCTACTATCGAGGGGACCGCTGGCTCGCTGACGACGACCACATTCACGATTCAGACCCCCAACGAAAACAACCCGGTCGAACTCGCTGGCGTGACGTTCGAAGGGGGAACCGTCCCTGACGGCGGAGGGCAGCCGAAGGATGTCACGATAACGTTCAAAAACCAGAATCTGGATACCGACCGAACGATCGACCGTTTCCGAATGGACTTCTATCAAGGAGCAAATCCACCAACGGGCGGCGTCATCAGTGGCACATCCTTCTCTGTGGGCGGAAGCGCGGTGAGTACGAGCATTAGTTTACCCGCCAATCAGACAACTTCACGGGTAATCGACTTCAATAATGGACAGGTGAACGGGGGAGAATGGTTCATCATTACTGTTCAGTACGATACCGGTGATACTGCGCAGTACTTCGTCTCAGTCTAGTGAGAACCGTCTCAATCATCATGTCCGTCCGGTGAGTGGTACTCACGGTCGTGATCGCGTTCCTCAGTCGGCATCTGAGGCGCTCTATCGACGGTAGTTCTCTGCCCGCCGCGCCGTCAGCCACCTGACGCGGCGGTCGCGACGCTCGCGACTCCGCCGACCAGCACGCTCTGAGACCAGTCGACGCCAAACAGGACCAGTACCACGTGGCGAGGGAGGCGATTGCGGCGGCGAGGTCGTCGATGGAGCGTCGTCCGGGTCGTACAGACCCAAATCGGCCGCATTCGGGCAATTAACTGGCCGATCCGTCGAGGAGATCGCACCAGTCATCGAAGGAGGAACCAATCCACGGAACCGGTGATAAATCATATGTCGCGATACTAAATCCGATTCACGACGCCCATCCCGCCTCCCGACCGGTCCGTTTTTGCGCGCGGCGGCTGTCCCCGCGCACATGGCGAAACAGCCGCACCTGCTGGTCGAGGAGGGCGATGTCCACGAGATCGCGATCATCCCGGGCGACCCCGGCCGCGTCGACCGAATCGCCGATCTGTGTGACGAGAGCGAACTCGTCGCGCAGAATCGCGAGTACAAGATCGTCAACGCGAGCTACGAGGGGACCGACCTCACGATCTGCTCGACCGGGATCGGCTGCCCGTCGGCCGCCATCGCGGTAGAGGAGCTCTCGCGGGTCGGCGTCGAAACGTTCCTCCGGTGCGGCACCTGCGGCGCGCTGCAAGCCGACATGGAGGTCGGCGACATGGTGGTCGCGACTGGCGCCGCCAAAGAGGAGGGGACGAGCAAGCGCTACGAGTCCGCGAACTACCCGGCGGTCCCCGACTACGACGCGCTCACCGAACTGGTCGGCGCGGCCGAGGACAACGACGAGGAGATCCACGTCGGCCCGATCGTCTCGGACGACGCGTTCTACAACGAGAGCGACGCGTACGTCGAGGACTGGAACGACGCGAACCTCCTCGCGATCGAGATGGAGGCCGCGACCGTCTTCGCGCTGGCGCGCCGCAAGGGGCTGCGTGCCGGTGCGATCTGCACCGTCGACGGCAACCTCGTCGCCGGGAGTCAGAAAGGCGCGGACTCGGACGACGAACTGCCGGAAAAGGCCAAAGACAACGTCGAGCGCGCAATTTTGATCACGCTGAACGCGGTCACAGCGCTGTAAGGAGTCTCGCCGCGTCCGTTACTCGTCCGCCGCCCGGAACTCCACCAGCGTCAGGTCCCGGTCGAGCGCGCAGGTGTCGTGGGGCGGCTCACCGAGGACCTGGTCGATCACGCGCTCGTCGTCGAAGTCGGCACCGTCCGGGACGCAGTACCCGTGACTCGGACACTCCGTATGCGGGCACGGGCCCGCGAGCGACACCCGGCTGCCGGCGTAGGCCTGCCTCGACGGGACGTTCGCGGGGACGGGCGCGGGCTCGACCTCGACCGCTCGAACGCCGGCGTCGTGGACGGCGCAGTCGAGCGTCTGCGCGTTCTCTCGGATTCCCGTCACCCGGTATCGGGTCCCCTCGGAGAGGTTGAGGCACTGGCTTCGGTAGGGACACCCCTCACAGTCGGGCGATTCGCCCTCATAGACGAACTCGCGCCCCGTGTCCGCGAGCCGCGTGCCGATGAGCGTGACCGTGGTCATGGCCGATACGAGGTTCCGGTAGGCCGTAAGCCTCCCGCCTCGCGAAGGGGGAGTGGTCCGGAGTCCGTCAGCCGAACGAGCCGGAGGGCAAGACACATCCCCGACCCCCGGCAACGACGACCGAACGAATGATCGCGGCGCTGGCGCGAGACGCGAAACGAGAGGCCGAGGCGACCAACGAGCGACGCGTCCTCGTGCTGGCCGGCGACCGCGACCGGGGGATCGACGCGGCGTACGACGTAGTCGAAGCGGTCGAGAAGGAGGAGGAGGGCGGCGGCGTGTCGACGTCGGTCGTTTCGACCCGCGAGGGGTTCCGGTTCGAGGAGCATCGCCCTCGGAGCGCGGACGCCCTGCTCGGTCGCACCCGCGACGTCGTCGTCCTCGACTGCCACGAGCAGTTCGACCCGAACGCGCTCGGGCGGTGTGTCGGGGCCGTCGACGGCGGTGGTCTCCTGATCCTCCTGACGCCCGCGCTCGACGACTGGCCCGATGTCCGCGACGATTTCGACGAGTCGCTGGCGGTCCCGCCGTTCTCCGTCGACGACGTCACCGGCCGATTCCGCGAGCGTCTCGTCGACACCCTTCGCACGCATCCGGGGATCGCAATCGTCTCGCTGGCTCCGGACGGGCCCGAGGGCGACGCCGTCGAACGCGACGGGTTGACGGGCGAACGAGCGAGCGAGGCCGAGTCGAGGGCCGGACCGTCCGTGCCGCCGGACGCCGCCTTTCCCACCGCGACGTACGAGGCGTGTCTCACGGCCGACCAGGTCCGAGCGGTTCGGGCGTTCGAGTCCCTCGCGACCCCCGGCAACGCGGTCGTCGTGGAGTCGGACCGCGGGCGCGGAAAGTCGAGCGCGGCGGGGCTCGCGGCGGGCGCGCTCGCGCTCGCGGGCGCCGACGTGCTCGTCACCGCGCCGGCGGCCCGCAACGCCGCGGAGGTGTTCGCGCGGGCCGAAGAGCTGATCCGGTCGGAGTCCGACGAGACCACCGCGGGGAAGGAGGGCCGCGACATCGACGCACCGGGTGGCGGCCGCGTGCGGTATCTCCCCCCGGCCGAGGCCGCGGAACTGCCGGGCGACCCGGACGTCGTCGTCGTCGACGAGGCCGCGGCGCTCCCGGTGCGGCTGCTGGAGGGGTTCCTGAACGAGCGGCTCGGGGTCGCGTTCTGCACGACGGTCCACGGCTACGAAGGAGCCGGACGCGGATTCGCGATCCGGTTCCGCGAGCGGCTGCTCGACGGACCGCTCGCGGTACGAGACGTTCGATTGGACGAGCCGATCCGGTACGCGCGGAACGACCCGGTCGAGGCGTGGGCGTCACGGGCGCTCCTGCTCGACGCGCGGCCCGCGGTCGACGAGGCGGTCGCTGGGAGCGCGGTCGAGACGGCGACGTACCGCGCGCTCCCCCCAGACGACCTGCTCGCGGACGAGGCCCTGCTCGGGGAGGCGTTCGGGCTGTTGGTCGCGGCCCACTACCGCACCGAGCCGAACGACCTCGCGCGACTGCTCGACGCGCCGAACCTGTCGGTGCGGGCGCTCGTCGCCGAGGGACGGGTCGTCGCCGTCGCGATGCTCGCGCGAGAAGGGGGGCTCGACGCCGAGACCAGGCGGAAGATGTACGAGGGCGAGCGCGTCCGCGGTAACATGGTGCCCGACGTGCTCACGAGCCAGCTTCGCGACGAGGCGGCCGCCGAGCCGAGGGGAATCCGAACGGTCCGGATCGCGACCCATCACGCTGTCAGGGACACGGGGTTCGGCTCCCGCCTGCTGGCGGAGATCCATTCCGAGTTCGGGGGCGAGGTCGACTACTTCTCGGTCGGCTACGGCGCGACCCCGAGCCTGCTCCGGTTCTGGCGGCGGGCGGGCTACCGAACCGTCCACCTCTCGACGTCGCGCAACGACGCCTCCGGCGAACACTCGGCGATCATGCTGCGGCCGGCGACCGAACCCGGTCGCGACCTCCTCGCTCGCCACGCGGTCGCCTTCCGAGACCGCGAACGCGACGGGCTCTCCGACGCCCATCGCGACGTCGACCCAGACGTGGTCTCCGGGGCGCTCCGTGCTTGCTCGGCACCGGTTCCCGTGGACCTCACTGAGACGGAGTGGCGCTCCGTCGTCGGGGCGTCGTTCGGACCCGGAATGTACGACAGCGCGCCCGGTGCGTTCCGAGACCTCGCGATAGCGGCGCTGGTCGGGGGCCAGAGAGACAACGCTGAGGGCACCGCGCTCGACGACCGCGAGCGACGCCTCCTCGTTCGAAAGGTGTTACAGGGCCGGCCGTGGGAGTCGGTCGCCGACGAGCTCGGCTACATCTCGACGGCCGCCTGCATGCGGGCGCTCGGCGACGCGTACGAGCCCCTCGTCGACCGGTACGGCACCGGTTTCGCCCTCGAAGAGCGGAAGCGGTTCACCGGCGAGTGACCTCGCGGTCGCGGCGGTGCGGGGCCAACACGCAAGACGGTCGCGGACGGAAGAACGGGTATGACCACTGACACGGAAAAGCCCCCGTCGACCTGCGCGGAGCCGAACTGCGACCGACGGGCGGCCGTCCGCCTCCGCGTTCCGTGGGAGGACGACCGCACCGTCTGCCCGGCGTGTGCGCGGTCGCTGGTCCAGCGGGACGGCGTCGTCGCCGAACCGCTTCCCGGCCACGAGGACGCGTGGTTGTAGGTGGGCGGCGGCTCGCCTACAGCGACCGCGCCATCATCACTTCGTCGACGTACTCGCCGTCGATCCGGTAGTGGTTCTCGCGGGTCGCCTCCGTGTACCACCCGTGTGCCTCCAGGAACGACCGGGCCTCCTCGTTGGTGGCGGGGAGGCTGTTGTACAGCTTCTCGAAACCGTTCTCGCGCGCCCAGGAGGACCCCTTCTCCAGCAGCGTCGTGCCGATGCCGCGTCCGCGGTACTCGCTGAGGACACCGAGTGTGAGCTTCGCCGTGTGACGAAGCTTCTCGGTCTCCGGGAGGTCGAGATGGACCCAGCCCACCACCTGCTCTTCTACGCAGGCCACGAAGAACATCCGCGACTCGGCACTGTTGTTCCGCAACAGGATCTCCTCGTAGTCGATCAGGTCGGCGACGGTCTCCGCCTCGATGTACGACCCCTCCCTCGCGACCTGTCGGATGATGCCGACGAGCCCCGAGAGGTCCGCCTGTCGCGCGGTCCGGATCGTGAATCGGACGCCGTCGCCCTCGTGGACGGTCCCGGTGTCGGTGTCGAACGCGATCTCCAGGTCGTCGCCGTCCACCCGCACGTAGCCGTCGCGTCGCAACACGGCGAGATGGTGCCCGAACGCCTCCTCGTCGAAGCCCAGATCGCGACACGCGGCCTCCGCCGAGATCGACCCGCGACGCTCCACGTACTCGTAGATATCTTGTCGGTCACGGTTCTCGATCGAATCGCGTTGTGCGAGCTCCATGAGTAGAGGTAACACACAACAATAAATAAGCATTCCCCACGAACATTCATGACATACAGAAAGACACGACGCGCGAGACCGCGGCCCGTGTGCCGCCCCCGTTCACGGGTCGTCGCGATGCGTTCCCGTGAGCAGCGCCGCCACGTCGGTGATGTCGTGCGTGTCGATCAGCAGTTCGGCGGCCTCGCGGACGGTCACGTCCGGATCGGCGTCCACTCCTCGACACCGGGCGTACACCGCCAACCAGTCGCTCGTTGCGCCGTGAAGTCGATCGAGCTCCCGCCCGGAGAGCCAGACCGGCTCCTCGGCCGTGCGCGCCTCCACGTACGCGCCGACGACCGGGCCGAGCCCGTCCCGTGCCGCGACCAGCGCTGCCTCTTCGGGGTCCGACACCTCGCTCCCCGCGAGTTCGATCCCCGCATAGCGCGACACGTCGGGCGCGCTCTCCGGCCCGTCGGTCGCGTCCGTCGACTGGATCTCGCCGGCGTCTCGCGGGGGATCGAGTCGGTCCCGTGCGGCGCGCGCGTCCGCCGCGAGCGACTCGATCCGGTCGGCGTACCGAGAGCGCGTCTCCGCCACGTCACCCCTCCTCGAACGCGACGCCCTTGCCGCCGCTGGGGTGTTCCCACTCCGTATCGGCGACAACGGCGCAGGTGCCGCACTCGACGCACGGCTGCGTATCGAGGCTGACGACGCGCCGCTCATCGCCGTTCGTCCGGACCGTCTCGTCGCGGTAGCAGCCGCCGCCGAACCCCTCGGCGCTGACCGGACAGGCGGTCACGGCCGCCCCGCTCGCCTCGTAGCTCTCGTCGCGGAGTTTGATGTGGGGGTCGCCGACGTCGTAGGTGAGGTTTCCGATCCGGTCTGCGAGGTTCGGCGGGCGAACACCGGCCCCGTCGTCCGCGCCGTCGGCGCGAGAGTTGGCGTCCGAGCGCTCCGCTATCGGCTCGCCGAGAACCTCCGCGATCCGCGTCGGCACGGAGACGTACGAGAAGCGCGTGTCCGGCACCATCCCGAGCAGCAGCGGGGAGTTGAACGCGCGCTCTGCGAGCCCGTCGACGGCTCGCAGACCGGCCGCGCCCAGCGGCGAGTCGATCAGCGCGCTCCCGAGTCGGTTCACGACGTCGTGCTCTGAGACCGCCCGCGTCGCTTGATAGCGCCGGGGCCGGAGCTTCTCCATCACGCCCTCGTCGCGGAGCTTCCGCTCGTAGAGCTCCCCAGCCTTCGAGGCGTCCCCCCGCGTCCGGGCATCGACGAAGGCCTCGGCGGCGAGCCCGCCGGCGGTCACGGCGTGGTTCATCCCCTTGATTATCGGCCCCTGCGCCTGCATTTGGCCGGCGGCGTCGCCGACGAGCAGGAGCCGGCCGCGGTGTGGCGAGGGATGCGCGACCTTCTTGGAGTCGGGAACGAGCTTCGCCGAGTACTCGCGCTCCTCGTACTCCCCGCGGAACCAGCGGTCAAGCAGGGGGTGAGTCAGAAGACCGTCAAGCAGCTCATGCGGCTCCGCTCGGTGCGCGGTCAGCGAGTCGAGGTGGAACACCGTCCCGATCGACAGCGAGTCCTCGTTGGTGTAGAGGAATCCACCCCCGCGGACGCCGTCGAACAGGTCGCCCGAAAACAGGTGAGCGACGCCGCCGTCCGGAGCCACGTCGAACCGCTCGTCGATGACGTCCGGCTCCATGTCGACGACCGCTTTCACCCCCTGGAACCAGTCGCCGGGGTCGTCCCAGTCCATGAGCCCGGCGTCGCGAGCGAGCTCGGAGTTGACGCCGTCGGCGGCGACGATCAGGTCCGCGCGGATGGGATCGATCTCGTCACAGGTGACGCCGACTATCTCGCCGTTCTCTCGGAGCAGACCGTTGACCCGCACCTCGGTGAGCAGTCCCCCACCGGTCTCGCGGGTTAGCTCGTGGACCCGCTCCCCCAGCCAGGAGTCCATTCGGCGGCGCAGCACCGCGTCGCACCAGTCGGTGTCGTGGTGGTGGACCCGATCGAGATCGAACGTCTTCACGCGGTCGCCGGCGATGTTGTGCATGTAGTACTCGTCGACCGGACGCTCGGACGCCGCCTCGCGGAACCCGGGGAACAGCCCGTCGATGGTGTAGGGCGCGGACTCCTCGGCGTAGATCAGTCCCCCAGAGACGTTCTTCGAGCCGGGCTCGACGCCGCGCTCCAAGACGAGCGTCTCGACGCCTTGACGGGCCAGCGCCGCGGCCGCCGCCGCGCCGCCGGGGCCGGCGCCGACGACGACCGCCTCGTAGTGTTCGTGGTCGGCCGATCCGTCGGCGTCGACCGCGTCGGCGTCAGTCATCGGCCACCCCCTCCATCGCCGCGACAGAGCCATCGGCCTCGACCGCGGCCGTCAGGCGAGGCAACACCTCGAAGAGGTCTCCCTCGATGAAGTAATCGGAAAACTCGCGGATGTCCGCCTCGGGGTCTTCGTTGATCGCGATGATCGTGTCGGAGTCGTCCATGCCGACCTTGTGCTGGATCGCGCCGGAGATGCCGGCCGCGACGTACACCGCGGGCTCGACGACCTGACCGGACTCGCCGATCTGTCGCTCCTCGCTGACGTAATCCTCGACGTGGCCCGCGAACTCGTAGGAGGCGGTGATAACGCCCCGCGAGAGCCCGAGCGCGGCGTCGTCGAACGCGGCGACGAGGTCCAAACCGAGTTCGATCCCCGCGGTGGGATCGTCGCCGATCCCTCGGCCGAGCGCGACGATCACGTCGTGACCGGTGAGGTCGACGCCGGCTTCCAGCCGGTCGTGTTCCAGCACGTCGACCTGGAACCAGTCGTCCGGGAGGTCGAGGTCGTGTTCGACGAGTTCGCCCTCGCGTTCCGGGTCCGGGTCGGGGAGGTCGAAGGTCCCGGGAATGACGCTGGCGCCCTGCGGGTGGAAGTCGCGGTGTGGCTTGTCGATACAGAGGATCGTCGAGTACTCGAACCCGGAGAAGTCCGGTCGCGGCATGTGAAGCACCCGTTCGAACTCCTCGCTGTCGCCCGCCGACCCCGTCTTTGCGGGGTTGGAGATCATCGCCTCCTCGATGTACAGATCCGAGCAGTCGGAGGCGAGCCCGGAGTCGAGCTCGGCCTGGACGAGCGCGGAGAGGTCGCGACCGTTGTGCGTCGCCGGGAACACGTTGTAGCGGGGCTCGTGGTAGTCGCGCCACTCCGCCTCGAAGTCGCGACACATGTGCACGAACAGCTCCGCGTACGGCTTGTGCCGGAACCGCTCGAGCCGGTCGTCCTCGTGGTAGACCGCCCGGTCGGCGCCGTAGGTGATCGCCTCCGCGGCGAGGTCGGCGACGTCGTCTCCGATGAGGACCGCGATCACGTCCTCCGTCTCGCCGTATCGCTCGGCGTAGCCGTCCATCAGCTCGTCGGCCTTGCCGAGAATCTCCTTCGAGGCGTCGACGAGTTCGCCTCGCTGGGTCTCGCAGTACACCCACATGTCGCGGTACGTCTCGCCGGAGACGCCCTCGACGTACGTCTTGTCGGCCGTCGGATGGTCGAGGTCCGGGTGTTTCTCCTCCGGCGGGACGTACTCGGCCTCGCCGTCGTCGTCTCCCCGCTTGGTCCCCTCGATCGCTTCGATGCGGCTCTCGATCCGTGTGATTGCACCGACGCGGTCTTTGCCATCCCGTTCGCGGTCGAGCAGGTCGCGGAGGAGGTCGGGGTCGTCGACCCCGCGGACCATGTTGGCGACCTCTGCGATCGTCAGCTCCGCGGGGTCGACCGCGGCCGGATCGACCGCCTCGTCCCCGCCTCCCGTCTCGGATTCGAGTGTCTCGATCCGGCTCTCTATCAGCGTCTTCACGGGGTCGCGGTCGGGCCCTTCGCGCTCCAGCTCTAGCATCTCCTTCAGCTCGTCGAGGTCGTCGACGCCGTTCACCTTCGGGCCGAGGTCCGAAATCTCGTGGTCAGTGGGGTCGAATTCGACCACCGTCAGTCACCCCCCGCGAACGGCGCCAGTTCGTCCACGACCGCGCCCATTCCGTCTCCGTCGTCCGGGGAGACCATCGTCGCTTCGCGCTCCGACTTTCCCTTCGGTATCGGGTCCACGCCCGCGACGATCGTCGGCGACCCGTCGAGTCCGATGAAGTCCGGGTCGAGGTTGAGATCCATGTGATTCCACGTCGTGAGGACCTCCTCGTACGCCTCGGCGCGCTCGGTCGTCTCCTCGCGGAGGTCCCTGTACCGGAGCCGGTGTGCGGCCTTCCGGTAGCTCGGCTCGAACTCCGGGTCGGTGACGACCATCGCGGGGAGATCGGTCTCGACGGTCTCGATCTCCGCCACGTCGCCCTCGACCAATCGCTTCGCGCGGAGCGTCCCCGCGTCCAGGTCGACGTCGAGCGCGACCGCGTGAGTGATGAGCGACCGGTCGGGTAACTCGTCGTTCATGTGGTGACACCAGGTTGTCTGCGGCCCGGTGTGGCCCGTCTCCCCGTCGGCCGTTTTGAAGCCGGCGACGACAAGTTCCGGCTCGGGCTCTATCTTCGAGAGTCCCGTCGTGACGGTGATCGAGGTCGCCCAGGTGTCGGCCGCGGCCATCTCCCTATCGGAGAGAAGATACAGATCGTCGGCATACACCTCTCGCATACCCTCTCGGAGGACCTCCTCGTACCCCGGCGGCCCCATGCTCAACAGGGAGACGGTGCCGCCGTGACGCACCTTCTCCTGAAGCGCCGCCCGCAGAGCGACCTTGTCGTTCGGATTCATCACCGTGGGTGTTTTTCCGCGCTCCAAGTGGCCGTGTTCATCGAACGCCACCTTCCCCTCGCGGAAGTCCGGGACGCCTTTGGTCAGTACAACTGTGTGCATAGTTACCTTTCCTCGCCCTCCAGATTATCACGATTCCTAATAGTCCTTTCTCTCAAATTACACGTCCTCGCGGAGTTCGGCGCGGGCGCAGTTCAAATTCCGATCGCGTTCCGAGCGATCGCCGATCGAACGGGCAAGACGCCCCGTTCGGAAGGGGTCGAAACGGTGTCTTCGGACGGACCGTGAGGAGAAGGGCGACGGGGATCGGTCTCGGAGCGACGGTGGTGCGCTCGCGCTCAGATCCGACCCGCCCGACCGGGGTCGACGTCGATCGCGTCGACCGGACACACGTCGACACAGAGCATGCAGTCGATACACTGGTCTTCGTTGGTGGGGTTCGCCTTGATCTCACTCTCGGGGTGGCCGGGCGTGTCGACCCACTCGAACACGTCGACCGGGCAGTCCTCCAGACACGCGCCGTCGGCCAGACAGATGTCGAAGTCGACGGCGACGTGGGTGCCGCGGATCCCCTGCTTCTCGGGCGGTTCGACGGGTCCCCACACCGCCACGCCGTTCTCCTCACCGACCTGTTCGCGGTTTTCCTCGAAGTTCGGGTCGATGGCCATATGTATGTAATCTTCCCGCTCTCGGTACATAAACTCGGCGGCAGGTGGAGCGACACCGCCGAACGGGAGCCGACCGCGCGTCGAGGAAACCGGTGGAACGGCGCGACGACGCTCCGCTTACGATCCGTTCTGCGGGCGAATCGGGGGCAAATTCACGGGTGCGCGTAGTAGGTGACGAGGTCCTCCTCGCCGGTCGGGCCGTTCGCCTCGTCGGTCGGCTCGGGGTCGAAGTCGTCGATACGGGCGAAGCCGACGCGCTCGAACTGAACCAAGTCGTCGACGTCGGCGTCCGCGACCGCTGGTTCAGCGAACCCGCGCACGTCGCCGTCGACCGCGCGCAGGAGCGTCTGCAGGCTCTCGTCCGCGGGAACCCAGTGGATCACGTCGACGTCGCCGTCGCGGACGACCTCGATGTCGTCGCCGACGTACTCGAACGCGTCCCGAGTGTATCGGACGCAGCCGAACCCTTTGAGCCAGACGCGGTCGCCGCGCGCGGGAAGGTCTGACTCCTCGATCAGCACGCGCCCGGCGGGGACCGTACGGGTGCCGCGGTCCTCGTGGTCCGGGTGGAGCGGCGGGTGACCGGCGTCGGGACCGCCGGCCACGTCGAGCGTGACGGCCGGGTCGTCCTCACGGTCGCGGACCAGGAAGTACCGGTCCGCGTCGTCGTCGACCAGGTCACGGTTGTTCGCGTACACCGATGACATCGCGAGGTCGACGTCGGAGGTGGACATCCCCAGTTCAGTCATCGAATCGACGAGCGCCTGCCCGCGAATGCCGCGGCGGCGCATCGACCGGATCGTCGGCGCGCGCGGGTCGTCCCAGCCGGTCAACTCGCCGTCGGCGATCAGCTGCTTGATCGTCGACGTGGAGAGCTTCACGTCGTACTCGTCGACCTGGACGTGACCCCAGTGGAGCACCTCCGGGTACTCCCAGCCGAAGTAGTCGTAGACGAAGCGCTGGCGCTTCGCGGAGTCCTGCAGGTCGATGCCGCGGATGATGTGGGTGACGCCCGTGAGGTGGTCGTCGACGCCTGACTGGAAGTCGAGCATGGGCCAGCAGCGGTAGTCGGCGGCCACCTCGCGCGGGTGCGGTGTGTCGATCATGCGGAAGGCGACCCAGTCGCGCAGCGCGGGGTTCTTGTGCTCGATGTCGGTCCGCACGCGGAGCACCATCTCGCCGGCGCCGTACTCGCCGTCGATCATGGCATCGAACTCCTCGTGGACCGCCTCGGTGTCCTTCTCGCGGTGCGGGCACGCCTCGCCGTCGTTCTTGAGCGCGGAGAAGGTCTCTCCGGAGCACGAGCAGGTGTACGCGCCGCCGGCGTCGATCAGGTCGCGGGCGTGCTGGTAGTAGGTGTCGAGTCGGTCGGACGCCTTCAGCACGCGGTCGGCCTCGAAGCCGAGGTACGCGATATCCTCCAGGATGGCGTCGTACGCGTCGAGGTCGGGCCGTTTCGTCTCCGGGTCGGTGTCGTCGAACCGGCAGATGAACTCGCCGTCGTACCGCTCCTTGTACGTCCCGATCACCGCGGGCATCCGGGCGTGACCGATGTGCCACGGCCCGTTCGGGTTCGGCGCGGCGCGCATCACGACCTCGCCGTCCTCGGCGTTCGGGAGGTCGGGGAGGACGTGGTCGTCCGACTCGTCTTCGGCGTCCAGTTCGGCGAGCTTGTCGGGCGCGAGTTCGCCGAGCCGCTCGCGGCGCTCGGCCTCGTCCATGCCGGCGACCCGATTCACGACCGGGGCGACGACGCCGGGGATCTCGTCGCCGTGCGGTCGAAACTCGGGGTTCTCGCCCATGAGCGGGCCCATGATGGCGCCCACGTCCGGGTCGCTGTCGTGTTTGAGCGCGTTGAACAGCGCGGCGGCCTCGCCGGCCGCCTCGACGCGCTCGCGGAGTTCGTCGTCCATGCCAGTCGGTTGTCGGGGCGGCTCAAAAACGCCGCGGAACGGCGGCCTACGGGAGGAGCTGCGAGCCGGTTGCGGCGGGAACCGTGCCGGAGTCGCGCCGTGGGCCGCCGCGGGGTCCGCGGGTAGGGGTGGCCAAGTGCAGCACGTGGACTGACTTAAACGGCCGAGACCGTTCACAGCGGAAGCGAGACGAGAGCGGGCCGAACGGCCCGTAAACGGTCGAGACGCTTACAAATTCCGAACGAGTTACGTCGTCGGATCGCCGCGGTTCGTCGCCTTGATACCGCGTCGCGCCGTGAACACCGTATGAACACGGGAGCGATTCGGTGCGCCTTCCGTCCCGCGGGGGGACCGGTGTGGTAGGCCCCATGTCGGACGCGGAGCGCGACGCCGGAAACCGCAAGATCAAGGCCGGCTTCCTCTTGCTCGTCGCTGTCTCGCCGCCGCTCATCGCGTATCAGTGGGACGCGACGCCGACGGAACTGCTCGCCGCTTTTGGCGTCGGCCTCGTGCTGGGTGCGCTGCTCGTCTGGTATCTGGGACGCCTCGCCGCCGAGTTCACCGGCAGCGGACGGCGGTCGGGTCGGCGTCGGTAGGGGTCGCAAAAACGGGCCGGGGATGGTGGCGCCCGGACTCACTCGCCGTCCGGTGACGAGGGCGTCTCGGCGCCGAGGGTCACGACCTCGCCCGCGCGGTCCCCGGCGAGGGACCGGGAGGATGACAGCGGTGAGACGCTCACCTCGCCGTCAACCGCCGCGAGCCGATCCGATCCAGGATCGTCCGCGACGTCACCGCGGAGGAACTCCCGCCAGAAGCGGTCCCGGAGTTCCATCCCCATCTCACCGCGTCGCTCGCTGAATCCGCCTTCACCGGGGTGGCCCTCGCCCGGCCGGAACTCGATGACGTCGAAGCCGCGCGCGGGCTCCGTCAGCCGGTAGGTGGGGTCGGCGGCGGTCTCGTCGTCGGCCGCCGGCGCGTTGACGTTCAGCACGTCGGCGCCGAACGGGAGCCTGATCGGCTCATCGCCTTCGCCGTCCTCGGCGCGGTCGAGGAGGTTGAGCGTCGCCTCGGCGGCGAGCGCGAAGTCGCCGCGCTCGAGCGTCGGTGGGACCGGGAGATTTCCGCGGTCGTACAGCGAAACGGCGATCGCCGGCGTCCCGAGGAAGGCGGCCTCCATGGCGGCGCCGACGGTACCTGACTGCCCGAGGATGTGCGCCCCGATGTTCGGGCCGTGATTACAGCCGGAGACGACGACGTCCGGGTCGAGGTCGAGCGCCACCTCGGCGACGGCGACGCAGTCGGCGGGCGTTCCCTCGACCGCGTAGCCGGCGTCCGTCTCGCTGTACGTTACGGTGGTCTCCCACCACGAACGGGTGCCGCCGACCCCGGACTGGTTCTGCTTCGGCGCGACCACCGTGACGTCGTGATCGCGCGCGAGCGCGTCGGAGAGTGCCCGGAGCCCGACGGCGTCGATACCGTCGTCGTTGGTGAGGAGGATCTCGCGAGTCACGGACAACACTGCGGCGGGGGGCGACAAAACGTCGCCGGTAGTGGGCGGTCGTTACAATCGGAAAACGGCGGAGGACGGCGAATAGCATCGGGCGAGGAAGCCGACGCGGGAACCGGCGGGCGTCGGGCCGGGTGGTACTCAGCGGCGGTCAGCCGGGCGAGTCGGGCGTGGGATGGATGCGAAGACGGTTCGGGGACGGCGGTCAGTCCGCGGTGACGTGCGGGGTCGGCTCCGCGAGGTCGAGCACCTCGTCGAAGAAGCCGAGCGAGTCGTGCGGACCCGGGTTCGCCTCGGGGTGGTACTGGCGCGTGATGACGTCGAGTTCCTCGCTGTCGAGCCCCTCGACGGTATCGTCGTTGACGTTCACCTGCGTCACCTCCAGCGGGCCGGTGTCGTCGACCGTGTAGCCGTGGTTCTGAGTGGTCATCACGACCTTCTCGGTGCGGAGGTCCTTGACGGGCTGATTGACGCCGCGGTGACCGAACGCCATCTTCTCGGTCGAGCCGCCGAGCGCGCTCGTGATGACCTGCTGACCGAGGCAGATGCCGGCCATGGGCAGTTCGCCGGCGAAAGCGTCGACGACCGCCTGCGCGTCGACGAAGTTTTCCGGGTCGCCCGGGCCGTTCGAGACGAAGAGCACGTCGGGGTCGACGGCCGCCACGTCATCGGGGGTGGTGTCGTACGGGAGGACGTGGACGTCCGCGCCGCGCTCGGTGAGCGAGGAGATGATCGAGCCCTTGGCGCCGCAGTCGAGCATCGCGACCGTGGCGGCGCCGCCGCCCTCGTAGACGGTCGGCTCCGTCACGGACACCTGCGCGCCGATGTCGGTGTGCTCGCTCATCGGCTCGCACGCCTCCATCTCGGCGACGGCGTCTTCGGGAGTCGCGTCCGGCCCGGCGGCGATCCCGCAAGCCATCGCCCCCTCTTCGCGGACGGTCGTGACGATCTCGCGGGTGTCGACGTGGTCGACGGCGGGCACGTCCTCGTCGGCGAGCCACTCGGCGACGTCGTCGGTCAGTTCGCGGGCGATCGCTGCGCGGGGCTGGACCGATTCGGACTCGAACCGCTCGCTTCGGACGCCGTAGTTCCCGATCAGGGGGTACGAGAAGGTGAGAATCTGTTCGGCGTAGGAGGGGTCGGTGAGCGACTCCTCGTATCCGGTGTACGCGGTCGTGAACACCAGTTCGCCACGAGTGCGCCCCGGTGCACGGGCGCGCGCTTCGAGCACGCGTCCGTCAGCCAGCGCGATATAGGCGTCCGACATTACGATAAACGTACGCTCTAAGAGTATTAAATGCGTCGTTCGTAGTTACGTTACGATATTCGTAACGGGTAAGTCGACGGGGAGAGCACAACGGGTATGGACGACCTCGACCGCCGGATTCTCTCGATCCTGCGCCGGGACGCGCGAACCCCCTACACCGAGATCGCGGATCGGGTCGGTACCTCGGAGGGGACGGTTCGCAACCGCGTCGACCGCATGACCGAGGAGGGCGTCATCGAGCGGTTCACCGTGACGACTCGCACCGGCAACGTGAAGGCGATGATCGAGATTTCGGTGGAGATGAACGTCGACACCGCCGGCGTCGGCGAGCGCATGGTCGAGTGGGACGAGGTGGACTTCGTCTGGCAGGTGTCCGGCGAGGACGATATCGTTCTCGTGGTCGACGCCGTCGACACGCGCGCCGTCAACGAACTGATCTCGCAGGCCCGCGAGATGGACGAGGTGAAGTCGACGAAGACGCGGCTCATTCTGGACGAGCGGCTCGGGTGACCGGTCGGAGCGCCGAGGGGCGTTCGGTTCGGTCGCGACGGTCGGAGGCGCCGTCGCTATCTGGTCGAAATACGTGAAAACGTTCGAATCGAAGGATCGGGGTCCGCGTCCCGCCGGACGAGAGCGTCGACCGGAGCGCGTCTATTCGAGCGTGCCCTGGGTGACGAGGGTGTCGTCCTCCAGGTAGTGCTCGATGTGGTGGCCGTGCTCCTCGACGTCCATCAGGATGTCGCGGAGCTGTTCCTCGGTGTTGTAGTCGCCGAGGTTGTTGGCGAGCTGGATGTGCTCGCGGAGCATCTCGGTGATGTCGCCGAACATCTCGAGGTCGTGCTCCAGCGAGGTGCGAATGTCGTAGGCGTCGGCGTCCTCTGGACTCACCGGTGCGTGCTCTTCGTAGTTCGCGCCGCCCGACAGCGGTACGCCGCCGAGGGCCTGCGCGCGCTCGGCGATCACGTCCGCGCCCTCTTCGAGGTCGGCCGCCACCTCGCCGAGGTAGACGTGAATGTCGCGGAACTCGGCGCCCTCGACGAGCCAGTGGTGCTTTTTGACCTGGTGGTAGAGGACGTACGTCGCCGCGAGGTCGGTGTTGAGCGCGTCGACGAGCTGTTCGGCCTTCTCTTCGGGAACGCGGAGCGCTTCGCTTTCGTGAACGTCTCCGTAGCGCTGACGAGCCTCTTTTTGCGTACTCATGTCTACCGCTACATACGCGCGTTACCCATATAAATGCTCCCACTATAGCAACCAGAGTTTTAGATGTGAGAATATAATTTTGCTATTTGCGCAGGTGAACGCCGATCTGACCGGTCGATGAACGCGTGTCGGCCCGTCGTCGCGGGCGGCGTCGGCGTCGGCCGCCACGGGGCGCGGCGGTCGGCGTGGCTCCGGCGACACCGTCGACCGGCCGGCGCGCTCGAAGGGAAACGTCTTAATGGACTACGCGCGCAGTCTGTGGTGTATGAGCAACGGCGACGACGACCCGGCCGACGCCTCCGAGGAGGCCGACGCCGCGGACGACGCGGAGGAGGCGGGCGGCGCCGGCGAGTCGACGGACCCGGCCGCCGCGCCGACGCTTCCCGACGAAGCGACCGAGGAGTCACTCAACGAGTACCTCGACGAGATCGCGGCGCTCCTCGACAACGCCGAGACCGAGGCCGACCTCGACGACGTCGACGCGCTCCTCGACGACGCCGAGGCGGGGATCGAGGAGGCCGACCTCCCCGAGCCCGACGAAGACGACGAGGACGCGGACGATCCTCGTGGCGACCTCGAAGACCGGGTCGCGGAGCTTCGGGACGCCGCCGAGGAGGCGCGCGGCCCGTACGCCCAAGACGTCGTCGACGCCATCGAGAGCGCCGGAGCGACGCTCGAGGAGACCGAGTGGACCGTCGCCGGGATCGACGACGCCGCGGTGGCGGTGACGGCCTTCGTCGAGGCGGCCGCGGACGCGGTCGACGACGGGGTCGACGCGGACGCGATCGAAGCCGACCTGGAAGGCATCGAGGCGGCGGCCGACGACGTCGAGACCGACGCGGAGAGCGGAGACGACACCGCGGCCGAAGACCCGATCGCCGCTCTCGTCGCCGCCCTCGACGCCGTCGCTGCCGGCGTCACGGAGGCCGACCTCGACCCCGACGACGACGCGGAGACGATCGCGGCGCTCGTCGAGGCGACGGACGACCTCGAGGCGGGGCTCGACGACGCCGAGGAGTGGGACGACCTCGAAACCCACGAACAGCTCCGCGCACAGGGATTCTACGACGTGCTCGGCCACTACAAGGACTTCCCGGTGGAGTGGTCGGCGCTCAAAGAACACGAGTCACGCGGCAACGTGGACATGATCCTGCTCGCGCTCGACTCGCTCACCTCCGACTTCATGGAGCGCCACTGCCTGGAGGCGTTCGAACGCATGGGGAAGCGCGGGAAGACCGAGGCGTCGGTCGAGGAACTGCTCGGACGCGCCGAAAAGCGCGACCAGTTCTCGATCCGTATCCTCGGGAAGATGGCCGCGTCGGAGGCGATTGAGACCCTCGTGGAGTACGTGCCGGAGGACTCGAACCCGCAGCTCCAGAAGGCGACGTTCAAAGCCCTCGGCGAGATTGGCGCCGAAGAAGCAGTCCAGCCGCTCGCGGACGCGCTCGTCGGCGACGACACCGAAGAGCTGGTGCGCCCCCACGCGGCGCGCGCGCTCGGTCTCATCGGTGACACCCGCGCGATCAAGCCGCTCGCGGACGTCCTGGCCGATGACGACTCGGACGACGTTCGCGCCGCGGCCGGCTGGGCGCTCCGCCAGATCGGTACCCGCGACGCCCTCGAAACCGTCGCCGAGTACGCCGACGAACACTCGTTCATCGTCTCGACCGAAGGGGAGAAGGCCCAGCGGTCGCTCGACGCGGCGTCGGCCGCGGCCTGACGCGTCGCGCGCACGCCTTCACTTTTTCTGTGATACCGCGGGAACCCCCTCCGTGTCGTCCGCATCGTCCCGCACTGCGAGCGCACCGGTTCCGAGCATCGCGGCCACAAGCGTCGTCGCCGTCGCGCTCGGCGTCCTCGTCCTGACGTTCGCCGCACCGGTCGCGACCGCAAGTAGCGCCCAGAGCGGGGCCGCCGTCGTCGATGTCGACGCAGAAGGGGTTGACGGACAGACGACCGACGGCCCGGAAAATCGGACACTCGTGTCGGAGCAGCCCCGTATCGTCGAGTTGTTTCCGAACCCGACGGCGGCGGAGAATCGCGGCGAGTACCTCGTCGTCAGACTGCCCGAGCGCGGGAACTGGTCGCTCTCCGACGGCTACCACGAGGCGGCCATTCCGGCGAACGCGAGCGGCGTCGTCGCGCTCTCGATGGACCCCGCGAACACGACTGACTTACTCGACGACGAGGCGGCGGGCGCCCCCTACGGGCCGACGGACCTCCGCGCGCTCGACGACTACTTCCCCCTCTCGGCGTCCGGTGATCGGATCGCGCTCCGCCGAAACGGGACGGCGGTCGCCGTCGTCGACTACGACCGGGCGCCCGAGGGACACCGCTGGCGCGCGGAGTGGGGAGAGTGGCGACCGCGGGGCTACGAGCCGCGCTCGGCGGTCCGAACGACGAACGCGACCGTGCGACCGTTCGTCCTGCCGGACAGTCCGGGGATGCCGGTCGAGCCGCTTCGAGGCGCCGAGGACAGACTGCTCCTCGCCGGGTACACGCTGGGCTCCGAGCGCGTCGCCGACCTGCTCGTCGCCGCGGCCGACCGCGGCGTCGAAGTGCGCGTCCTCGTCGAGGGGTCGCCGGTCGGCGGGTTCTCCGCGCGGAGCGCGCGACTCCTCGATCGGATCGCCGCAGGTGGTGTCGAGGTGCGCGTTCTCGACGGCGACCCCGAACGGTTCCGCTTTCACCACGCCAAGTACGCCGTCGCCGACGACCGCGCGGTCGTGCTCACGGAAAACTGGAAACCGTCCGGCACCGGCGGCCAGACCAACCGAGGGTGGGGCGTCGTCACCGGAACGCCGCGGTCAGCGACGACCGGGCGAACGACCGCCGACGACCTCGCCGCACTGTACCGTGCGGACGCCGCGGCACCCGACGCCCGGTCGTGGGCGGCGTTCCGCGCGGACACCGAGTTCCACGACGGAGGCGCGGCGAACGGTAGCTATCCGACCCGGTTCGAGCCGCCAGCCCCGAGGGCGGCGGACGTGGAACTCCTGACGGCCCCCGGCAACGGCGCCGACCGACTAGTCGCGCGGATCGACGCCGCGGACGACCGGGTGCTGGCGCTGGTCCCGCGGACCGGCGGCCCTGATAATCGCCTCGTTCGCGCGCTGCGGCGGGCCGCCGACCGCGGCGTCGATGTCCACCTGCTGCTGTCGGACGCATGGTACGATCGGGAGGAGAACCGCGCGCTCGTCGAGGCGCTCGCGGACGAATCCGTCTCGGTGGCCGTCGCGGAGCCGCGGGGCCGATACGGAAAGGTCCACGCGAAGGGCGTCGTCGTCGACGACACGGCGATCGTCGGGAGCCTCAACTGGAACGCCGGCGCGGCGACGGAGAACCGGGAGGTGCTGCTCGCGATCGAAGACGAGGCTGTCGCGGATTTCTACGCTCGCGCGTACGCGGCCGACTGGCGCGGCGGCGGGGTCCACCTCCCGGTCGGGCTCGCGGGCGGTCTCGCGGTCACGCTCGCGGGAGCAGGCGTCGTCGCCCGGCGGGAGGTGACGTTCACGTGACGGACCGTCCGGAACGGTAGCGTTCGCGTGACGAGCCGACGGAGGGCGGCAGGAATGAGGTGCTCAGTCGTCGATCACGGCGGTCGACGAGAGCGCCTCGTCGATCTCGGCGCCAGCCATCTTCTCGATGAGGGCCTCGATGACGGCGCTCCGGCGACCCTTCACGAACTTGATGGAGCCGACGACGAGGTGACCGCCGCCGGAGACGCCAGCCTCCGGGAGCTCCTCGTTCAGTTCGGTCACCATGTTCGGGATGTCGAGGCGGACCCCGTCGGACCGGAGCACGCAGAAGTCCGGCCCGTAGCCGATCGTGATGACGGGGTCGCCAGTCTCCCGCACACGGGTGTCGTGGAGTTCGCCGGTCGTCTTCCCGGGCGCCGGGTAGGTGAACCGGTGGGCGTACTCGTCGAGGTCGATCCGGTAGAGGTGCGCGCCCGAGGCGAGCCGCTCGTGATCGACGTGGTCGTCGAGCGCGTCGAGCTGTCGTTGGACGTCTCGTTCGGCGCGTTCAGAGAGGAACTCGACCAGCTCCTCGTGGCGGGCCTCGTCCTCACAGCCGACGTTCAACGCGTCGTTGACGAGGGTCTTCCCCTCGGAGTAGCGCAACCAGTGGGCGGCGTAGTCGAGCGCCTCACCGATGTCGAGCAGGTCGGACTCGTCGTAGCCGGCCGCCTCGGCGAGCGCGACGTAATCGTCCATCGCCTCCGCCTTCGAGCGGTCGGAGAGCCCGGCGACCGCCGGGACGTGTTCGAGCTCTTCGGTGATCGACGGGTCGATCAGGCGCGCGAGTTCGACGCACATCATCCCCGTGGTGACCCGGTAGTCCTCGCCGTGGAGGTACGGGTTGACGTGAGCGTCGAGCAGCGGCTCGACCGCGTCGGGGTCGGGGTGGTGGTGGTCGACGACCGCGATGGGGATGTCGTAGTGCGCGAGGTTCTCGTAGGCGGGAACGTCTTCCTCGGTCGACCCGTTGTCGAGCATCAGCAGGAAGGGGAGCTTCTGGCCGTGGCGGGCGCGCCCCTCCAGCGCGAAGTTCAGGTCGCGAGTGACGTCCTCCATCTCGTAGTAGGGCGCCTTGCTCGGGAGGCGCTTGAACAGGTGTCGCGCCGCGTCGGCGTCCTCGTGCACGTCGCGAACGAAGTTCTCCAGGGCGAGCTGAACCGGAATCGCCGCGCACATCCCGTCGCCGTCGGCGTGGTGGCGGACGCGGATCGGACGCCCGGCGAGCACGGTACGACGGAGCAGGCGGGCCATCTCGCGGAGGTCCTCGTGGATCGGTTCGAACGCGTCCCACTCGACGAGGGGGTCGAGGTCGGCGGGCTCGGCGCGCTCATCGAGGGCGGCCTCGAACCGCTCGCGAGCCTCGGCGGCGTGCTCGTCGGGCAGCCGACGCAGCGAATCGACCTCCAGCTGGAGCGCGTTCTCGCGGGTCTCGACCGTCCCGCTGACGTGGACCATGTCGCCGACGGCGACCTCGGGGTACGCGCGGACGCCGGCCTCTTCGAAGGCCGCACAGGAGACGACGCCGGAGGCGTCGGCGACGGCGAATATCGTCGGGCCGCCGGTCTGTTTCGCCTGAACGACCTCGCCCTCGACGGTCACCTCGTCGCCCGGGGAGAGCCCGCGGACGCGCGAGACGGTGGGCTCGTGGGCGACCGTCTCGGTGCGGTAGTCGTCGACGACCTCGTCGTCGAACGCGACGTCACCGTTCTCCTTCACCTCGGTCAGGCGGACGACGAGCCGGTCGCCGACGTCGTATTCGCCGTCGAGGTTCGACTCGTGGACGAGCCCCGACAGGGCGTCGGAGACGTCGACGAAGACGCCGTAGTCGACGACGCCGTTGACCGTGGCGTGGTACAGCGCGTCGACCTCGGCGTCTTCGAGGGTGCAGTCGGGTGCCAGGTCGTAGACGGTCGGCCGGTCGTCGGCCGTCCCCTTCGCCGCAGCGGCGTCGGGTTCGGGGCTCGAATCGCCCCGCATGCCGGAATCCCCGGCAGAGTTCTCGCTCATGCAGACCCATCGGGAACGGCCGGTGTTAAGCCTGTTCTCTCGCGTCTCTGCGCGTCTCGACCCGATGGATGCGGGGCCGCCGTCCGCCGGTCCGGAACCCCTATGGGGCGACGGCGCCTTCGCTCGCGTATGCGACTGTTCCGCTCGGACGAACTCCTCGGTATCGCCCGAGAGACGATGGAGTTCGTCCTCGAGGCGAGCGAGGAGACCCATCCCAACGAGTACATGGGGTTCCTCCGGGCGGACGACGCTCGGAAGCTCGACATCGACCGGGACGGGCAGGTAATAACCGACGTGCTCGTCATCCCGGGAACGGAGTCGAGTCCGACGAGCGCGAGCGTTCGGACGCACATGAAGCCGAACGACATGCGCGCCGTGGGATCGGTCCACTCCCACCCGAACGGGGCGCTCCGGCCGAGTACGGCCGATCTCGCGACCTTCGGACAGGGAAAGGTCCACATCATCGTCGGCGCCCCGTACGGGTGGGGCAACTGGAAGGCGTTCGACAACGAGGGGAACCAAACGACCCTCGAGGTCCTCGACGTGGAGATACCCGACGAGCACTTCTTCGATTTCACCCAGGAGGATATCGACGGTGAACTCGTCGAGGAGCGCCGCGAGGACGGCGGCTTCCTCTCGTGGTTCCGATGACGCGGGTCGTCGCGCAGGGGACCTTCGACCTGCTCCACCCCGGACACGTCCACTACCTCGAGGACGCGGCGACGTTCGGCGACGAACTCCACGTCATCGTCGCCCGTCGCACCAACGTCACCCACAAGCCCGAGCCGATCCTCTGTGCCCGCCAGCGGCGGGACATGGTGGCCGCCCTCGACGCCGTCGACGGGGCGCACCTCGGCGACCCGGAGGACGTGTTCGTACCGATAGAGCGGCTCGATCCGGACGTGATCGTGTTGGGGTTCGACCAGCACCACGACGAGGCGGGAATCGCCGAGGCGCTCGCGGCGCGAGACATCGACTGCCGAGTCAAGCGGGCGTCGGGACGCGAGCCACGGTACGACGACGAACTGCTCTCCAGCGGCGACATCGTCGACCGCATCCTCCGACGGCGCAGTGCGAGCGAGGCTGGCAAGACCGCCGACGCGTCTCGTGACGGCGGCGAACGGGGATAGATTCGGAGGCGACACCCGCGTACGGACCGGATCCACTGAAGCGCGGGACATATATGGATCCGTTCCCAAACTCACGTAAGTGACGATACCCGATCGATTCCCCGCGGTCCTTTCGGCGACGGCGATAGGAGTGTACCTCCTGCTCGTCGTCGGGGCCACGACCTCGCTCACGGAGGCCGCGGCCGCCTGTTCCGGGTGGCCGCTCTGCGGCGGCGGCGCGGTGCTCCCCGCAGAGAGCGCCGGCTGGGTGGCGCTCGGCCACCGAGCGATAGCCGCCGTCGTCGGCGTCCTCGTGGCCCTGTCGGTCGCGCTCGCGTGGATCGACGGCGCGAGCCGCCGGGTCAAAGCCGCCCTCGCGGTCTCGCTCCTGCTGTTCCCGGCGCAGTCCGCCGTCGGCGCGCTTGTCGCCGTCGGCGAGCTTCCGGCCGCGCTCGGGCCGGCGCACCTCCTCCTCGGCGTGACCATCTTCGGGTCGGTGCTCGCCGCGCTCGCGTGGTGGCTCGAGGCCGAGACCGGCTCCCCGGACGACAGCGCGGTCGACTTTCAGCCGGGAACCGACGACCTTCCGCCGGTCGAGGAAGCGCCGGAACCCGATATCCCGACCGCGACGGTGCCGCGACTCCGGGCCACCGCGGCCGCCTACTTCCGACTTATGAAGCCCCGCCTGATGTGGCTGCTCTGTCTCGTCGCCGCCGCGGCGATGGCGCTCGCCGGCGGACAGGGGTTCACCCCGTACGTCGTCGGCGCGACGCTTGCCGGCGGCGCGCTCTCTATCGGGGCGTCCGGGACGTTCAACCACGTGTTCGAGCGCGACATCGACAAGCGGATGCAGCGCACCAACGACCGTCCGCTGGCGACCGACCTCGTCCCGGTGCGCAACGCGCTCGCGTTCGGACTCCTGTTGGCGGCGGTCTCCCTCGGCCTCTTCTGGACGGTGAACCCCCTGACCGCGGCGCTCGGGCTGGTCGCGATCCTGTTCTACAGCGTCGTCTACACGCTCGTTCTGAAGCCGAACACGGTGCAGAACACTGTCATCGGCGGCGCGGCGGGCGCGCTTCCGGCGCTCATCGGCTGGGCGGCGGTGACGAGCGAAGTCGGCGGGGGCGGACTGCTGCTCGCACTCGTCATCTTCCTGTGGACGCCCGCGCACTTCTACAACCTCGCGCTCGCGTACAAGGACGACTACGAGCGCGGCGGGTTCCCGATGATGCCGGTCGTCCGCGGCGAGACGGCGACGCGCCGCCACATCGTCTGGTACCTCGGTGCGACGCTCGTCGCTGCGGTCGCGCTCGCAGTAGTCGCCGAACCGCTCGGCGCGCTCTACGCCGCCGTCGGCGTCGCGGTGGGCGCGGTGTTCCTGTGGATGGTCGTCCGGCTTCACTACGAGCAGACGGAGGCGGCGGCGTTCCGCGCGTTCCACGCGTCGAACGCGTACCTCGGACTGCTCCTGTTCGCCGTCGTCTTCGACGCGCTCGTGGTCTGACGGGCATGACGCTGGCGTACGCGGCACGTTTTTAAGGTCGTTCGACCCGAAATCGGAACCGTATGACCCGAGTCGATATCGAGTACTGCGTACCGTGTGGGATGTTGAATCGCGCTCAGGACGTTTCGGAAGCGCTGTTGAAGCAGTTCGGCGAGGAGCTCGACGAGGTCGCCATCGTGACGGGCGACGACGGCGTGTTCGTCGTCCGCGCCGACGGCGAGGTCGTCTTCGACAAGACCGAGGACGCGTACGACGTCGACGCCATCGTCCGGGCCGTCAGGCCGCACGTCGGCGCCGCCGCGTAAGTAGCGTCACTCGCTTTTGTATACGGCTCGCGCGGAGTTTGTCACCACGAGGATGCTGCTCGTCGCCATCGCCAGCGCGGCGAGAAGCGGATTGAGCACGCCCGAAATCGCCATCGGAATCGCCACCGCGTTGTAGACGAACGCCCAGCCGAGGTTCTGTTTGAGGCGACGATTCGTGCCGCGCGTGACCGCGAACAGCTCCGGAATCGCGGAGAGTCGGTCCTCCAAGAGGACGGCGTCGGCGGCGTCGGCCGCCAGATCGGTCCCGCTCGCGACCGAGACGCCGAGGTCGGCTGCGGCGAGCGCCGGCGCGTCGTTGCTCCCGTCGCCGACCATGGCGACGCATTCTGTCGCCGCGAGCCGTCGCACCGTCTCGGCCTTCGCTTCCGGCGGTACCTCCGCGAACGTCTCGTCGATCGCAGGGTGCTCCTCGAACTGCCGGGCGGCGGCGGCCGAGTCGCCGGTGAGCACCACGACGCGTCGCCCGTCGGTAGCGAGGTCGGTGACGACGTCCTCCCACCCGTCGCGGACTTCGTCTCCGACGACGAGAACCCCGGTGACCGATCCCGCCCACCCGACGAACACGGGGACTCGGCCGGCCCTACGGGCCGCGTCGGCTGCCGTCTCCAACGACGAGGGGACGGTCCACGCCTCGTCCTCGAACAGCGACCGATGGCCGACGACGACCTCGTCGCCGTCGACGCGACCCGTGACGCCTCGGTCCGAGACGGTCACGTCCGTCGCCGAGCAGCCGAGTGTACCCTCCGATTCGGGTGTCCGAGGACCGTCTCGGTCGGGATCGGCCGCCACGCCGCCATCGGTCGCGGGCTTCGCGGAGTCTCCGCCATCGGTCGCGGGCCTCGCGGCGCCTCCGTCATCGCCTGTGACGCCGCCAACGATCGCCTCGGCGACCGGGTGAATCGAGGCTCGCTCGACCGCCGCCGCCAGGCGACGCACCTCCTCGGGCGAGGCGCCGTCGGTGACGGTGTCGAGCAGCCGCATCTCGCCGTCGGTGAGCGTGCCCGTCTTGTCGAGCACGACGGTGTCGACGTCGGCCGCCTCCTCGAAGACGGCGTCCGAGACGATCACGATGCCGCGGCGGGCCGCGTCGCGGATCCCGGCAGCGATCGCGAGCGGCGTCGCGAGCCCGAGCGCGCACGGGCACGAGACGATGAGGACCGTGAGCCCGACCAAGGCGGCGTCGATCGGGGTCGATCCGAGCGCGAAGGTCGCGGCCGCGCCGAGGACAGCGACCGCGACGACGAGCGGGACGAACGCTGTCGCGAGCCTGTCGACGAGCCGCTGGACCCCCGACCGCGAGCTCTGGATTTCCCACAACAGCCGGACCAGCGTGTCGAGCGTGCTCGTCGCGTCCTCGCCGACGGCGACGACGACCGGCGCGTCGGTGACGACGGTCCCGCCGCGGACCGCGTCGCCCTCGCGCTTCGTCGCGGGGAGCGACTCGCCCGTGACGAGCGCCTCGTCGACCGCGGCGGTCCCCTCGACGACCGTCCCGTCGAAGGGGACGCGCTCGCCGGGCCGCACGAGGAGCCGGTCGCCCGGCTCGACCGCGTCGGCCGTCAGAGACTCCCCGTCCTCGGTGCGGACCGTCCGATCGCCGACGGTCGTGAGGTCGGAGAGCATCCCGGTCGCACGGCGTTTGATGATCGACTCGTAGTGGCTGCCGGCGGTGACGACCAAGATGACGGCGATCGTCACGTCGAAGTAGAGGTCGGTGCGACCGACGAGCAGGGCGAGCGTGCTGTACGCGTACGAACTGGCCGCCGCCAGCGACACCAACAGGTCCATGTTCGGCCGCCGTGCGCGGAGGCTGACGTACGCGCCCCGCAGGATCGGGTAGCCGGTATAAAAGAGGACGATCGAGGCGAACACCCATATCTGCGCAAACAGGTAGGTCCCCGACACGCCGCCGAGGTCGAGGATCGGCTCGTAGCCGAAGTAGGTCGGATACAAGAAGAGGACGTACCACAGCATCGCCATCATGCCGAAGAATCCGCCGCCGATAAGGAAGCGGGCGACCGCGACGTCGTCCCCGTCCGAGTCCGAGTCGGCGCGCTCGCTTGCGGTGTAGCCGGCGACCGAGAGCCGCTGGGGGAGCGCCTCGGCGCTCACGACATCGGGGTCGTAGTCGACGCGGATAGTGTCGGTGGCGTAGCTCGCCTCAGCGGCCGCGACCCCCGCCTGCTCGCCCGCGGTCAGTTCGAGGAACGACTCGCACGTCGCACAGTGCATCCCGTCGACGTGGAGGAACGTCGTCTCGCCGTCGAACGAGTCGTCCGGTTCCGCCTCGGGGCGCCGCTCCTCGAGGTCGCCGATATTCTCGAGATCGTCGACGTCGTCCAGCGAGCGAGCGACGGCGAGACAGCCGCGACAGCAGAACTCGCCGTCGACGTCGGGGGCGGCGTGGGGAGAGTCCCCCGTCGGGAGGTCACAGAGGGTACAGTTCGACATGGGTTCAACTCCGGCGCCCGGCAGACTGCACTACGCCTCCTCCGGATCGGCCGCGTCGGGTGCGGCCGATCCGGGGCGGAGGCGGCCGCCGGTCGCGACGCGGAGGCTGCCCCAGATAATCAGCACGTTCACGAGCGTCACGACGACGACTATCTCCGCCCGGTCGGCGAGGAACACCGCCGCCGGGATGAGCCCGCCCAACACGAGGAGGACGGCTTGCTGGAGTGAGAACTTCATACTGAGGATTCACGGCCCGTTGGGCATATATAACAGCCGTGTTTTCACCCCTCGGGAACGAATCGGCATTATATACCACTCAATCGATAACGGCGCCTATGGGCCAAAACCAAGCCGCACACGCATCGACGGACGATGTAAGCGGTGACGAGGAGTTCGATCCGATCGGAACCCTCACGCTCATCGGGATCTACTTCGTGATCCTGTTGCTCGCGTGGGTGTACATCTACTATATCGAATTTCTCGGCCGTGATCTGGTCGTCGTGGGGTGATCACGGATGCATATACACGCGTACGAGAAGCTCTGGCTCGCCGCCTCGATCCTGTTGATCCTGCTGCTCATCGGCTCGGTCACGTACGGTGCCGTGGGCCCCGGCGTCGCGATGGTCGCCGACAGCGAGCAACCAATCGACTCGCAGGGACTCGACGAGGACGAGCGGTTCTCGGAGCCGCGGGTCGAACAGGTCGGAGAGAACCACTACGCCGCCTACGTCGTCGCCTACCAGTTCGGCTTCGAGCCGAGCCCGATCGTCGTCCCCGAAAACAGCACGGTGACCTTTTATATCACCTCTCGCGACGTGATCCACGGGTTCGAGGTCGCCGGGACGAACGCCAACACGATGATCGTTCCCGGCGAGGTCTCCGAGATAACCGTCGAGACCGACGAGCCGCAGGAGTACGGCCTCATCTGTAACGAGTACTGCGGCGCCGGTCACCACGTGATGGAGGGGAAAGTCCACGTCGTCAGTCAGTCGGCGTTTGAGGAGCGGACGAGCGGAGGTGAGGACGAATGAGCGAAGCCATCGAGGCCGAGCAGTCGTTCGTCGACAAGTTCCCCGAGGAGGCGAGGCTCGTCCGCGCCGCCCTCCTCAGTTCATTCTTCGCGCTGGTGCTCGGCGCGATATTCGGGATCATCCAGACGCTGCACCGGACTGACGTGGCGCGGATCATCCCGTCGACCGACTACTACACCGTGTTGACCGCCCACGGCGTGTTCCTCGCGATCAGCTTCACGACCTTCTTCCTCGTGGGGCTGTTCACGTGGGCGCTGACCCGGAGCCTTGACCGACCGCTCGTGAACATCAAGATCACCTGGACGTGGTACGCGATCATGGCGGTCGGGATGACGATGACCGGCGTCTCGATCCTCGCCGGCTTCGTCGATACGATCGACATGAGCGCGGACGTCCTCTTCACGTTCTACGCGCCACTGCAGGCGCATCCGCTGTTTTACGCGGGACTCGCCGTGTTCATCGTCGGGTCGTGGATCGCCGGCGCCGACTGGTTCCGGACGTTCCTCGCGTGGAAGCGCGAGCACCCGGACGAGCGCATCCCGCTGCAGACGTTCATGGTGCTGACGACGATGGCGATGTGGTACATCGCCTCGTCCGCGGTGGCCGCGTCGGTGCTGTTGTTCTTACTCCCGTGGTCGCTCGGATTCATCGATCAGGTGAACCCCACGCTGACCCGGACGCTGTTCTGGTTCTTCGGCCACCCGGTGGTGTACTTCTGGCTGATGCCCGCCTACCTGCTGTGGTACACCGTCCTGCCGAAGATCGCCGGCGGGAGACTGTTCAGCGACCCGCTCGCGCGCGTCGTGTTCGTGCTGTTCCTCCTCCTCTCGACCCCGGTCGGCATCCACCACCAGTACCTCGACCCGGGGATCGCTGAAGGGTTCAAGTTCATCTCGATGACGAACACGATGTTCCTGCTGTTGCCGAGCCTGCTCACGGCGTTCACGGTCGTCGCGAGCGTGGAGTACGGCGCCCGCCAGCGCGGCGGGACCGGCCTCCTCGGCTGGCTCACCGAGCTGCCGTGGCGCAAGCCGGAGTTCACCGGGATGATGCTCGCGGGGCTGATGTTCGCCGCCGGCGGGTTCTCCGGAATGGTGAACGCCGGCATGAACATCAACTACATGATCCACAACACGATCTGGATCCCGGGCCACTTCCACCTCACCGTCGGCACCGCCGTGGCGCTCACGTTCATGGCGGCGACCTACTGGCTCTGGCCACAGATCTCCAACAAGCCGATCTACAGTCGGTCGATCGGGCTGTTCCAGGTCGTTCTCTGGTTCGTCGGCATGGCGCTGATGTCGAACGCGATGCACGCGCAGGGGATGATGGGTGTGCCGCGCCGGACCGCGGAGCCGGAGTACAACGGCTTCGATTACCCGGTGATGTTCGGCGGGTTCGAGGAGCTCAACGTCCAGATCGCCATCGGCGGGACGCTGCTGTTCATCTCGACGGTGCTGTTCATCGGGAACCTCGTGCTCACGATGGGGAACCCGAAAGTGTCCGGGCTCGCCGAGTCGCTGCCGCCGGCGCTGTCCGGCCCCGACGACGCGCCGCGCGTGCTCGACAGCCTGCGGCTCTGGGTGGGGATCGCAGTGACACTCGTCGTCCTCGCGTACGCCCTGCCGCTGGCAGCGATCATCAACCGCGGCGGACTGCTCGGCCCGGGCGTGGGCACGTATCCGGCGTGGGTCGCGCCGATGCTCGACGCGCTCGCGGGGGCGATGACCCCGCTCGTCGGCGCCGTCGGCGACGTGGTCGCCTCGCTCGTCGGGGTGGTCGGATGAGTCTCGACGTGACCCGCGGCGGGCTGCTCGTCGCGTTCGCTATCTTCGGCGTGATCGTCTACGAATTCCGAACGGTGCTCGACTTCGTCGGCGTCGAACTTCCGCTCCTCCCGTATATGGCGGCCGTGTTCGTGCTCGCCGGCGTGCTGTTGTGGGTCATCACGTTGATGGGCGGGTGGCGGACCGATCCCGAGAACGACGAACCGGCGTAGCGGCGGGATCGGTTCGATCGATCCCGGTCGTGCCGGTCCTCGGTATCGCCACGGTTATGTCCCTCTCGGACAATACCCAGTATGGAACGGACGCGCGTCGTGATCCGGTGTGGCGACTGCTCGCTCGAGGCGGAGCACGACCGGCTCTCGACGGCACGGACCGCGCTGGCGGACCACGAGTCGACGACCGGACACGCGGTTGCGTGGGACATCGAGTCGATCGCCGACGGGGTCTCACGGGCCGGCGCCGATGCCGGCGTCTGCGGCCGGCCGGAGTGCGCCAACGAGGACTCACCGCTCGTCGACCCCGGTCCGCCGGACCGATAACCCGGTGCGGGCGGTCGTCGGCCGCAACAAGCGGAGCAAGACCGGCTCTTTTCACCCCGGCGTGCGTCGATCGTTGCAGATGTCACCACAGACGGAGCAGTTGACGATCGGCGTGCTCGGCACCGCCGCAATCGCTCGCGAAGCCGTCGTCCCGGCGTTCGCGGCGAGCGACCACGTGGTCGGGGCGGTCGCCTCGCGCGACGCCGACCGAGCGGCGGCGTTCGCTGCGGAACACTCGATCCCCCGGAGCTACGGCTCCTACGAGGCGCTGCTCAAGGATGACGGGCTCGACGCGGTGTACGTGCCGCTCCCGAACGGGCTCCACGCCGAGTGGACGACGCGCGCGGCCGACGCCGGACTACACGTGCTCTGCGAGAAACCGCTCGCGGCCGACGCGGCGGAGGCGCGCGAGGTGGTCGACCGCTGCGAGGACCGCGGCGTCACCCTGATGGAGGCGTTCATGTACCGGTACCACCCCCGAACCGAGCGGGTCCTCGAACTCGTCGAGCGCGAACTGGACGACGTGCGCACGGTGACCTCGACGTTCCGGTTCCCGCTGTACGACCGACCGAACGACGTTCGCCTCGACCCGGCGCTGGCGGGAGGGTCGCTGATGGACGTCGGCTGTTACCCCGTCTCGCTCGCCAGGGCGGTGCTCGGCGAGCCTGACCGAGCGTACGCGCATACGAACGACACCCGAGGTGCCGGCGTCGACACGGAGCTCGCCGGTGTGCTGGAGTACGCCGACGGCCGATCGGCCCAGATCGCCTCCGGATTCGACACACAACTCGTGCAGCGGTACCGGATCGACGCGACGAACGGCTGGATCGAAGTCGAACGCGCGTTCGACGCGCCCGACGACGAGTCGGCGGAGTTGACCTACGAGATCGACGGACGACGCGGCGTCGAGTCGTTCGACCCCATCGATCAGTACCGAGTACAGGCGGAGCGCTTCGCCGAATGCGTCGCCGACGGGACCGCGCCCCTGACAGACGGCGAGGAAGCGGTCGCGAACATGCGAGTCATCGACGCACTCGCCGAGAGCGCTGCCGAGGGCGACGCTGTCGACGTGTTGTGAGCGGAACCGGTCGGCGTCGAACTGCTCGGCCTCGAACTGCTCGGCGTCTAACCGCCCGACAAGGCGTTCCGCTGCGAGCGAGCATTTATACCTGACTGGCACCAATAGTGTGTATAATGTCCAATACCACTGCCGAGCCGGACGGCGACGAAGGAGTCCGACGTCCGATGTCGCTCGCGGACGCGGACGCGCTCGACGCGTTCGTTGACGGGGCGGACGCCGCACTCGTCGAGTTCTACACCGACGGGTGCGGCATCTGTGCGAGTATGGAACCCGTTCTCGGGAACGTCGCCCGCGCGCTCGACGTCGACGTCGCCCTGATAAATCCGCGCGACGATCCGCCGCTCGTCGAGCGGTTCGACGTGCGAAGCGTCCCGCTGTTCGTGCTGTTCGTCGACGGGGAGCCGGTCGCGCGCCGCGCGGAGGGGTTCATCCCCGGCGACGACCTGAGCGCGTGGATCGAGGCGCACGCGGCGTGAGGGGACGCGTCGGGACTGACGGCGCTCTGCGACGATAATCGCGAAAAGACGTGGTCGACCGCCGACCGCAGTCGGTTTCTTTTACAGTCGACCGACGTTCTCGACGGCGACGGACTCGACGCCGTCGACCTCGGCGAACGCCTCTTCGACGGCCTCGGTGCCGCCGGCACCGTCGGGGACGATGACCGTGGGCAGGAGGGCGACGAGACCGAACGCGACGTCGTCGCGCTGGAAGCCGCGGATCTTCGCGCCCTGCGGGAGCGACTCCTCCAGTCGGTCCTGCAGGTCGTCGAGGTCAACTTCGGGGCTGTTCGGCATGACCTTGATTTTGGCGGCGACGTCTCCCATATTAGGGACCTCGGAAGCCACAGTCGTGGCACTCGTAGAGGTTACTCTGCTTCCGGCACTTCGAGCACCGGTGGATCGTCGCTCCGCAATCCGGGCAGGAGAACCGCGCGGCGTTCATCCCGGCCACTTGAATACCACAGGAGACACACTGTCGGGTGCCCTGCGTTTCACTTTCGCTCATACACTGAATGACCACCGCGCGACTTTTAACCGTTGTTCTTTGCAGTCGACGGCGAAGCGCGGCCTGCGCCGCGGTACCCCAGCGCTCGTACCTGAAACGATGACGACGGAGAGCCGAGAAGCGAAGCCGGTGCTCAGCCGACTATCAGCGGGCCGATGAGCACGCCCATCAGGTGGACGCGGCGAGCACCGAGACGGGGCGGAACGAGCCCCAGTCCGCCGGCGACGACGAAGACGCCGACGCCGAACGCCCCCGCGAACAGGAACGAGACGCCGGCGAGCAGTGAGAGCACGCCGAGCGACAGGCGGGTGTAGTCGGCGTTTCCGACGACGCGGAGGTACGCGTCGCCGACGAGCAGGACGAGGGCGAAGCCGCAGGCTGCCGCGACACCGGCCGCAACGAGGAGAATAGGGAGTGCGAAGGGGACGCCGGCGCGGTCGATGGCCACCGTGACGCCCGTTCGGGGCGTCCCGAGCGCGACGAGCGCGAACAGCGCGAATATCGTGTTCGCCGTGTTGGCGCCGCTCGTGGCGACGACGAACCCGCGGTCCGACTCCTCGCGCGGGACGACGGGCATCGCGGCGACGGCGGCGATGGCGGCGGAGACGCCTGGGACGTAGCCGACCACCGCGCCTGCGACCGATCCGGCTCCGGCGCTCACGCCGAGGTCCCGGTGACCCATCGCGATCCGCGCGTCGGCCTGCGGCGGGACGCCCTCGCCGCCGAGTGCGTCGACGAGCACGGGCGCACCGAACAGTCCGGCGAACAGCGGGGCAAGAACGCCGCCGGCGTCGAGCGGCGCTGCGGGGTCGACGTCGAGCGTCGCCAGTCCGAGCGCGGCGCTGGCGAGAAAGGCGACGACACCACCGACGGCGGCGCGTTTCGACGACTCGGTCACGACGAGGAACGCGACGACGACGCTCAAAAGCAGCGGGAGGTGCGTCCGAACCGTCGGGTAGCCGCGCATCATGACCCACGTAATCGGCACGGCGAGGGGGACCGCGAGCGCGACCGCCAGCCCGGAGCCGACAGCCGAGAGCCGGATCGCCTCGCGTCCGCGCCCGGCGATTACGAGCCTGTGGCCCGGCAGCGCCGCGACCGCCGTCGCCGCGTCGGGCACGCCGAGCGCGAGCGCCGGGACGATGTCGAGGAAGGAGTGAACCACGCCCGCGCCGAGCATCGCGATACCGACGAGCAGCGGATCGGCGGGAACAGACGGTGCCAGTCCCGCAAGCAGCAGCGCGAAGTTGTTCGCGTGGAGCCCGGGGACCAGTCCGCTCGCGGTGCCGAGCGCCGCGCCGCCGCTCAGAAACGCGAGCGCGGCGGCCGCGAACGTCGGGTCGACGACCGGGCGGACGAGGGCGTCCATCGCGGCGAGGTGGCCGCGGCTTCACTCATAAACGGCGGGAATGGGCGGGCGCCGCGGCTCGGACGGCCGGAACGAACGCTCGAAAATGTGACTCCGATTACGCCGACTGGGCCGCCTGCGCCTTCTTCTGGGTGACGTAGCCAGCGATCCGGTTGCGAACGCCCTTCGACTCGACGGTGGTGAGGGTTGTGACGCTCTCCTTGTTCGTCTCGAAGTCCGTGTTAAACGAGTCAGGATACTGCTCCAGCAGGACGTTCCCGAGTTGCTTGATGTACTTGGGTTTGATGGCCATACCGACCGATACCGCCGGGCCGAACTAAAAGGGTTCGTTCCGCCGCGAGCGGCCGCGAGGCGGTATCACGACGGTACGGCGACCGCGCGGTCGCTCACGCGTCGCCGTCGCGTCCCCCGTCGTCTCGGTCGTCGCCGGAGCGCCGCTCGGCCGCGAGCACCCGCCAGCCGGTCGCCTCGTCGATCCGGGCGAACGCCTCTCGCTCGGCCGGACCGCCGCACCGATCGACGACGTCCGCGAAGTACGTCAGGCGATCGAGCAGTTCGTCCGTATCGAACCCGGGCACGTCAAGCCGCGAGGCGGCCACAGTCGCGTCGATCACCGCCCCGAATCCCCGGTTGATCGTGAGCACGCGCTCCCGGCGCACGTCGCTCTCGACCGGGTCGAGCGCCCACGTCCGGATCGTGGTGTCGCCATCGGTCTCGCTCCCGACTTCCGCCGCGGTCACCTCGACCCACGCGTCAGCTGTGTCCACGACGGGAGCGTCGGTCTCACGCACCGTCAGCGCAGCGTCGACGAACGTCCGGGGATCGGCGGTGAACTGGATGACGCCACTGCCGCGTTCGGTGAAATTCCGCCACGTGCGAGTGCGTCCGTAGGTCCGCGCGGTGACGGGGTCGCCGGGTTTCTCCGGCGCGTGGAGCCCGAGCGCCGCGACGTTCCAGCGGCCGTTCGGACCAAGCGTCGTTACGACCGACTCGGTGACGCCGCGGAGCGCGACCGGCCAGCCATCGGGTACGGAAGCGCCGCGGTCCTCGGTCACGGCGCCACCTCCGCGCCGTGCCGGATCGCGACGTACAGGGCCGCGCAGGTCAGGTCCGCGGTCGTTCCGGGGTTGATCCCCTCGTCGACGAACGCCGCCGCCAACCCCTCCGCGGCGTCGAGGTCGGCCCCGTGGACCGCGTCGGCGTCGAACGCGTCGACCCCTTCCGACCCTGCGGCCGCGCCGTCGAGCAGCGCGGCGGCTCGGGTACTCGCCTCGCGCGCCGCCTCGGGGCCGTGCGCCGCGGCGACCAGCGTGTCTGGCTCGGCCGCGAGCAGTCCGAGGAACGTCCGCGCGGCCCGGTCGGTCAGCGGTCCCGTGTCGGTCCGTATCCACTCGGCGGCGCGGAACGTCCGCGGGAACCCCTCGACCCACTCCCGGGCGTTGCGGTCCGGAACGCGGTCGGCGTCGTCGGGATCGGCCGAGATTGCCAGCACGTCCCGCAGCGTCAGCCCCCGCTCGCGGAGGGCCGGCGCCGCGTCGCTCCCGCGTCGCACGTCGAGGTCGGCGGCGTCCGGGGGCGGGTCCGCGACGGCGACGTCGACGTGCTCGAACGCGCGGTAGAACGCGACGGCGTCGTCGACGGTCGCGTCGCGGGTCACGCGGTCGACCGCGGCGGCGTCGAGGCGGCCCGAGGAGGACGCGGCCTCGGTGACGGTCGCCCGAAGCAGCGGGACGAGCAGCAACAGGCAGCCGAACTGAGTGTTCGTTCCCGCGCGATCGGCCATCCCCGCGACCGCGCGCTCGAAGGCCTCGCCGAGAGGGACGTCGTCGTCCGCGGCGAGTTCCAGCCCCGCTCTCGCGCCGACCGCCCCGCCGAGGAACGAGTCGAACCGGAGGTCGTCCAGGTCCCGGTGGCGGTCGACGTTTCCCGGTTTCGGGGTCCCGGCGACTTCGAGGAGGAGCGCGAGGGTGGCGTCGTCGACCGGATCGCGCGCGGCGGTCACCGCGGCGCCTCCCGGCGAGCGTCCGTCGGGTCATCAGACGACGCCCCCTCTCGCCACGCACGCACCGCCTCAGCGACGCGTTCGAGGTCCGCCGGGCGCTCGCTCGGCCGGCCGACGCTGACGGCGTCGGCCCCGTATGCGGCGTACTCCGCGACGGTCCGCCGGCCTCGGACCCCGTTGTTGGCGATCACGACGAGGTCGGCGGGAGCGCCGGTGGCACCGGTCGTTAACTCGCCGACGACTGCCTCGGAGTCCATCGCGTCGACGTGGAGCCAGTCGGCGCCCGCCTCGGCGACCGCGTCGGCGACGGCGACGAGGTCGACGCCGGGGACCTCAGCGCGCACCTTCACGCTCGTCGTCGCGCCCGTCTCGGCCGCGGCGGCGACGTACTCGGCGAGCCGGTTCGTATCGCGGAGCAGTGATTCGCCGCAGCCGACCGCGCGAAGTTCCGGCTGTCGGCAGTGGGCGTTGATCTCGCAGACCGCGCCTCGATCGGCGCAGATCGCCGCCGCCTGACGCACCGGCTCGACGGTCGCACTCCGGAGGTTCATCCCCGGACGGACCGGCGCGTCCCCGAGCGCGGCGAGCTGGCGGTCGATCCACGCGAACGGGTCATCGGGGAGGAACTCGGAGCGCCCGCGGGCGACGAGGTCGCGCGCGGCTGCCCGACTCGCGGGGTCGAGCGCGATTCCGCCGAGCAGCGCCGCGTCGACGTGGGGGGCCGCGGCGCGCGCCCAGTCGGCGTCGGCCGCGCCGCTGAGACTGGCGGCGACGAGGAACGGGGTCGGGCCGTCGTCTCCGGTCGCCGTCACTCCGCCACCTCCGCGTCCGAGACCGCCGCGAGCGCACGTTCGCAGGTTCGAGCGACGCGTTCCGCGTCGTCGGCGTCGTCGATCCGCGTGTCGGTACGCTCGACGTGGCGGCCCTCGAGTTCGGTCGGGTCGTCCGTATCCAAGACGAACGCGTCGGCGAATGGGTACGAGGCGGCCACACCCGCGGTCGAGGGGTCGCGGCCGACGCCGGCCATCAGGTCGGCCGCCGGTCCCGAGAACACCTCGTCGTCGACGAACGGCGAGACCGCGACGACCGGCGTCTCCGAGAGCGCGGTCTCGAACCCGGGGAGCGCGAGCATCGGACCGACGCTCGTCACCGGGTTCGACGGCCCGATCACGACCGGCTCGGCGAGCGCGTCGCGGACCGCCGCCGTCGGTTCGGCGCCCCTGGCGCCGCGGAACTCCACGTCGGCGACGGCGGGGTCTCCCCGGCGCGCGACCCAGTACTCTTGGAAGTGGATCATCTCTCCGTCGGCGGTGTGGATCAGCGTCGCGACCGGGTCGTCGGACATCGGCAGGAGTTCGACCTCGAGGTCGAAGGCGTCGGCGAGGACGCGAACGGCCTCGGTGAGCGTCCGCCCCTCGTCGAGGAGGCTGGTCCGCGTGACGTGGACGGCGCGGTCGCGGTCGCCGATTTCCATGAATTCGCCGACGCCGGAGAACCGTCGCCAGCGGGCGATCTCTCGACCCGCCGTCTGCGCCTTCGCGTCGAGGTACCGGGGCTCCGTCCCGAGTCCGACCTCGTCCGCAAGCCGGCGGAGTTCCTCGTGCGTCGCAGTGGTGTCGTCGGCGATCCCCCACCACGTCTCGCGGTCGAGGACGCCGCCGCCGGCGAACAGCACGGTGTCGACGTCAGGGCAGACGAGGTGGCCGCCGAGTTCGACGTCATCGCCCGTGTTGGCGACCACCGAGATCGAATCGGCGTCCCACACGCGCGTCGCTCCGTCGAGAAGCTTCGGCGTCCCCGTACCGCCGGCGAGGAACGTAACCATACGCGGGCAACGCGGCGGGCGGATTTGTATCCTCGCCTCCGCGGGCGACGAGGCGAATCGGGCCGGAGTAACGGATTCGTGTACGCGTGATCGACGACCCACCTGTTTCCGTCGACCAGTATCCACTGCGACAGCGGGTTCGTTTTGACTGCCATCGGTCCCGCTTCTGACTCACCCGTTTACGTTATCCACAGACTCAGTATTCACACTGAACCGACCGGATCGGCGGTGGAGACCTCCGTGTCCGATGCGAACGGTAACTGCTGAGGTTCAGACGGCTCGGCCAGTGAAACCGCGTCGAGCCCGCGATCGAAGGCCGTTCTAGATCTACAGATATTTCGACCGTAGAAGTGCTTTTACTGCTGATACCGTACACTTCCGTATGGCCGATGAAACGCCAGACGACTCCGAACTGGCAGCGGAAGCCGAACTCGGCAGCGAAATGGCCGAGCACAGCACGGAGATGAGTTCGATATTGGGAGACGCCTATCGCGGAGAGTTGGACCGGGAGACGACCTGGCGATCGCGCCTCGACCAGACGACGACGTGGGGAGTAACGGTCGTGGCTGCGATTCTCACGTTCGCGTTTTCCAGCACCGATAATCCGCACTATATCATCCTCGTCGGTATTCTAGCGGTCTCTCTCTTCCTGTTGATCGAAGCGCGGCGGTATCGTGACTATGACGTCTATCGCTCGCGAGTGCGTCTCTTCCAACAGAACTTGCTCGCGGACGCGCTCGATCCGTCAGAGGGGGTCGAACACGAGGATTGGCGGAGTAAACTCAGTCGGGATTACCGGACACCGACGCTGAAAGTGTCGATGGGGGAAGCCGTCGCGAACCGCCTTCGGCGGATTTATCTCCCGCTGTTGGTCGTTTTGCTCGTCGCGTGGCTGTTCCGAATCACGGCGTTCGCGCCGAACGAGAGCCTGCTGACGACTGCCAGCATCGCCGTCGTCCCCGGAACGCTCGTCGTCGCCGTCATCGCCCTCTACTATATCGCCATCAGTATGATCGTACTCTGGCCTCGGGACAGGGAAGCGAAAGGAGAGTTCAGGGAAGGGGATCCGAAAGAATGGAAATAGCCTAACTGACCGCGCGTCACTCGCGCCAGCGGTTATTTATAAGCGAGACTCGTCTGCATCCCGTCCGTGTTGAACGCGCTCCCGGCCCCGTCGTCGTCGAGGACGATGACCCCGGCGTCGGAGCCGGTGATCGACTCGAACTCGTCTATCGCTCTGTCGGCCGCTCGCTGCGCGTCGAGCCCCTCGTCGAGGAAGTCGACGGCTCGCCGCGACAGCGTGACGCGCGCGATGTCCTCGCCGGCCCCCGTCGCGCTCGCGCCGCCGGCCTCGGTACAGAAGAAACCGGAACCGACCTGCGGCACGTCGCCGACCCGCCCCGCGAGCGCGAACGACCGACCACCCGTGGAGGTCGCCGCCGCGAACGTCTCGCCGTCGGTCGCGACCGCACCGACCGTGTCGTGATCCGGGGCGCGGTCCGGATCGTCCCCCTCTCCGCCGTCGGTCTCGGGGGCGCCGCCGGCCTGATCCGACCCCGATCCGAAGCGCGTCGCGAGCCAATCGAGATGCTCGCGGGGACCGCCCTGCGGGGGATCCTCGCGCTCGTACGTCTCGCGCGTCTCGTCGGTGAGGAGGTCGACGCCGGTTTCGATCCCGAAATCGTCGGCGAGGGCGACCGCGTGCTCGCCGGAGACGAAGACGTGCGGCGTCTCGGAGCGGACGACGCGGGCGACGCTCGCGGCGTGCTCGACCCCCGGCATCGAGCAGGCTGCGCCGACGGCCCGGTCCGAGGTCATCACACCCGCATCAGTGCGGACGACGCCGTCGGACTGGACCGCACCGCCGACGCCGGCGTTGAACCGGGGGCTCGATTCGAGCGGTGCGAGCGCCGCCTCGACCGCGTCGAGGGGTGTTCGGGCGTCGGCGCCGCGCTCGGCCGCCTCGTCGAGGACCGCCTGTCTCGGCGCCGGTTCGTCCGGGACGCCGCCGGCGCCGCCGTGGACGATGACGCGCATCGAGTGTCCCTGTGACATACGCGGAGATTCCCCGGCGTCCGCATAAGCGTCCGGAAAGCGGCGGGCGGCGAGTCCGGATAGCGGGGCATCACCCCCGCGATCCGCCGCCGTAAGACCTATTTCCGCTGCTCGGAGAGTCGCCATCGTGGACGATTTCCGAGGACGCTCCGGCGACGACCCGTCCGAGACCTCCGAACCGCGCACCGGGGGCGTGTCGGCGGACGAGCGCGTCCTATCCCGTCGCCGACTGCGGAACGCGGTCCGGGCCCGCATCGGGGTCGACCGCCGAGCCCTCGCCGCATTTCGGATCGCGCTCGCCGTCACGCTCCTCGTCGACCTCGGACTCCGCGCTCGGAATCTGACGGCCTTCTACACCGACGCGGGCGTGCTCCCGCGTTCGGCGCTCGCGGAAGCGTCTCCCCTCGCCGCCCGCGTCTCGCTGCACGCGCTCTCCGGGGAGGCGTGGGCCGTCGGGCTGCTGTTCCTCGTCGCCGCGGCCGCGGCCGTCGCGCTCGCGGTCGGCTACCGGACGCGGGTCGCGACCGCCCTCTCGCTGGTGCTCCTCGCGTCGCTGCAGGCGCGGAACCCGTTCGTGTTGAACGCCGGCGACACCCTCTTCTGGCAGCTGCTCGGGGCGGGATTGTTCTGTCCCCTCGGTGCGCGGTGGTCGATCGATGCCGTTCGTCGACAGGGGTCGGACGCGGCGTCGACGCACGAAGGACGAACGGCTCGCGAGCGCTTCGCCGGGTCCGCCTCCGCGCTCCTGCTGGCCGTCGTCCTCGTGGTCTACGTCTCGAACGCAGTCGAGAAGCTCCGCGGGACGGCGTGGCCGGGGGGCGAGGCGGTCGAACTGGTGTTCCGACTCACCTACCTACACGGGCCGCTCGGCGGGCTGGTCCCCGAGGCGCCGGGACTGCTCGCGGCCGCCACCTACGGCTGGCTCGCGCTGCTCGTCGCGTCGCCGCTGCTCGTCGCGTCCGCCGGGCGAGTCCGGGCGGCGCTCGCCGGGACGCTGTTCGCCGCGCACCTCTCGATGGCGTTCACGCTCCAGATCGGCGTCTTCTCGGCGATCTCGGCGGCCGCGCTGCTGCCGTTCTTCCCGCCGTTCGTCTGGGACCGCGTCGAGGAACTCGCCGGACCGACGAGCGAGCGACTTCGCCGGTGGGCGGAGTCGTTCGCCGATGGGCCGGGCGAGAGTGCGCCCTCGAAGCGGCCGGTTCGGGGTCGCGTCGTCGCCGGCGTCGCCGTCGTTCTTCTCGCTGCGCTGCTCGCGTGGAACGGGATGGCGCTCGGACTCGTCGACGCGCCCGAACCCGTCGCGACCGTGACGGACCCGACCGAGCGCGGGTGGAACATGTTCGCGCCCGACCCGCCATCGACCGACTCGCTCGTTCTCACGACGGCGACGACCGCGGGCGGCGACCGGATCGACGCCCTGTACGGCGACCCAGTCGCCGCCGATCGGCCCCCCTCCGACGCCCGGGCGTACCCAACCGCCCGCTGGCGGAAGTACCTCACCCTGTTGGCGGCCGACGAGTCGCCAGCCCGCGTCGACGCGCTGCTCGCGCACCTCTGTGCTCGTCCGGGAGGAGACATCGGTGTCGACGCCGCATCGGTGAGCGTTTCGACGGTCGAAATCGACGTGACGGGCGGGAACGAGACGCAGGTTCATGAACTCGGGACGCGGGAGTGCCGAACGGGATGATGGTCGCCGTCGGACGGAGATTCGACGGGTCGCTCGCGTACGTGTTCGCGCGTTAATGGTTGATTGATGGGTTGATGAGAGAAGTAGACAAGTCGATGAACTGATCGGAGACGGATCGGGACGGACGTAGTCGGCGCGCGAGTCTCGCCCGTCGCGAAATCGCGTCGGTTCCCACTGTCGGTACGTCACTTCGTTGTCGGCCAGAAACGGTGTTCCCCGCCTCAGTCTGCCGATTCGGCTCGCGCAGAAAAACGGCAGGCACTTTACGTGGGTCCGACAATGCACGAACGTTCATGAGCTACGATAAGGTAGACGTCCCCGACGACGGCGAGGCGATCACGCTCGCCGACGAGGAGACCGGCGAGCTGAACGTCCCGTCCAACCCCATCATCCCGATCATCCACGGCGACGGGATCGGTACCGACGTCGGGCCGGCCGCACAGCAGGTACTCGACGCGGCCGCCGAGGCGACCGGACGATCCATCGCCTGGATGCGCGTCTACGCGGGCGCCAGCGCCCGAGAGATGTACGACGAGAACCTCCCCGAGGACACCGTCTCGGCCATCCGGAACCACCGCGTCGCGATCAAGGGCCCGCTGACGACCCCCGTCGGCGCCGGCTTCCGCTCGCTGAACGTCGCGCTCCGAAAGACGCTCGACCTGTACGCGAACGTCCGCCCCACCTACTACATCGACGGCGTCCCCTCGCCCGTCAAGAGCCCCGAGAAGATGGACATGGTCACCTTCCGGGAGAACACCGAGGACGTCTACGCCGGCATCGAGTGGGAGGCCGGCACCGACGACTCCGAGAAGGTACGCGATTTCGTAGAGGAGGACATGGGCGTAGACGACGTCATCCACGACGGGCCCGTCGGCATCGGCGTCAAGCCCATCTCCGAGTTCGGCTCGAAGCGCCTCATCCGCGAGGCGGTCGACTACGCGCTGGCGAACGACCGTGATTCCGTCACGCTCGTCCACAAGGGGAACATCATGAAGTTCACCGAGGGCGCGTTCCGCGACTGGGGCTACGAGGTCGCCGAGGAGGAGTACGGCGACGACGTCATCACCGAGGATCAGCTCTGGGAGGAGCACGACGGGGAGCAGCCCGAGGGCACCCTCGTCGTCAAGGACCGCATCGCGGACAACATGCTCCAGCAGCTGTTGACCCGCACGAGCGAGTACTCCGTCATCGCGACGATGAACCTCAACGGCGACTACATGTCCGACGCGGCCGGCGCGCAGATCGGTGGCCTCGGCATCGCGCCGGGCATCAACCGCGGCCACGGTCGCTGTCTCGCCGAGCCCGTCCACGGCTCCGCGCCCAAGTACGCCGGCGAGGACAAGGTGAACCCCACCGCGATGATCCTCTCCGGCCGCGAGATGCTCGACTACCTCGGCTGGTCCGACGCCGCCGACCTCGTGCGCGAGGCCGTCGAGGAGACCATCTCCTCTGGAAAGGTCACCTACGACCTGCACCGGCAGATCGAGGGCGGCGAGAAGCTCGCGACGAGCGAGTTCGCCGACGCCGTCGTCGAGAACATCGAGAAACTGTCGTAGACGGCTTCTCGTGCCCCCGGAACTCGGAGGATTCCGGGGACATCGAAGAACTCGAGTAAGCAAGTAACAGCCGCGTTCCGCTTTACTTCGATTTTTTATATCGCTCGGACGCCGAGCCGCGGCCCCGAAGCTACCGCCCCGACTCGTAGAACTCCTCGCGGTAGACGCGCCCGAAGGCGTTCCGGCGGAGGGTGCTGGCGGCCGCGTCGGGTTCGTCCTGGAACGTCGCCGCGATCACGGTGTCGGCGAAGGGTATCGGGTGCCAGACGAGGTTGTCGACGTTGTCGGAGCCGATCCGGACGACGTCGTCCGCGTCGAACTCGCTGTCGGCGAGCCACGCGTCGAACTCGGCCTCGTCGCCGACGTGGACCGCGAGCAGTTCGGCGAAGGTGGCGTCGCGGGCGGTTCGAATCACCTCCGGCGTCACTCGGTCGTCGTACTCGTCGGCGTCGAACGACATCGCCTTCGTCGCCTCGCGGACGACGACCTGCGCGACCGGACCGACCTCCTCGTAGCGTTCGAGCGCGTCGGCGCGGGTCTCGGGAGCGAACGTCCCTCTGGTGTGCATACGCCGCGTTCGTCGTCGACTGAAAAGGGCGTTCCGCTACGCGGACGAGTCGTCGACGGGGTCGTCGCCGTCGCCGTCCCCGTCGTCGCTATCGGCACCGCCGGTCTCGCCGTCCTCGTCGCCCTCGGAGAGCAGTTCGCGGGTCAGTTCGCGGGCCTCGCGAAGCGCCGCGGCGGTTTCGGCGTCGGTCGCGCCCGACTCGTCGACGGGTGGCGCTGCGTTCGCGGCGCCGCGGTCCTCTGCGTGATCGTGGCCGGCGTGACCGCCCTGCGCGTGCCCGGCGTGGTCGTGCTCTCCGAGGTCGACGTTCGGACGGCCGCGGTCGACGGTGTCCTCGAACACCTCGTGGTACTCGGCCGCCTCGGCGTGAGGCGTCACTTCGGCCGCGAGTCCGTCCGGATCGCGGTCGCTCCAGTCGGGGACGCGGTCGTCGAGCCACGTCTCGTGGTCGTCCCCGTGGAGCATCGCCGTGAACGCGAGGTGATGCGCGAGGTGTTCGCCGTCGCGCTGCGGGGTCTCGCAGACGGGGCACGCGTATCCCATGTCGAGCGTGCGTACGCGGGTGAGGCGTAAAGTCGCGTCGAACGACGCCGATGGCGACGCCGGTTGCCGGCGCCTGACCGACGCACTCGGCGTTTCCGCGGTGCCGATCTCCGAACGTCCGGCCTTGTCGTCCGCGCGCCGTCGCCTCGGCCGTTCATTTATAAATACCCCGTCGTGGTCGTGCTCGTCTGTTTAAATACGGTTCGTTGCGTTCGCTGATGGGCGTCCGCCGTCGTCGACGCCGCCGGCGCCGCTATAACAGCAACTTTATCACTCGCACGGAGCGAATTTCCTGTAAGACTACTCCGTTAGGAGGTCCAACAGTGACTGAAGCCAACACACAACCGGAGGTGAACATCGGTCTCGTCGGTCACGTCGACCACGGGAAGACGACGCTCGTGCAGGCGTTGTCCGGCTCGTGGACCGACCAGCACAGCGAGGAAATGAAACGCGGCATCTCGATCCGCCTGGGGTACGCTGACGCGACGTTCCGTCGCTGTCCCGGCGTCGACGCGCCCGAGTGCTACACCGTTGACGAGGAGTGCGAGGACGGTTCGGAGAGCGAGCGGATCCGGACGGTCTCGTTCGTCGACGCACCGGGTCACGAGACGCTGATGGCAACGATGCTCTCCGGCGCCTCGATCATGGACGGGGCCGTGCTGGTCATCAGCGCGACCGAGGACGTCCCGCAGGCGCAGACGGAGGAGCACCTGATGGCGCTCGATCTCATCGGGATAGAGAATATCGTCATCGCGCAGAACAAGGTCGACCTGGTCGACCGCGACCGCGCGGTCGACAACTATCGGCAGATCCAGGAGTTCGTCGAGGGCACCGTGGCGGAGGGCGCGCCGATCGTCCCCGTCTCGGCCCAGCAGGAAGTCAACATCGACCTGCTCATCGACGCGATCGAGACGGAGATCCCGACTCCCGATCGCGACCCCGGCGAGAGCGCGCGGATGTACGCGGCCCGCTCGTTCGACATCAACCGCCCGGGCGCGACCGCCGCGGACCTCAAGGGCGGCGTCGTCGGCGGTTCGCTCGTCAGCGGCGAGCTCTCCGTCGGCGACGGGCTGGAGATCCGACCGGGACGCGAGGTCGAAGAAGAGGGCCAGACGGAGTGGCGGCCGCTGGAGACGAGCGTCCGCTCGCTGCAGGCCGGCAGCACGAACGTCGAATCCGCGCGTCCCGGCGGACTGCTCGGCGTCGGAACCGGACTGGACCCGAGCCTGACGAAGGGCGACGCGCTCGCCGGACAGGTCGCCGGCGAGCCCGGAACACTCCCGCCGACCCGCAACGAGTTCGAGATGCAGGTCGACCTCCTCGACCGCGTCGTCGGCAAGGAGGACGACGAGAGCGGCGAGAGCGACATCGAGGAGATAAGCACCGGCGAGCCGCTGATGCTGACGGTCGGCACCGCGACGACGGTCGGCGCGGTGACGAGCGCGCGAGAGGGCGAGTGCGAGGTGAGCCTCAAGCGGCCCGTCTGCGCCGAGGAGGGCGCACAGATCGCGATCAACCGGCGCGTCGGCGCGCGCTGGCGACTCATCGGCGTCGGGACGCTCTCGTAACGTGACCGACGACGCCCGCGCGGACGGCTCGGAGAACACGGACGCGGGCGGCGGTCGCACCGAGGACCTCGCGGGCGACGGCGCCCCGGTCGTCGCGCTCGACGCGAGCGCGCTGATGGCGCCGGTCGAGGCGAACCTACGGCTGTTCGAGGAGTTGGACCGGCTCCTCGGCGCGTACGAGGCGGTCGTTCCGACGGCGGTCGTGTCGGAGTTAGACCGGTTGCAGGGCGGAAACGGCGAGGCGGCGACCGCGGCGAGCGTGGGCGCGGACCTCGCGACACGGACGGAGACGGTGGCGACGGACGAATCGTACGCCGACGACGCGCTGGTCGAACTGGTCACCGATGGCCGGGTCGACGGCGTCGTCACCAACGATCGACCGCTGGCGAACCGAGTGCTGGAGGCGGGCGCACCAGTAATCGGTTTAAGGGGTCGGAACACACTGGCAATAACGGAACCCTAGCGGACGCGGACAACCAAGAATATGTACAAACGAGTTCGACTCAAGGATACGGTCGAGGTACCGCCGAAACACCTGGCGGACGTCACCGACGAGCGGGTGAAAGCCCTGCTGCAGGACAAACTGGAAGGACGAATGGACGAGGACGTCGGCAGCGTCGTGAGCGTCATCGAGGTTCACGACATCGGCGAGGGCGCGGTGCTCCACAACCGCCCCGGCGTCTACTACGAGGCCGAGTTCGACGCGCTGACCTACGACCCCGACATGCAGGAAGTCGCTGACGGGACGGTCGTCGAGACCGTCGAGTTCGGCGCCTTCGTCGGGATCGGCCCGGTGGACGGCCTCCTCCACGTCTCGCAGATCACCGACGAGTACCTCACGTTCGACGGGGCGAACCAGCAGCTCGCCTCCTCGGACTCCGACAAGACCCTCGGCGTGGACGACGCCGTCCGGGTCCGCGTCGTGACGAAGAGCATCGACGAGCGCAACCCCCGCGACTCGAAGATTGGGCTCACGGCGAAACAGCCGGGGCTCGGGAAACACGAGTGGCTGGAGGGGAAACGGCTTCACCGCGAGCAGACCGGTGAGGAGGCCGACTGATGGCGGAGGACCGCCTCGCCTGCCGTGAGTGCCACCACGTCAACGACCCCGACTCGCAGACCTGCGAGCACTGCGGGTCGTCGTCGCTGACGGAGGACTGGGCGGGCTACGTCATCATCACGAAGCCCGAGGAGAGCCAGATCGCCGAGGAGATGAACGTCACGAAGGCCGGTTCGTACGCGCTGAAGGTCCGGTAGCGGCGCCGAAGTGACACGACAGAGGTTTTCACACACTATGCTCACCCTTCCAGAATCCATGCGCGACGCGTTCAAAGAGCCGCTCGGCCCGGTGACGGCGGACGCCGACGAACTGCTCGCGGACGCGGCGGAGACCCGCGGCGAGCGGGCCGCGCCCGACGCCCCCATCATCGCGGTGGGTGACGTGGTCACGTACCACCTCCGGGAGGCGGGTCGCGTCCCCGACGTCGCGCTGATCGACGGAAAGACCGAGCGCGAGGCGGTCGACGCGGAGATCGAAGCGGCGCTCGCGGCTGCCGACGCGCGTCGAATTCACGTGGATAATCCCCCCGCGTCGCTGTCGGCGGAGCTGCTCGAGGCGCTCGGCGAGGCGCTCTCAGACGCCGATCCCGTCATCATCGAGGTGACCGGCGAGGAGGACCTGGCCGCCCTCCCCGCGATCCTCGCCGCGCCCGACGGCGCGAGTGTCGTCTACGGCCAGCCCGGAGAGGGGATGGTCCGCGTCGAGGTCACGCCGGAGTCCCGGGCGGAGGCGCGAGAGCTGTTCGAGACGCTCGACGGCGACATCGAGGCGGCCTACAAGGCGATCGGACGCGTCCCTGACGGAGATCGGTGAGATCCGGGCGGAGACCACCGAACGCTCGGCGCCGACGGCACCCCCGCTTCGAAATCCTTTTACAGCTTTCGAGGGGATATACGCGTAACTGAACCATGGACGTCGATATCATCTCCGAGGAAGAGAACCCGATGTTGCACCGCACGGACATCCGATTCGAGACGACCCACGACGAGGCGACCCCCTCCCGCCTCTCGGTCCGCGACTCGCTCGCGGCCAAGCTGGACAAGGCCTCGGAGGAAGTCGTCGTTCACGAGCTTAACACCAAGTTCGGCATGCGCAAGACGGTCGGCTACGCGAAGGTGTACGACTCCGCGGCAGACGCGCTCGACGTCGAACAGGAGTACATGCTCGAACGCAACAAGATCGGCGACGAAGCGGACGTGGACGCCGAAGAGGCCTAACGCCGCGCCGGATGCGCGTTCTCGGCATCGAAGGGACCGCGTGGTGTGCAAGCGCCGCGCTGTACGACGCCGAGACCGAGACCGTTCTTATCGAATCTGACCCGTACGAACCGGACAGCGGCGGCATTCATCCGCGAGAGGCCGCAGAGCATATGTCCGAGGCGATTCCCGAGGTCGTCGACGCGGTGTTGACGGCCGCAGAGGCCGAACACGGCCCGGACGCAATCGACGCGGTCGCCTTCTCGAAGGGACCGGGACTCGGTCCCTGTCTCCGGACTGTGGGGACGGCCGCACGGGCGCTCGCCGGGGCGCTCGACGTGCCCCTCGTCGGCGTCAACCACATGGTGGCACACCTCGAGATCGGTCGCCATCAGTCCGGATTCGAGAACCCGGTGTGTCTGAACGCCTCCGGGGCGAACGCACATCTACTCGGCTACCACGACGGCCGGTACCGCGTGCTCGGCGAGACGATGGACGCGGGCGTCGGAAATGCCATCGACAAGTTCACGCGCCACGTCGGTTGGGATCACCCCGGCGGGCCGAAGGTGGAGGCCGCGGCGGCGGAAGCGGCCGCCGAGCGCGACCCGGACGCCGAACTGCTCGACCTGCCGTACGTCGTCAAGGGGATGGACTTCTCGTTTTCCGGGATCAGCTCCGCCGCCAACGACGCGTTCGACGAGGGGGTACCGGTCGAGGAGATCTGTTTCTCGCTGCAGGAGCACGTGTTCGCGATGTTGACAGAGGTCGTCGAGCGAGCGCTCTCGTTGATCGGGGCGGACGAACTCGTCCTCGGCGGCGGCGTCGCGCAGAACGACCGGCTCCGCGAGATGCTGGCGGCGATGTGTGCGTCGCGCGACGCCGACTTCTACGCGCCGGAAGCGCGGTTCCTCCGCGACAACGCGGGGATGATCGCGGTCCTGGGCGCGAAGATGGCGGCGGCGGGCGACACGGTACCGATCTCCGAGTCGGCGATCGACCCGAACTTTCGACCGGACCAGGTTCCCGTGACGTGGCGCGAGGGTGACGCGTCGATCGCCCGTGGCCGAGGAGGCGGAGAGCGCGGCAGCGACGACCAGAGCGGCGAGGAGGCCGCCGACCGGCGCGGCGCGGAGGCGACCGTCGAGGTCGTGGCGGCGGTCGACGGCGGCGCCGACCGGCGCGTGATCAAACGTCGGGTCCGGAAGCGATACCGGCACCCCGAACTGGACCGAACGCTCAGGCGCGACCGGACCGTCGCCGAGGCCCGACTGACGAACGAGGCGCGTCGGGCGGGCGTCCCGACGCCCTTGGTGTACGATGTCGACCTCCGTCGGGCGACGCTGACGCTCCAACACGTGGGCGACCGGGACCTCGCAGCCGACCTCGACGAGCGGTGGACGGCCGCGGTCGGCCGCCACCTCGCGCGGCTTCACGGGGAGGGGATCGTCCACGGCGACCCGACGACGCGGAACGTCCGGATCGAGGGGTCGGCCGCGGAGAACGCGACCGATACCGGTGCGGACGCCGACGCGCGGACGACGCTCATCGATTTCGGACTCGCCTATCACACCGGCCACGTCGAAGACCACGCGATGGACCTCCACGTGTTCGAGGGCTCGGTCCGCGCGACGGCGACCGACCCGACCCCCCTGATCGAGGCGTTCGAGACCGGTTACGCGGAGCGGGGCGACGAAGCGGTCCTCGGTCGGCTGCGCGAGGTCGAGGGGCGCGGACGGTATCGGTAGTCGACGCCGATCCGGAGCACGCGGTCTCGGGCCCCGGTCCCGCCACGATTTATATGCCCAGCGGGTGATATGCCGTGTATGGCAGACAAACCGTCCTCGGGAGAGATACTCGGGATCCCGTACAACTTCGAGCGGCCGAGCCTCGGTCGGCTCCTCTCGTCGTACTGGCAACCCGACAAGGGGATGCTGGTGGAGAAGCCGTTCGGCATCGGATACACGCTGAACCTCGCCAACTGGCGGTCGTGGATCGTGCTGGCGATCGCCGGCGGACTCTACTACCAACAGAACCAGTCCGCCGCGGCCGGCGACGACGACGACGGTGAAGCGGACGACAACGGCCCGGTCGAAGTGATCGTCGACGGCGACTGACGACGGCGACGACCGGTTCTCACGATCGATTCTTGAGACGACGTATTTTAACCGTTGACGCCGCTTGGTACGGTCAATGAAAGTTCAGTTCGAATGCTCGTGTTCGGAGGAGATCTCCGAGTTCACGCGCGGGGAGACGAGCCGCGGCGTCCACGTGGAGTGCGGCAACTGCGGAGCGGTGTACGCCGTGACGATCACCGAACTCGACTGACCGGATCGCTCTCGACACCGGGTCGATCATCGTCGCCTCGGTCGCCCTCGTCGACCGGGGGTGTCGCCGTCCCGGCTTCGCCCCCTGCCGACTCGCTTCGCCCCTCCGGTGGCCCGTCTCGCCCGTCCGGCCACTCGGCGCCCGCGTCCGCCGACTGAAACCGAAGCCTGACGGTCGTTCCGTCGTCGCTCGTCTCGAAGCTGACGGTGCCGCCCTGCGTCTCGCACATCCACTTGACGAGCCAGAGGCCGATGCTGCTCGCGTGCGAGAGCGGCGTCTCTCGTTCGGCGCGCAGCACCGCCCGCTCGTCCGGAGGGATCCCCGGACCGTTGTCCGTGACTTCCAAGCAGGTGGTCGTCTCGTCCGCTCGTATCCGCGCGTCGACGCACCGCGTCGAGCCATCGTTGTGCATGACCGCGTTCTCGAACACTTCGCGGACGGGATGTTCGATCGAACGGTCCGCCCGGATCCACGCCTCTGGGGGCGATTCGACCGTGATCGACACGTCCGACCCGTCGACGTCTTCGGCCGCGTCCCAGACGGTTTCGACCAGATCGATCCGACCCCTCGGCGCACCGGGTGACGCCTCCTCGACGACGCGGAGCTTCTCGCTGATGGCGACCATGTCATCGGTCTTCTCTCGGATCGTCTCTAGGTACTCCCCGCTCCGCTCGTCGTCGACGCGGTCGGTGAGCAGATCCGCGTATCCGCGGATGACGTTGAGGTCGTTGCGAATGTTGTGTCGGAACACGCGACTCAGGACCTGAAGCTGTTGGTTCGACGTTTCGAGCTCTCTGCGAGCCGATTCCGCACGACGTCGGTGGTAGCACAGGGCGCGATGGAAGAACAGCGAGGCGACGGCCACGGTCACCCACCCGCTCACGAGGCGGGCGGGAGTCCACGCGGCCGCGTGACCGGTGGCGGACGCGATCGCCACGTCGATCACGGTGACGAACAGCGCTCCCGTACAGAGGAACCCCACGGCGAGGGCGCGTGGCGAGCGGCCGTAGATTCGATCGGGAGAAAAATTCATATCAGTATTAATAAACCTCAGGAAGAGTCATCTGCAAGTAACACCCGCGCGCGTCAGCTTAAATCTGCCCGCGTTACCACTCCTTGCACTCGCCGCAGACGAGGACACCGTCGTCGAGCCAGCGCCGCGAAACGCGTCCGCCACATCGGTCGCAGGCGGCCGCGTCGGTAGTCCACGTCGCGGTCGGGACCGCGGGGTCGACGTCGACCGCGTCGGCGTTCGACGCCGCCACGTCCCCGTCGGTCGGATCGGCGTCGGGGGCGTTCGCGCTCTCGGCATCGATTCCGTCGGCCGCGTCGCCGTCGGCGTCGTCCGCTTCGACGTCGGCCGCCTCGGTCGGGTCGGAGGCGAACTCGTCCAGCGAGCGGTCATCGGGCATTCACGCCTCCCGTCGGAGTCGTGCCACGACGTAGTCTCGCTCCAATTCGCCGAGGAACTCGCCGAGCCGGGGCCCCTGCGTGTCGTCGAAGAAGAGGCGGTAGCCGGCCGCGAAGAAGTCGCCAACCTCGATATCGTGCGCCCGCGCCGTTTCGTACATCTCCGCCTGAATGGCGTCGCCGTCGTTGCCCGCGGCGACGAAGTCGGCGAGGTCGTCCAGCGCGGCGGCCACGTCGTCGTCGAACTCGGCGTCGGGGAGCGCCGTCTGGAGCCGGTAGTCGTACTCGTTTCCGGTGCGCTCCGCCCAGTTACGAGCCTTCTCGACGCGCGCGAGCGCGGCCGCGACGACCTCCTCGGACGCGTCCTCGGGGATGTGGCCCTCATCGCGGGCGAGCCGCTCGCGAAAGTCGGGGTCGTCGACCATCCCCAGGACGGCGGCGAACGTGTACGGAAGCCGGACGGGCTTTTCCGTCGGCGGGTCGTCCGCGCGGTCGACGACGAAGGGGTAGGCGCGCTCGGCGAAGGCGGTCAGGTCCTCGTCGTCGATCTCGCCGAAGTACGCGCGCTCGAAGCGGTCGAACCGGTCGACCAGCTGATCGAGCCGTTCGACGTCGAGGTCGCGGGCCTTCTTCGGGTGGAGCGCGAAGAAGTACCGGAGCACCGCGGGCTCGAGCAGTTCGAGCAGCTCCGGGACCGTGACGACGTTGCCCGCCGACGAGGAAAGCGGCTCGCCGTTGAGCGTGAACCACTCGTACACCATCGGGACGGGCGGCTCGATACCGAGCACGTTCCGCGCGACGTCGACGCCCGAGGGCCACGATCCCTCCGCGTGGTCCTTGCCGAACGGTTCGAAATCGACGTCGAGCACGTCCCACTGACCCGGCCACTCCAGCCGCCACGGGAGCTTCCCCTCGCGGAACGTGGCGGTCCCCTCGTGGCCGCAGCCCTCGATGACTTCGTCGCCGACTTCCATGTCGGTGCAGACGTAGTCGACGGTTTCGGCGTCCATATCGATCGCCGTGACCGTTTCGGTGACCTTCCCGCACTCCGCGCAGATCGGGTTGAAAGGGACGTACTCGTCGTCGACCTTGTCCTGGTACTGCGAGAGCACCTCGCGGACGCCGTCCAAGTCACCGAGGACCGTCCGAATCACGTCGTCAAAGTCGCCGTCTGCGTACAGTTCGGTGTTCGAGATCATCTCGACTGGAACCCCGAGCCGGTCCGCGTCGGCCTGGAGGAGGGCAGCGAAGTGGGCTGCGTACGACTCGCGCTCGCCGAACGGGTCCGGGATCGCGGTGTACGGCTTTCCGAGGTTTCGGCCGAGCGCGCCCGCGTCCACCTCGCCGAGGCCGACGATGTCGCCGTCGGCGTTCGCCAGCTTTCGCGGGAGTTTCCGGAGCGGATCCTTATCGTCGGAGGTGAACACCTGCCTGACCTCGTGGCCGCGGTCACGAAGCACCGCGGCGACGAAGTAGCCGCGCATGATCTCGTTGAAGTTACCGAGATGCGCGACCCCCGACGGGGAGACGCCGCCCTTGATCACGATCGGGTCGTCCGGGTCGCGCGCCTCGATTTCGTCGGCGACCACGTCGGCCCAGAAGGCGTGGAAGCCGGCGGCGTCGTCAGCCCCGTCCGCGTCCTCACCCGCGACTCCGGCGGCGTCTCCTGTTTGCTCGGAGAGGATGTGGGGGGAGTCGTCGCCGCTCACGCGTCGCTCCCTCCGGTCCAGTGGGTCGGTTCGTCGGCGCCCGTCGGGACCACGTCGGTTCCGGTGTGGTCACCGCGGAGCACCGCGTCGACGACGGCGCTCGGGTCCGTTCCGTCGAGCACGATGGCGCGGATCCCCGCGCGGTCGATCAGCTTGGCCGCGAGGAGGTCGACGGGCGCCGACGCGCCGGCGTTTCGGCTCATGGGGAGCACGACGTCGACGAGTTCGGTCGGCGACATCGTGCCGAACTGCGTCGCATCTGGCTCGACGTTCGGGTCCGCGTCGTACACGCCGTTCGCGCTCGTCGCGTACACGAGAAGGTCGGCGTCGACAGACTCGGCGAACGCGGCGGCGACGGCGTCGGTCGTCTGTCCGGGAGTGACGCCGCCCATCACCGACACCTCGCCGCGCCGGAGCGCCGCGGCCGCCTCGTCGTACCTCGTCGCCGGCGAGAGGTTCGCGCCCCCGTCGAGCGCGGCGATCAGCAGGCGGGCGTTGAGCCGGGTGGTGCCAATGCCGAGCTGGTCGAGTTCGACCTCGTTCGCACCGAGGTCGCGCGCCGTCTCGATGTACTCGCGCGCGACGCCGCCGCCGCCGACGACGACGCCCACCTCGCAGCCGTCGGCGGCAATCCGCTCGATCGCCTCGGCGTGCGCGGCCACCCGCTCGGGATCGAGATCGGGCGCGAGCACGCTCCCGCCGATAGAAACGACGACTCTCATTACCGTCGCATACCCCTGTCGCGCTCTTAAGGATTATCAAGCCCGGACGACGGCGGAGGCCGGTGCGGCGGCCTCGCGTGTGGACGCGAGGATCAGGCGACGGGCGGGAAACGCCTAAGCCGCTCGCACCCCGCCGTCGAGTATGCAACCGATAGCGATCGTGGGACCGAGCGCGACGGCGCTAGCGGCGAGGCTCGTCGACCGACTCGACGGGCGAACCGCCGTCGTGAACCGCACGGACGACGACGCCGAGGACAGCGCCGTCCGAGGGACCGACGTCACCGACGGCGGCGTCGAAATCGCGTCGGCGGCGGCCCGGACCGTCGCCGACACCGAAGTGGCGCTCGGAGCCGACGGCGAGTGGACCGGCCGCGGGAGGGTCGACGGTCTCGACGAGTTCCTCGACGGGCTTGCGCCCGACCACGACTACCTCGTCGCCGTCGGTGACTCCCGGCTTCGCGTGCCGACCGTCCTGCTCGGTTCGGACGCGGCGGCGGAGGACGTACCGGGGCCGGTGATCGCCGCCGCAGACGCGCCGGAGGACGTCGACCTCGACGCGCTCGTCGCCGACCTCGACGCCGAGGAGCCGTGGATCACGCGCGAGACGCTCGTTCGGCGAGTCGAGTCGTCGCCGGACGCGGATCGCGCGGGCGCCATCGCGACGTTCACCGGCCGGGTCCGGGCGCGTGACGCCCCCGACGACGACCGCACCACGCATCTGGCCTTCGAGAAGTACGAGGGCGTGGCCGCGGAGCGCATGGCCGTAATCGAAGCGGAACTGGCCGATCGCGACGGGGTGTTCGACGTGCGGATGCACCATCGAACAGGCGTGATCGAGGCCGGAGAGGACATCGTCTTCGTCGTCGTTCTGGCGGGGCACCGAGGCGAGGCGTTTCGGACCGTCGAGGACGGAATCGACCGGCTGAAAGACGAGGTGCCGATATTCAAAAAGGAGACCACAGAAGCGGAGGAGTTCTGGGTCCACCGGCGCGACTGATCGCTCGCTCGCGCCTGACGACGGCCCGTCCACACCCGCCCCCGGACCGGAGTTTCGACTGCGCGCGCGGGGCGAAATGCGGTCGCCGATCGGCAGAAAATCGGTGATAATTGTGTGTTAACTCCGCGGGACGTCGTCACCCAAGAGACGTGGGCGTCGATGTAGAGGACAGAAATAAAGCTACGAGAATCAGTTATAAAATATCTACGAGCTTCTCGAACCGTTTTGAACGGTTTGTCAGACACGTTTTAGTCGAGGGGTTGTGCGTGAAAAGCCATGAAACCCGCTGAACACCGTCCAACGTTCGCACCTTTATAACAATCTCCGGGAGCATCTCAGCAGTGTATCATGAGCGCGACTGCCAACCCCTCCACGAACGCGAACCCGACCGACGACCTCAGCAAGGAAGAGCGGCTGAAGCAGTACCTGCTCAACCGCGCCGAGGAAGGCGAGATGTACTTCAAAGGGAAGTTCATCGCCGACGACGTCGACCTCTCGCCGAAAGAGATCGGCGCCCTGATGGTGAAGCTCAGCGACTCCGCCACGGAGCTCACCGTCGAGAAGTGGTCGTACACGGGCGCGACCACGTGGCGCATCGAGCCCGTCTGAGACGGCGGTCGCACCGCGCGTTCGGCACGCTGCGGTCGTGAACGCGCGTTTCGTCCGGCCGAGAACGTAGCACCGCGCACGCTCCCCCGTCCCCGCTCCATTTCTACGGTTCCCGCTCCCGTGACTCGATCGCCCGCGACGCCGCTCAGGAGAGCCGTCGAGACGGTCGACGCGGGATTTATACTCACCGACGAATTATTTCGGGCGATGCCAGAACACAAGGACGGGGGGCCGTCGGTCGGATCCGACGTACCGCGTCCGGAGCCGCTTCAGACGTTCTTTCGGGTGGACGAGATTCGCCGGGAAGACGGGCGCATTCGGTACGTCGGCGAGTCGTACGTGCCGGAGCGAACCCTGTTGCGGAAGCTCGTCCAGCCGTTTCGGGACGCGGGCTACGACGTCGACCTCGAGGTCACTGAGGCGGGTCACGTCGTCGTCGCGACGCCCTTCGACCACGGCCGGGACGGAGTTCCGTGGCTCAACGTGGTTATGTTCGTCGCGACGGTGTGCACGACCCTGTTCGTCGGCGCCTACGGGTGGTACTACATCGGCTGGGAGGAGATCACCGCGAACCCGCTGACGATACTCCAGGCGTGGCCGTTCACCGCGGCGGTGCTCGGCGTCCTGATGACGCACGAGCTCGGCCACTACGCGGCCGGCCGGTACCACGGGATTAGCGTCTCGCTCCCGTACGTCATTCCGTTCGTGTTCCCGTTTGGCACGCTCGGTGCGGTGATCCGGATGCGGGGACGGATGCCCTCTCGCCGGGTGCTGTTCGACATCGGCGTGGCCGGTCCCATCGCGGGGCTCGTCGCCACGGTCGTCGTCACCGTCATCGGCCTCTCGCTCGATCCGATCCGCGTTCCCGCGGAGCTCGCGAACGCCTCCGGGACGATGATCCGGTTCAACAACCCGCCGCTGTTGGGGATCATCGCCGACCTCATCGGACAACCGACCGTCTACGAGGACCCGACCCTCACGGCGCACCCGGTCGTCATCGGCGGCTGGGTCGGGATGTTCTTCACGCTGCTGAACCTCCTTCCCGTCGGTCAGCTTGACGGGGGACACATGGTTCGAGCCATGCTCGGCCCGCGTCAAGAGACGATTGCGGCGCTCGTTCCCGGCGCGCTGTTTTCGATCGCCGCGTACCTCTACTTCTGGCGGGGCCTCGGGATCGACGAATCTGTCGGGCTGTGGGGGTTCTGGGGACTGTTTGCGATCGTGATCGCGTTCAACGGACCGGCGACCCCGGCCGACGAGGAGCGGATCGGCTGGCCCCGGCTCGCCGTCGGCCTCGCGACGTTCGGGCTCGGGGCGCTCTGTTTCCTCCTCGTCCCGATCCAGGTCATCTCCGGCTGATCGACGTGCGGGCCGGGCGAGCGCGAGTCGCCGTCGACGCTCCGAGTCTGAACGGAGAACGGACGCACGGCTCAGTCGTCGCGGCGCTGTTTCATTCCTTGTCTGGTGAACTGCGGGGTCGTCCTGAGTCCGCGCTTCTTCCGGAAGGAGCGATAGAGCGCGATCGCGAGCGGGACGGCGAGCAGGAGCACGATCCCCGCCAGCCGCCACGCGTCGGCGAACGAGTAGAGGATCGTCGCGGAGAGCACGCCGACCGCGAGCAGCACCGAGTAGGCGATCCGCATCGCGAGCTTGTCGAGCACGTTCGAGTCGTCCTCGATCGTGATGTCGAAGTGGAGGTCGCCGCGGTTCGCTCGATCGAGGAAGGTGTCGGCCTTCGGCGGGACGGTGAACAGCGATTCGGTGGTGCGCTGGAGCTGTCGTCCGGCGTCCTCGGCGAGGTCGCGGGCGGTCTGTTCGTAGTACCCCTCGTCTTTGAGGTACGCCGTCGCCGTGGAAATGAAGTCGAAATCGGGATCGAGGGTGACGCAGACCCCCTCAACGACGGTGGCGACGCGGAGAACGAGCGCGAGGTTTGGCGGAAGGCGGAGCGGGAACTCGTAGATGGTCGACTCCACCTGCTCGATGATCTGGTTCACCTGGTACTGCTCGATATCCTCGCCGCTGGCGTCCGCGATGGCGAGTTCCATGACGTTCCCCATCACCTCGCGGTCCGCTTCGGGCGAGAGCGTCCCCATGTCGATCAGCGTGTCGAGGATGCCGTCGATGTCCTGCCGGGCGACGGCGACGTAGAACTCGACGATCTTCTCTTGGATGAACGGATCGACGCGTCCGGCCATCCCGAAGTCGTAGAAGATCACGGCACCGTCGTCGTCGACGGCGAGGTTGCCGGGGTGCGGGTCGGCGTGGAACACGCCGTCGTCGATAATCATCTGGAGGTATACCTCTTGGAGCGTCTCGGCGAGGTCGTTGCGGTCGAACCCCGCCGCGTCGAGCTCGTCGAGCTGGTTGATCTTCATCCCCGGCACGTACTCCATCGTGAGCACTCGCGGTCCGGAGACCGCTTCGTAAGCGGTCGGGATCCGAATCCGGTCGTTGTCGGTGAAGTTACCGCGTATCTCCTCGAGCATCTCGCGCTCGCGCTCGTAATCCATCTCCTCGCGGATCGTCTTCGCGAACTCGTCCGCGAGGTTCTCCAGCGAGAACGCCCGACCGGCACCGGTGAAGCGCTTGACGAGCGGGATCGACCAGCGGATCGTCCGGAGGTCGGCCTCGACGAGCGACTCGATCCCCGGCCGACGAACCTTCACGGCGACCTCGTTCCCTTCGTAGCGGGCGGTGTACACCTGCCCGAGGCTCGCGCCGCTTATGGGCTCTCTGTCGAAGTCGTCGAACGTCTCGTCGACCGGACCCAACTCGTCTTCGAGGACGACCTTCGACTCCCGCCACGGGGCCGGCGGGACGTCGTCTTGGAGCCCCTCGAGCACATCGATGTAGGCCGGCGGGAGGATGTCCGGACGGGTCGAGAGGATCTGCCCGAGTTTGATAAACGTCGGACCGAGGGTGAGCAGGATGTCGAGGAGGATCCCGGCTCGCTCGCGCTGGGTCTCGACGTCGACCTCGCGACCCCCACCGAACAGGAAGTATCGCTTCTGGTCCCGCCAGTAGGCGACGATAAGCGGCGAGAACCGCCGCATGACTACGAAAAACCGCCAGTAGGCGCGAAGGTTAACCAGCGTGACCACCCGTCAGGCGTCGGCCTCGTCGGACAAGTCGTCGTCGGCGTCGTCGACAGGGATGGTGCGCGAGACGTCACCGGTTCGCTTCGGAATGGTGACTTCGAGGACCCCCCGGTCAATCTCCGCGTCCGCACCGCTTCCGTCGGCGTCGCCCGGAAGCGGAAGCTCCGCATCGAGGAACAGCGGCCGGTCCTCACGGACGTAGCGGAACCCCTCGGGGACCTTCTTCTCCCGGCGCCCTTCGATGACGATTCGTCCGTCCTCGGCAAGGACCTCGGTCGTCTCCGCAGCCGCGCCCGGGAGGTCGACGACAAGGACGTATCCGTCGTCTGACTCGAGCAGGTCCGCAAACACCGCGTCCGGGAGGTCCCGGAGCGCGTCACGTAACGCTGACATGTATACGGATACGGTCGCCGCGGCGAAAAAGGTGTGGAAACGGGGCCCGCGCCGCGGAGTCCGGGGGTCAGTCCTTGCGGTCGAAGTCCAGGTCGAGGTCGAGGTCCTTGATGTCTGTCCCCTGCGACTCGCCCGGCAGGATGTCGCCGAGGCTCGCGCCGAAGGCGGCTCCGGTCCAGACGAACGCCACGCGGGAGACCCGCTCGAGGGTGGTGGGATCCCCCTCGTGGAGTCGGCCCCAGAGCGTTAGCATGAGCACGGAGGTGAACAGCGAGACGAGCAGGATCCCGGCGTAGCGGCGCGGGATGACGCCGAGTATCGGGTGGCTGATCTCGATCTGCCGGAAGTCGGCGAAATACAGTAGTCCGGCGGTCATGACCAACACGAATCCCACGTGTACGAGGAGGAGGACTGGAACTCCGCCCGCAGTCGTCGCGGCGAACCACGCCGCAATCTCGAAGACGCCCCCCTCGACGAGGAGCGGGAGGGCGAAGAGGACCGAACCCACGAACGCCTCGGCCATGTCTCGCGAGGTGTACTTCGTGATCCGGGTCCGAAACGCGGCGCTCCCGGGCATCTGCTCCACGAGCGAGATCGTCTGTCGCACCTTCTCGCGCTCGTGTTCGTCGTCGACGACGTCGCGCAGCGTGTCGAGCTTCGCCAGCAAGTCGTTGATGTCGGGATTCTCTGGGTGTTTCGAGTCGTTCGAGACGGTTTCGTCGCCCTCGTCGGCGGGCGGACCAACTGGGCGGTCCCCGTTGGCTGGCGCGCTCGGGCCGGCGGACCGTCGTCTCGGGTCGTCGCCGTCCATTGCCACCCATCGACGCCAGCGTCGCAAAAGCGTGTCGACGGTCGAGCGGTACCGTGCGACCACGCGCTGTCAGATCCGCTCGCCGCGGAGCGGGGCGTCCCCTCGTGGACCGGAGAAGGCCCTCACCGCCGTCCGCACCGGGGCAACCGATCGAAGACGGTTCGGTTCGATTCGTTTCGGTTCGGTTCGAGAACTCGATGCGTGGCCTACTCAGTCGTGTTCGCCGATCTACGTCCGAGAAACGACGAGAGCGCCGCGTTGAACGCCGCGGGCTGTTCGAGCATCGCGAGGTGTGCGGCGCCGTCGATCGTCGCGCGCTCGCAGTCGTCGATCCGGTCCGCGAGGAAGTCGTGATACGACGGCGGTGTGAGCGTGTCGTGTTCCCCGACGACCGCGAGCGACGGCGTCTCGATCTCGCCGAGACGGTCGCGGACGTCGAACGCGTGACAGACGCGGAAGTCGCGTTCGGTGACCGCACGACCGCACGCTCGCATACCGGCTCGAGAGAGTTCGACGTACTCCGCCGGCGCGTCGTGGAAGAGCCGGTCAGGCTCGTGAAGCGCGTCGATCGCTCGGTTGAAATCGGTCGCGAGCCCGTCTAACAGCGGTTCGGCGACCGAGAGCTTCGCACCCGTCCCCGCGAGGACGAGTCCGTCGAGTGCGATGTCGCGCTCCAGTGCGACGCGCAGCGCCACGGCGCCGCCGAGCGAATTACCGCAGACCACCGTGGCGCCCGTGGCGGCGACCACGGCGGCCACGTCGTCCGCGTAGGCGTCAAGCGCCTCGGGTCCGGCCGGGGCGTCCACGTCGTCGCTGTCGCCGTGGCCGGACAAATCGAGCGCGACGGTGGGGAACCGATCGCTCAGTCGCGCCTGCGACTTCCAGACGTCCTTGCTCCCGCCGCTCCCGTGGACGAAACAGATCGTCGGCCCGCTGCCGCCGCGATCTGAGACCCGGTACGCGGTGTCGCGACCGTCGTGGGTGACCCGCTCCATGGTCGGTCCACCGCGCGGGGAGTGATAAACGTCAGCCGTCGGCGTCGTCACATGACGATCCGGAGCGAGCGCTCCGGTCCAAACGGCCCGGAACCGCAACACTACCGATGCGTCGACGCCATCTCACGTCATGCGATTTTGGGCGACAGATTTAAATAGCTACGCGCCTAACTTGTAGTTAGGATGACTGCCAAACAGACCCGATCGACCGGCGACGGTACGTTGCTCCGCCGGTTCGAGTACGATGACAGCTGGATCGTCGCCGCCGATCTGGGCGCCGACGCAGAGAACGTGAGCGTCGACACCGTCGGTCAGACGGCGATCGTCGTCGTGGAGGGCGACGGCGAAGCGGTCGAGTCGGAGTTCGAGCTGCCGGGGACGGCCGCCTCGGCCGAGGTCGCGAACGGCGTCGTCACCGTGGAGGGTGAGCGATGAAACTCACCGTCAGACCGCTAAAACAGAAGGACGCGGGGCGCCGCCTCGCGGCGATCGACCGCGTCGCGGCCGAGGAGCTCGGGCTCTCCGGCGGCGACATCGTCCGCGTGGAGGGCGCCAGCGGGGCCGCGATCGCTCGCGTCTGGCCCGGCTACCCCGAAGACGACGGAAGCGGCGTCGTTCGCATCGACGGGCGGCTCCGCCAGGAGGCCAACGTCGGTATCGACGACCGCGTGACGGTCGAATCGGTCGACGTCTCTCGGGCGGAGTCGGTGACGATCGCGTTCCCGAGCCAGTTGCGCGTGCGCGGGCAGATCGCCCCGTTCATCCGCGACAAGCTCTCCGGCCAGCCGGTCACCGAGGGCCAGACGATCCGCACGTCGATGGGCTTCGGCCTGATGGGCGGCCAGTCGCAGGCGGTGCCGATGAAGGTCGCTTCGACGACCCCGTCGGGGACGGTCGTCATCACCGACGACACCGAGATAGAGATCTCCGAGGTCCCTGCCGAGGAGTTGACCGAACCGACCGGCGGCGCCGACGGGACGGGCGACGGTCCGGACATCACCTACGAGGATATCGGCGGACTCGACAACGAACTCGAACAGGTTCGCGAGATGATCGAGCTGCCGATGCGACACCCCGAGCTGTTCAAACGGCTCGGTATCGACCCGCCGAAGGGCGTGCTCCTGCACGGCCCGCCGGGCACGGGGAAGACGCTGATCGCGAAGGCCGTCGCCAACGAGATCGACGCGAACTTCCACACTATCTCCGGTCCGGAGATCATGTCGAAGTACTACGGCGAGAGCGAGGAGCAGCTCCGTGACGTGTTCGAGGAGGCGGCCGAGGAGGCGCCCTCGATCATCTTCATGGACGAGCTCGACTCGATCGCGCCCAAGCGCGAGGAGGCTGGCGGCGACGTCGAACGGCGCGTCGTGGCCCAGCTGCTCTCGCTGATGGACGGGCTGGAGGAGCGCGGCGAGGTCGTCGTCATCGGCGCGACCAACCGCGTCGACGCCATCGATCCCGCGCTCCGGCGCGGTGGTCGCTTCGACCGTGAGATCGAGGTCGGCGTTCCCGACCGCGACGGCCGCAAGGAGATCCTGCAGGTCCACACGCGGAACATGCCGCTGGTCGATGAGATCGACCTCGACGAGTACGCGGAGAACACCCACGGCTTCGTGGGGGCCGACCTCGAGTCGCTGGCGAAGGAGTCCGCGATGCACGCGCTGCGTCGGATCCGCCCCGAGCTCGACTTGGAGAGCGACGAGATCGACGCCGACGTGCTGAACTCCATCCAGGTCACCGAGGATGACTTCAAGCAAGCGATAAAGGGCATCGAGCCCTCGGCGCTCCGCGAGGTGTTCGTCGAGGTCCCGGACGTCAGCTGGGAACAGGTCGGCGGCTTAGAGGAGACCAAAGAGCGGCTCCGCGAGACGATCCAGTGGCCGCTTGAGTACCCCGAGGTGTTCGAGGAGCTCGACATGCAGGCCGCGAAGGGCGTCCTGCTCTACGGCCCGCCGGGCACGGGGAAGACCCTGCTCGCAAAGGCTGTCGCCAACGAGTCGGAGTCGAACTTCATCTCGATCAAGGGGCCTGAGCTGCTGAACAAGTACGTGGGCGAGTCCGAGAAGGGCGTCCGCGAGGTGTTCAGCAAGGCTCGCGAGAACGCGCCGACGATCGTGTTCTTCGACGAGATCGACTCGATCGCCACCGAGCGCGGCAAGAACTCGGGCGACTCCGGCGTCGGCGAGCGCGTCGTCTCTCAGCTGCTGACGGAGCTCGACGGCCTCGAATCGCTGGAGGACGTGGTCGTCATCGCGACGACGAACCGCCCGGACCTCATCGACTCGGCGCTGCTCCGGCCCGGTCGGCTCGACCGCCACGTGCACGTGCCCGTGCCGGACGAGGAGGCCCGCCGGAAGATTCTGGAGGTCCACACTCGGAACAAGCCGCTGGCCGACGACGTCGACCTCGACGTGCTGGCCCGCAGGACCGAGGGATACGTCGGCGCCGACATCGAGGCGGTCGCCCGCGAGGCGTCGATGAACGCCTCCCGGGAGTTCATCGGGAGCGTCGCGCGCGAGGAGATCGGCGAGTCCGTCGGCAACGTCCGCGTGACGATGGCCCACTTCGAGGACGCGCTCGACGAGGTGAACCCGAGCGTCACCCCCGAGACGCGGGAGCGCTACGAGGAGATCGAAAAGCGGTTCAGGCGGTCGGAGGTCGACCGCGGCGACGCCGAACCCGGCGCCGCGTTCCAGTAATCGGGGCGTCCGCGCGGCCGTCGTTAGATGACGCCGATCGTCGACAGGACGAAGAACGCGGCGACGAGGACGATACCGATCGTGACCAGTCGCCAGGCGAGCTTCAGCACGAACTTGCCGACGATGATGATTATCGCGACGGCGACGAGCGTGACGAGGAGCTGTCCCGACTGGCTGGCGAAGAGGCCGGCCTGAAGCGGCAGCGATGATGCGAGGGCGGCGAGTGATGCGGTCATGTCCGCTATCAAGACCAGGCCGGGTATAAGCTTGTGGGGCCGGCCGATCAGTTACTCACTGATTTCTGATAGTATCTTCGGCGAAAACTGCGAGTGAGGGTGTGTACGTCGGGCCGTCCCGTGGACACAATCACGGTAACACGGTGCATAACGGCGAAAGTACGAAGTGATTAACCCCCCTTTTGTTCCGGTGGGATGGCCGTCTCATCTGTCGGTTTTGGGCGGCGAGCATCAGTTTCACTCTGGTCTGGCTACGCTTATGTATCCAGAACACGTTGCTTTCGAACGTAATCGAAGCCGGCGTCAGACACGCGGACCGGGAATTACATACCGAATCGAACAGATAGACACCTATCCGGGCCGGGAGCGGAACACAAAAGGGCCTGCTGCGACAGTACGTAGACACCATATATGAGCCAGAACGCACATCAATCGAGTGGGGTGGCCGTCGAATGAGCAGCGACGGCGTCGCCGCTGACGAACTCGAACTGCCGATCAAACGAACCACGGGCGAGACGATGGAGGAGCGACTCACCGCCAACGCCTACCACAACATCCTGCCCGCGCGGTACCTCCGGAAGAACGCGAACGGCGAGGCCATCGAGAAGCCCGAGGAACTGTTCGACCGCGTCGCGCGCAACGTCGCGCTCGCCGAGGCGGTCTTCGAGGCCGAGAAGCAGGGCGTCGAGATCACAGTCACGCCCGATCAGTTGAAGCCCGATCACCCCCGGCGCGACGAGCTCGCCGCCAAGGTGTTCGGCGCGGGAACGACCGCCGAGGACGACGCGGAGACGGCGCTGACCGCGCACAACGTTAACAAGTTCGCGTACGACACCATCGTCCCCGAGCTCCCCGAGAGCGTTGGCGACCACGTCAAGGCGACCGCGGACCGATTCCGCGACGGGATGGAGCAGCTCTCGTTCATGCCGAACTCCCCGACGCTGATGAACGCGGGCGACGAGCTCCAGCAGCTCTCCGCCTGCTTCGTCGACTCGCCCGCCGACGACATCACCGACATCCACCAGACCGCCAAGGAGGCGGCCGAGGTGTTCCAGTCCGGCGGCGGGATGGGGTACGCGTTCTGGAAGCTCCGCCCCTACGGCGACGCCGTCGGATCGACGGGCGGGATCGCCTCCGGGCCGATCACGTTTATGCGGACGTTCGACCAGATGTGCGAGACGATCGCACAGGGCGGCGCGCGCCGCGGGGCGCAGATGGGCGTCATGCGCGTCTCGCACCCGGACGTCATCCAGTTCATCCACTCGAAGAACAAGGACGTCTCCCTGGCTCACTCGCTGCGACTGAACGACCCCGACGACTTCACCCACAACTCCTTCACGGACGCTTTGGAAGAGGCGCGTGAGCTCATCGACGACGACGGAAAGGTGCCCGAGCACCTCCGGAACGCGGTCGAAGGTCACCTCTCGAACTTCAACATCAGCGTCGGCGTCACCGACGACTTCATGGAGGCGCTGTACAACGACGAGGAGTTCACCTTCACCAACCCCCGCACGGAGGAGCCCCACGTCGCGACCCCCGAGACGAAGGAGATCTACGACATGTTCGGTCTCGGCGAACACGTCGAGGTCGGCGAAGTGCTCTCGATCCCGGCCCAGGAGCTGTGGGACGACATGATCGAGGGCGCCCACGAGAACGGCGAACCGGGCGTCATCTACCTCGAGCGCGTGAACAAGGAGCACTCCTTCGACGTGGAGGAGCATCCGGACCACCGGATCCTCGCGACGAACCCCTGCGGCGAGCAGCCGCTTGAGGAGTACGAGGCCTGCAACCTCGGTCACATCAACCTCTCGACGCTCGCGGCGATGGACGCACCGGACTGGCGCGTCTGGTCCGAGGCGCACGCCGACGAGTACGACTCGAAGGAGGCCGCCATGTCGGCGTTCCTCGACGAGGCGATCGACTTCGAGGAGTTCGACGAGCGGATCGACTACGGCACCCGCTTCCTCGAGAACGTGGTGACGATGTCCGACTTCCCGGTCGAGAAGATCGAACAGAAGGTCCGGGACATGCGGAAGATCGGTCTGGGCATCATGGGGCTCGCCCAGCTGTACATCCAGCTCGGGATTCCGTACGGCACCGAGGAGGGCAACGAAGTTGCCCGCCAGCTGATGACCCACATCAACCACGCGTCGAAGCAGAGTTCCCACAAGCTCGCCGAGGAGCGCGGGACGTTCAACGACTGGGAGGAGTCGAAGTACGCGAACCCCACCGAGTACCGCGACTGGTTCGAGCACTACACCGGGCTCGACGCCGACGAGTGGAAGGACGGGTTCCCGGTCCGCAACCACAACACGACGACCATCGCGCCCACGGGCACGACGTCGATGATCGGGAACACCACCGGCGGCTGTGAGCCCATCTACAACGTCGCCTACTACAAGAACGTCTCCGACGACGTGCAGGGCGACGAGATGCTCGTCGAGTTCGACGACTACTTCCTGCGCACGTTAGAGGAGAACGACATCGACGTCGACGCCGTCAAGCAGGAGGCCCAGGATCAGATGGCGGCCAACGAGTTCGACGGCGTGGACGGGTTAGAGACGGTTCCGGACGCGATCGGCGAGCTGTTCGTCGTCACCGGCGACCTCTCCGGCAAGCAGCACGCAGCGGTCCAGTGCGCCTGCCAGGAGGGCGTCGACTCCGCCATCTCGAAGACGTGTAACTTCCCGAACGACGCCACCGCAGAGGAGATGGAAGAGGTGTACCGCTACATCTACGACCACGGCGGGAAGGGCGTCACCGTCTACCGCGACGGCACCCGCTCGAAGCAGGTTCTCACGACCCGCGCGAAGAACACGGAGTTCGCCGACGAGGCCGAGGCGGCCGAGACGATCGTCGAACAGATCGGCGAAGTGTTCGGCGGCCTCGAGGCGTTCCTCGACAACGAGGACGTGCAGGCGGCGATCGACACGGAGATCGCGGACCTGCTGGAGGCGAGCGAGCAGCCGCGGATCGACTACAGCGAGCGCAGTCCGCGTCCCGACTCCCTGAGCGGCGTCACGCAGCGTGTCGAGACCGGATACGGCAAGCTGTACGTCACGATCAACGAGGACGAGAACGGCCGACCGTTCGAGCTGTTCGCGAACATCGGTCACTCCGGCGGCTACACCAACTCCTTCACGGAGGCACTCGCGAAGGTCATCTCGACGGCGCTTCGCTCGGGCGTCGACCCCGAGGAGATCGTCGACGAACTCCAGGGCACCCGGAGTCCGAAGGTCGCCTGGGACAAGGGCGAGCAGATCCAGTCGATCCCGGACGCGATCGGTACCGCGCTCCGGCGCTATCTCGACGACGAGATCGACAAGGGGATTCCGCAACAGCAGAGCCTCGACGATGTCGAGCGCGACCTGGCGAGCGAGCAGGCGGGCCACACCGACGGCGGCGCGGTCGACGCGGGCACGGCGACCGACGCCCCGAGCGCGGACGGACCCGGCCAGGCGGACGACGACGCGGCCGGCGCCGACGACGCGATGCAAGAGCTCATCGCGGCGGGTGAATCGCCCGAGTGTCCCGACTGCGGCGGGATGAACCTCTACTACTCCGAGGGCTGCAAGACGTGCGAGTCGTGCGGCTGGTCGGAGTGTTAGACGGGCAGAGCATGCGCCGATAGGCGCCACCGACGGTGTTTTTTTATGACGACTCGTTCGGAGAGCGGCGGCCGCGCCGGTCGACAGGAGAGCAATACTCGGGAGTGACGGAGTGGGATCATCGACCGGTGCGGAAATTGAAGCGAAGAAAGGGGACGGAGCCGCGAGCCGCGTCTCAGTCGTCTTCGAGCGCCTGCGCGATGCGCTGGAGCTGGCGGGTCGCGTCGCGGACCTCGTCGCGGAGCTGGCGGACCTCGCGCACGAGCTCCTCGTTGCCGACCTGATCGTCGCTTTCCTCACCGGGTCGACCGCCCGGACCGCCGCCCATCCCGGGCGGGCCGCCGGCGCCGCCCGGACCGCCGCCGCCCATCATGCCGGACATCATCTGCGCGAACGGGTTGCCGCCGCCACCGCCGCCGCCCATCCCGGGCGGGCCGCCGGCGCCGCCCGGACCGCCGCCCATCATCTCTTCCGGGTCGGGTCGGTCGCCCTCCTCGCGCTCCTGTTCGCGCCGCTCGCGAATCTCCTCGACGCGCTCGCGGAACGACTTCTCCTCGTCGTCTTCTCCCCCTTCGGCGGCGTCGCTGCCCTGTTCGTCACCGGTGTCGGCGTCGGTGGCTTCGTCGTCTACCATAGCTCTCAGTTCGGTAGCCCGGCCGAAAAGGGTTGTTGCTCCGGCTCTCGACGGTGCGTTTATACCGGGTCGACCGGTCGCGGCGCTCGGTCCGCGGTCGCCCACTCGCCCGTCAGGAGCGAATCGCTCGGTGACGGTTCGGACACTCGGTCGTCTCCGCGTCGCGGCCGATGTCCGGGACGTGGGTACCGCAGTTCGGACACCACGTCCGAGTGGGCGCGTACTCGATACTCGGCGGGACGGGAGACCGATCGTCGTCGCTCAAAGGTCCGCGAGAGTTGTGGTCTCGCTACCAGTTCGTCACTGGATTCCGAAGATGGCATGAACGGGAGGAAACGGAATTCAGTCATTCGTTTCCGGTGCCTGATTGGCGCCGCCCGATCAGTTGTGTCCGGAGACGCGAACGGACTCGTACGGCTCTTCGAGCCACTCCATATCGGAGTCCGAGAGGTCGATGTCGAGCGCTTCGACTGCGTCCTCGAGGTGTTCGATGCTGCTCGTTCCGACGATGGGCGTGTCGACCCATTCCTTGTGGAACAGCCACGACAACGCGATCTGTGCCATCTTCACCCCCTTCTCGTCGGCCAGTTCCGCGACGCGCTCGTTGACCGCTGGACCGCCGCCCTCGCGGTAGGGGTGCGCGTAGAGGTGCTCTTCCGTCTCCCCGCGGAGCGTCGCGTCGATCTCCTCGTGCGGTCGGGTGAGGTAGCCGCGCGCGAGCGGGCTCCACGGCATGACGCCGACGCGTTCCTTCTCGCACAGCGGGAGCATCTCGCGCTCCTCCTCGCGGTACGCGAGGTTGTAGTGGTTCTGCATGGTGGCGAATCGCTCGTACCCCTCGCGCTCGCTCGCGTGCAGTGACTCGGCGAACTGATGCGCCCACATCGAGGAGGCGCCGATGTACCGCACGTCGCCGCGACGGACCGCGTCGTCGAGCGCCGCCAGCGTTTCCTCGATGGGCGTCTTGTAATCCCAGCGGTGGATCTGGTAGAGGTCGATCGTGTCGGTTCCGAGCCGGTCGAGACTGTGTTGTAGCTCCTGTTCGATCGCTTTTCGGGAGAGGCCGCCCGAGTTCGGGTTCGACTCGTCCATCCGGAAGAACCCCTTCGTGGCGACGACCGTCTCCTCGCGGTGGCCCTCGAGCGCCTCGCCGAGGACGCGCTCCGACGCGCCGTTCGAGTACATGTTGGCAGTGTCAAAGAAGGTCACCCCCAACTCAAGCGCGCGCTCGACGAGCGCTTTCCCCTCCGACTCGTCGAGGACCCACTCGCGCCAATCGGAGTCGCCGAAGCTCATACAGCCGAGGCAGATTTTCGACACCCTCATCCCAGTGTCCCCGAGAGTCGTGTACTCCATACCACGGGCAGGCAGAGCCGGGACAAAAAGCTACCCGCGAGAGCGGTGACGGCGGCCGGCGGTCGCCGATCGCGCCGAGCCCGCCACCGAAGCTATGGCGACGGAGTCCGTGTGATCGGCCGTGAGCGACAGACCCGCCCTGTGGCTGCTCGGCGATCAGCTAAACCCCGACCTCGACGCGCTCGAAGCCGCCGACGAAGTGCTGCTGATCGAGGCGCACGGCTTCGCCGATCGGAAGCCGTACCACGCCCACAAACTGACGCTCGTCTTCTCCGCGATGCGGCACTTCCGGGACGAACTGCGCGAGCGCGGCCACGACGTGACGTACCTGCGGGCGGAGTCGTTCGGCGAGGGACTCGACGAGTTCCTCGCCAACCGGTCTGACGCCGCCCTCCGGCTGATGCGCCCCGCGAGCCACGGGGCCGGCGAGCGCCTCCGCGACCTCGTCGCCGAGCGAGGCGGGTCGCTGACGCTGTCGGAGAACGAACTGTTCTGGACGACCCCGGCCGACTGGCGGGAGTGGGCGGGCGAGCCGAACGGCAATCGGGGGAGCGAGTCGATCCTCGACGCGGACGACACCGCCGAGCGCACGTACCGACAGGAGGGGTGGTACCGCCACGTCCGCCGCGAGACGGGCGTGTTGATGGACGGCGACGACCCCGTCGGCGGAGAGTGGAACTACGACGATCTGAATCAGGAGACCCCGCCGGACGACTGGGAGCCACCGACGCGGCCGCAGTTCGAACCGGACGACCTCACCCGCGAGACGCACGCGTGGGTCCGCGACCGGTTCGACACGTGGGGCGACGGCTCCCTCGACGCGTTCGCGTGGCCCACCACCCGAGACGAGGCCCGCGCGGCGCTCGACGCGTTCGTCCGCGATCGACTCCCCTCGTTCGGACGGTACGAGGACGCGATGGTGGCGGGCGAGCCGTTCCTGTCGCACTCGCTGCTGTCGCCGGCGATCAACCTCGGGCTCCTCAACCCGCGCAAACCCGTCCGAGCGGTGGAAGCGGCCTACGAGGCGCGGGGGGCCGAGCCGGGTGCGTACGACCCCGACGACGCGGGCGATGCGAGCGAGACGACGCTGGGCGCGTTCGCGGCGGGAGAGGACGGCGGGAGTGCGAGCGCCGTCGACGGCGCGGGCGACGAAGACGCAGACCTCCCGCCGGTCCCGCTCAACGCGGTCGAGGGGTTCATCAGACAGGTGATCGGCTGGCGGGAGTTCGTGCGACACGTCTACCGCGAGGCGATGCCGGCGCTCTCGACGGCCAATCAGTTGGATCAGTCCCGAGAGCTTCCGCCGACGTACTGGGACGGCGACACTGACATGGCCTGCCTGTCGGAGGCGGTCGACCACGTCCGTGAGTACGGGTACGCACACCACATCGAGCGGCTGATGGTGCTCTCGAACTTCGCGCTGATCTACGGCGCCGACCCGGCCGAACTGAACGAGTGGTTCCACCTCGGCTTCGTCGACGCGTACCACTGGGTGACGACGCCGAACGTCGTCGCGATGGGGTCGTTCGGGACGGACGTGCTCTCTTCGAAGCCGTACGCCGCATCGGGGAACTACGTGAACCGGATGAGCGACCACTGCGCGTCGTGTCCGTATGCGGTCTCCCGGACGACGGGCGAGGGCGCGTGCCCGTTCAACGCGCTCTACTGGGACTTCCTGAAGGAGAACGAGGAGACGCTCCGGGACACCGGACGGATGGGGCTGATGTACTCGCACGTCGACGGCAAGGGCGACGAGGAGTGGGCCGCGATCCGCGAACGAGCGACGGCCGTCCGGGAGCGAGCGGCGAACGGAGAGTTATAAATCACTGACCGCGGTTCGGCGGTGCGGGCCTACTCGCCGGTCGCGAGGCGCTGGAGCCGGGGGAGCGCTTGCTCGTAGCCGAGCGCGACAACTCCGATGTACAGCGCGAGCAGTCCCATTCCGACAGCCCACGCACCGAGCACGAGGTCGCCGGCGGAGGCCGCTGAGAGTCCGAACTGTTCGAGCACGACGCCGATAGCCGAGGCCACGCCGGCCCCGACGACGACCGCGAGTAACTCGGCGAGTTCGACCGCGACCGCGGGTACTTCGACCATATCGGCCCGCAGCGACCGTCGGTTATCACTCTTTCGGGAGCGACGCGGGACCGAACCGATCCGAGACGCGAGCGGCGATCGTCGCTAGCCGGTCACTTGAGGCCGAACATGTGCATCGCCGAATCGGCGACGCCCTTGGCGATCAGTCCGACGCCCGCCAGCGCGACGGCGACGCCACCCCCGACGAGGGGATCGTACGCGGTCAGCAGTCCGAGTGCGAGGAGGACGAGAGCGACGCCGACGAGACCGGTGAGTCCGAGCGTGTCACGCATGCCGGCAGGTCGCTGCCGTCGCGAGTTAAAAAGGGCGCTTCGGCACAGAGAGCGGCCCTTTTATTTCAGGGAGCGCGTATCACCGCGTACGCATGAGCAACGGAGACGGCGACGGTCGAAACGACCTCCGGATGCCTGACGACGACGAGGTGTTCGCAGAGGTCGTCGAGATGCTCGGCGCGAACCGGGTCCGCGTTCGCTGTGCCGACGGGAAAGAGCGGACTGCGCGCATTCCCGGACGGATGCAGAAGCGCGTCTGGATCCGCGAGGACGACATCGTCCTCGTCGAGCCGTGGGACTGGCAAGACGAGAAGGGCGACATCTCGTGGCGCTACGAGAAGAGCGAGGCGGAACAGCTCCGCGAGGAAGGCCACCTCCAGTAGCGCGGGCACGGTCCGAACGGACCGGCGACGCGAGCCCCCGACGACCGCCGCATCGTTTTTAAGTCCGAACGGCTCCGAGCGAGCGTATGCTTCGGCTCGCGATGACGACCGACGCGGAGACGCTCAACCGAGTTCGCGAGCCGCTCGCGGCCCGCGGCGTCGCCGTTGAACACGTGCAGGCGAAAGAGCGGTCGCTCCGCGTCTCCGGCGGCGGACCCGAGACCGATGAGGAGTTCGGCGGCTTCGACGCGGGCTTCGTCTACCCCTCGCGGCTCATGGAGGGCGCCCTGGTCGACGCGCGGCTGTCGGTCCCGTGGGTGAACGACCGCGAGGCCGTCCTCACCTCGCGGAACAAAGCGGGCGTGCTCACCGCGCTCGACGACGCCGGGCTCCCGACGCCGCGGACGACGCTGGTGTCGAACCCCGTGAACGAGACGGTCGTCACCGAGGCCGTCTCGTCGTTCTCGTACCCCGTCGTCGTCAAGCCGAACTCCGCGACCCGAGGCGTCGGCGTCGCGACCGCCGGCGACCTCGACTCCCTCCTCGGCGTCGTCGACTACCTGAACCTCGTCCACGACTACCGGGCGACCGGCGACAAGTCGTACCTGATCCAAGAGTTCCTCCCCGACGCGCGCGATTACCGCGCGATGGTCGTCGACGGCGCGTACGCCGGCGCGGTGCGCCGGGAGCTCCCCCCTGACGCCCGCGAAGGGGGCCGGTGGAAACACAATGTCCACCGCGGCGCCGAGGCGACTGGCGTCGACCTTCCGGCGCACGCCCGGCGACTGGCCGAGCGAGCGGCCGACACCCTCGGGATCGACTATCTCGGCGTCGACCTACTCGAAACGGACGACCGGCTGGTCGTCAACGAGACCAACGCGCGCCCGACAGTGGACGCGGCGACGAAGTACGACCCCGACTTTTACGACCGGCTCGCGGAACTCATCGAGCGGACCGCGGCAGGAAAATAACCGAAAAGCGATCCGCTACTCGAGGTCGATCGACGCGGAGTCGTCGTCGCGATCGAACGTGACTTCGAGGATGCCGTTGTTGAACGTCGCGTTCGCGGAGTGCTCGTCGACCGGGGCGGGGAGGTCGACGGTCTCGTCGTATTCACGCCGGTCGGAGACCGCGGAGATGGTCAGGGCCTCGCCGTCGCACTGCAGGGAGAGTTCCTCTTTCGAGACGGCCGGGAGGTCGGCGATGAGTCGCACACCGTCGTCGGTGGTGTACGCGTCCACGTGCGTCGCCGACCCGAAGCCGGCGTCCTCGGTGCCCGGTTCACCGCTGGCCATGTCGTTCATCATCCGTTCGATTTCCGCGAAGAAATCGCCGAACGGATCTTCACGATCGTCTCTATCCATACTACGAGTCAGGGTGGTGACCCCGATAAGCCTTCTGTCGATCGCCGTATTGGCCGACAGAACGCGGCGCCGACCTCGTGGGTGACGCGACGGCCCCGCAGGCCGTCGGTGGAATCCGGTCGCGACGACCGACACCGATCGTAACGAAATCGAACGATAGTGACTGTCTCAGGCGGACTCGGTCGGATTTAAGTATCTGCGCCTCGTTTTTTCAGATATGAGTAAATCACATCTCGATGCAGCCGACGACGTGAGCGAAGAGGAGGTCGTGCGAGTCGGTCTCAACGGGTTCGGCCGGATCGGGCGGAACGTGTTTCGCGCGGTGATGGAGTCACCGCGGATCGAACTCGTCGGTATCAACGACGTGATGGACTTCGACGATATGGCGTATCTCGCGAAGTACGACACCGTCATGGGACGGCTCGACGGCGTCGAGCGCGACGGCGACACGCTAACGATCGGCGGCACGTCGGTCCCGCTGTACAACGTGCAGGACCCGGCGGACCTCCCGTGGGACGAACTCGACGTCGACGTCGCGCTGGAGTGTACGGGCGTCTTCCGCACGCGCGAAGACGCGAGCGCGCATCTCGACGGCGGTGCCGACACCGTGATTATCTCGGCGCCGCCGAAGGGCGACAAGCCGGTCAAACAGCTGGTGTACGGCGTCAACCACCACGAGTACGAGGGCGACGACGTCGTCTCGAACGCCTCCTGTACGACGAACTCCATCACGCCGGTCGCGAAGGTGCTCGACGAGGAGTTCGGAATCGACGCCGGCACGCTGACCACCGTGCACGCGTACACCGGCTCGCAGGCGCTCATCGACGGGCCGAAGGCGAAGACGCGCCGCGGGCGCGCCGCCGCCGAGAACATCGTTCCGACCTCGACGGGGGCGGCCGGCGCGGCACAGGAGGTCCTCCCGCAGTTGGAGGGGAAAATCGACGGGATGGCGATGCGCGTCCCGGTCCCGAGCGGCTCCATCACCGAGTTCGTCGTCACCCTCGACGAAAACGTCACCGCGGAGGAAGTCAACGCCGCCTTCCGCGACGCCGCCGACGACGGCCCGCTCGCCGGTGTCCTCGGATACACCGACGACGAGGTCGTCTCCAGCGACATCGTCGGCCTCCCGTTCTCCAGCTACGTCGACCTGCAGTCCACGAACGTCATCGCGGGCGGGAAGCTCCTGAAGATCCTCACCTGGTACGACAACGAGTACGGCTTCTCGAGCCGGATGCTCGACATGGCCGCGTACGTCACGGACGAGGCGTAAGCGAGCGCCGCGACCGTCGGACCCGCGCTGTGTCCGCCGCCTCCCGCGGGCGCGACCCGGCGGCAACGTTTCTCCGGAGAACGACCGCTTAAATATCTCTTCGACGACCATTCACCCATGACCGCGTTCGACACCATCGACGACCTCCCGGCAGCGTCGCGCGTCCTCGTTCGACTCGACCTCAACTCACCGATCGAGGACGGAGAACCGCAGGATAACCGCCGCTTCGACCGCCACGCGGAGACGGTCCGCGAACTCGCCGAGGCCGGTCACCGCGTGGTCTGCATGGCTCATCAAGGCCGTCCCGGTGGCGACGACTTCACGTCGCTGTCGGGTCACGCCGCCATCCTCGCGGACCACGTCGGCCGCGACGTCGACTTCGTCGCGGACACGTACGGCGACGCGGCGCTGGACGCCATCGACGCGCTCGCCGCGGGCGAGGTCCTCCTGCTAGAGAACACCCGGATGTGCGACGACGAACTCCCCGAGGCGTCGCCCGAGGAGAAGGCCGAGACGGAGTTCGTGAGAACGCTCGCACCCCATTTCGACGCGTACGTCAACGACGCGTACTCGGCGGCTCACCGAAAGCACGCATCGCTGGTCGGCTTCCCGCTCGTGCTCCCCGCGTACGCCGGGCGCGTGATGGAGACGGAGTACGAGGCCAACACCGCCATCGCGACCCGCGAGTTCGACGGGCCGGTGACGATGGTCGTCGGCGGGACGAAGGCGACCGACGTGATCGGCGTGATGGACGCGTTAGACGACCGGGTCGACCGGTTCCTGCTCGGCGGCGTCGCCGGCGAGCTGTTCTTACGCGCCGCCGGCCACCCGGTCGGACACGACGTCGGCGGGACGGACCTGTTCGACGAGCAGTGGAACGAGAACCAAGCGCTGATCGAGTCGGTGCTCGACGAGCGCGGCGACGCGATCCACCTCGCGACGGACCTCGCGTACGAGGGGCCCGACGGCGAGCGCGCGGAGGTCGCCGTCGACGACATCGACGAGAAGACAACGGGATACCTCGACGTGGGCTCAGAGACGGTCGCGGCTTACGAGCCGCTCATCCGCGAGTCCGACGGCGTGTTCGTGAAGGGCGCGCTCGGTGTCTTCGAGGACGAGCGGTTCGCCGACGGCACCGTTGGGGTGCTCGAAGCTATCGCCGACACCGACTGCTTCTCCGTCGTCGGCGGAGGCGACACCTCGCGCGCGATAGAGATGTACGGCCTGAGTGAGGCCGACTTCTCGCACGTGTCTATCGCGGGCGGGGCGTACATCCGCGCGCTGACGGGCGAGCCGCTGCCGGCCGTGGAGGTTCTGGAGGAAGCGGCCGAGCGGCAGTAGGGGCCGGGTAATCGACAACGGGGGGAGCGTGAGCGAACGGCGGGGCGGTCGGGCGCGAGCGGTCGTAACTCGGGCGGCTTACTCCTCGTTGAGGTCAAGGTCGAACTGCTCGTTCTCGGTGACCGCGTTGAGGACGACGCTCGTGTTCGACTCGCGGATGTCGGCGTCGGTAAGGATGGCCTTGATCTGGTCGTTCATCCCGTCCGTGTCGGTGAACTTGCCGATCGCGATCACGTCGTAGTCGCCTGTGACCTCGTAGACGCTCACCATCTGTTTCTCCTGGCGGAGCTTCTCCGTGACGTCGGGGAGCGCGCTGCCCTCGACTTTTAGCTGCAGCACGGCCGTTACGTCGTATCCGAGCTTGTCGTAGTCGACGATAGGCGTGTATCCCCGGATCACGCCCTCGTCTTCGAGGTCGCGGAGGTGATTCGAGACGGTGGTCACAGAGACGTCGAGTTCGTCACCGAGACTTCGGAGGCTCGCACGACCGTTGCTGAGAAGCGAATTGACGAGTTTGGCGTCGAGGTTTTCGTACGTCATCACACTGATCCACGTGTTCAGGGGTTTATAATTTTACGAACGTCCAGCAGTATTGCCGCACTGGCGGTTCATGCACCAAGCGATAAGGCCTTTATACTGGCAGATAACTACTCATCCGTCCAGAACATGACGGACGAACACGCGAAAACAGACGGCGGCCTAACGGCCGATGAACAGGCGGTACTCGACGAAATCGAAGAGAAAAACGTCGATTTCCTGCGGCTCCAATTCACCGACATCCTCGGCGTCGTGAAGAACGTCTCCGTCCCGGCCCACCAGGCGGAGAAGGCGTTCACCGAGGGCATCTACTTCGACGGCTCTTCCATCGAAGGCTTCGTGCGCATTCAGGAGTCGGACATGCGTCTCGTCCCCGACCCCGACACGTTCGCGGTCCTCCCGTGGCGCAGCGGCGAGGACGGCTCCGCGGCCGCCCGGATCATCTGTGACATCGTCACTACGGAGGGGGAGCCGTTCGCCGGCGGCCCGCGTCAGGTGCTAAAAAGCGTCCTCGCGGAGGCCGAGGAGATGGGCTACTCCGTCTCCATCGGCCCCGAGCCGGAGTTCTTCCTGTTCAAGACCGACGACGACGGGAACGCGACGACGATCCCCCACGACAACGGCGGCTACTTCGACCTCGCGCCCAAGGACCTCGCGAGCGACGTGCGCAAGGAGATCATCTTCACGTTGGAGGACATGGGCTTCGAGATCGAGGCCTCGCACCACGAGGTCGCCGAGGGGCAACACGAGATCAACTTCAAGTACGACGACGCGCTCACGACCGCGGACAACATCGCGACGTTCCGCGCCGTCGTCCGCGCGGTGGCGAGCCAGCACGACCTCCACGCGACGTTCATGCCCAAGCCGATCGCCGAGATCAACGGCTCGGGGATGCACACCCACATCTCGCTGTTCGACGAGGACGGCAACGCCTTCGCCGACGACGGCGACGAGTTCAACCTGAGCGAGACGGCCTACCAGTTCATGGGCGGCATCCTGAACCACGCCCCCGCGTTCACGGCCGTGACGAACCCGACCGTGAACTCCTACAAGCGCCTGGTGCCCGGCTACGAGGCGCCCATCTACGTCGCGTGGTCCGACACGAACCGCTCGGCGCTCGTCCGCGTCCCGGACGCCGCGGGCGTCTCGGCCCGGTTCGAGGTCCGCAGCCCCGACCCGTCCTGTAACCCCTACCTCGGACTGGCGTCGCTCATCGCCGCCGGGATCGACGGGATCAAGACCGGTGCCGACCCGGGCGACCCGGTCCGCGAGGACATCTACGAGTTCGACGACGAGAAGCGGCGGGAGTACGGCATCGAGACGCTCCCGCCGAACCTCGGCGCCGCCGTCGAGGAGCTGGAGGCGGACGAAGTGCTCCAGGACGCACTCGGCCCGCACACCTCCGAGAAGTTCGCCCAGGCGAAGTCGCAGGAGTTCAGCGAGTACCTCACCCAGGTGTCGCAGTGGGAGGAGGACCGCTACCTCGAGACGTTCTGAGGCGACGACGCGGTTCGCGGTCTCCGATTTCTTTTGAATGCGGTTCGAGTGCGAAGGGACTCGCCGTTCGTGGCGCCTCTCAGTTTCCGACGAGCGACAGCCGCTCCAGCCGCGCCGGTACCGCGGGCAGCGCGACGACAGCGACGACCGCGGCGGTCGTCGCGACGAGCGTGACGACGAGCGAGTCCGAGAGCGCGTACGCGCCGATCCAGAGCGCACCGGTCACGGCGAGCGAGGGGACCGCGATTCGGATCGGAACCGCGGGCTCGTCGCCGGCGACGAGCCGCCAGCCCGCCGCGCCGCCGAGTCCCGTGGCGATACCGATCCCCGCTTCGGCCACCTCGCCAGCGTGCCCGCCGGCGAGTGCGACCCCGGCCGCGGCGAACGAGACGACCGCGGCCAACAGAAACGCCGGCGTGGGGTCGAGGTCGGCGGTCGGTCCGCGGTTCGTCGGCAAAACCGGCCCCCCGCGGAGTCGAGGGTCACCGGCGAGCCACAGCGCGCCGAGCACGACGGCGACGCCGACGATCAGGCCGGCGAGCACGTCGACGAGGTAGTGGACCTCGATGACGACCCGCGAGGCCGCGACGGCGACGGCGACTGCGGCGGCCGCGAGGACGCGCCCGCGTGCGGTCCACCTCCGGTCATAGAGGAGCGCCAGTGCGAGGTACGCCGCCGCGCCGCCGGTGGCGTGACCGCTCGGAAACCCGAAGCCGTCTGAGAGGACCTGCGCCTCGTACCACGCCGACAGCAGGCCGGGGAGCCACGTCGGCACGTCGGCGGGCCCCATCGCGCCCGGCGGCCGGGGGGCAGCGAACCACGCCTTGGCGAGCGCGACGGCGGCGTACGCACAGGTGACGACCGCGATGGCCGTCGCGCCGGCCCGGCGCGGCGAGGCCGCGACCCGTTCGTCGGCGAACCAGTAGGCGACCGCCAATAGTCCGAACAAGAACCACGGGTCGGCGAGGTGGGTGATGGCCGCGAAGACGACGACGACAAATTCGGGAAGCGCATCGACGAAAACGATCTCGCCGACGCCACGTTCCGCGGGGACGAGCGCGGTCACGGATCAGTCGTCGCCGCGGTCGCGAGCGTAATCGAGCGCCTTTCCAGGGGTCTCGAGCAGATTGAGACCGACACCGACGATGATAAAGAGGGTGTACAGCCCCAGCGTCGACAGGCCGAGGATGAGCATCGCGGCGATGGCGTAGAGCCCGTCGAGAAAGGAGAACGCGCCCAATATCAGCACCGTCCCGTACAGCATCACGAGGTACGGCCCCCAGCCGCGGGCGTGGCCGCGTCGCATCCGCGACCGGACGTAGCGTTTCAGCTCCGACTCGACCGCGGGCTTGTCGACGGTGCGCCGCTCCACGTCATCTTCGAACTCGTCGAACTCCGCCCGCAGTCGCCCGACTTCCTCCTGGAGCGCGGCGACGTCCGGTGCCCCCTGCGGCCGTTCCTCGTCGCCGGCGTCGTCCGCGCCGTCCGACTCGCCGTTCATACCCGTGGGTCGGCCGCGGTCGTGTTGTAACTGCCGGTCCGCAGTGTGGTCGGACGGACCGACGCCACGAACCGGTCCGGCTCCACGACCCGTCACGCCGGGGTGCACCGAGTCCTCGCGCCCGGCCAAGACAACGTTGACGACCCCACCGACCACGATTACCACGGCGGCGAGGTACAACCACGTGACGAGCAGCAGGATACCGCCGATAACGCCGTACACCTGGTACTGCGCTGCGCTCGCGGCGTACAGCTGGAACCCAGCCTGCAACAGCGTCCAGCCGACCGCCGCGAGCGCTGCGCCCGGCAGGGCCTCTCGGATCCGGATGTCTGGCTCGGGAAGCAGGTAGTACATCGGGAGGAAGGTGAGCGCGAGCAGCCCCGGAAGCACGAGGATGCTCGCCGCCTCGACGACCGCGACCGCGTCGGCGGCCGCGACGAACGCGCCGACGACGATCATCACGCCGAAGCTGACGCCGACGGCAACGATCACCGACCCGGCGTCCGTGAACTGTTTGAGGAGGTCCGGCGGCTGCGTGGTACCGTAGAGCTCAGCGAACACGGTGTCGAGTCCGCGGAACACCTTCAGCGTCGACCACAACAGCACGGCGACACCGAACACGCTCGCCCCGGTCCGGCCGCCAGCCGAAGAGATTGCGACGACCACCACCTCCTGGCCGGCCGGCGTGAGGAAGTCGCCCGCCGCCGCCACGAGTTCCCCGGCGATCACCTCGCCGAAGACGGCGGTCGCGGCAACGACGAGAAGTAGGAGAGCGGGGATCAACGAGACGAACGCGTAGTACGCGATCGCGGCCGCGAGGAACGTCACCTGGCGGTCGATCGCGACGTCGACGACGCGCCGGGTCGTACCGTAAGCGTTGGTCAACTGCGGGAGCACGCTTCGCAATTCAGGCGAGAGCGACAAAAGCGAGGCGGTGTGACCGGCGCGTCGAGGACCGCGCAAAAACGGGAGTGGGTCAGTTCGCGCCGCCGCCGCCACCGTCTGCGTCGTTCGCGTCCGCCGTGTCATCCGTGTCGTCCGAATCGTTCGAGTCGGGCACGTCACTCGCGTCGTCCAGAACCACGCTCCGCATCTCCGGGATCGAGGCGGTGGTCTTGACCGCGGTGCCGCGGTAGTGTGCGCGGCTGGCGTCGTAGCCGGCCGCACGCAACCTGTCGACGAACTCGTCCATACCGATGGCGGGTTCGCTCCACTCCTTGTACAGCCGGTGTTGATCGTAGTGCGTGGGCGTGTCGATCTCGCGAGCGACGGTCCCCAGCAGTTTCCGTGCACGCTTCGCCTCTCCCATGTCGTCTGTGACCCGGCGGCGGACCGCGCGAGCGAAGTCGGCGTCGGCGGTCGACCCCAGCCACAGCGGCCCGGCCGTGAGCACGCGGTCGCTCCCGCAGACCGGACAGCGATCGACCGGGTCGGCGATCAGACCACGTGTCGGCTCGCGCCAGAGGCAGTCCTCGCAGTTGTCGACGTATCCCAGTTCGTCGATGCAGGCGTCGGCCGCCTGCGCGCCCGACTCCAGTTCGAGGTAGGTCCGCGCGTAGTGGCGCGAGACGTGCGACACGATCGGTCTGGCCGCCTTATCGTAGCGGGCCGCGGTCCGGACCAGCGCCGAGATCAGCGTTCGGAGCCCCATCTCCGGGTGGTAGTCGGTGTTGCGAGGGACGGCGCCGTACTTCCGGATGCCGCTGTTGAGGTGCGCGCCGCACAGCGGGGCGGTGTCGGTCGCCGTGACGCAGACGAGGTTACGCGCGTTCGCGAGCGCGGCGTCGGCGAAGGGTATCGGCGTCCCGTACGGGTCCAGATCGACCACGTCGAAGACGTTCTCGTACAGCAGCGCGTTGACGTCGCGATGGACCGTCGCGCCGTCGAGGCCGTTGGCCGCGAGGTTCTCGGCCGCGAGGTCGACGGCGTCCGGGTCGACGTCGGCGCAGGTGACGTCGTACTCTTCGGCGGCCGCACGGACCCCTCGAATCCCCGACGCCGCCATTGCGTCGAGGTACGACGCGACGCGCGGCTCTCGGTCGCGGTACGCGCGAAGCACCGCGACGGTGACGTCGCGGTTCAGTTCCTGGGTCGGGTTGAAGAAAACTCCGCCGCCGGTGCCCTCGCTGGCCCCGTCGCGGGCCTCGGGGACGGAGACGGTGACCCCGCCCTCGTCGATGTCCATGCCTCGGCTTCGGTCATCCGGCACAAAAGGACCGCGCTCCGTGGGTGATTCGCGGACGTTCGCGCTTCGAGAGTGGCGTGGCCGCGAAGCGGGGCTTTTAGCCCGTCACGGCGGATAGAGAGACATACCAATGCACGCTACGCTCAATCGGGAATCCGTCGGTCGATCCCGCCCGCGGACCGCTGAAACGACGCGCGAAGGCGATACGACCGCGGAGGCGGATCGGGGATGGTAAGTCCGGCTCGCGTCGACGCGCTCACCGACCTTGCGTACGGCGCACTCATCATCCTCTCGATAGTCCTCATCGCGACGCTGAACGTCAACAACATCGGCGTCGCGTTCGGGATCGGGGTGTTCGCCTCGTACGTGGTCCACGTCGTCTGGAAGATGGCCCGGTTCGACCCGGACTGGATGACCCGAGAGGTCGCCGATCAGGTCGGGAAAGAGGTCGAGAAGAGTGTCGGCGACACCGTCAACAAGGAGGTTGAGAAGACCGTCGGCGAAACCGTCAGTAAGGAGGTCGAGAAAAGCGTCGGCGACACCGTCAGCAAAGAAGTCGAGAAAAGCGTCGGCGACACCGTCAGCAAAGAAGTCGAGAAGACCGTCGGCGACACCGTCAGCAAAGAAGTTGAGAAGACCGTCGGCGAAACGGTGAACAAGGAGGTCAGCGAGGTCGCTGACGACGTCAGTGACACCGTCAGCGAAGAGGTGACGGGGAAGGTCGAAGAGACGGTCGGCGAAACCGTCGAGAAAACCGTCGGCGAAACCGTCGAGGAGACGGTCGGCGAAAAGGTCGAAGAGACAGTTGGCGAAAAGGTCGAAGAGACAGTTGGCGAAAAGGTCGAAGAGACGGTCGGCGAAAAGGTCGAAGAGACAGTTGGCGAAACCGTCGAGAAGACCGTCGGCGAAACCGTCGAGGAGACGGTCGGCGAAACCGTCGAGAAGACTGTCGGCGAAACCGTCGAGAAGACTGTCGGCGAAACCGTCGAGAAGACTGTCGGCGAAACTCTCGAGAAGACCGTCGGCGAAAAGGTCGAAGAAACCGTCGAAAAGACCGTCGACGAGAAAGTCGAGGAGGCGGTCGACAAGAAGGTCGAGGAGAAGGTCGAGAAGACCGTCGAAGAGACGGTCAAGAAGACCGCTGAAAAGTCGGACGACGAAGACAAGGACTGACGAAACGACTCGTGGTTCCGACCGACCAGAGAGGCGGTCGGTCTGTGTGTTTTTGCTTGTTGAATCCGCAGTTTTGTCCCTCCTATTTCAGTATTGCGAAGGACATAAACCACGAGATCCGTTACTAAGGCGTAGACGCATGGGCCAGCACGACTTAGATCGGAGTCTCGGGTTGTACCCGACGATGATGATCAGCATGGGCGCAATGATCGGCAGCGGGATCTTCGTGCTGCCGGCGCTGGGGTATAAGAAGGCCGGGCCCGCGGTGATCCTCGCCTACGTGCTGGCCGCGGTCGTCGTGTTGCCGGCCGCGCTGTCGAAGGCCGAGATGGCGACCGCGATGCCGGAGTCCGGGGGGACGTATCTCTACATCGATCGGGCGCTCGGGCCGCTGTTCGGGACGATAGCGGGGATCGGTGCGTGGTTCTCGCTGGTGTTCAAAAGCTCGTTCGCGCTCGTCGGACTCGGGGCGTATCTGCTGTTGTTCGCGCCACTCTCACAGGCCGCCGTGGTGTACGTCGCCCTCGCACTCGCGGTGTTCGTCGTCGCGCTGAACGTCTCCGGGACGAAGATGAGCGGCCAGATCCAGGCGATCGTCGTCACGCTGGTCGTCGCGGGGTTGCTCGCGTACGTCGTCAACGCCGGATTCGTCACCGACACCGCTCGGTACACTCCCTTCAGGACGCAGGGGAACGTCGGCGTCGTCACGGCCGCCGCCTTCGTCTTCGTCTCCTACGCAGGCGTCACGAAGATCGCGAGCGTCGCCGAGGAGGTGAAGAACCCCGGAAAAAACCTCCCGCGCGCGATGCTCGGGTCAATGGGGATCATGACCGTCCTGTACATCGCGGTGGTCGGCGCGATCATCGGACTGAGCGATCCAGACGTGCTGAAGACGGGTGGCCCGGGGGGAACCGCCTCGCTCACCCCGATGGCCGACGGCGCGGGAGCGCTCCTCGGCGGGGCCGGCGTGGTGTTCATCTCCGTGGTCGCGGTCGTCGCGCTCACAAGTATGGCCAACGCAGGCGTGTTGTCGTCCTCGCGCTTCCCGCTCGCGATGAGCCGCGACGACCTCCTCCCGCCCGCACTCCGGACAATCGACAAGCGGTTCAAGACCCCGCGGAACTCCGTGTTGCTCACCGGCGTCGTGCTGCTGTTTCTGATCGCGTTCGTGCCGGTGATCGAGTTGGCCAAACTGGCGAGCGCGTTCCAGATCCTGGTCTTCTCGTTCGAGAACATGGCGCTGGTCGCCTTCCGCGTGGCCGACGTGCCCTCGTACGAACCGGAGTTCACGGCGCCCGGGTATCCGTACGTCCAGGTGTTCGGATTCGTCGCCGGTATCGCCCTGCTCACGCAGATGGGGACTGTCCCAATCCTCGGCGCCATGGCGATTATCGCCGGAAGCGCGCTGGTGTACGTCGTGTACGGACGGCCCAGGACTGATCGGACCGGGGCTCTCGGGACGATCATTCGGACCCGCCGCGGCGAGGATGACGACGGAATCGCCTCGACGGAGCCGAAGTGACGAGCCGCGCCGAACGAAAGAGTGCGATAACGCGACGCTCCGAACGACGGTTCGTTTCACAGCCGTTTGGTGCCTGAAAGGTCGAGAGACGTCAGTAATCGCGGTTGACGACGATCACCGGGTCGGCGGTCTCGTCGGAGATCCTGTCTGCGAGCGTTCCGAAGATGCGGTCGCCGAGGCGAGACTCCGGTTCGTACATCACGACCGCGTCGTACTCGGCCGCAACCCGAAGAATCTCCTCGTCGTGTTCATCGCCTTCGACCACCAGCGTGTCGACGGCCTCGGCGTCGAATCCGTCTTCGATCAGTCGTTTGCGAGTCTCGGTGACCACCTTCTCGCCCTGCTCGCGAGATTCCCCTCCCTCGACGACGTGGAACAGGGTAATCCGCTTCGTCGAGTCCTCGCTCAGAACTCGGATGAACCTCGGGAGATGATCGAACTCGGCGACGTCCGGAAGCGGGACGAGGATCCGGCTGATCCCCTCGGTCGGTGCGGGGTCGAGTTCGGCGGCGCAGTCCTCCTCGACCGCGACCTGCTGGATGGCCGCCGCGCGGTTCTTGCCGAACACCAGCCGCGTTCGGACGGACGCGCCGGCGTCCTCGAACGCGGCCGCGACGTCGTCGAGCGTCGCCTGTGCATCCTCACCGAACTGGTCGCGTGCGGCACTCGCCGGCGTCTGTTCGGGGAGGCCGTAATGGCCGAGGATCACGACCGAGAGGGAAGCGAGGTCCTCGATCAGCACTGGCGACAGGGGCTCGGGGTCGGGAAGCTCGAGCGGAACGAGGATCGTGTCTACCATGACTCGCCGTTTCGCGCCCAGAACAATAAACGGGGAGACTAACGAAACGGAGGGACTCACGAAACGGAGGGACTCAAGAAATGAAGAGACTCACGACATCGGCGGCGGCGTCTCGTCTCCGTCGGCGAGGAACGCGCCGATGATTTCGTCTCCGGACGACTCCTTCGGGAGCACGGTCACCACGTCGTCCGGCCGGATCGTCGTGTCATCGACGGGATGGATGATCGACCCGTCGCGCTCGATCGACGTGACGATGGCGTCGCTCGACAGGATTTCGTCGGTCTGCGCTTCGGCGGGCGAGTGACCCACGATCGGGGCGTCGTCGGTGACACACACCTCGATCACGGCGCTCCCGTCCGCGAGCGTGACGGTGTCGGTGACCACCGATCGCTTGGAGTCGTCGGGAAGGAACCGCGAATAGGGGGTGTGGAGTTCGGTCTGGAGCAGTTCCTCGTTTTCGATGCGGATGTCGAGCCCCGAGAGCGCGCGGGCGATTTCGCGGAGGTCGCTCGTCTCTTCGCCGACCGCGACCACCTGGAGGTCCCGTCGACCCGCCATCAGCACGCGGACATTAATCACGCCGGGGATGGATCGAGCCGCGAGCGCCAAGCGCTCGCGCTCGTCGGCGGGAACGGTACACATGAACACCGAGGTGAGTCGGCCACCAGCCTGCTCGAAGTCGACGATAGCCGTGTAGCCGCGGATGACGCCCGCCTCCTCGAGGCGTTCGATCCGATTCCGAACGGTCCCCGCCGAGACGTTCATATCCTCCGCGATCATCGGCGCGGACGTGTTCCGCGCGTCCGACATCAATCTGTCTGTCGATGTCGTCGAGATGGTGGCTCACGGTCGACCTCGTCGCCGCCGGATCGGTGAGAGCGCGCGACGCTCGGAGGGGGTCGCGTGGACCCGCAATTGCGATCGGATCGCGGTGTCTGCCATAGCTATCGCTACCCGTTGGGAGATGATATGGCTTGTCCACCGAGAGGGCGAACGCGGCCGCGATTTCCACGACCTGTACGAGATAGATGACGGTCTGGGCGTTCGCCCTCGTCTCGTCCGCAAATGATTCGAGATCCGGAGATCGGTCGATACCGAGCTCGGCGAGCAGGCATTCGAGAATCAGGTCGTTGATTTATCCTTCCTGACGCCGAAGGCACAGTTACGATAATGTCGTCTCAAATCACAGATGACGGGATACTTCGCATCGTACTCGTCGTGCTCGCCATCCTCGTGCTCGCCCCGATGTTCATGATGGCACTCGCCTTCCCAATGATGGGTATGTGGGGTGGCGGGATGATGGGCGACTACGTCGGCTATGGAGGCTCAGCGCTCTGGGGTCTTGGGATGATGCTCACCTGGCTTATCATCCTCGTCGGTGGTGGGTATCTCGCCTACCGTTGGATCGTCGGATCCGACGGAGTTTCAACCGACCCAGCGCTCGAAGAACTCCGTTTGGCCTACGCCCGAGGTGACATCGACGAGGAAGAGTACGAAGAACGACGCACCAAGCTCGGCGAGGAGTGAGCATCGTCCGGGTGACTGACTTCATCCAGACGAACGTTCCTCGAAGATATCGCCGGGACTATCGGCATCCAAATCCGTTCTGGTTGTCTCGGTAACTCGCTTCCAGAACGAGGGTTCTGAGTGTCGGGTTCAACACGGAGGCTGATGGAGCAATCTAGCCGGTGTGCGTCCGCGTCTGTCTGTTCGACGATGTTTGATCGAGTCCGTCTGATCGTCGGTGACCACCCTCAGACGGGAGCCAATTGAGGACGAAGCAGTCGCTCAGTGTCGAAAAAGAATTGAAAGGCGTGTAGATGTTCGTTACTCGTTGCCGAACATCTGGCGCATCATCGGATGCATCTCCATCAGTTGCTCCTCGGCGATCTCCTCGTACAGCTTGTACGTGATAGAGACCGCGAGCAGCAGCCCGGTCCCGGAGACCGAACCGATGGTACCGAGCAGATTCGCCATCACGGCGAGGAACCCGACGAGCGCACCGCCGATGACGGTGACCTGCGGGATGTACCGCTCCATCACCTTCTCGACCACCTGCGGGTTGCGGCGGAACCCGGGAATCTGCATGCCGGAGTTCTGGATCTGCTTCGCGGTCGCCTCCGGACCCATCCCGGTCGTCTCGACCCAGAAGATGGCGAAGATCGCGCCGCCGACGATCATGAACGTGAGGTCGATCGCGAGCCGGATCGCGATCATCCACGGTTCACCGGTCGCGGCACCGCGGAACCACATCCACTGTTCCGGCTGCTGGATGGGGTTCAGATAGTAGAACAGCCCGGAAGTGGGCTGTCCCTGTTCGCCGTACACGCCGAGCCACGTCGGCATCCCCGCCCACTGCGAGGAGAGGAGCTGCCCGACGAACTGGACGTTCGCCTGCAGCGCGCGAACGAGAATCATCGGGAGGACGGACGCGTAGATGAGCTTCACCGGGAAGCGCCCGCGAGCGCCCTTCACTCGCGCGTGTGAGAGCGGAATCTCGACGCGGACCGACTCCGCGTACACGACGATTCCGAAGATGAACACCGTCGTGAACAGCGCGAGGATGTTCCCCGGCGCGAACAGCAGCGACTCCAGCCCAGCAGAGGTGAACGGCGACCCGAGCTGGGTGCCGCCGGTCGCGATCGAGTACCAGTTGGCGAAGAAGCCGCGGGCACCGAGTGCGGAGAAGCTGAAGAAGCCGCCGACGATCTGCTGGCTCACCGCCGCGATGATGAACAGGCCGACGCCGGAGCCGACGCCCCACTTGCTCACGATCTCGTCCATGAACAGAAGGAGGACGCCGCCGATGAAGATCTGCACGAATATCAGCGCTTTCACGCCGAACGTCCCGATACCGAGCGCCTGTCCGACGGCCGGATCCGCGGGCAGGAACGCGCCGGTGAACACCATTGGCGCCGCCGTCAGTGCCGTCACAATGACCACCAGCAGCTTCTGGAGGCCCTGATAGAGGACCTGGTCACGCGGGTCGTTTTCAGTATCGAGGCCGAGCAGGTTCGCACCGCCCAACAGCTGGAGGACGATGGACGCCGTGACGATCGGTCCGATACCGACCTGCAACAGCGAACCGGACGAGCCGGCGAGCACCGACCGGAACTGCCCGAAGAAGTCGGACCCCTGACCGACGGCCAACCCGAACGGGTTGATGTTGGTCAGGAAGAAGTAGACGACCAGAATACCGGCCGTCCACGTGAGCTTCCGTCTGAACGGGACGTGACCCGCCGGTCGCTCCACAACGGGCATCCGCGAGAGTACCGGTTCGGCGGCCTCCTTCCAGCTCATGATTACGCCTCGTCAGTCTCGTCGTCTGAAGTGTTTTCTGATTCGGCAGCGGCCTCTTCGGCGCGCTCAGAGAGCGTCGCCTCGCCGCCGGCCTCCTCGATCAGTTCGACCGCACCGGCGGTGAACGCGTCGGCCGTGACGTGGAGCTCGCGGCGGACCTGTCCGCCGCCGAGCACCTTCACGACGTCGGCGTCGTAGCCGTCGTCGACGACGTCGCGCGCGTCGACCACGTAGGCGTCACCGTCCTCCTCAGCGAGGTCCTCCGCGGCGTACAGCGCCGCGTCCTCGTCGAGCTTCTGGACCTTGACCTCGAGGACATCCGTCTGTGCGTCCTCGGGGCGCTTGAAGCCGTACTTACCGAGCGGTCCGTAGTTGTGGAACTCGTGTTTCGAGCGACCGGCCGCGCCGCGGCCGCCGCGGTGTCCGGCGCCGCGCCGGTTCTTGTGCGTTCCGCCGCCGTGCGTTCGAGATCCGCGCTGTCGACGTTTCTTGCTCGTCATCGCATCGCCTCCAGGAGACTATCGATCTCCTCGGTCGTGTGGGTGCCGAGCTCGCCGCCCTCGATCACGGGGTGTTTGATGCCCTCGTGACCGCCGCGGGGGGCGTGGAGTCGCAGCGTCGGGGAGAGACCCTGCTCTCGCAGCGTCGTCTCCTCGGCGACGAGCGCCTCCGCCAGCGCCTCCAGGTCAGTGTAGTCGGTGTTGTCGTCGATCCACTCGTCGTCAATGTCGGCGGACCCCTCGAGGGGCTCGCCGCGACGAGCGATGGTGGACGCGACGGCGTCGACGCTCGGTTCCCCGAACGCGACGACGTCGTTCACCTTGGTGATCATGCCGTGGTACGAGTCCGTCTCGGGGACGAACGTCGCGTGGTTGACGCGCCCGATGTTCAGCATGTCGAGCGTGTCTTCGACGCCGTACTCGAGGTTGACGTCGCCGCGGAGCTGTACGATCGCTTGCATCACTCGCTCACCTCGTCGTAGTGGACTTCGCGGGCGTGCTGCGGAGTGCGGGACTGCGCCGCGTTCTCCAGCGCGTTAAACGTCGCCTTCGCGAGGTTCACCGTCGTGCGGGTGTTGCCGTCGGAGTTCGTCCAGGCGTCCTCGACGCCGGCGAGCTCCAGGATGTTCCGGACCGTCTCCGCGGCCGCGAGGCCCAGCCCCTGCGGGGCGGGCTTGATCTCGACGGTGACGGAGCCGGCCTTGCCGTTGGCCGTCCGGGTCAGTGAGTTCGTGCCGCCGGGCTGGTCCTCCCAGGAGCCGGAGCCACGGTCCACCTTGATGATGTTCAGCTTCGCGACGTCGATCGCCTTCTCGATGGCGCCGCCGACCTGGTCGTCCCGGGCCTGCGCGTAGCCGAGGTAGCCGTCGCGGTTACCCACGGCGACCACGCAGCGGAACTTCACGCGGCGTCCGGAGTCGGTCATGCGCTGGACCATGTTGATGTCCAGCACCTCGTCTTCCAGCCCCGGGAGGAGCTGGTCGACGATCTCCGCCTCCTTCAGCGGGAGGCCGGAGTCGAGCGCCTGTTCCATCGACGAGATGTCGCCGTTCTGTACCTTGCGGCCGAGTCGCGTCCGCGGTTCCCAGCCGTCGTTGTATCTACTCATGGTCCTCCTGGATTGTCGCGAGCACGTCGTCGAAGTGCTCGGGTAAGTCGGCCGCGTCGAACTCGCCGCTGTACAGCGGCTCGTCGAGCTGCTCGTCGTACGCGGCGATGTGCTCGCCTCGCGTACGCGACCAGTCGGCCAGCACGCTGTCGTTGTGCGGGATTTCGAGGCCGGCGTCGATCGCTCCTTCCTGTACTGCGAACGTCTTGTTGCCGGGCGTCGCCGTGTTGAGCCCGATGTCGAGGACGGCCTCGTCGAGGCCGGCGTCGACGGCGCGAGCGCCCGCGAGGTATCCCGTGAGGTACGCGCTGGGAAGGTTGCCCGTGGGGGCGTCCCAGCCGTACTCAGCGAGGTCCTCGCTGGAGGCGGCCGCGTGGGTCTCGTCACCGTCAGGTCCGGGGGTTACCAGCTGCGCCCTGACGTGAGCATTGCTCACCCGGGCGACCAGGCGAGGCTTGCCCGATTTCAGCAGGCGCAACCTCTGGTGGTAATCAGTCCGGACCTCGCGGCGGCGCCGCATCGGCACCTTGTATCGTGGTCCTGTCGCCATTAGTCCGTCACCTCGTAGCCGTACTGCGTCTGGATGTACGCCTCCAGCCGCGCGACGTCCTCGAACTCGCCACCGCTCGCCTTGTTGTAGAGCGTGCGGTACTCGGTCGCGTCGAGCACGTCATCGTCGTCTCGGAGTTCCTTCAGGCGGGCGCGCTGCGCGCGGATCCGCGCCTTCCAGTCGTCTTTCGTGTTCTGTCGCGCGCCGGCCTTCCCCTTCCGGGTACCGGCGCCGGACTTGTGTCCGTACGAGCGCTTTTCGGCGCGCTCGCGGGCTCGACCGCGGGAATTCGTCTTCGCGTCCTTCTCGCGGATGGTGCCCTGTTCGATGAGTTCGCGGACGTCTTCTCTCGTGATCGCGTCCTCGATCTCTTCCTGTGCCTCGGGGTCGAGCCAGACGCGGCCCTTGCCGATGTCCAGCTCGTCCGCTGCGAGACGCTTCTGTGCTTTCAGGTCACTCATCGTCATCGACCTCCACTTCGACGTAGGTCGGGTTCAGCACGCGAATTTCGCGCTCCTCCGCCTCGTCTTCGATCAGTTCGCGCTTGCGACCGCCGACCTTCGAGGCGATCCGCACCGCCTGCGTGTCGCCGTCGACGCCCTCGAGGTCGTCCGTGTTGTGCACGCGGACTTCCTCGAAGCCGCTCGGGTGCAGGTCGCGAGACGCCTTCGGAGAGCGGAACCCCGCCTGAACGACGGGCCCCTTCGACTTCATCCGACGGCGCTGCTTCGAGAGCCCGCCGCGCGGCTTGCGCCACGACGTCGGGATGCGCTTCTTCTTGTGGTAGTCCTGCCGGTTGAACTGCGGTTTCCCCTCGCGGTGCTTCTGTGCAAGCGCGCGAGCGGTCTCGTCGTCCAGTTCCGGCGTCTTGTCGGCGTGACCGCGGGGTCGAAGCTCCGTCTCGACGTCCTCGTCGGCGTCGGCCTCGTCGGCCTCTTCCTCCTCGTCCGTCTCGTCTTCGATCTCCGCGTCCGCCTCCTCGTCGACCTCCAGCCCGCCGACGTCGGCCTTGATTCGCGCTGCGAGCGCGTTGCCGATGCCGCCGATCTCGGAGAGCTCCGACTGGGAGGCCGCCTTCACGTCCTCGACCGTCTCGTAGCCGGCCTCGCGAAGGGCGTCCGCCTTCGAGGGACCGACGCCGCTGATGTCTTCCAGTTCTTCGGCCATTGGTTAGGCACCTCCGGTGGGCTTCTCGACGATGTACACGCCGTCCTGGAAGACGCGCGTGTCCTTGTCGGTCACCTTCGTCAGCTGTTCGATGTCGGCGGCGGTCTGCCCGACGGCCTCCTTATCGGAGCCCGAAAGCGTGACCGTTTCGCCGTCGATCTGTACGTCAGTGTCCCCGCGGATCGGGGTGCGTCGCTGTGCTCGCTCGCCGAGGAAATTCTCGATGACGACCTCGTCGCCCTCCACGGTCACCTGCATCGGGAAGTGAGCGTAGTACACTTCCATCGTGTACTCCCATCCCTCGGTGACGCCGTGGATCATGTTGGCGACGTGGCTCTCGAAGGTGCCAACCGTGGCATTCGTCTTCGCGTCCTCGTTCTCGGAAGCGATCGCGACGACACCGTCCTCGACCGTGACCTCGACGTCGGGGTACCAGAGGCGTCGCGTGACGCTCCCGTTGGGACCCTCGACGGTGAGTTCGAGGTGGTCGGTCTCGGCGGAGACGTCGTCCGGAATCTCGATTTCGACTCTGTTCATTGTTAGTAGACGTATGCGATCACTTGGCCACCGATGCCCTGTTCGCGGGCATCGTAGTGGCTCATAACGCCGTGGCTCGTCGTGACGATGAGCGTCCCGTAGTCACGGGCCGGGAGGTATCGCTTCTCCCATTTCTCGAACTCGTCCGCGCCCGCGGAGTAGCGGGGCTTGACGGCGCCACACTCGTTGATCGCGCCTTTCAGTTCAACCTCGAACTTCCCGGCTTTCCCGTCGTCGACGTACTCGAAGCCGTCGACGTACCCGCGGTCGTAGAGGACCTCGAGGACGGAGCCGATGATGTTGGAGGCGGGCTCAACCGTGTACGACAGGTGGCCAACGCTCTCGGCGTTGTCCATGCCGGCGAGCGCGTTGGTGAATGGATCGTTTCCTGTCATGATCAGCTGTACTTCTCGAATCCCATGTCTCGGGCAACCTCGCGGAAACACTGTCGGCAGAGGTTGATGTCGTACTTGCCGACAAGTCCCTGCTCGCGGTCGCACCGCCGGCAGGTGTGCCGGTTGCCGGTGCGTTTCGCCGCGTGTTCGCCCGTGTCGTTGTTCGCTTCGCTCATTCCGTTACCTCTACGTCGAAGTTAGTCTCGAGGAACGCAGCCGCGTCCTCGACGGTCATCCGGTGTTTCGCGGGGATCGTGGCAGTTGCCTTGTCCCGCTTCGACACACGGTAGCCGGGCCGGACGATCGTCGTCGTCACGTCGAGCCCGTAAATGCCGATGTTGGGGTTGTACTCCTGGCTCGGGAAGTCGGTGTGGTCCTCGACCCCGAAGCTCAGGTTGCCCGTGTCGTCGAACTGACTCCGTGAGACGTCGACGATGTCGAGCGCGGTCGCGAGGAACTCGTGCGCGTCCTCGCCCCGTATCGTCACCTTGACGCCGATCGGGTCGCCCTTGCGGATCCCGAACTCGGCGATGGTGCGTTTCGAGGTGGTCCGGACCGACTGCTGGCCCGTGATCTCCTCGATGATCTCCTCGGCGTCGGCGAGCGGCTCACCGCCCTGTCCGACACCCATGTGGACGACGACCTTCTCGAGATACGGCTCGCGCATCGCGTGGACGGCGCTTTCGGCTTCACTCATCCGAATCACCCGCCTCCTCGGCGTCGTCGCCGGTGAAGTTCTCGTCGATGACGACGAGGTACTCCTCGACCGTCTCGTACCCGTCGTCGTCGCCGACGAACACGGTGTTCGAGCCCGAGCCGAGCGTCACGTCGATGTCGGCGACCTCGCCGATGCGGCCAGCGTGCTGGCCGGCGACGGCGGTGACGAGCGCGCCCTCTTCGTACTCGAAGTGGGCGACGACGTCCTTGGACTCGTTGTCGATGACGATCGAGTCTTTCGTGTCGTACGGCGCGTCCGTGTCCACGAGCACGTTCGTGCCGTCGTGGAGCGTCAACTGGACGGCGCCGCCGGGGACGACCGACTTGTTCGTGATCTTCCCGAGCCGGCTGCCCGCGGCCTCCTCGTCGACGGAGGTCAGCGCGAGCCGACCGCCCTCGTCGGGGAAGACGCGGAAGAACTCCCCGCGCTCGGGGAACGCCAGGATGTCGAACATCCCGATCGGACGCTGTTCGTCCGAAACCGCGTCCCCGTTGACGAGGACTGAGTCGTTGTTCAGCGCGTAGCGCGCTTCCTTCGTCGAGTCGACGTAACCGAGCACGTCCCGCAGCAGGACGACGAGCGGAACGCCCGCCTCACCGTGTGGGCCGGCGCCGGCCTTGACGGTGAACGTGTTGGTCTTTCGCTCGACCGGCCAGGAGTTCGGTACTGCCAGTCGCTTCTGATGTCGCGTCATTCGTTATCCTCCTGGAGCCGCGCCTCCCGGCGTTCGTCCTCCAGGTCCAGATCGGTCACCCGGACGTTACTCGCCGGAATCGGGCGGGGAACCTCCTCCCCGTCCGCCTTCTCGACGGTGACGTCCTCGACGGTGATCCGTTCCGCGGACAGGTCGACGGCGATGACGTCCGCCTCCGTCCCGGCCGCGTCGCCGCGAAGCACCTCGACGGTGTCGCCGGCGTTGACACGGACGTTGCGTTGTCCGTACTCCTCGCGGAGATCGTCCGTGAGGGTGGCTCGGACCTGATTCTGCCGCTCGTGGAGCGGCGCGGTCTCCGACCGTTTACGTTGTTTGCGTGGCTGTTTCGTCATGGTTAGACGATCATTGTCGCGGTCGAGGCGATGCTTCCGAATCGTTCGGCGACCTCGCGAGCGACGGGACCTTTGATTTCGGTGCCCCGCGGCTCTTCGAGGTCGTCGATGATGACGGCCGCGTTGTCCTCGAACTTCACGCGCGTGCCGCTCGGGCGGCGGATCGGCTTGCGCTGGCGGACGACGACCGCCTCCAGCACCTGCCGCCGCATCTCCGGAGTGCCCTTGGTGACCGAGACGGTCACCTTGTCGCCGATACCTGCCTTCGGGTGGCGATTCTTCGTGCCGGAGTATCCGGCCACGGAAATCACCTTCAGCTCACGGGCGCCGGTGTTGTCGGCGCACGTGATGAGCGAGCCCTTCGAGAGCCCCTGCGTGACGTCGGCCTTGAGCGCCTCCATCACTGATCACCCGACAGGTTCTCGACGACGACGTGGGACTTCGTCTTCGAGAGCGGTCGCGTCTCCGCGATAGTTACTTCGTCACCGACTTCGAGCGAGTCGAGCACGCCCGGCACGTGAGCCGGGATGCGCGAACGACGCTTCATGTACCGATCGTATTTCGGTACGAACACGTCGTATTCTCGCTCGACGATGACGGTCTTTTCCATATCCGTCGACACGACCGTTCCCTCACGGGTCTGGCCGCGGACGGAGAGCTGCCCGTAAAACGGGCACTTCTCGTAGTCGTAATCCTCCGGGTTGTCTGGCTCCGGAGGCGTGGGTACGTCGATTCCTATCGCCATTGTGTGACACCTCGTTCGGTGCGTTCGGCGGGTCGATACCGCAACCGATCGCCATCCACCGTTACGTAGACCGCGTCTTTGCACTCGCCACGAAGGCTCGCCGGACCCGCATCGTCACCGGTGACGACGCTTGTGGACCCGGACGGGCCAGACTGACGGGGGCGAACCCCCGTAGTATCCGACCCGAGTTGGGACGTGGACCCCGACGACTGGCCGTCGTCGGCGGCTTCATCTGTGCGAACGGTTGGGACATCGACGACCGCGAACTCGAACGTCGCGCCCGACTTGGGCACGCGTTTGTCCCCCGACGTGGTTCGGACCACGAGGGTACCGAACGTCTCGGACAGCACGCGGCCGGCGATGCCCGCGTGGGCGTCGCTGGCGGCGTCGGCCACCCGAACCGGGAGGCCGACGAGTTCGTGCCGTACGAGTGTGTCGGGGGTAATCATGTTATTCGTCGTCGGAGTCGCCTTCTTCCTGCTGGATCGTCTTGATCCGCGCGATGGTCTTTTTGAGCTCCTTGACGCGTCCCGGGCTCTCCGGCATTCCGCCGGCCGCCCGCTGCGCCTTCGAGTTGAGCAGCTCGGTCTCGAGCTCCTCGAGTTCGACCTGTCGCTCGGCCGCCGTCATGTCGCGGATCTCGTCGGTGTAGAGGATCGCCATTTACTCGTCCTCCTCTTCGTCGTCTGCGGCTTCCATCTCTGCGACGAGGTCGGCTGCTTCCGATTCGATCTCCTCGTCGAGCTCGTCGATGTCGTCCGCGTCGGCGTCGTCGACCGGTTCCTCGGCGGGGACGTCGGTCTCCTCCGCGGCCGTGTCCTCCGTCTCCTCGACGACCTCTTCGACGACCTCCTCGTCGATGAGGTCCGCGGGGTCTTCGTCGGGGACCTCGACGTCGTCGTCGGCACCGACGTCCGGCACGTCTTCGGGCTCCTCCTCGAGGAGCGCCTCGACGCCTTCGTCGTCGCCAGCGGCGGCCTGCTCGACCTCCGGGACCTCGGCATCCTCGCGGATGTCGAAGTCGTCGGGGAGCTTCGCGCCCGGCGGGATGATCTTCACGTTGACGCCGATCGTCCCGAGCTTCATCACCGCGACGCCCTGGCCGTGGTCGACGACCTCTTGGGCGGGCTCGCCGTTGTGCTTGATGTAGCCGCGGTTGAACTTCTCAATGCGCGAGCGCGCACCGGTGACCTTCCCGCTCAGGACGATCTCGGCGCCGAGGGCGCCGGCGTCCATGATCCGGTCGATCGTCGTGTGACCGGCCTTCCGGAAGTACCAGCCGCGTTCGAGTGCGTTCGCAAGACGGTCCGCGACGATCTGTGCGTTCAGGTCGGGCTCGTCGACCTCCTGAACGTCGATCTGCGGGTCGTCCATGTCGAATCGGTCCTCGAGTTCGGTGGTGATCTTGCGGATGTTCTTCCCGCCCTTCCCGATCACCATACCGGGCTTTTCGGCCTTCAGGACGATCTGCGTGCCCATCGGGGTCTTGGCGACGTCCATGCCGCCGTAGCCGGCTCGGCCGAGTTCGTCCGCGAAGAACTCGTTGATCTGTGAACGGCGCAGGCCGTCCTCGATGAATTGGTGTTCGTCAGCCATTATTCGTCAGCCTCCGGCTCTTCGATGATGAGTTCGACGTCGGTGAGTGTGGTGTTCCACTGGGTGGCGCCCGCAGCTCGCGGGTTCCGCCCGGGTCGTTCGCCGACCTTGTGGGGAGCGACGTGTTTGATGACCATCTCGTCGCCATCGAACCCCTGTTCGATCGCGTTGTTCTTGACGTTCTCCAGGAGCTTGAGGAAGTCCTTCGAGGCCTTGGCTGGGTAGCGGCCCGCGTCCCAGCCGTCGATGTCGGACCGGTGGCCCGCGCCGGCGTTGTGCTGGCGCATCGGGACCGACCGCTCTTCGTCGATGACGGCCTGGAGGAACTCCTCGGCGTCGGCGACGGTCTCGCCTTTGATCTCCCGGGAGATCTCCTTGCTGTCCTTCACGCTGATGGGCCGGTCGCGGAGCATCCCCTTGGCGGTGGTCTCCGGGTCGGCCTCGACGCTGTAGTTGATTCCCATGGGTTACTTGAGGGGCACGAACTTCGAGGACCGGGTCGCGCCGATGCCGGCCTGACCGTGTTCAACGGTGCTTCGCGTGAGGTGGAACTCGCCCAGATAGTGTCCGATCATCTGGGGTTCGACCTGCACGCGTTCGAAGCTGTGTCCGTTGTACACGGAGAAGGTGACGCCGACGAACTCCGGCAGGATCGGCATGTCGCGCAGATGCGTCCGGATCGGATCGTCCGCCGTCGTCTCCTTGTCGCGGTTCCGCACCGTCTCCAGCAGCTTCTGCTGTTCGGTGCCGAGGCCGCGAACGATGCTTCGCCGCTGGCGTGCGGGGAGCAGTTCTGCGACGTCTTCGACGTCCATCTCCTGCAGCTCGTCGAGCGAGTGACCGCGGTAGGCGAACTCCTTGCCTTCGCGGCCGGTTCGGTAGTTGGAACTCATTTGTTGCCACCTCGTCCGGTGCGCTTGGATGCGATGTCACCGACCTTCCGTCCCGGCGGGGCGTCCCGCGAGACCGACTTCGGCTGGCCGGGGTGTTGGCGACCGCCCCCACCGAAGGGGTGGTCGACGGCGTTCATCGCGACGCCGCGGACGCGCGGGTACTTCGTCCCGCGCGACTTCATCTTGTGGTACTTGTTCCCGGCCTTGACGAAGGGCTTCTCCGTCCGGCCGCCGCCGGCGACCACGCCGATCGTGGCGCGGCACTGGGGGTCGAGTCGCTTCACTTCCCCGCTGGGAAGCTGAACGACCGCGACGTCGCGGTCGTGGGTGAGAAGCGTCGCGGACACGCCAGAGGCGCGTGCGAACTTCCCGCCGTCCCCGCGGTTACTCTCGACGTTGCAGACCGGAACGCCCTCGGGGATCTCGGCCAGCGGGAGCGTGTTCCCGGGCTTGATCTCCGCGGAGACGCCGACCTGAATCGTCTCGCCCACGCGCACGCCTTCCGGCGCGAGCACGAGACGACGGTCGTCGTCTTCGAACTCGATCTCCGCGAGCGGAGCCGAGCGGGCGGGGTCGTGTTCGATCCCGACGATTTCGCCGGAGATCGTGTCCACGTCCTCGAGTTTCTTGTGCGACAGTTCCGCCTTGTAGCGGTGGGAGGGGGCCCGGAACGTCGGGCCGCCACGTCCACGCCGCTGTCCTTGGATTCGTCGTCCCATATCAGAACACCCCGATGCGCGAGGCGATTTCAGTCGCGTCGTCCTCCTCGGAGAGCGTGACCGTCGCCTTCTTCTTGCCCTTCGAGGTTATCTGCGTGTTCACGTCGTCGACGGTGACGTCGTAGCGGTCCTGCACTTCGTCGCGGACCTCGGGCTTCGTCGCGTCGATGTCGACGAGGAACAGCAGCTTGTTCTTGAAGTCCATCTCGTTCATCGCCTGCTCGGTGACGAGCGGGTGCTCGATGATGGAGTTCATCGGTCGGCCACCTCCTCGATGGCACTCTCGGTCCACAGCGTGAGTCGGCCCGGGTGTCCGCCGGGCGCGAGGTCTTCCGCGTTGACCTCGGCCGCGGTCGCGACGTCGACGCCCGAAAGGTTCCGGGCGGCGCGGGACGGCTCCTCACTGGTGACGATGAGGACGGACTTGGGCTGGCTGTACTTGCGTCCGCGGGTCTTCCCGCGGCCGGACCGAACTGAGCGACCCTCCTCGGCGCGCTCGATGTCGGCGTCGGCGCCGACGGCCTCCAGCACGCCCAGGGCCTCCTGGGTCTTGTTGAGGTCCTCGAACTCGTCGGAGACGACGAGCGGGAGGTCGAGGTCCGCGTCGAACGCGTGACCGCGCTCGGCGACGAGCTCGGCGTCCGAAGTGGCCGCGACGGCCGACCGGATCGCGAGCTGTCGTTCCTTGTCGTTCAGTTTCTTCGTCTGGTCCTTCTCGGCCTTCGGCGGGTGCGCGGCGCGACCCGAGACGGCGCTCGGGACGCGGCGTGCGACGTTCTCGGAGCGCGGGATGTGGGCGAGCCCGCGACCGGAGCCGAACGACTCCGCGGGGGTTCGCAGCCCGGCGAACTCGTCGGCACCGTAGGCCTGCTTCCGGTTAGCCTGTGCGGCGGAGACCGCCCGACCGATGAGATCCGGTCGGAACGCGGTCTCGAAGATCGCCGGCAGCTCGACGCTGCCCGCGTCCCCGCCGTCCAGGTTGTGTACTGTTGCGTTCATGGATTATCCCTGGTTGGATGCGGTGGATACGTACCGGACCTCGGGGTCGAGGCGCGGCTGGTCGTTCGGCCGGATGGCCGGGCGGAACCGAAGCAGACGCTGGTCCGGCCCCGGCAGCGAGCCCTTGATGAGCGCGTACTCGCCGTCGACCTCGCCGTAGTTGACGAAGCCGCCGTCGACGCTGGCGTCGTCGCCCTCGCCGAAGTCGATGAGGCGCTTGTTGAGCTCGGTGCGCTGGTGGTAGCCGGTCTGCCCCTGCTGGGGAACGGTGGAGCGAACGCGGGAGGGGTTCCACGGACCGAGGTTGCCGATCCGGCGCCGCCATCCCTGGCGGGCGTGTTTGCCCTTCCGCTTCTGCACGCCCCATCGCTTGACGGGACCCTGCGTCCCCTTCCCCTTCGTGATGCCCGAAACGTCGGTGTACTGACCGGCGCGGAAGACGTCGCCGAACTCGTGGGCGCCGCCCTCGTCGACCAGGTCGAGACCGAACTCGGCGCGCTCCTCGAGGGAGCCGCCGCCGATCCGAGTCTCCATGACGTCGGGCTTCTTCTTGGGAATGTTCGCGAGCTCCGAGGGGACGGTGTGAGTGATGACGCGGACGTCGTCGACGACGCCGTCGTCGAGCAACGCGCGCAGCTCCTCGGCGTCCTCCTCGAAGGTGTTCTCCGCCGGAAGGTCGAGTGCGCGATCGAGTTCCTCGTGGAACTCGGTCGCCCAGACCTCTTCGACCGGCTTCTTTCCGTACGCCGTCTGTTCGTAGGCACGCAGGGCCACCGCGTACATCGGCGGCGTCTCGACGACGGTGACGGGAACGGACTCTTCCATCCCCTCACGCGGCGAGTTGGCCTCATCGTTGACCATAACGACGTGGGTCATTCCGGCCTTGTAACCGGCGAACCCTTGCAGTGCGGGGGCTCCATCGTCGTCAGGCCACGAGCGAATGCGCGGGACCTCTCGGTCTGCGCGGGTACGCGGGCCGTAGCCCAGCGAGCCTTTTCGTGGTCGGCTTGGTTGTGGCATGTGTTTACTCCGTGAGTGTGAGCGAGCCGAGAGTCACGAACAGAGCCTCTTCCGTTCGGACGACCTCGCTCGCCTGTGCCGGGATCGTATTCAGCCAGAGGTCGAACCCCGGATCGGGTTCGACCGGGCGACCGTCAGCGACGGCCGCCCGAATGTCGTCGGGCGAAAGCCCGAGCATCTCCGGAAGCCCTCGCTCGGGCGCGCCGAAGGCGACGGTGTAACCGCCTTCCTTCCGCGCGTCCGAGACGATGCCGCCGAGCCGCGAGACGGAGAGTTCCTCCCCGTGTCGCGACGTCGCGACGGCCAGTCCGTCGCCGGCGAGTGCTTCCGACAGGTCCGCTTCCACGACCTGGAAACCGTCCTCCGGCTTCCCGGTGATGCGGGCGCGGACCGGTTCTCTCGAAGAGACCCTGATGGTGACGCGCTCCCCCTGCTCGACCTCCATTCCGGAGGGGACGAGCAGGGAGATCGGGTGTTCCCGCAGCGGGGAATTGACCCGGACGCGGCCTTCAGGTCCGACCTCGGTCACGAGTCCCTGTGTTTTCGACTCTTCCCCGTTAGGGGTCGAGCCGGTCCGCCACGGCACGCGGAGCGGCGGGAGCACACCGACGTACCGGAGTTCGTCGCGCTCCCCCCAGAGATCCTTTCGGAGCTCCGGCGGGGTCGCAGCGTACCCCAGCACGGCCCGGACGTACTCACCGCCCCGTCGCCGCTCGCCTTCCCCGTCGGGGAAGACGACCAGTCGATCCGCCCGGAACACCGCCGCCGCACGGGCGACGTAGCCGAGTTTGCGAGTCGCCTCGCGGTCGTCCTCGGCCTCCCGGACGACCGAAGACGGAATACAGATCGTGAGTCCGTCTTCGGTACGCATCGTGGCGAGACTGTATCCCTCGATTTCAGACGACACCGTAAAAGGATAGCGGTCCGGCTTTTGGGCTGTGGGGCGTTCACACGGGGTCTGGCGGCGGATTCGACTTCAGATCGAGTGAGATAATCACACGATCGGAGACGTCGCCGGTCCCGGGGTCACCGGCTGACGACTCACGCCGGAACGACTCGCACGACCGGCGCGTCGGCAGCGTCGACGGCGACGTAGAGATAGCCCGTGACCGGCTCGACCGCGAGCACGCGGACGCGCCAGCCGCGGTCGGCGAGTAGGGGCTCGCGCTCGGTGACGTCGGCCCCGGTCGACCCAGCGCCCGTCACGCTGAACCGACCGAGGTACTGCGCCGCGAGCGTACCGGCGAACAGGTCGCCCCGCCATGCGGGAAACGCGTCGCCGTCGTAGAACACCGCGCCGCTGGGTGGGAAGCCGCCGGAGCCGCACGGCCAGTAGTGGACCGGCGCGACCACGTCGCCGCGCTCCCGGTGGCTCGGGGCGAGGCGCTCGTCGGTGCCGTACCGGCACGCCTCGCTCGCGATCGGCCAGCCGTAGTTGCCGCCGCGCTCGATGACGTTGATCTCGTCTCCGTCGCGCTCGCCGTGCTCGCACTGCCAGATCGCTCCCGTTTCGGGGCGGACGGCCATCGCCTGCGGGTTCCGGTGACCGTAGCTGTAGATCGCGTCCGACGCGTCCGGCTCCCCGACGAACGGGTTGTCGGAATGGGCGTCGCCGTCGGGCGTCAGCCGGAGGGTCGCACCGAGTTCGACGGAGCGGTCCTGCGAGACGTGATCGGGGCCGAAGTTGGTGTCCCGCCGGTCGCCGACGGTGACGAACAGCGCCCCGTCCGGGCCGAACGTCGCCCGAGAGCCGAAGTGAATGTCGGAGTCGAGGAAGGGGCGCGCGACGTGGATCGCCTCGAAGCCGTCGAGCGCGGGGGCCCTGGTCTCGCCGCCGAGTGAGAGCCGACCGCTCCCAACGTGCGTCGTCGACGCCCCCGCGTCGTTCCTGCCCGCGTAGGTGAGGTACACGCGCGCGTCGTCCTGGTACGCGGGGTGGACGGCGACGTCGAGGAGTCCGCCTTGTCCCGCGGCGTGAACGTCCGGGACGCCCTCGACCGCCGTGCGCGTCCCGTCCGCGGGGTCGACGATCGAGAGCCGGCCGGGTCGCTCCGTGACGAGGAGGCGGCCGTCCTCCGGGAGGAACGCGAGGCCCCAGGGGTTCTCGAACCCATCCGCGATTCGCTCGACCGCGTACTCGACGTCGGCGCCGTCGTCTGAGGACCCGTCGGACGCCTCGTCGCCGGCGTCGTCGCCTGCGTCGCCACCCTCGCCCCGACCACCGAGACAGCCGGCAATCGAGAGGGCGGTGAGGCCACCGGTCGCTCGGAGGACGGCTCGTCTGTCGGCGGGACGGTCAGCGGAGTGGCGTGCCATGGACGGTGTCTCGTGTCGGAGTTGGTCGGGAGCCCGATGACGCTTCCGGCGGTCGGGGCGGTGGGTACTCCCGCTCGATCGTCTCTCGTTCGGAACCCTTATATCTTCGACTCGGGCTATGTGCAGATGCGAAGCACGCACCGGTAGTGTAGTGGTATCACGCAACCTTGCCATGGTTGCAACCCGAGTTCAAATCTCGGCCGGTGCATTTCTCGAACTGACTCCGATGGTTAGTGCTCACTCCGATCCGTTCGACCCCGACGTTTCCTAACCGGTAGTTTCAATCGGCGATCCGCCGAACCCGTCCCGTGTGACTGTTCCAACGAAAACGCTCCCGAGCGGCGCCGAACTGCCGGCGCTCGGACTGGGCACGTACGACCTCGGAGATCAGACCGCCGACAGCATCCGCGCGGCGCTCGACGCCGGATACACGCACATCGACACCGCCGAGGGGTACCGCAACGAGGACGTCATCGGCGACGTCCTCGCGGAGTACGACCGCGACGACGTGTTCCTCACCTCGAAGGTGCTCGCGAAGAACCTCAACTACGAGTCGCTGATCAAGTCCTGCGAGGCGTCGCTCGACCGGCTCGGCACCGACTACCTCGACTTGTACCTCATCCACTGGCCCAACCCCGCCATCTCGCTGCGTGAGTCGCTCCGGGCGATGGCGACGCTCCGCGAGCGGGGACTCGTTCGCGACGTGGGCGTGTCGAACTTCAGCGCGTACCAGCTGAGCTGTGCGCACCACGTCTCCGACGTCCCGATCGCGGTCAACCAGATCGAGTTCCACCCGTGGTTCCAGCGCCCGGACCTGGTCGACTACTGCCGCGAGTCCGACACCGTGATCGAGGCGGCGGCGCCGCTCGCGCGGGCGGACGTGTTCGACGACGAAGTCGTCGCCGAGCTCGCCGGGAAATACGAGAAGAGCCCCGCGCAGGTCGTGCTTCGGTGGGCGGTCGACAGCGGCGTGGTCCCGCTGCCGCGGTCGTCGACCCCGGACCACGTCCGGGCCAACGCCGACCTCGACTGGGAGCTCGACGAAACCGACCGGCGGCGGCTCGACGAGCGCGACCGCGACGAGCCGGTGTACGACACTCCGGCCCGCGACTGGACGAGCGACGTGTACGGGATCGAGCAGTAGCGAGTCCCCGATATCACTCCGCTCCGCCGAGATCGACCGGTCGCCCGGTCTCGGCCGACTCGTATATCGCGTCGATAGCGCGCACGTCCGCGAGCGCGTGCTCGCCGTCCGGGTGGAACGGCTCGTCCGCAAGCAGCTGGTGACCGAAGTACGCGAACTCCTCTTCGATCTGGTGGACCTGGTCGAAGTCGACGTCGGCGCGGGTACCGTCGCGGACGACGGCGAACCCGCGGTCCTCCCGCTCGTAGAAGGCCGGGTCTAAGATCAGTCTGGCCTCCGTGCCGGTGACCTCCAGCCGGCTCGCGTGCTGGGCGTTCTGGCTCACCGTACACAGCGCGTCGACGCCGCCGGGGAACTCCAGCCGGAACGTGGCGTGCTCGTCGACGCCGGCGAACGCCTCGTGCTCCGAGCGGGTCCGCCCGGACACGCGGACCGGGTCGGCGCCGAGCACGAACCGGGTCGTGTTGAGCGGGTACACGCCCAGGTCCATGAGCGCGCAGCCTCCCGACAGCTCCGGGTCGAGCCGCCACTGATCGCCGTCGCCGCCGAGCTCGCCGAGCATCGTCTGCGACATCGTCGCGTGGACGTGGACCACCTCGCCGGCGACGCCCGCGTCGAGGAGCTCCCGGAGCCGTCGGGCGGCGGGGTCGGTCTGCATCCGGTAGCCGACCATCAGCGGGACGTCGGCGTCGCGACACGCGGCCACGAGCCGGCGGGCGCGGTCCGCCGTCGCCTCCAGCGGCTTCTCGCAGAGGACCGCCTTCCCCTGCTCCGCGGCGGCCCGGACGTACTCCAGGTGGGTCGCGTTCGGCGTCGCGACGTACACCGCATCGTACGCGTCCGCGGCGGCGCCCGCGCGGAGCTCCTCCGGGGTGACGCCGGTCACGTCGCGCTCGGCGGTGACCGCTTCGACCGCCTCGGCGTCGACGTCGGTGACGACGGTCGCCTCGGTGTACGCCGATCGCTCGATCCCCGGCAGCGCCCAGTCGCGGGCGAACCAGCCGAGACCGACGACCGCGATTCGGACGGGGTCCGTGACGGCCTCCGGATCGAGCGTCTCCCAGTCCCGGCGAGTGAACTCGTCGAGGTACTCCGCGAAGTCGCCTTCCATGTCGAGACGTCGACGAGGGGGCGTGAAATAACTTCGACAACGGCGGTCGGTCGCCGGCTGGAATCACCGATGTCGGAGGCCGCCGGAAGTCGCCGACGCCGCCCTCACCACGGACCATCATAATTCACGCGCGGGCGGTCGACGTCGACTCCGAGGTCGCGGAGCGTCGCAGTCGCGTTCTGGACCGGCGACGGCGCCGGGCGGTCGAGCGCGTCGGTCGTCGCCTCCGCGAACCGGACGGTCCAGTCCGGCCCGATCACGACGGTCGCGCGGCGCGGGATGTGCGAGTGACCCTCCCACGACTCCGCGAGCAGGTCGTACGAGTCGGCGACGCCGCCGTGGAAGTCGGCGGCGATCGGAAACGGGAGCCCGAACTGGTCGGCGTACGCGAACCCCGAGTACAGCGAGTCGCCGGTGAGCGCGACGACGGCGAGGTCGTCGCGGTCGTGCCAGCCGGCGTCGCGGACCGCGGCGAACACGGCCGTGCAGGTAGGGACGAAGTTCGCCGGAGCGAAACAGAGCGCGACCGCGTCGTGGTCGTCCACGAGTCGGAACAGCTCCAGCTCCGCGGCCGTCCCGCCGGTGACCGCGGGGGCGATGAAGTCGGGCGCCTTGACACCGACGTCTATCATTGGCGACACGTGGGCGGGCGGCGGATAAATAGCCCACCCCCGACCGTCCGTCCCCGTCGGGTACGCCGAAAATCCGAATTCACACGCGTACTGGCGCCCGTGGCTCCTGCGAGCAGCGCTCACGGTGTAAGAGCTATACGCGTGGGGAACCGAGACGATGCGTGCTCGGTCAAAACGCCGCGACCGCCCTCGCCCTCGTCGACAGCTACGGCGCTATCGCGATATTCGTGGTGTTCGCGCTCGAGGGCGCCCTCGTCGGGAAGGTGCTCCCGGCGCGGACGCTGTTCGTCGCCACGGTGGTCGCCGTCGGCGTCGAGGCGGTCGCGGTCCTGCCGATGTTCGCCGCGGCGGTCCTCGGCGCGACCGTCGGGCAGTCGGTCGTCTTCGCGGCCGTTCGCCGGTTCGACGTGGACCCCACGTCGCTGGCGGTGGTCCCGGTCGGCGAGAGGCGACTCGACGGCGCCGGTCGCTGGTTCGACCGATGGGGGCTCCCCGCGGTGGCGGCCTCGAACGCAGTCCCCGGGACCCGCGGTTGGCTCGCCGTCCCGACCGCGAACGCCTCGTCCGTCTCGGCGCCGCGGTTCGCCGCCGCGTCGCTGGTCGGCTCCGCCGCATACGTCGGCGCGCTGGCGGCGATCGGGATCGCGGTGGCGCTCGGCTTCGGAGGCGCGACCGAGTTCCTCGGCGCTGAGTGGGTCGCGTACGTCTAACCGCGACGGTGTCGGTCCGAACTGTCGGCGCGTCCACGCGCCCGCCGCTCCGGTTACAGAACCGTGCCGTGTTTCTTGTCGGGCAGTTCCTTCTCGACGTCCTCGTAGAACGCGAAGCGTGCCGCCAGTTCTTCCCGGAGCGTCGAGGGGGCCACGATCTCGTCGATGACGACCTCGCTGGCCATCCGGTGGATGTCGATATCCTCGCGGTACTCCTCGCGGAGCCGCGCTTCGGTGTCGGCGCGCTCCTCGGGGTCGTCGATCTCGGCGAGCTTCCGGGCGTAGACGGCGTTGATCGCGGCCTCGGGGCCCATGATCGCGATCTCGCCGGAGGGAAGTCCGATCACGCTCTCGGGGTCGTAGGCGGGGCCGCCCATCGCGTAGATCCCCGCACCGTACGCCTTCCGGACGACGACGGTCTGTTTCGGGACCGTCGCGGAGGAGGTGGCGTAGATCATCTTCTTCCCCTTCTCCAGGATGGCGTCCTGTTCGACCTGTGAGCCGGCCATGAACCCCGGCGTGTCACAGAGGTACAACAGGGGGATCTCGTAGGCGTCGCAGGTCCAGATGAATTCGGCCGCCTTCTCGGCCGCGTCGGGGAAGATGGCGCCCGACCGCTCAGTCGGTTGGTTGGCGACGACGCCGACGGGGCGGCCGTCGATCCGGCAGAAGGCGGTGACGATCTCCGGCCCGTACCCCTCCTTTAGCTCGAAGACGGACTCCGCGTCGGCGATCCGATCGAGCAGGTCGCGGACGTCGTACGGGCGGTTCGGCGACTCGGGGATCAGCTCGTCGATCCCCTCGGGTGAGAACGTGGGCGGCTTCGTCTCGCGTTGCGGGGGCTTCTCTCCGGCCTGATTCGGGAGATACCCGATCAGGTCGGCGACGAGTTCGCGGGCGTGCTCTTCGTCGCGGGCGATCAGGTCAGCCGACCCCGACTCCTCGGCGTGGACGCGGGGGCCGCCCAACTCGTCCATCTCGATCTCTTCGCCGGTGACCATCTTCACCATCCGCGGCGAGGCGATCGCCATCGCGGACATGCCCTCGACCATCACGGTGAAGTCGGCGAAGACGGGCGTGTACGCGGCGCCGGCGATACAGGGCCCGTACAGCACGCAGATCTGCGGCACCGCGCCCGAGAGCATCGAATGATTGTAGTAGTACTTCCCAATTCCCTCGCGGTTGGCGAAGAAGCCGGTTTGCTGGTCGATTCGCCCGCCCGAGGAGTCCATCAGGTAGAGCACGGGTTTGCCCGTCTTCAGGGCGCGACGCTGCATGCGGAGGAACTTCTCGACGCCCTTCGCCGCCATCGACCCCGCCTTCACGGTGAAGTCGTTGGCCATGAAGTGGACGTCGCGGCCCTCGAACTCCGCTGCACCGGTGAGGAGGCCGTCGGCGGGGAGACGGTCGCCGTCTGCGGTCGCTCCCTCGCCGTCGTCTCCCCCCTCGTCACCGCCCCGTCCGACCCGGCCGGGCGCGTTCGGGTGCCAGTCGTCGAATGCGGCGAACTTCCCGTCCTCGAAGTGGAGGCCGGTCGGAGCGCCGTCGCTCGCGTCGCCCGCCCCGCGCGTGCCGCCCTCGCCGCCGAACCAGAGGTCGAGCCGGTCGCGGACGAACAGCTTCCCCTGCTCGGGGAGCCGGTCGCGGTACTTCTCCGGACCGCCCTCTAGGATGTCGTCGATCTCGGCCTGAAGCGCGCGCTCGCGGTCGGTCGGTCCGAGGTCGTCGTCGAGGGGGTACGTCGTCTCGGGCGGCTCGGCGCTCGCGGCCGGTTCCGTGCTCTCGCCGACGTGGACGTCGACGTCGACGCCGAGGTGCTCGGCGAGCGATCGCGCGATCGCCTCGGCCTCCTCCGGCGTCGCCGCCGCGCCGACGTGGACTTTCATGGGCGCAAGATTTGCGGTAGATCCTAAACAGTTTTCCATGCGTTGGCCGGGCGGGGCGCTCCCGCGCGGCTTTCGCCGTCGAACCCATCGATCCTACGACGGGGCCGTCTCCCTGAGGCGATCGCGGAACAGATCGGCGACGCGGTCGAGATGGTGTCGACCGACCACGGCGACGGTGTCGCCGTCGTGGCGGAGGCGACCGAGGCGGTCGGCCATATGCGACTCGCGGACTTCGTCGCTGAAACACGAGGCCCGCGAGGGCTCGAACGCGTCCATCACAGCCTGCGCACGGGCGATCTGGTCGCCTTCGTTTTCGGCTTGGCGTTCAGGGCTATCGGTTCGGTCGGTCGAGTAGGTGGCCGGCGAGTCGACTTCCAGGCGGATGGCGGTCATCGAAGCGAAAGTGCCCGCAAAGCGACAGCTGATGGTGGTTTTCGTCACCGAAATCATCCGCCTAAACACGCCCAACGCTGTCTTGAGCGAGTCGTCCTCGCGGTACAGCGTCGCGAGGAGTCGACGGAGAAAGTGCGGAGTCGGACCGTCGATCCCCTCGACGCGATCCGTGTCCGCCGCCTGGATCGCGGCGCTCACTTCCCCACCGAACACCGGTGGTGTTCGAGTGTCCTCTGCATACCGCTCGAAAAGCGGGAGCGAAAGCGGTGGGAGTTCGAGCGCGAGCACGTCGGGATCGCGTTCCGAGATGATCGTTCGAACCCGAAACACGCTGGCGGGATGGTCGTGGACGACGCCGACGAGGGTGACCGTTCCGCTGGAGGTTTCGACCGAGCGAACGTGCGCACCTGTTATTCGGGGATCCTCGTGATTCACGGTTCTGTTTCGACCGGTAGCAGTCGTACCGGGATATTCGGAGTTTATGATCGGCTCTGGATAAGTGTTACTCCCCAAATATCAGTAGTAATTCGGACATAACCCCAGCAGACGAGGGATTGTAGCTGTGTTCTTGCGACTGGTAGATCGGTTCGGAAACGCCCGGAAGCGACCACTCCGAGGTGCGTGACACCGCGACGCCGCCTCGCTCGGACACCTCAAGAGACGGTCGAGCGGGGTTCGGGGGCGAGAGAGCGGCTCGACTACAAACGCGATTCAAACGGGTCGGGTATGCGGGCGTTCGAGGTGACGTTTCGTCCGCCGCGACGGGAACAGTCGCTTAAAAAAAAACGAGCCGCGTTCACGGCCGGGAGACGACCGGATCGACCTCTCGTGAGACAGAGGTTATCGGTTGAGTCGAACTTCGTCGTCGGTGACGGTCGCGATGTCGGACTGGTTGAGGGCATACGTGTCCTCGTCGGCGTCACCCCAGCCGAGTTTCGATTTAATCGTGTCTGTGAGTCCCGGGTCCGGGTCGACGTGTACGTTCTGGCCCTCGACTTTGGACACCATTCCGAGCTTCTTTCCCGCTGCGTTGACTACCTTTTTGCCTTCGTCGTGTTCTGTTATGTCCATCTGTGGTTTCCTCCGCAAGTACTATATTCTGTTTGGGCTATATTGTAATTTAGTTAATAAGGATTAATAATCATAGCGATGCCGGGAGGAGACAACCGATCGCGTTGCCGTCGAACGCGCCAGCGAGCGAGTCGAGACGAACCCGCTATCGGTGAAACGGAGTCCCGGGCTCTCGGACTCGAATCTATCGGGGACAGCTGTTCGATCGAGAGCAGAGGAGACGGGTCGGACGGGCCGAACGGCGTCAGAAAATGCGGTTTATCGGCGTGTTACTGGTCGTCTAGCGCCGCCTTCAGCCGCTCGACCAGGTCCTCGTTGCCGACGTACAGCGGGACGCGGTCGTGGACGCCCTCGGGCTCGACGTCAAGGATGTCGATGTCGCCGTCGGTCGCGGCCCCGCCGGCGCGTTCGACGATGTAGGCGATAGGATTCGCCTCGAAGGAGAGCCGGAGCTTCCCGGCGGGCGCGTCGACGAGCGCGGGGTACGCGAATATCCCGCCGTAGGTCAGCACTTGATTCACGTCACCGACCATGGCGCCGCCGTACCGGAGCTTCAGTTCGTTTTCAATCTCGCGGGCGAACGCGGTGAAGTCGTCCGGCCAGTCGGGAACGCGCCCGCCGAACCCGTAGACGAGGGGGTCTTCGGGGAGCTGCAGGTCGTCCTCGACGACAGAGCGGGAGACTGCGGCGCCGTCGTCGCCTGCACCGTCAGATACCGCCTCCACCACCTCCTCGCGGACGCCGGACTCGTCGGCGACGATCATCGTGGTGATGGGGCCGTACAGCACGTACCCGGCGGCGACGAGATCCCGACCGGTGGCGGGCAGGGGGGCGTCGTAGATCCCAACTACGGTGCCCATCGCGTTGTTCGACCGTAGGTTCGAGGAGCCGTCGAGGGGGTCGATCGCGACCGCGTACGCGCCCTCGCCGACCGCGCCGCCGGCGTCGACGGCGGCCTCGCGCTCCTCGCTGACGAACGAGCCGACGCCGTCGACGCCGGTGATCGCCTCGCCGAGCAGCTCGTCGGCGTAGAGGTCGCCGGCCAACACGCTCTCGCCCGAAGGGTTGTCCGTCCCGCTCGTGACGCGCCGGCCGGGGAGGGCGGCACGGATCTCGGGGGCGGTGGCCGCGACCGCGTCGAAGACGGCCTTGACGGTCGGGTCCGGGTCGCGGTCGGAGGCAGGGTCGGCCATCAGTCGTCGCTCTCGGCGACGGCGAGGGCCTCAGCGGGGTCGGCCTCTTGGAAGACCACGGCTTCCAGCGCGTCGAGGATGCGCTCGGGATCGTCGCGCTGGAAGACGTTCCGACCCACGGCGATTCCGGTGGCGCCCGCGTCGATGGCGTTCGAGACGTTCCGGAGGAACTCCTTGTCGTCGCGCATCGTCCCGCCGGACATCACGACGTTCGCCGGGCCGGCCATCTCGACGGCGTGGCCCATCGCCTCGGCGGAGCCGGGGTACTTCACCTTCACCACGTCGGCACCGAGCTCCAAGCCGAGCCGCGCGCCGTACGATATCACGTCGGGGCTCCCGTCGTTGCGGAGGCCCTGGCCGCGGGGGTACGACCACATGACGACGCCCATGTCGTGTTCGCGGGCGCCCTCCTGCGCCTCTCGGAACTCCTCGGCCATCTCGATTTCGTGGTTCGAACCGCCGTAGACGGTGAATCCGATCGCGTCCGCGCCCAGTCCGGCCGCGTACTCGGCGGTGCAGTTGACTGCGCTGTTCGGCTCGCCCATCCAGAGGTTCGAGGTCCCGTTGAGCTTCAACAGGAGGTTCACCTCGTCCTCGTAGTCCGGGTAGTACGCCTCGGCGAGCCCTTTCTGTACCGCCAGCGCGGTGACCGCCTCGTGGGTGGCGAGTTCGAAGATCCGCTCAGGAGTCGCCGTGTCGGGATTCGGTTCGAAGTCGACCGGCCCGTGCTCGAGCCCGTGGTCGTACGCGAGGATCAGCGACTTGCCGTCACGGGAGATGTTGTCGGCGGCGTGAGGAAGCATCGGTTCAACTTCCAGTTACATCGATAAAAAATGCTATGGTCATCACGGTGGACGTAAAGAAACGAATTCGGGGCCTTTCACGCGTTTCATCGACATCTGTGACGGTTCCGAAGTCGAACATACTTACTACTGAAATAGTTACTTTCCATTTCGTCGAAACGACAGGGCTGACGGTCCACCGTCGACGGCCCCGGAGCCGCAATACTTACCACCCGCGGCGCGGCAGCGACCTCCATGCGGGAGCTATCCGACATCGACGTCGTCGGCGTGGTGGGAGCCGGCACGATGGGCAACGGGATCGCGCAGGTCGCCGCGACCGCCGGCTACGAGGTCGTCATGCGCGACATCGAGGAGGCGTACGTCGAGCGCGGGCTCGAGAGCGTCGCGGACAGCCTCGATCGGCTGGCGTCGAAGGGCGCTCTCGACGAGGAGCCGGCGGCGATCCGCGACCGGATCGCGGGCACCACCGACCTCGACGACCTCGCGGCCGCCGACATCGTCGTCGAGGCGGCGGTCGAGGACATGGACGTGAAACGAGACGTGTTCGCCGACCTCGACGCGGTGACCGACGACGACGTCGTCCTCGCGACGAACACCTCGACGCTGTCGATCACGACCATCGCGAACGCCACAGACCGCGCGAGCGACGTCATCGGCCTCCACTTCATGAATCCGGTCCCGATCATGGACGGCGTGGAGGTCGTCGTGGGGGAGCGCACCGCGGACGCGGTCGCGGAGTTCGCACACGAATTCGCCGCGGACCTCGGCAAAGAGACGTGGGAGTCCGACGACAAGCCCGGCTTCGTCACGAACCGTATCCTGATGCCGTGGATCAACGAGGGGGTGCGCGCCTTCGACGAGGGCGTCGCGGAGAAGGCCGACATCGACCGCGGGATGAAACTCGGGACGAACGTCCCGATGGGACCCTTAGAGCTCGCCGACCACATCGGGCTCGACGTGGTGTTGGACGCCAGCGAGACGCTCCACGCCGAACTCGGCGACCGGTACAAGCCGGCGTACCTCGTCAAACGGAAGGTAGAGGCCGGCGACCTCGGCAAGAAGACGGGGCGGGGCTTCTACGAATACGACGAGTAGGGACGCGGACGGCGAGCGCCCCGACTCACGCGCCCTTCGCGTCCCGGTCGTCGTCTGCGGTCCACCGGCGCGCGCCCGGGAGCAGGCTGACCAGTTTCGTCACGTAGCCGAACCGGAACAGCCCGAACTGCGAGAGCACGCCGAGGACGAAGACGGCGAGGAACAGGGGGGCGGTGACGTCGAACAGGAGCGGTTCGACCGTCGTCTCGGCGGTGACCGTGTCCAGCGTCTGGAGGGTGACCGACCGCGACGCGAACGCCGCGCCGATGAACGCGGTCGAGACGACGAGCGTCGTTCGGCTCATGACGAAGCCGAACAGGGCGCCGAGTGCGATCCCCGCGAGCGTCGCGCCGACGAGCAGCAGCGTCCCCTCGATACCGGCCGCGTCGGCCGCGTAGACGGGGCCGACCGCGAACCGACCCGCGAAGCCGCCGACCAGTCCCCCGATGGCGAGGACGGCGAAGGAGAGTCCGGCGTACGCGAGGAACCCCCCGACAGCAGCGCCGATCATGACCGCGACGGCGGTCAACAGCAGGCCGTCGACGGCGATGACTCCGGCGAGGCTCGGGGCGAGGAGGTAGCCCGCGCCACCCCCGACGAGCAGGCCGGTCAGCGTGACGGCGTAGACGGACACCGCGGCGCCGACGAACGCGAGGAGGAGTCCCGCGAGGACGAGTCCGGCGTTGACTGGGGTGAGCATATCAGCGCCTACTCGGTGGTGACAGTTAAAAGCCGCCGGACCGGGCGGCCGTCCCGGCGCCGGATCGTGTCGGACGTCCGGCGGTCTCGGCGTGCCCGTCGTCCGAGCGCGTCACCGCGCCCGCCGCCCCGCCTGCCGGTCGAGGTGGCGCGTGTAGCCGCCGACGGCGAGGCCGAAGCCGACGACGAGCAGCAGGAACCCCGTGAGTCGACTCGTGCCGACCGTCAGCATCGCGAGGAGCAGGCCGAAGGCGAACGCGAAGACCCCCGCGACGACAACGCCGACGTCGACGAGCGGTGACGGCTGGACCGCTTCGCAGTGCGGGCAGACGCGGGCGGCGCTGGGGATCGGCTCGCGGCAGTCAACGCAATGGACGCGGTCGCGCGACACGGCCGTCGGTTCGGCCGGCGGGAAGTTATATCCGTCAGTCCGCCGCGGTCGCCCCGGCGTCGTCACTCGCGCCGAGCGTCTCCTCGACCTGCGTCACGACGGCCGCGAACGCGACGACCGCGAGCGCCGCGCCGACGGCGAAGGGAACCACGAATCCGAATCCGACGAGCCAGCCGGACGCCAGCGGGCCCAGCGCGATACCGAAGCCGAACCCCATCGTAAGGACGGAGAGGGTCGTTCCGGACTCCCCCTCCCGAGCGAGGTCGCCGGCGAGCGCGAGCGACGGCGCGAAGACGAACGCGACGGCGACGCCCTGCGCCAGTCGAACGATCGTCATCACGATGGGGTCGGTGACGATCCCCTGCAACAGCGTCGTCGGCGCGAGGAGGACGAAGCCGGCGAGCAGGAACGGCCGGCGCCCGATCCGGTCGCTGGCCTGCCCGACGGGCACCTGCAGGAGCACGTTGGCGATCGTGACGGAGGCGAACTGGAGCCCGAACCACACGGGCGCTTGATCGAGCCGGACGTTCACCTGGTTCTGCAGCGTCGCGAACAGCGCGATACAGACGCCCATCGCCACGGTCGCCAGCCCGAGTGCAAACACGGGGTCGAGGACGTGGTCGTCGCCGCGCACTCGGATCGAGAGGTCGTCGCTCGCCTCACTGGACTCCGCGGCGTCACGGACGAGGAGGAAGACGAGGGCGAAGCTGAGGTACGCACCGGCACACGCGGCGACGAACGCCGCGTCGAAGCCGTCGATCACGGGGAGTCCGACCGGCGAGAGGTCGTACGGCCCCGCCTCGACGACGGCGCCGGCCAGCACCGGACCGAAGCCGAAGCCGATCAGTCGGAAGGTGTTGTACACGCCGAAGTTCCCGCCGCGGTCGGCGTCGGCGGAGGCGTACTCGTTCACCAGCGCGACCGTCGCGGGGATGATCAGCGCCGCGCCCAGCCCCTGTATCGCCCGCAGGACCACGAGCTGCCAATAGACGGTAACGATCGTATAGAGGCCGCTCGCGGTTCCCAACAGGAGTATCCCGAGCAGCACGAAGGGGCGTCTGACTCCCATTCGGTCCGAGAGCCTGCCCGTCACCGGCTGCGAGAGGCTGTTGAGGAAGCCGAACAGCGAGAGCACAATCCCGATGAGGAGGGGTTCGGTCAGCGTGACCGCCGCCGCGCCGACCCCGACCTCGGTGCCGAGCAGCGCGCTGATGTCGATCAGGTCGCTGGCGATGTACAGCGGCAGCACGACGATGAGAAACGAGTTGCCGGCGGCCCCGACCATCCGGGCGAGCGCGAGCACGATGACCCGTCGGTCCGTGTCGACGACCCCGGAGCGCAGTCCCATTTCCTCCCGCTTCGGTCGGGGATATAAAGGCGTTTGCGAACGGCGGGAGTCGTTCCGGTTCCGGGTCGGGTCACGCCGGGACAGACTCGCGGCGAATCGAAAACGAGAGCGCCCGAGTCCGAGACCGGCCGGCGCAGTGAGAAGCGCCGCCTACGCGTCGGCCGACGGCAGGTGAGCGCGTTCGAGTCCCCGGATCTCGAATCGCGCGCCGCCCTCGGCCGACTCTGTCGCCGTGATAGTCCACCCGTGTGCCGTGGCGATCTCCTGGACGATTGCCAATCCGAAGCCGGTGTTCCCTTTGGTACCGCTCCGTCCGGGCTCGAAGAGCGTGTCCGCGATCCCCTCCGAGATGCCCGGTCCGTCGTCGGCGAGGTAGAAGCCGTCGTCGAGGTCGCCGACCCGGATCGCAACGTCCGAACCGCCGTGTTCGACGGCGTTCCGGAAGAGGTTCTCAAAGAGATTTCGGAGCCGGTCCGGGTCGGCCAATCCCTCCCGGTCGGTGTCGATCGTGAGCGTGGCGGGCCCGGTGTCGACCGTCTCCCAGCTATCCGCGGCGACGTCCCCGATGGACACCGGTTTGGGGTCGCCGACAGTCTCCCCCTCGCGGGCGAGCGTGAGCGTGTGCTCGACGATGGACTCGATGCGGTCGAGTGCGTCGGCGGCACCGTCGAGATTCTCCGCGACCGTGTCGTCCACGTCGCCAGACCGCTGCGCCAATTCGATGCGTCCCTGCGCCACGTTGAGCGGGTTCCGGAGGTCGTGCGAGACGATGCCCGCGAAGGCGTCGAGCCGCTCGTTCTGGCGTTTGAGCGCCGCCTCGCGCTCTTTGAACGCCGTGATATCCTCCTGGAAGCCGACCCACTCCGTGACCCGCCCGTCGGGGGCGCGAATCGGCGCGACGCTGACGCGGTTCCAGAACGAGGTCCCGTCCTTCCGGTAGTTCAGCAGTTCGACGCTCGCCGGCACTTCCGCGTCGATCGCCTCGCGAAGCTCCGAGACGACCGCCTCGTCGGTGTCTGGGCCCTGTAGGAACCGACAGTTGACGCCGATCGACTCGTCGCGGTCGTACCCGGTCAGGTCGACGAACCGATCGTTGACGTACACCATCGGATTGTCCGGCTGCTCGGGGTCGCTGATGGTGATGCCGACGGGCGCCTCGTCGAGCGCTCGCGTCTTCGTCTCCAACTCCTCGCGCTGCTTGATCTCGTCGGAGACGTCGCGAAGGATGCCGACGCTCCCTTCGAAGCGCTCGCTCTCGTACGGCAGCGCCGCCATGTGGTCTCGGCAGGGGATCGAGTCGCCGTCCTTGGGGACGATATCCACGCGGAAGTGCTCGACGTCGGGGCCCGAACTGGAGAGGATCGTGCCGAGTCGATCTTCCGCCTCCAACACGTCGGCTTCGTCCTTTATCAGGTCCGGCTCGCTGCCGAGTATCTCCTCGCGGTCGTAGCCGGTCAACTCCGCAAAGGGCTGGTTGACGAACTCGAACGCCCCCGTCTCGTCGACGACGTACACGGGGTAGCCGAGCGCGTCGATGACCGTCGAGTAGCGGTCGGCAATCTCGCGGGTCCGGTGCTCGTCGACCGCCTGGTTGACGCGGTTCGCGAGCCGGCGAAACTGCTCGGGCCCGCCCTTTTGAAAGTAGCCGGTGACGCCGGCGTTGAGCGCCTGGCTCGCGATCTCCTCGCTCCCCTTCCCGGTGTACAGCACGAAGGGGATGGTGTGCTCGGTCTCGCGGAGCTTCTCGAAGAAGTCGAGCCCGCTCATCTCGGGCAGGTCGTAGTCACTGACGATACAGTGGAACGTCCCGTCGCCGAGGCGGTCGAGGGCGGCCGACGGCGACGTGACGCTCGTCACAGCGACGTCTCCGAGCTCCCGTTCGAGGTACGCCTCCGCGAGGTCCGGGACCGAAGGGTCGTCGTCGACGTGCAGCACGTCGATCCGTTCGGACATGAGGGGCCATACGCGATCAACTTATAAACTAATACCGAACCAGCTATCAAGCCTGAGTCTCCACGAGCAGAGTCGTCTCAGCGGCGGAGGGAACCGGCGAGAACGCGTCGAAACGCCTCGCTCGGCGACGCCGTCGCGTCTCGGAGGCCTCCGAAGTTGCGTTTCCACTGCCACCGCGCGTGGCTGATTCTTAAGGCGACGCGGCACGGAGCCTCGGTCGATGGCAGGCGGCACGCTCCCCGGAACGGCGACCGACGAGGCGGACGGGAGCGACCGCGTCGTGTTTCACGTGGACATGGACTGCTTTTACGCCTCCTGCGAGCGACTCCGTCACCCCGAACTCGCCGGCGAACCAGTGGTCGTGGGCATGGGGTACGAGGCGGGCGAGACGATCGGCGCGGTCGCGACCGCGAGCTACGAGGCCCGCGCGTTCGGCGTCGACAGCGCGATGCCGATCCCGGAGGCGCTCGACCGGCTTCCGCGCCGAGTCGACGCCGACCCCGACGACCCGGACGCGCCCGACCCCGCTGACTCCGGGCGGTACCTCCCCGTCGACCTCGACTTTTATAAGGAGGTCGCGGGCGAGGTGAAGGCCGTCCTCCGGGACTGCACCGACGTGATCCGCGAAGTGAGCATCGACGAGGCGTACCTCGACGTCACCGACCGGACGGCGTGGGACGTCGCCGGTGGGAGCACGGCGGCAGATGCGGGCGAGGACGACAGCCCCCCGCGAAGCGCCGCGGCCGGACCCGCCGAGGCGCGGACCCTCGCAGAGGGGTACGCCCGGCACGTCAAACAGCGGATCGAGCGCGAGGCCGGCGTCCCCGCGAGCGTCGGCGTGGCGCCGAACATGTCGACCGCGAAGGTCGCCAGCGACGCCGACAAACCGGACGGGCTCGTGGTCGTCCCGCCCGGCTCGGTCGCGTCGTTCCTCGCGCCGCTGTCGACCGCGGAGATCCACGGTGTCGGCCCGGTGACGGAGCGCACGCTCGCGGAGATGGGTATCGAGACGGCCGCCGACCTCGCCGCGGCCGACCTCGACCGGCTCGCCGACGCGCTGGGCGAGCGCGGCCCGGAGCTCCACCGCCGCGCCCGCGGCGACGACGACCGGGAGGTCACGCCGACCGGCCTCCCCAAGAGCCTCTCGCGGGAGTCGTCGCTGTCGCCGACGGCGGACGAGGAGCCGAAGCGCGAAACGGTGGCGGCGCTCGCGGCCGACGTGGCCCGGCGAGCCCGCGAGCGGGGCTGTCTCTACCGCACCATCGGGATCAAGGTGGTCGAGCCCCCGTTCGATGTCAACACCCGAGCACGGAGCCTCCCCGGACCGGTCGACAACCCGGACCTCGTGGAGTCGGTGGCGCTCGACCTCCTCGCGGAGTTCGCCGACGACCGCGTCCGAAAGCTCGGCGTGCGCGTCTCCAACCTCGACTTCGCCGAGAGCGACCAGGCGACGCTCGGCGGGTTCGACGCGGGCGACGTCGAGAGCGGCAGCGGCGGGGGCGCGAGCGACCCGACCCACGACTTCCGAGGTGGGACGACCACCACCGAGGGCGACGGCGGGAAACTCACCGACTGGATGGGCGAGGAGCCGGCCGCGGCGGAGTCGGCCGAGGCCGAGGTGGAGGAATCCGGGGACCGGCGGGCGAGCGAGCGCGGCGACGGGCAGGCGTCGCTCGGCGACTGGGAGTAGAGGGTCGAGAACCGAACGGCCGGGGAAACTCGGACCGGGCGTCGGGACACTCACGCCGAGCGACGCCCCGACCGAGTGAGGGGATTTAGGTGCCCGAGCGCCGACGCCGAGGCATGGACGACCTCGCGTGGGAGACGCTCGACACCGACATCGACTACCGCTGCCCCGGCTTCGACGTGCGCCGCGACGAGGTGCGCTTCCCCGACGGGGAGACCGACGGATTCCACTACGTCGACGAGCCTCCGGCGGTCGTGGTGCTCCCGCTGACACCCGACGGCGACGTCGTCGTCATCGACGAGTGGCGACAGGCGGTCGGGCGCGTCAACCGCGGGCTTCCGGCCGGGACGGTCGAGCCGGAGGACGCCGACGACCTCGAACGGGCGGCGGCCCGCGAACTCGCCGAGGAGACGGGGTACGAGGCCGACGCCTTCGAGCGCCTGACGACGGTGGAGCCGGTAAACGGGGTGGCGAACGCGGTCCACCACCACTTTCTCGCGACGGGCTGTGAGCCGACCGCAGAGCGCGACCTCGACCACAACGAGTCGATCGCTGTCGAGACGGTCCCGTACGACGACCTGCTCGAAGCCGTCGTGGACGACGGGCTCCGGGACGGACGGGCGGTAACGGCCGTGCTGTGGTACGAACTGCTGTACCGCTGAGGCCGAACCCCACCGGCCGCGAGCGAACGACACGAACAGCCCTATTATGCGTCGGTCCGTACGCGTGACAATGGCAGACCCCTCCAGGGACGACACGCACCGACGGGAGCCGAATGCGCCCGACGGCGGCGACGCGGGCGCTCCCGACGGCGGCGAGCCGACGGACGGCGCGACCGCCAGCGGCGACGGGCCGCCGACGGGTGACGATACCGCCTCGCCGACCGCGGCCGACGGTCCCGGCATCCGTGCCGTGACGATCGCGATCGCCACGGCGCTCCTCCTTGGCCTCCTCGGCCCGCTGGTCGCTCTGTTGGGCGGGGGCGTCGTGCTCGGGCTCAACGCCGTGACGGGCGGGTTGTCGCTCGCCGTGAACCTCGTTCTCACGCTCGTGTTAGGGCAGTACGTCGCGTTCGGCGGACTGGCGATCGCCTACCTGACATGGAGGGGACTCGATCGGTCGGGGATCGTCGCCTACCTCGGCGTCCGGCGTCCGAGTCTGAAGGAGATCGGGCTGGTGATCGGCGGATGGGCTCTCATCGTGGTGACGCTCATCGCCGTCTCGCTCGTGATGCAGCTGATCGGCTCGGAGGCCGCGCCGAACCAGAGCGCTGAGATCGCGATGCAGAATCCGGGGATCATTCCCCTCTTCGTCGCCGCGTCGTTCCTCGTGATCGGCCCCTCCGAGGAGATACTGTACCGCGGCATCGTTCAGGGACGGCTGCGCGAGACGCTGTCGCCGGCGCCCGCTATCCTCATCGCCTCCGCGATCTTCGCGGCGATCCACGTGGTGGCGCTCACCGGCGGCGCCTCCGCGCGGCTCACCACCATCGCGATTCTCTTCTTCCCGAGCATCGTCTTCGGCGCGGTGTACGAGTACACCGAGAACCTCGTCGTCCCAGCGCTGCTCCACGGACTCCACAACGCCGTTATCTTCACCCTAATCTACCTCTCAGTCGTCTACAGTGACCAGATGCAGGGGGCGGCCGAGGCGAGCGCGGCGCTGCTACCGGCCTGAGTCGATCGAGTCGGCGGAAGACAGAAGCTGAAGACGGCCGTCGCTGGCGGTGTGAGCGCGGACTGAGGGGAGTAAGCCCCCTTCGGTTCATCCCGACATTCGGCTGAGCGTCCGCGCCGTGGCCGGACTACCTTATGGCGCGGACTTGCACCGGCGAGGATTCGCCGTTCCATCCGTTCCCACCCGTCTGTCCTCGTCGGGTTAGCTCCCTTCCCTTACGGGTCGGTTCGCGCGTTCGCGGGTAACCCCGCGAACGCCGTCGGCCGCCGAAGCGACCGCGCGCGACTCACAGGTCGGGGTGGGGGGTGTCGTTGCTGTTCCAGAGCCAGCCGTCTCCGACTCCGGGCGTGTGCCCGGTCGCCTGTCCGGCCGGTGGGGGGACTTTCCTCATGCCAGAGGCACGGGAGTCGGGCTCCCTCTGTCCGGTCTGACGTTCTCCGTGGCGGCGAATAAGCGATCCGGTCGCGTCGGAACGCACGCGGTCGCGGCCCTGGCGACGGGCCGGGCCGACCCAGACGGCGGCGCCGCGGCGATCCGCGACGCGGGCCGGAAATAATCGACCTCGACGGTCGAGAATCGTGCTACGAAGTCGCAAGGGAAGCGTTCAAGTCGACAGCAACGTAATAGAATAGTATGTCCGAGGCTCAGACCGTTCAGCTGTCGTACGACGACGGTGCACGAGCGGTCGAACTCGCGCGGGAGGCGGTCGAGTCGTTCGTCCGACACGGACAACGTGAACAACCCGGCAGCATGCGGGAGGCGTTCTACGCCCGCACTGGCGCGTTCGTTCGACTCGAATCCACGAGGGGGCGCGGCCGGCTCCGGGGCTGTGCCGGCGCGTGGGAAACGTCCGACCAGCTCGGTCACGCCATCGTCGAGGCCGCCATCAAGGCCGCCTCCGGCGACTCCTGCGGCTCGGAGGTCGAGCCCAAGGAGCTCGATAACATCACCGTCTCCGTGTTCATCGTCTCGAACACGGTGCTCACCAACGACCCCCTCGCCGACCTGAAGATCGGTACCCACGGCGTCGCCGTCGACGGCGGCAACTCGCACGGCTGGCTCTACCCGACGGTCCCCGTCGAGAACGGGTGGTCCGGCGCCGAGTTCCTCTCGCGCGCCTGCCGGAAGGCGAAGCTCGCCCCCAACGCTTGGGAGGATGACGAGACGATGGTCACGCTTATCGAGGGACAGGTGTTCCGAGAGCGCGTCGACGGCGGCGCCGTCGAAGAGCTGTAACCGGTTTCGAGACGCCTCTTACTCCGCGGTTGTGTCCGTTCCGTAGCCGACCGCCTCCGCGTCCGCGAGCGCCCGCTCCGTCGCGGCCGCGAGGTCGATGGCGTCGTCGGCGACCACCTCGCCGTCGCGGATCACTGGCTCCATGAGCGACTCGGCACCCTCGGGGCCCGAGCGGTCCGCGAGGCCGACTGCGTGCGCGCCGTCGGCGGTGCGGTAGACCGCTTTCGCGCCGGAGAGCTTTCCGCGCTTCGCGGCCGGCTCCCCCTCGACGGCGACGAGGTCGAGCGCGAAGTCCACGGGGTCGGCGTTGGAGACGTACCCGCCCACGCCGAATCCGTCGGCGACGTCACGAAGTTCGCGGAGGTCGGCGGGGCCGAGCCCGCCCGAGACGTACACGTCGACGTCGTCGTGGCCGCGGACGTCGAGCTCCCACTGCACCTCTCGGACGATGTGTCGGAAGTCGCCGCGACGCGAGCCGGTGGTGTCGAGCCGGACACCATCGAGCCGGTCGCCGAGGGCGTCGACCGCCCGGAGCGTCTCGTCGACCTCGTCGGAGTAGGTGTCACAGAGGGCGATTCGAGGAACCGACTCGGCCGCCGCCTCGTCGAAGGCACGCCACGCGGCCTCCTGTTCGCCGCGGCCGAAGCATATCGAGAGCGCGTGGGGCATCGTCCCCGACGCTTCTCGGCCGAGCAGGTCGCCGGCGGCGACGTGCGAGAAGCCGTCGAACCCACCCACTAGCGCGGAGCGCTCCACCGCCGCCGTCATCGACGGGTGGACGTGGCGTGCGCCGAACGAGAGCACCGACGACTTCGGCGCCGCGACCCGGCAGTCGAGTGCGGCGGTCGCCATCCCGGAGGCGTGCGAGAGGAAGCCCAGAAGCGACGTCTCCAGCCGCGCGAACTCCCGGTACGGACCCTCGATTCGCATCACTGGACCGCCGTCGAACAGTCGCCCCTCAGGGATCGCGTCGACGTCGACGTCGCGACCCGCCAGGAGGGCGACGGCGTCCTTCAGCCCGGCGAGCAGTTCGAAGTCGCCGTCGGGGAACTGATCGGCGGTCACCTCGGCGACGACGTGGGGGTTCCGGCCGGCGTGCGCCAGCGCGGCCTCGGTCCGCTCGAAGTAGGCGTCCGTCGCCCGGCCATCGCGGATCGCGGCGGCGTCAACGATGTCAAACTCGGACTCGGTCATACACGAGGTACGCCGGCGCGGGAGCAAAAGCGGTCCGGGTCTCGCGCCGGATCCGGCTCCCCGTGAGGCCGCCGCTGGCCTCGTCTCGGCCCGACACCGACCGTGCGGCCGACTCGCCGGAGCGTCAGTTCCGCGTTCGACGCGCGAGCAGCGACACCGCCGCCAACAGCCCGACGAGGGCGGCGATGACGCCGAATCCGGGCGCCGAATCGCCCGTCGAGGCGTCCGGACCCGACGAGCCGTCGGTGTCGTCGCCGTCCGCGCCGGTGTCGGTATCGGTGTCGTCGCCGTCCGCATCGTTCCAGTCCGCATCGCTCCCGTCCGCGTCGCTCCCGTCGGTCGCGGGGAGCGCGAGATCCGCGCCGGGACGCAGTTCGAGCACACCGGCGGGCTCGGGGGCGTGGATGATCGTCACGCGAGTCCCGTCCCGCACGACGCCGTAGGCGCCGGGGAAGTCGCCGTTCGCTATCTCATACACCCGCCCCGCTTCGTACTCGGCATCGCCGTGGGCGGTGAGCATCGTGAGGTGCGTCTCGCGGAAGTCTGCGGCGTCGCCGACGGTCTGCCACTCGGTCACCCAGACGTAGCCGTCGCGGGCGTCGTCATCGGCGCCGGCGCGGTAGGGGTACAGCACGTCGCCGGCCCAGCCGTCGGTCGATTCGTGAGCGTAGTTGTAGTTCGCTCGCGTCCGGAGCTGCTCGTCCGGCCGCGTGTGGATCCGGACGTTATCCCCGGCGCTCGCGTCGGGTTCGAGCACCGAATAGCGGTACTCGAAGCTCTGGTACCAGAACATGACGAACATCGACGCTTCGCCCGCGGTCTCGGCGCCGTCGACCCCCTGGTTCGGGTACGTCTCCCAGTCGCCGGTCGCGGTGTCCTCGAACTCGATAGCTGTGGTCTCGTACTCGGGGTTCCGGTGGATCACCTCGGCGGTGCTCCCGGGCGGGTTCGTCATCGTCTCGTTGACCGCCTCCCAGCCCTCCTCGTCGACCAACTCCGCAACGTAGAGCGCGCCGTCGGAGTACGGCTGGAGCACGGTCTGGAGGATGCCGAAGTTGAAGTTGGCCGCCGACCCGCCGCCCCCGCCGGCGGCATTAGGTGCGTCGAGACAGCTCCAGTTGGCCGCACAGCGGGCATCGTACCGCTCCTCGATGTGGACCGCCTCGCCCTCGACGATACCGTTGATAGCGAGGTCGCCGTCCTGCGTGGTGCCGACGTACCGCGGTCGGGTGAGGTCGTGGTACTGGTCCTGCATCGCGTGTGCGAGCTCGTGAGCGAGTGTCGAGGGGTCGACCCGAGTCTCCTCCCCCTCGGCGACGACGAGGACGATCCGGTCCTGGGACGGCGAGTAGAAGCCGGAGACGGCACCGCCGAACACGGAGTCTATCTCGTCGTTCGCGTTCTCGGTGTCACCGACGATGAACAGCGCCTCCCACACTTGGTCGTTCCAGCGCCGGAACGCCTCGTCGGTGGTGTTGTTCCCGCCGACCGAGTTGTTCATGAACTGCGACCGGGAGACCGTCTCGACCGGCACGTCCTCCCGAAACGGTCGCTCGCGAACGTGCTCGACGCGCGCCATCGTCAGGTGAGTCAACGCCGCCAGTTCGGCGTCGCTGAGCCCGTCGCTCTGGTTGAACGACAGCTCGTCCTCGTAGTGCACCCCATTCCAACAGCCGACGAGGTCGGGGCCGTCACCGACGTCGCACTCGGCCGCGGTCGCGCTCTGGGGGGCGTCGCCGGCGGCGACCGTCGCGGGGCCGGCGGAGACGCTCTCGACGATCGGGGCGGCAGCAGCCCCGACGACGCCGAGCGAGAGGAGAGCAATCGCGGCGGCGACGACCGAGAAGGTGAGAACCCGTCGCATACCGTCGATTACGGCTGGCCCGATAAGTAGTTTGTCGGTGCGGGGAGGGGTCCGGCTCTCCTTTTTTCAGCCGCGGCGTCCAACAGTCGGCCATGCCGTACGATCCGACCGAGACTGCGGTGATCGTCGTCGACATGCAGAACGGGTTCTGTCACCCGGACGGGAGCCTCTACGCCGAGCCGAGCGAGGCGGCGGTCGAACCGGTAACGGCGCTCGTCGATCGGGCCCGCGCGGCCGGTGCGAGCGTCGTCTACACCCGCGACGTCCACCCGCCCGAGCAGTTCGACGAGGCGCATTACTACGACGAGTTCGACCGCTGGGGCGAGCACGTCGTCGAGGGGTCCTGGGACGCCGAACTCGTCGCTGAACTCGACGTGCGCGAGGCGGACCACGTCGTCGAGAAGCACACCTACGACGCCTTTTACCAGACCGACTTGGAGGGGCACCTCGACGCGCACGGCATAAACGACCTGCTGATCTGCGGGACGCTCGCGAACGTCTGCGTCCTCCACACGGCCGGCAGCGCCGGTCTCCGCGACTACCGCCCGGTCGTCGTCGAGGACGCGCTCGGCTACATCACCGAGGAGCACCGAGAGTACGCCGTTGACCACGCGGACTGGCTGTTCGGCGAGACGGCGACGCGCGAGGCGGTCGAGTTCGCGGAGCCGTGAGGTCGCGGAGCCGTCAGGTCGCGGGCCCGCACGAGTCGCCGAAGTGAGCGGCACGATTCGTTATCAGCCGCGTGAATCGGCGTGTAACCCTTTTGAACCCCGACGGGGACGGTCGCGTATGGAACTCTCTCGACGCGGCATGCTCGCCGGGGTGGGAGCCGCGTGCGCGGTCGGTGCCGTCGGGTTCGCCGGGGCGACGGCGATGGGCGACGGCGACGCCGGCGAAGCGATCGACGGCAACCCGGTCGGCGTCGGGTCGACCGATGACGGCGGAACCGACGGTCCAGCGGGCGCGGTCGACGTCGACCCGGACGCCCCGTTCGAGGCGAGACTTCTGCGCGACGGCGAGGACGACCGCCGGCTGTTCGACGCGAGCGACCTCGACGAGGTGGAAGGCGTCTTCGCGGACGACGGAGAGTACCTCGTCTACGTTGCGCTCGGCGAGGCCGGAGTCGACGCGTTTCAGGAGCGACTGGCCGCGGCAGGTGCGGTCGACGAACCGGAGCGGTTCGTCGTGTCGATGACGCTCGACGGGACCGAAGTCAGGCGGGTCGAACTGGACGAGCCGACGACGGACGCGCTCACCGACGACGAGTGGGAGGGCGTGTTGACCCTGCCGTTCGGTGAGCGGCAGGTCGCGGAGTCGGTGTACGATTCGTTGGCGGCGTCCTGACTGATCAGGTGAACGGGGGCACGGGCGGCGATGCTGACGCACGAGGGGAATTGGTTATGCGCCCGGCGACCGTGACGGGCCTATGAGCGAGCGCGACGACGACCAGGACGCAGGGGGAGAAGCGACGACCGGGACCGGTGGCCGGCCCTGCCCGCGCTGTGAAACGCCGATGTACCACAGACACTGCAAGTACGTCTGCCCGGCGCACGGGGTCGTCTACGATTGCAGCGACACGTTTTACTGAGCGAGCGGCGCCGCAGTCTTCCGATTTTTCGCCGTTCGACGCGATCGTCTGATCCCACAGACCGGACCGGATTCGCGGAATATGATATGAAAGTAACCATGGATGTGCGAACTGTTATGTTCTTGGAGAGCGAATTTTTGTCCATGACTGGCGACCCGTTTTCGACCCTCCTTGTCGATCGCCAGAGGTCACCATGGTAGAGGAAACTCAGGTCGCCCAGGGCAAGCGCATCCAGCGCCGCACGGGCAAAACCTTCCACGTCGCCACCCGGCTACTGCCGAAGCGCATCCGCCACGCCACGTACGTGCTGTACGGCTTTTTCCGGATCGCCGACGAGGTCGTCGACGCGGAGGACACGGCGCCCCCGGACGAACAGCGATCGGAGCTCGATCGGTTGCGACGGGCCGCCCTCGGCGAGGCGCCGGCGGACGACCCGGTGCTCGACGCCTTCGCCTCGATCAAGACCGAGTACGAGATCGCCGACGAGGACGTTCACTCGTTCGTCGACGCGATGGAGAGCGACATCGGCACCGACCGGTACGAGACCTACGAGGAGCTGGAGACGTACATGGACGGCTCCGCGGCCGCGGTCGGGCGCATGATGACGGCGATCATGGACCTCGACGAGGAGACGGAGGCGGCGGCGCTCCCGCACGCGACACGGCTCGGCGAAGCGTTCCAGATGACGAACTTCATCCGCGACATCAGGGAGGACGCCATCGAGCGCAACCGCATTTACCTCCCGTTAGAGACACTCCAGCGTCACGGCGTGAGCGAGGATCAGATACTCGACCTGAAGTTCGACACGAACGTCGGGGCCGCAGTCCGCGAGGAGCTTGCCAGGACCGAGCGGCTCTACGAGGAGGGCGTCGCGGGGATCAAGTACCTCCCCGAGGACTGCCAACTGGCGGTGTTGCTCGCGGCGGTGCTGTACGCGGACCACCACCGACTCATCCGGGATCTGGGGTACGACACGGTGTCGACGACGCCGGAGCTCTCATTCACCCGCAAGATATCGCTGCTCGTCCGAACCCGCTGGAAGTGGCAGTGGAACAACGACCCCGAGGCGGTGTTCTACGAGGTGTGCCGCGGCTTCGACGGAACGCGCGACCACCGCGAACACGGACCGCACGGCTCGGGCGTCGCGCAGTCGGACTGAGGGGGAGCCGAACCGATCTCCCACCACATGAACAAGTCTCGATTCGTCGGCCTCGCGCTGCTCGCCTTCGGGCTGGTTTTCGTTTCGTTCGTCGTCCGCGGCACGACTCGGCTCGTCGCGCCGTACGAGTTCGCGGTGGCGCTGTCCGCGCCGATCCTCTTTGCTGCTGCGGCGCTGCTGGCGGTTCTCGTCGTCCTCGCGACGCTCGACGTGACCGGAATTCGACGGTTGGAATGAGGTGTCGGCGGGTCGGGACGAGAGCGTCTCCGTCCGCCGAGTCGGAACGCCCTTTTGACCGCGGCCCGGAGGGAGCGCATGGACGTACGAACCGTCGCCGACCTCTCGCCGGCCGAGCGGCGCGCCTTCTTCGAGCGCGACGCCGGCGTCGACGCGGTCCGCGACGACGTGACTGAGATCGTCGACAGGGTGCGCAAGGAGGGCGACGTGGCGGTGCGACAGTTCGCCGAGGAGTTCGACGGCGTGAGCGTCGGTAACATCGATATCACCGACGACGCCGAGCGCGCGCACGCGGAGCTCGACGACGCCGGCGACCCGGTGCTCGACGCGGTCCGCGAGGCGGCGGCGAACATCCGCGAGTTCCACGAGCGACAGCGCCCCGAGGACTGGCGAGAAGAGTTCGGCGGCCGAGAGCTTGGCCGCCGCTTCCGGCCGATCGACCGGGCGGGGGTCTACGTGCCCGGCGGCGCGGCCGCCTACCCCTCCAGCGCGCTGATGGGGGTCATCCCGGCGACGGTCGCGGGCGTCGACCACGTCGCCGTGGCGACCCCGCCGGCCGAGGACCTCGAACCGGTCACCCTCGCGGCGATCCACGAGGCCGGTGCCGACGCGGTGTACCAGGTCGGTGGCGCGCAGGCGATCGCCGCGCTCGCGTACGGCACGGAGACGGTTACGAACGCACAGAAGGTGGTCGGCCCCGGCAACAAGTGGGTCACCGCCGCGAAGGCGGTCGTCCAGGGCGACGTCGAGATCGACTTTCTCGCGGGACCGAGCGAGGTGCTCGTCCTCGCCGACGCGACCGCCGATCCCGACCTCGTCGCGGCCGACCTCGTCGCGCAGGCCGAACACGACCCGAACGCCTCGGTGGTCGCGGTCACCGCCGACGCCGACCTCGCCGACGCGGTGGCCGAGGCGGTCGACGCGCAGGCCGCGGACCGCGAGCGCGAGGAGACGATCCGGGCCGCCCTCGACAACGACGCCTCCGGCGTCCTGCACGCCCGGTCGATGCCCGAGGCGGTGCTCTTCGCCGAGGAATACGCGGCCGAGCACCTCTCGATCGTCGCCGACGACGACGAGGCCCTCTTGGACCGTATCACCAACGCCGGCTCGGTCTTCCTCGGCCCCTACTCGCCCGTCGCCGCCGGCGACTATGCGACCGGGACGAACCACGTGCTGCCGACGAACGGCGGCGCGAAGCGCTACGGCGGGCTCTCCGTGGACACGTTCCTCCGGTCGTCGACGGTCCAGCGGCTGGACCGCGACGCGCTCTCAGACCTCTCGGAGACGGTCACGACGCTCGCGGAGGCCGAGGGGCTGGAGGCGCACGCCGAGAGCGTCCGTAAGCGGTTCGAGTAGCCCGGACCGAACGAGGGCTCGCACCGACTACTCGACGACGCGGTAGACGCGCGCCTCCCACGGTCTGAGACGGAGGTCGCCGGCTGCGAACTCCCCCGTCGCGTCGGCGGTCCCCTCCCCGCGGTAGTTGCCGAGCAGCAGGGCGGCCCCGTCGCTCGTGACGCCCGCCGGGAGGTTCACGTCGAGGTCGTCGCCGGTGAAGTTCAGCGCGACGACGATCCGTTCCGCTCCCGCGGCGGTCTCGAGCGTCCGGGTGTAGGCCCACACCTCGTCGTCCTCAGGGAACAGCGGCTCGTAGTCGCCGTACACGACGGCGTCGTACTCCTCGCGGAGGTCGACGAGTTCGCGGTAGTAGTGCCACACCGACTCCCCGTCGGCGCGCTCGCGCTCGACGTTGATCGCGTCGTGATTGGGGTTGACGCCGATCCACGGCTCGCCGTCGGTGAAACCGGCGTGCTCCGCGGTGGACCACTGCATGGGGGTCCGCGCGTTGTCGCGAGTGTTCGCGCGGATTCCCGACTTGACAGCGTCGAACGACGCCACCGTCCCGTCCTCGATGGCCTGTCGCAGCGGGTTGAGGGTGTCGACGTCGCGGAGCTCGTCGGTCGACTCGAACGGATAGTTCGTCATCCCCAGCTCCTCGCCCTGGTAGACGTAGGGGGTGCCCCGGAGCGTGTGAAGCAGCGTCGCGAGCAGCGTCGCGGACTCCCGTCGGTACTCGCCGTCGTCGCCGAACCGCGACACCATCCGCGGCTGGTCGTGGTTGTTGAGGTACAGCGCGTTCCACCCGGTCTCGCGCAGCCCCTCGTCCCACCGGTTGAACACGGCCTTGAGCTCAGAGAGCGCCCATTCCTCGCGGTCCCAGACGCGCTCGCCCCGGTCGAGCGTCATGTGCTCGAAGTGGAACAGCATCGAGAGACCGTCCTCGTCCGGGTCCAGGTACCGGCGAGCGTGCTCCATCGGAAGCTCCGGCCCGACCATCTCGCCCACCGTGAGGAGGTCCCGGTCCAGGACCCGGTCGTTCATCTCCCCGAGGTACTCGTGGACGCGCGGTCCGTTCGGCACGCAGCTCAGCGTCCCGTTGAGCGGGGCGTCGAAGTCGTTGGGGAGTCCATCGGGCTTGGAGACGAGGTTGATCACGTCCATCCGGAACCCGTCGATCCCCTTCTCGAGCCACCAGTTCATCAGGTCGAACACCGCCTCCCTCACGCGGGGGTTCTCCCAGTTCAGGTCCGGCTGTTTGCGGTCGAACAGGTGGAGGTACCACTCCCCTCGCCGCTCGTCGTAGGACCACGCGGGCCCGCCGAACAGGGACTCCCAGGCGTTCGGCGGGGCCTCTCCGTCCGGTCCCCGCTCCGACTCCCAGTCGACCGCGTCGGCGTCGCGGCCCTCGCGCCACCAGTAGTAGTCCGCGTACTCCGCGTCGCGCTCGCGCGAGCGTCGGAACCACTCGTGTTCGTCGGAGGTGTGGTTGACGACCAGGTCCATGATCAGCTTGATGTCCCGGTCGTGCAGCGCCGCGAGCAGCGCCTCCCAGTCGCCCATCGTCCCGAACTCGTCCATGATCGACCGATAGTCCCGAATGTCGTACCCGTTGTCCGCGTTCGGCGAGTCGTACACCGGACACAGCCACACCACGTCGACGCCAAGGTCGTCGAGGTAGTCGACCTTCTCGATAATCCCCGGGAGATCGCCCACCCCGTCACCGTCCGTGTCGTTGAAGCTCCGCGGATAGATCTGGTACACCACCGCCTCCTTCCACCACTGCCGGTTCGGACCGCCGTCGGATCCCATGGGCACCGTCCGCTCACGGGAGTGAAAAAACCGATCGGGACCGCCGCTCCCGCGGCGACCGGGACTGCTCCTCCCGCGACGATCGAGACCTCACTCCCGCGGGAAAGTGTAGAGCCGGACCTCGCAGGCCGGACAGGCGAGCGTCTCGGCGGGCTCCTCGCCGGGGCCCGTGTGTCCGCCGCAGCACGGCATGTCGACCCCGCGTTCCAGGTCGCCCCCGCAGTCCGGGCAGGCCTCGAGGAACATCCGGTTCGTCCGGGCGGCGGCGAGGCGGATCGAGTCGTCGGAGAGGAACGGCTCGGCGGCGCGGTAGCCCGCGATCTCGGCGATCGCGACCGGACGTCGGAGCCACGTCTCGTCGATGGTGTTCCCGTCGGGCGGCGAGAGCGCGACCCACTCGTCGCCGTCCTCACTGACCGCTCGGGCCGCGGCCGCCGGAGAGATATCTCGGGCGATCGCCGCGAGCGACTCGGTGTCCTCGGCCCGGAGTCGGTCCGTCTCCGCGCGCCAGCGCTCGCGGTAGGCGGCCGTCGGCGCCACCGCGTCGCCGTCGATTTCGAGGACGCCCTCGGCGAGGAGCCGATCGAGGAGTTCCTCGCCATCGACGTCCGCCGGATCGAGCGAGCCGCTCTCACCGTCGGGCGCGCGGTCGCCGCCGTCGGTGGCGGCGGTTCCGTGGAACAGCGCGTCGCTGCCGGGGATCGGGGCCACGAGCCGCGGCGCGAAGCGCGGCGTCCCGGGCACCACGTATCCGCGCAGCCAAACGAGCGCGAGGCCGACGACGGCGACGGCGCCGGCGGTCGACGGGCTGACCACCGAGACCGCCGCCGCGGCGACGGCGACGAGCGCGACGTTGACGACCGTACACGGCCAACACCGGTTCTCGCCGGTGTGCTCCGGCCGCCGCGGGTCGAGCGTGGTCGAGCGTGTCATTCACACGGGGTTCCGGCCGTCGGGCTATCAAGCCTGCGGTCGCCCGGCGTCCCCGTCGCCGCGCCGGTCCGGAAGCCGGCATCGAGCGTCGCGGCGAGCGCGAGCGAGCGATCGCCCTCCGAGTCACCGCCCGACCGGTCGGCGTCGGTAACTGGACTTCTCATCGGTCTGCAGCCGGATGCCCAATCGGTCGATATTGTTAACATCTCCTGTTGTAAATACCCCTAATTATATTAATGATTGTTCCTTATGGGCAGTCGATGCCAGACGATAGCACACCCAAGGGGGTCTCGCGGCGACAGTACCTCGCGGCGACGGGCGCGGTGGGAACGGCCGGCCTCGCGGGCTGTACCGGCGGAGGCGACGGCGGCGGCAGCGGCGGCGGCGGCAGCGGCGACAACACGGTTACCGTCTTCTCCGGGTCGGCGTACAAGGACATCGGGTTCGAAGAGGCGCTCCACGAAGCGGGGCTGTCCGACGACATCAGTGTCGAGATGGTCGTGCCCCCGTCAGACTCCGGCAGCAAGCAACAGCAGCTCCGGACCGCGATCAACGCGGAGGAGTCGGATCCGGACCTGGTGTTGACCGACAACGGGTGGACGATCCCGTTCATCGTCCGCGACGACCTCGTCAACCTGGAAGAGGAGATGGACGAGGAGTTCATCGCCCGCGTCAAGGAGGAGGGTGTCCAGTCGATGATCGACACGGGGACTCACCCCGAGACCGGCGACCTGTACTCGGTTCCGGTGTTCCCTGACTACCCAGTCATCACCTACCGGAAGGACCTGCTGCGGAACGCCGGGTACGGCGACTCGGACTTCGAGACCTGGCAGACCGATCCCCCGACGTGGGCGGAGTTCTCGCAGATCGTCTCCGAGGCGCAGACCTCGGACGTGGATTACGGCCACGTCTGGCAGGGGAACAACTACATCGGACTGGCGTGCTGTACGTTCAACGAGTTCCTCACGAGCATGGGCGGCGCCTTCTTCGGCGGGCAGGACAACCTCTTCGGGCCGATCGGCGACCGACCCGTCACCCTCGACACGGAGGAGTCCATCGACGGGATCGAGGCCGCGGTGGACATCATCCACGGCGAGGGGCTCTCGCCGATGGACATCGACGGCGTCTCGCCCCCGGAGGTGGCCGGGTGGATCGAGCCCGACACGAAGAGCACCTTCGAGGCCGGGAGCGCGGTCACCCAGCGCAACTGGACCTACTCGATCGGCGGGGCCGTGAGCGCCTTCGAGGGGTCGGACATGGAGCTCGGCGTGATGCCGCTGCCCGCGGGGCCGAACGGCTCCTGGCACGCCCAGGGCGGGTGGATCATGTCGATGAACCCGTACACGGACAACAAGGAGGCGGCGAAGGAAGTGATCAAGGCATGGTGGGAGGACTCGGTCTTACAACTTCAGTTCGACGAGGCGAACTACATGCCGCCGAAGCCGGAGCTGTTCAGCTACGTCGAGGAGAGCGACACGTACGGGCCGTACTTCGAGGCGCTCCAGTACTCGGCGGAGAACCTGATCCCGCGGCCGACGACCTCGGTGTGGCCGAACCAGCGGACCATCGTCGCCAACGAGGTCAACTCGGCGCTCCGGCAGGAGCAGACGCCCGAGGAAGCCGCGAGCGCGATGCAAGAGCAGATCTCCGCGATCGAAGAGCAGTCGGGGTAACGGCGCTCGGCTGAGCGGCCTCCCCGCCCGACGGCGTTTCGGGGATCGAGTCAAACAATAAACATACAATAATGATAAATATTCGCATGAAAAACAGGCGGGCGATGCTCGTACCACAACGACGGGCAGTCAGGCGGGGTGTTGATCGCCGTGGCAGTTGAACAGAGGACGGAGACGTCGGGCGGCTCCGGTGGCGTCCTGACGGGGCTCGCGACGTGGACGGAGAACCTGAGCGAGCAGGCGTACGCGTATCTGCTGTTGGTGCCGGCGTTCCTCGTGCTGTTGCTGTTCGCGTTCTGGCCGCTGGCGTCGGCGATCAGGATGTCGTTCTTCGCCGACCAGATCACCTCCGGTCAGCTGGGTGAGTTCGTCGCGCTCGATAACTACGTCGCGCTGCTCACGAACACCAACGCGCTTGCGCCGGCGGCGTTCATCGATCCCTCCTTCCAGACGCCGATCCTGGAGCAGGCGCTGTTCATGACGATACTGTTCGCCGTGTTGAGCGTGACGGGCGAGACGCTGCTCGGCTTCCTCTACGCCATGCTGATGAAGGCCGAGTACAAGGGCCGGCGGCTCGTTCGGCTGCTCATCATCCTGCCGTGGGCGATCCCGATCGTTATTCAGGGGATGATCTTCTTCCTGCTGTTCCGGCCCGGGTACGGGCTGTTGACCGAGCCGCTCCAGCAGATCGGGCTCTTCTCGAACCTGCCACTCAACACGACGTTCGACAGCTTCGTCATCGTGACGGTGGCGGACATCTGGAAGACGTCCGCGTTCATGGCCCTGCTAATCTTGGCGGGGTTAGAGAGCGTCAACCAGGACCTGTACGAGGTGGCCGACGTGATGGGGGCCTCCCGGTGGCAGCGGTTCCGCTACATCACGTTCCCGCTGGTGTTCCCGGTGTTGATGGTCGCGATGCTGTTCCGGACGATGGGCGCGCTCCGGGTGTACGGGATCATCGAGTCGACGACCGTCGGCTGTTCGACCGTCCCGTCGATGACCTGTCTCGTGACGCAGTTCATGTTCGGCTCCGCGACGCAGTACGGCTCCGCGGCCGCCGTGAGCGTCCTGATCGCCATCGTCGTGGGACTGTTCATCATGATGTACCTTCTACTCATTCGAGTAAGCAACCAGAACCTGGGGTTAGCATAACATGAGCATCGACGCACGCAACCACGAAGACGCGGAAACGTTCGACGGCTCGGACGGCGAGTCGAGCGGCGACGACGAGAACAACTCACCCATCGGGCGGTGGGCCGACGACTGGATCCGCAACCCCGAGAAGGCGTACGCCGTCATGCTGGTGTTCCTGGGCGGAGTCCTGCTGACGACCTCGCTGTTCCCGCTGTACTGGCTGTTCAACGTGGCGATGGCACCGCCCGGACAGACCGACATCCCGCTCGTTCCGACGACGATCGACCTATCGGCGTTCGTTCAGGTGTTCGTGCAGGTGCCGTTCGCGCGGTTCATGTTCAACAGCCTCTTCTACGCGTTCACGGTGACGGTGTTCGTACTCCTCGTCGCGAGCTTCGCCGGGTACGCGTTCGGGCGCCTGGAGTTCCGCGGGAAGACGCCGCTGCTGTTCGCGCTCCTAGTCCTCAGCTTCTTCCCGCCGGCGACGCTGTTCATCCCGCTGTTCCGAGCGTTCAATCAGCAGGTTCCGATGCTCGGGATCTTCACTCTCCCGGTGGAGATCTACGGGACGCCCGGCGCGGTCATCGCGCCGCTGAGCGCGTTCACGATGCCGCTGGCGATCTTCATACTGACCACGTTCTACGGCCAGATCCCGGACGGCCTCGAGGCGGCCGCCAGAGTCGAAGGGACGACGCGGCTCGGCGCGCTGTTCCGCGTGATCATGCCGCTCTCGGCTCCCGGCGTCGCGACCGCCGGCATTCTCACCTTCATCACGGTGTACACGGAGTTCTTCTTCTCGTTCCTGATGACCGGCAACAGCGCGGCCGAGTGGGCGCCGGTGGTCGACGGCGTCATCGCGTTCCAGACGCAGTACACCGTTCGGTACGACCTTCAGGCGGCGGCGAGCCTGATCGCGATCGTTCCGGTGGCGATCCTCGTCGTCGTCGCACAGGACAAGATCATCAGCGGCCTCACGCAGGGCGCGCTCAAGGAGTGATAACATTATGGCACGAGTAAAACTCACGGACGTCACGAAACAGTACGACGACGTAACGGCGGTCGACAACATGAACCTCGATCTGAAGGACGGCGAGTTCATCTGCCTCGTCGGTCCGTCCGGGTGTGGGAAGTCCACGACGCTCGAGACGATCGCGGGACTCACCAAGCCCACGTCGGGGGAGATCCTGATCGGCGACCGCGAGGTGACGAACCTCCCGCCGAAGGACCGCGGCATCGCGATGGTGTTCCAGAACATCGCGCTGTTCCCGCACATGGACGTGTACGACAACATCTCCTTCGGGCTCCGGCTGCGGAACTTCCCCAAAGAGGAGATGGACGAGCGCGTCGACGAGGCGGCACGGGTCGTCCGGATGCAGGGCATGCTCGATCGGATGCCGAGCGAGATGTCCGGCGGGCAGCGTCAGCGCGTCGCGATCGCGCGGGCCATCGTCCGTGACCCGGACGTGTTCCTGATGGACGAGCCGCTGGCGAACCTGGACGCCAAGCTGCGCGTCAACATGCGGACCGAGCTGCAGCGGCTCCACAAGCAGCTGGACACGACGATCATCTACGTCACGCACAACCAGGCGGAGGCGATGACGATGTCGGACCGGATCGCCGTCCTCGACAAGGGCGAGCTCCAGCAGATCGCGCCGCCGCTCACCTGCTACAACCAGCCGGCCAACCGGTTCGTCGCCGGCTTCATCGGGTCTCCCTCGATGAACTTCGTCGACGCGACCGTCGGCGACGGCACCCTCGACGCGAACGGCTACTCCGTCTCCTTCGACACCGCGGCGATCGACGGCGTGGGGTCGGGCGACGCGGTGGAGTTCGGCATCCGCCCGGAGGACCTCTACCTCGCGGACAACAGGGCCGAGGCCGGCGATCCGAGCAGGACGTTCTCGGTCGAGACCGACGTGCTCGAACCGATGGGCGACGAGATCTTCGTCTACCTGAAGCCGATCCTCGACATGGACGACAACGAGGGGATGACCGACTTCGAGGAGCGGCAGGGCCTGCTGATGAGCGTCGATCCGGCGACCGACATCAGCGAGGGCGAAGACGTCGAGATCGTCCTCGACCGCGCTCGGATCCACCTGTTCGACGACGAGACCGGCGACGCCATCTCGCACGGCGTCGTCGCCGACGCGGACACCGAAGCGGGCGGGGACGGCGTGCAGGCCGACTGAGCGTCGACGCCGTCCGGAATCGCTTTTTCAGAGCCGGTACACGACCGCCTCGTAGGGCCGGAACTCGCGGCCGGCGGGGTCGGTCGGCGGCTCCTCGTAGTTGCGTGCCAGGACCTCGGCGTCGGCGGTGTCGACCGTTCCCGCCTCGAACGTCGGGCGGCCGTCGGACCAGTTGAGAACGACCAGAAGTTCGTCGTCGCCGAGCGTCCGCGTGTACGCGTAGAAGCTGGGATGGTCCGGCAACAGCAGGTCGTACTCGCCGTACACGAGGGCGTCCTCCTCACCTCTGAGATCGATCAGTCGCCGGTAGTGATGCCAGATGGAGTTCTCGTGGTCCCGCTCCGTCTCGACGTTGATCTCGCGGTAGTTCTCGTTGACGAGGAGCCACGGGTCGCCGTCGGTGAAGCCGGCGTTCTCGGCCGCGGACCACTGCATCGGCGTTCGCGCGTGGTCGCGGCTCCAGTAGTTCACGAGGTCCCGTACGTCTTCGAAGCCGTCTGCGACGCCGCGTTCGAACAGGTCGGTGACCGACCCGATCGTCTCCACGTCGTCGATCTCGTCGAGGCTCTCGAACGTGTCGTTCGTCATCCCGATCTCGTCGCCCTGATACACGTACGGCGTCCCCGAGAGCGTCAGGAGGAAGGTGGCGAGCAGCGTCGCGCTCTCGCGTCGGTACGCCTCGTCGTCGCCGAAGCGCGAGACGATCCGCGGCTGGTCGTGGTTTCCCAGGAATACCGAGTTCCATCCCCGGCCGCGGAGCCCGGTCTGCCAGCGAGTCATCGCCCGCTTGAACTCGGGGAGGTCAAGGTCTCCCCAGTCGGTCGGGTCCCAGATACCGTCCGGGCCCGCGTCGATGTCCATGTGGTCGGACTGGAATATCATCCCAAGTCCGGCGCCGTCTTCGAGGTATCGCGCCGCGGTGTCGACGTCGGTGTTCGGCATCTCCGCAACCGTCATCGCGTCGTACTCGTCGAGCACGTCGACGAGCCCACTCAGGTACTCCTCCAGCCGCGGGCCATTGAAGAACCGCTCCTCGCCGACGAGCCCGGCGGTCGGATCCCCGTCCGGGTACCCCTCGGCCTTCGAGAGCAGGTTGATCGCGTCCATTCGGAACCCGTCGATCCCCTTCTTGAGCCACCAGCGCATCATCGACTCGACGTCCTCGCGAACGCGCGGGTTCCGCCAGTTCAGGTCCGGTTGGGTCTCGTGGAAGAGGTGGAGGTACCACTCCCCCCGTCGCTCGTCGTAGGTCCACGCGGACCCGCCGAAGATCGACTCCCAGTTGTTCGGCGGCTCGTCGGGCTCGCCGTCGACCCAATGGTAGTAGTCCGCGTACTCCGCGTCGCGTTCTCGCGACCGCCGGAACCACTCGTGTTCGTCGGAGGTGTGGTTGACGACCAGGTCCATGATCAGCTTGATGTCCCGGTCGTGCAGCGCCGCGAGCAGCGCCTCCCAGTCGCCCATCGTCCCGAACTCGTCCATGATCGACCGATAGTCCCGAATGTCGTACCCGTTGTCCGCGTTCGGCGAGTCGTACACCGGACACAGCCACACCACGTCGACGCCAAGGTCGTCGAGGTAGTCGACCTTCTCGATAATCCCCGGGAGATCGCCCACCCCGTCACCGTCCGTGTCGTTGAAGCTCCGCGGATAGATCTGGTACACCACCGCCTCCTTCCACCACCGCCGGTTCTGACCGCTGCCGGAGTCACGCTGTGTCATCGAGGATCACTGCTCCGGAGAGGGCGGGCTGTCGACGGCGACGACCGTGATCTGGTGCGCCTCGACGGCCTCGACCATCGCGCCCCATCCCCCCACCTCGACGAGCCCGTCGTCCGTATCGACCACGATCGCGACCTGTCCGCCGTAGCTCGCGATGACCTCGGCGTGGGCCGCGTCCTTCGGCCCGGTGACGATGAGGTCGGCGATCTGTCCCTCGACGACCCTGTCTTTCCCCGTCTCGGTGTCGGCGCCCTCGATACGAACGCGGACGGTGGCGCCGTCTCGGAGGAGCGGCGCGACGTCGCGGACGCAGTACCGGATGTCGACGTACTCGATAGGCGGCTCGTCGTCGATCGACGAGTAGATCGGCTCCCAGGTGTCCCACTGCGTCGTGAGGAAGTACCAGTAGAACACGTAGCTGTGGGTCCGGTCGTCGACGAGCACGCCGTACTCGTTCGTCGACCCGGCGTGCGGTGCGAAACACGTCTTCGTGCGGTCGACGATCGCCGCGAACGGCGAGGGGAGCTGCCGATGGCGCGCTTCCGAACAGACGTCGCTCAGCTCTTCTGGGTCGGGGAGATCCATCTCGGTTCCCTCCGGGGCGTGGATGGAGAGGTTGACGCGAACGCCGCGTTCGGTCGCCTCGCGGAGCGCGCCGCGAAGGCGCTCGAAGTCGTCGACGCCGAGCGAGACGTTCACCTGCGACTCGGCCTCACGGATAAACTCGTCGGCGTTCTTGATCACGGTCTCGAACCGCGTCACGATGCTGACGGTCGACTGCTCGACGGAGGGCTCGTTCCAGCGGCGCTCGATCTCCTCGGTCGCCGTGGCGAACCGGTTCGCCCGCGACTCCAGGTCCTCGATGATCGCGTCGAGGCTGTTCGCGCGGGCGTACAGCGACTCCTGCTCGTACGTCTCGATGTACCCCGCGCTCTCGAGGTCCCGCAGCACGTCGTAGATGCGCGGGTCGGGGACGCCGCTGGCTTCGGCCACGCGGGTCACCGGCGCCGAGCCGAGCTCGAGGACCGTCACGTACGCGTCGGCCTGATACGGGGAGAGCCCCGCGTCCTCCAGCGTCTCGGTGAGTTCTTCGCGTTTCACGGTCACCACCCGTCGCCACGGACGCAGTCGGCCTCGTCGGTTCGTCCAGCCGATCGTGTGGTCATGGTTCAAACTACCACGGCTGTACTAAAACAGTTTATCATAGGGATAGGCGACGGGGTCGAGAGTCTCGGGCAGGCCCGTGCATCCCTCGCCGCCGGTCGACGGATCGACCTCGTCGGGTCGCCACGACTGAAAAGGCTTTATTCGATTCGTCGTGGAGTGAGCGTATGGACGATCCGCGCCCCGGTGGCGACCGTCGGTCCCGATCGCGCTGGACGCGCGATCAGGCCGCGGGCATCGAGCGCCGCCACGGCAACGTCGCGCCGCCGGCGGGACCGCCGACCGTCGACCCGTTCCCGGAGCTACACATCTGGGACACCTGGCTCCTGCGGGACCGACACGGCGAGATCGCCGACGTCGACGGGTATCGCCTCGCCTTCTCGCTCACTGCGCCCGCGGACCTGCTTCCGGGCACTCGCCACGACGTGGCCGAGATACGGTGTTTCTACTCGGCCGACGGCGAGACCTGGCGCGACGCCGGGGCGGCCTTCGACGGCGGCGCGCTCGGTCAACGGCAGTGGGCCGGCTCGGCGCTGTACGACGACGGCGACCTCTACCTCTACTACACGGCCGCCGGCCGCGACGACGCCGACGAGCTGACCTACACGCAACGGATCGCGGTCGCGCACGGCGGCACGGTCGCCGCGACCGACGACGGGATCGAGCTCGCGGGACCGTGGACTCACGAGACGCTGCTGGAACCGGACGGTGACTGGTACGAGACGGAGGCGCAGTCGCGGGGGATGACGTACACGTTCCGCGACCCGTGGTTCTTCGAGGACCCCGCGACCGGCGAGACACACCTCCTCTTCGAGGCGAACGTCCCGGCGCCGGAGCGCGAGGGCGACGACGCGGAGACGACGGAGCGACGGGCGTTCAACGGCTGTATCGGCGTCGCTGCCTCTCCCTCCGGCGACCCGCTCTCGTGGGAGCTTCGGCCACCGCTCCTCGACTCACTCGAAGTGAACCAAGAGCTCGAACGCCCGCACGTCGTCATCGCCGACGGTCGCTACTACCTGTTCGTCTGTAGTCACGTCCATACGTTCGCGCCGGGCGTCACGGGCCCCGACGGACTGTACGGGTTCGTCGCCGACGCGTTCGAGGGCGAGTACCGACCGCTCAACGGGAACGGACTCGTCGTCACGAGCCCACCGAGCGCGCCGTTTCAGACGTACTCGTGGATGGCGTTCGCCCACGAGGAGGAGGTGTTGGTCCAGAGCTTCCTCAACTACCACGACTTCGGGGGCGACTCGCTCGACGCAATCGCCGAGCTGCCGGAGGTCGAACAGCGGGACCGGTTCGGTGGGACGCTCGCGCCGACGCTCCGGCTGAGAGTCGACGGCGACCGTACTCGGCTGCTCGGATCCCTCGACGCGTGGCGGATCCCGACCCCGGACGAGCCGCTCCCACCGGCAGACGGGTCTGGGCTGCCCACCGACTTCGACGAGGGCGTCTCCGAGCCAGGGGTCGACCGCGCATCCGAGTACAGCGCCGAGTACTGAGGCGGCGGTCGGCGAGCGCCGGGGCGGCTACGGTCGTCGTTCGCGGGCGGCGGGATCGTTCGCGGTGGAATCGCCCGTGGCAGGATCGCCGGTGGCAGGATCGCCCGCAGTTTCGTCGGTCAACCCCTCGTCTTCCGGGAGTCCCATCGAGCCGTCGAGACGCCACGCGGTCAGCTCCGTGATCGACGCGCGCCCGCCCTCGGCGACCGCGGAGACGTCGACCGCGTCCTCGCGGGTCGGGTACACCCGGCTCGTCAGGCAGTGCCGACCGTTCGCGTATATTTCGATGACTGACCGGTCGACGAACACCCGCAGCGACAGCGGCTCGTCGTACGGCGGGACCGACATCGACTGCGGGTCGGTGAAGGCCTCGGAGTCGCCGCTCGACGGCGCCCGGACGACGGTCAGCGTGCCATCGCGTTCGTAGCGGATCGGCGTGTGCTCTGCGCGATCCGGCGTCTCGAACACCGATAGCTCGACCGCCTCGGCGTCTTCCAAGGCGATCTCCGCGTCGATCTCGATCGTCGCGCCGGCGGCGTCGAGCCGCTGCCGGTCGCCGTCGGTGAGGCGCACGTCGCGGTGGTCGGCGATCCGCTCCGCGCGGAGGTCGGTCACCTCCGCGGCCGGCCGCTGCCTGAGATCGCCGTCGTCGTCCAGTTCGAGCACCCGCGGGAGCGATAGCGCGCCGGACCAGCCGGCGTCCCACTGGTCGGCCACGTCGCGAGCCTCGGGGAGCCACCCCCAGGTGAGCGTCCGATCGCCGTCCTCGAGCGACTGCGGCGCGTAGAAGTCGCCGTGGTCGAGCAGCCCCTCGGCGTCGACGGCGAGCTCGCCGTCTTCGAGGGTTCCGAGGAAGTAGACGACGTTCTCGTAGTCGGAGACGTGGAGGAGCCGACGCTCGCCGAGGTCGAGCAGCTCGGGGCACTCCCAGACGGCGCCGGCGTCGGGACCGCCCACGAGCAGGGGGCCTTCGTAGGTCCACTCGCGGAGATCGTCGGCGGTGTACAGCAGCGCGGCACCCCCGCCGTCGGAGAGTCCTGTGCCGACGAGGTGGTACCACATGCCGTCCTCGCGCCAGACGTTGTGGTCGCGGAACTCCGCGCGCCAGTCGTCGGTCTCCAGGACGTCGAGGTCGGCCGGTGGCGCCTCGATAACGGGGTTGCCGTCGTACTTCTCCCACGAGCGGAGTTCGGGGTCGTCGGTCGTCGCGAGGCAGGGGAGCTGATCGCGGCCGGCGCCGCCCGTGTACAGCAGCGTCGGCGTCCCATCGTCGTCGACGGCGCAGCCGGACCAACAGCCGTCGCGGTCGGGGCCGTCGGGCGAGGGGGAGAGCGCGACCGGCTCGTCGCGCCACGTGACGAGGTCGTCGCTGACGGCGTGGCCCCAGTGGATGGTGTTGTGGTACGGACCGCCGGGGTTGTACTGGTAAAAGACGTGGTACCGCCCGTTCCACCGGATGAGCCCGTTCGGGTCGTTCAGCCAGTTCGCGGGCGCCGTGAGGTGGTATGCGGGGCGGCCGCCGGGGCCGTCCTCGCCCGCCTCCTCAACGCGCTCGCGGAGCCGACGCATGTCGGCGGCGCTCTCCGGCCGGCTCGGGACCGGCTCGGACGACGCAAGGCTCCTGAGACACCCCGCGAACAGCCGGTCTCGAGTCACGTCGAAGTCCCGACCGGCCTCGGCGTGCTCGTCCGTCGGCGACTCGGCGAACAGCACGGGCGCGCCGATTCCGAGGACGGCGCCGTCGCCGGCGGGCCACGAGACGACCGTCACCTCCTCCGGGACCTCGGTGCCGCCGCGGACCGTCGAGGCGAGTGGCTCGCCGTTGGCGGGGAGCACGCGCTCGTAGCGGACCCCGGGCACCGTTCCGCGTCGCCGGAGCGGATGGCGGAGCCCGTCGAGCGCGTCGAGTGCGGGATGGTCGGCGTGCAGCGAGCGCCAGAGCACTCCCGACGGCTCCCCGAGGGCATCGTCGCCGACGCGGTCCGGGGGGACCGACTCGACCGAGAGGGCGTCGACCGCCGCGAACGCGTAGAGGCTCAGACAGAGGCCGCCACCGGCCGCGAGGAAGGCCTCGACCGCGGGCGCCGCGTCGATGAGTGGGTTCGCGCTCCCGATCGGACGGTCGCGGTGCCACCAGAGGACGTCGAACCGCCCGGCGGCGTCACCGACGCCGGCGCCCGGATACGACTCGCCGAGCGACCGCGACCCGTCGGCGTCGCCCGGCTCCGGCGCCACCGGTGGAGCGAGCGCCTCGCCCGCGTCGAGGGCGTCGAACGGGACAATCTCGACGGCCGCGCCGTCGCGGGCGCCGATCCACTCCGCGGCGGCGTGCTGCTCGGTCGTGGGGTCCCCGTCGACTAACAGCCCAACGCGGAGCGACGAATCCGTCATACCCGTGTTCACTCACTACCGAGTCAAAACCGTGTCGTCCCAGCGACGGGGCGCTCCTCTCCTGACGGCCGAGAAACCGTCCGCGGGGCCACCGAAGGGGTCGCTCGGCGGAACGTAACCATCACCGATAACGCCGAGCGGGGACGCGCCGGCAGGGTTTTCACCGTGCGAACGGAACACAGTAGCATGAGCACCGAAACGGTCGATACTGGGAGCGACCCGGCGATCGAGGTAACCCCCGACGCCGCGACAGAGGCCCTCTCCCTGCTGGAGGGGGAGGGGCTCGACATCGAAGAGGCCGGCCTCCGGCTGTTCGTCCAGCAGGGCGGCTGCGCGGGTCTCTCGTACGGAATGCGATTCGACACGGAGCCAGAGGAGGACGACCTCGTCGTCGAGCACCACGGGCTTCGCGTGTTCGTCGATCCCGCGAGCCGGAACTACATCGGCGGGAGCAAACTCGACTACGAGCACGGCTTACAGGCGGCCGGCTTCGAGGTCGAGAACCCGAACGTCGTCTCCGAATGCGGCTGCGGCGAGTCGTTCCGGACGTAGCTGGAGTCCGCCGGTCACCCCGAGAGTTCGAACGATATTCCTTCTGAGGCTCCGCCATCCGAACCGCTGACCGTCGAGTGGCGCTTTTAACCGGATCCGCGCGGTAGTATCGACCATGAGTCTCGACGCTTCGACGACGGCCGACGGCGAGCGGGTGTACACCGACCGGACGATGGTCGAACGGGGCGCCGAGGGCCCGTTTTACGTCGTGTTCGCCGACGCGGACGGGTCATCCCGGTGGGGGTTCCGCTGCGGGAACTGCGACTCGTTCGACACCGCGATGGACACGATGGGGCGAATACAGTGCACGAACTGCGGTAACCTCCGAAAGCCCGACGAGTGGGACGCCGCCCACGAGTGACCGGCGGACGGGGCGTTCGTCCCGTGAATCGGGGTCCGAAATTCGAGAGCGCCACCGTAGCGAGAACCGGTGTGAGCGCCTCACGACGGAACGAGTAACCGGATCGGCGGAATCGTGAGAAACTTTATCACGGATGGAGATCAACGTTGAGGTAGATGGCCACTGCGAGCATCCCACCGACGACGGAGGCCAGAGACGTTTTTCGCGAACTCGGGTACACCGTTTCCGAGGGCGGACAGGAGTTCGTCGCGGAACGGAAGTGGCGACGTGTGCTCGTGACGGTGCTTTGCATGGAGAACGACGAGTTGGATCCGTATCTGGCCGACGGCGGCAACACGCCACGGCTTCGCTGTTTCGTCACGTGGCGCAACCGGGCCGGCGACCTTCGCGACCGCCTCGTCTCGAAAAAACCCCCATACGATTGGGCGGTCATCGGCATCGATAGCGATGGGGAGGACTTCGCGGTGATGGAAGGCGCGCCGGGAAGCCCCTGACGACGACCCCTCACTCGCCCACCCGTTTTATATGATCGTGTGTGCAATTAGCGTGTGACATGGTTTTTAAGAAAATCACGCTGATCGGAACGAGCGAGGAGAGCTTCGACGACGCCGCCGACGCCGCGATCGATCGGGCCGAAGACACGCTCGAGAACGTCTACTGGGCGGAGGTACAGGAGTTCGGCGTGGAGCTCCAGAGCACGGCCGACCGGGAGTACCAGGCCGAGGTCGAGGTCGCGTTCGAACTGTCCGACTGAGCTCGGATCGATCGGGAGATCGATCGCGAGGCGGTCGGGGCGGCACGCGAGCGACGTCGCCGCCGCGTCGCTCGATCTCACCGGTCGGCGAGGCGAACACCTATTTATTCGACCGCGACCATATCCCGCCAATGACTGCGTCACGCGCGCCGGCGGAGCCCGAGGTCAGGGAGTTCGAGGCCACGGTGGAATCGGTCGACGGCCGCGAAGTCGTGTTACGCGAGACGTTCTTCTACGCCGAGTCCGGCGGACAGCCGGCGGACCGGGGAACGATCGACGGCGCCCTCGTCGAGGACGTGACCGAGCGCGACGGGCAGGTCGTTCACGTCCTCGAGCGCGCGCCGTCTTACTCGTCCGGTGACCGCGTCTCGGCGGTCGTCGACGACGCGTTCCGGACGTACTGCACACGGGCGCACACCGCCTCGCACGTCCTCTACGGCGCCGCTCGCCGGACCTGCGAGGACCTCGGCTACGCCGGCTTCGACATCTCGCCCGAGAAGGTGCGCGTCGACCTGACGACGGCGGAGCCGCTGGACGACGATGACCTCGTCGAACTGGAGCGGCTCGCCAACCGGGCCGTGTGGGACTCGCTGCCCGTCTCGTGGGAGACGCTCCCCGAGGAGGAGGCGCGCGCGGTCGACGGTATCGCGTTCAACACGAAGACCGAGGAGGGGGCGATGAGCGGGAGCGAGGCGGTCCGCGTCGTGACGATCGCCGGGGGCGGGAGGAACGGTGTCGACGCCTCAGACGATGCGAGCCTGGCGGAAGCGGTCGGCGCGGCGCCGGCCTGGGACGTCGCGGCCTGCGGCGGCACCCACGTCCGAAACACGAGCGAGATCGGACCGATATCGGTGCTCGACCGCTCGAACCCGGGCGAGGGAGTCACTCGCGTCGAGTTCGCGGTCGGGCCGACCGCGATCGATCGGAACGCCGCGGTGCACGCGGCCGCGCTCGACGCCGCGACGAGCCTCGACGCGCGGATCGGCGACCTCCCCGAGGCAGTCAGTCGCCTCCGCGAGGAGGTCGATCGACTGGAGGGTTCGCTCGACGAGGCCCGGACGGAGCTGCTGGAGGCTCGACTCGCCGAGTTTCGGACGACGGTGGTCGACGGGACGACGTGGGCGGTGGGCACCGTCGGCGATGCCGACCCGAACGATCTCCGGGGCCCGGCAGAAGCGCTCCTCGGCGGCAGCGGCGCGAGCGACGACGATGCGGTCGGCGACGCCCCGGACGCGGTCGCGGCCGTCGGCGAGGGCGACGCGCCGTTCGTGGTCGTGGCAGTCGCGGACGGGGTCGCGGGTGCGGACGGCCTCGACGCCGGCGCCGTCGTGAGCGCGGTCACGGACGAGTTCGGCGGTGGCGGCGGCGGCGGCCCGACGTTCGCGCAGGGCGGCGGACTCGACGCCGATCCCGACGCCGTGGTCGCGTGGCTGCGGGACCGATGACCGGCAAGCTCGGTCCCGAGGCGCTCGCGGCGGTCCTCGCGGCGACCGGGGCCGACGACGCCGCCGTTGACGTGGGGGCCGCCTACGGCGAGGACGCGGCCGCGATCGATCTCTCCGGCACGGAGTCGACCCTCGTCGTCGCCGCAGACCCGTTGTCGCTGGCGGCCGACGCCGTGGGCGAGTTAGCGGTCCACGTCGCCTGCAACGACGTGGCGGCGAGCGGCGCGGACCCCCGGTGGCTCACGCACACGCTCTTCCTCCCCGACGACGACCCGGCCCGACTGCGGACCGTCGCGGGGCAGGTGGACGCGACGGCGGAGGCGTTGGGCGTCGCGGTCGTCGGCGGCCACACGGAGGTGTTGCCGACGCTGGAGCGTCCGCTCTGCTCGATGACCGCGCTCGGGACCACGGACCGGTTCGTGTCGAGCGGAGGCGCCGCGCCGGGCGACCAACTCCTCCTCACGAAGGGCGCCGGAATCGAGGCGACCGCGATCCTCGCGACGGACTTCCGCGACAAGTGCGCCGGGGCGGGAGTGTCGGCCGAAACGCTCGACGCCGCCGCCGGGTTCCTCGACGAGGTGAGCGTCGTCCCCGACGCGGCCGCCGTGCGCGACGCCGCGAGCGCCATGCACGACCCGACCGAGGGCGGCCTGCTGACCGCGCTCGTCGAGACCGCGAGCGCGAGCGAGACGGTCCTCGCGGTCGAGCGCGACCGGGTTCCGGTTCGACCCGAGACGCGGGCCTGCTGCGACGCGCTCGGCGTCGACCCGCTGGCGACGTTCGGCTCCGGGGCGCTGCTGGCGGCGGTTCCCCCCGAGCGCGTCGGCGAGGCGACCGACGCGCTGGACGCGGCCGGGATCGGTGCGGGCGTGATCGGCGAGGTACGCGCAGCGGACGAGTGCAACGGCGATGCCGGCGGCAAGGCGGGAAGCGTCCTCCTCGACGGCGATCGGATCGAGGAGCCGCCCCGAGACGAACTCTACCCGTTCTGGGAGCAGTGAGCGTCGGGGTGGTTGGAGCGGTGCCGCGCCGAAGACCCACCCCGATCGCTCACCTTTTTCCGTGTGAGATCGAACGCGAAGTCATGACTGGCGCACGCGTCGGCTCGGCGCTCACGGACGAAGAGGCGGCGATCCGGGAGCTTGTCCGGGAGTTCGCGGTCAAGGAGCTTCGACCCGGAGCCGGCGAGGCCGACGAGACGGAGTCGTTCCCGGAGGACGCGTGGGACGGGCTGGCCGAGCTCGGGCTGACGGGGCTCACGGTCCCCGAGGCGTATGGCGGCTTCGACGCCGACGAGACGACCTACGCGGTCGTCAACGAGGAGCTGGCGTACGGCCACCTCGCGGTCGCGACCGCGCTGTCCGTCCACTGTCTCGCCACGTCTTGTATCACCGAGTTCGGGACGGAGGCCCAGCGCGAGCGCTGGCTCCCAGAGATGGCGGCCGCGGGGCGACCAGTCGGGATGTTCTGCCTCTCCGAGCCGCACGCCGGCTCGAACCCGGCCGAGATGTCGACGACGGCCACCTACGACCCCGACACCGACGAGTACGTGTTGAACGGCGAGAAGCAGTGGATCACGAACGGGAAGCGGGGCGGAGTAGCCATCGTCTTCGCGAAGGTCGACGGCGGCGGGGACGAGGCGAGCAACGGCGACGACGGTCGCGGGTCGATCACGCAGTTCCTCGTGCCGGCCGACACCGAGGGGTTCGAAGTCGGGAAGAAGGAGGAGAAGCTGGGGCTCCGCGCTTCCGACACGACCGGGATCAGCTTCGACGGTTGCCGGATTCCGGCGGAGAACCGACTCACCGAGGAAGGAAGGGGGCTCTCGGCCGCCCTCCGGACGCTGACCGGCGGCCGGATCGGCATCGCGGCGCAGGCGGTCGGGGTCGCGCAGGCCGCGCTCGACGAGGCAACCTCATACGCCGCCGAGCGCGAGCAGTTCGGGGCGCCGATCGCCGAGATCCAGACGATTCGCCACAAGTTCGCGGAGATGGCGACGGACGTCTCCGCGGCTCGCCTCCTCGTCCGCGAGGCGTGCCGACAGGCCGAGGCGGGTGAGGACAACCGCGTCGCGGCCTCGAAGGCGAAGTACCGCGCCAGCGAGGCGGCGATGTCGGTGACCAACGAGGCCGTCCAGATACACGGCGGCTACGGCTACACGACCGACTTCGACGTGGAGCGGCTCTACCGCGACGCGAAGATCACTGAGATATACGAAGGGACGACGGAGATCCAGAAGACGATCATCGCACGGGGGGTGTTGGGCGGCCAATGAGTGACCCCGAACCGGACGCGTTCACGGGCGACCTCGCGGCGTACGACGCCATCGTCTACGACCTCGACGGGACCCTCGTCGAGCTCGCGGTCGACTGGGGGGCGGTGGCGTCTTCGGTGCTCGACGTGTACGCCGAACACGGCATCAAGCCGCCGACCGACGAGCTCTGGGGACTACTGGAGGCCGCCGACGAGTACGGAGTCGGCGAGCCGGTCGAGGAGGCGATCGCACTCCACGAGCGGACGGGCGCACGCGACTCGACGCTGCTTCCGCTCGGGAGACGGCTGATCGAGCCGAACGGCGAGCGGGCGAGCACGCCGCCGGCCGGCGTCTGCTCGCTCAACTGCGAGGAGGCGTGCCGGATCGCCGTCGAGACGCACGGGCTCGGCGACGCGCTCGAGTCAGACGCGATCGTCGGCCGCGACACCGTGGGGACGCACAAACCGGAGCCGGAGTCGCTGCTCGCGGCGATCGATCGCCTCGGTGCGGCGCCAGACCGCGCGCTCTTCGTCGGCGACTCGCGGCGCGACGCGGTGGCGGCGGAGCGCGCCGGCGTGGCGTACGCGTGGGTGTCGGATCTGGTATAGCCGGGCGACGCGGAGCTACGTGGACCGATTCGCCGAGTCGTCCCCGACCGCGCTCTCCTCGGCGGTCGCGGTGTCGCTGTCGGCGTCGTCCGGACGAGCCTCATCGCCTTCGAGAGCGTCGCGTCCGGCCTCTCCGTCGTCACCGTTCACCCGGTCGCCGGTCTCGGCGCCGTCGATGCCGCCGTCGCCGGCGTCGGTGCGGCGCGCGTAGAGCGCGACGGCGACGGCGGTGAGGAACCAGATCGGCGCGCCGACGCGGATCGCGAAGGCGGCGCGGGCGCCCCACGAGTCGAGGGGCACGAACGCGGACAGGACCGCGACGACCGGGGCGCCGACGAGGATCGTGAGCACGAACGTCGTCTGCATCACCCAGCCGTAGTCGATTCCCTCGAACTCGGCCCGCTCGACAGGTTGCACGACCGCGTCTCGGGTGCCGAGGGGCAAATCGGTGGCGGTCGCGGCGCGGCAGGTGCCGGCGAGCCGAGTGTTCCGGATTCCGGCGATTTTAACCAGTCGCGCGGGTGTGTTGGGGTATGACCACGACGCGGGGACTGCGGGACCGCGAGACGCCGATCACGATGCTGACCGCGTACGACGCCCCGACCGCTGCGGTCGTCGACGAGGCGGGCATCGATATCATCCTCGTCGGTGACAGCATGGGCAACGCCGTCCTCGGCTACGACTCCACGCTTCCCGTCACGCTCGACGAGGTCGAGAGCCGGACCGCGGCGGTCGCCCGCGGGAGCGAGGACGCCCTCGTCGTCGCCGACATGCCGTTCCTCTCGTTTGGCGTCGAGCCGGCCGAGTCCGTACGTAACGCCGGTCGACTGCTGAAGGAGGCCGACGCCGACGCGGTGAAGATCGAGAGCGGTCCGCACACCGTCGAGAGCACGCGTCGCATGACCGAGGTCGGCATTCCCGTGATGGCGCACCTCGGGTTAACTCCCCAGCACGTCAACCAACTCGGCGGGTACGCCCGACAGGGGACCGATCAGGACGCCGCCGAAGAGATAATCGAACTCGCGGGGGCACACGCAGAGGCCGGGGCGTTCGCGCTCGTCTTGGAACACGTCCCGGCGAACCTCGCGGGCGCCGTCACCGAGGCGCTCGACATCCCCACCATCGGGATCGGCGCGGGCCCCGACTGCGACGGGCAGGTGCTCGTGATCAACGACGCGGTCGGACTCGGCGACTGGTCGCCGCCCTTCTCCCGCCAGTTCGGCGACGTCCGGAGCGAGATGGCCGACGCTGTCGCGGCGTACCGCGAGGCCGTCGAGAGCGGGGAGTTCCCGGCCGACGAACACTCGCACGTCGAGGAGGATCTCGGCGACCTGTACTGAGACGATCCGGGAGACCGAGAGCGCCGACCGGACGAAAACCCGCCGACCCCGGCGTGGGGTATATACGCGCGAACGGCCTATTCTGTGACGTGACAACCCGGACTACCCGCGCCCGGGACCGGCCGGTGTTCGGCGTCGACGTCCAAAGTGGCGACGTTCGCGGAGACGACCCCTCGTACGCCCTCGTCATTTTAGACCCCGTCGACGAGGACGATCCGGACGCCCCCGACATGGACGGCCCGGTGGCGCGGGTGACCCGCGACGTGGTGTCGTTTCGGAAGCTCTGCCGGCTGATCGACGACCGCGAGCCGCTGTACGTCGCCACCGACAACGCCTACGAGCTGGCGGCGAACAAGAATGAGCTGGTGGGCTTTCTCCGGTCGTTACCCGACGGCACCCGGCTCGTGCAGGTGACAGGCGCGGAGCGCCCAGAGCCGCTCTCGCGGGTCGCCTCCCGGCACGGGATCCCGTACGGGAAAGAGCCGATGAAGGAGGCGGAGGCGTCGGCGCGACTGGCCGCGGCCAACGTCGGCCACGAGGTGACCGCGTTTACCGACGAGACGCGCGTGAAGGTGTCTCGCGGGCGGTCGACGGGGAAGGGTGGCTGGAGTCAGGATCGCTACACCCGACGCATCCACGGGAACGTCCGGAAGCGGACGCGACAGGTGCAGTCGAAGCTGAACGAGTCAAATCTCTCCTTCGAGCGCGACGTGACCGAGAAGTACGGCGGCTACGCGAACGCGACGTTCACGGTCGAGGCGCGTCCGGAGGACATCCCCGTGTCGAACTCGCGGGCCGGCGACGTCCGCGTCGAGGTCGAGCGCGAGCGACGCGACGGGATCGAGTACGAGCCGCTCGTGCAGCGACGCGACCGAGTGATCGTCGGGATCGACCCGGGGACGACGACAGGGGCGGCCGTCGTCGGCCTCGACGGGACCGTCCACGCGCTCTACTCCTCGCGGACCGCGGACACCGCCGACGTGACCGAGTGGATCATCGAGCAGGGCCGCCCGATCATCGTCGCCGCCGACGTGGAGCCGATGCCGGAGACCGTCGAGAAGTTCCGGCGCTCGTTCGACGCCGCCGGGTGGCGGCCGACCACCGACCTCCCCGTCGACGAGAAGCTCCACCGGACTCGCGACGCGGGCTACGACAACGACCACGAGCGAGACGCGCTGGCGGCGGCGCTGTACGCCTACGACGACCACGAGGACCAGTTCGACCGGATTGCGGCGAAGGTCCCGCCCCGGCTCGACCGGGAGGCCGTCATCGCGGGCGTCGTCGCCGGCGGCGCTTCGGTGGAGGCCGTTATCACGGAGCTCAGCGAGGACGACGGCGGCGAGAGCGGCGGCGTCGAGGACGACGCGGACGAGGCGGACCCCACTGAGCCCGAGCGAACCGAGGAGGAGGAGACGATCCGTCGGCTCCGCGAGCGCGTCGAGCGGCTGGAGTCGCACGCCGACTCGCTGGAGGCCGACGTCACCGAGCGCGACGAGCGCATCGCGGAACTGGAGAGCGAACTGGAGGAGGCGAAGCGCGAGGAGCGCATCGAGGCGCGCACCCGGCGGGCCGTCTCGCGGCTCGAACGCGAGACGGATCGGTTGGAGCGCGAGCGCGACGAGGCGCAGGAGGCCGTCGCGGAGCTGGAGACCAAAGTGGAGACGCTGAAGGAGCTGTGGCGGCTCGACCACTCCAACTTCGACGACGTGGCCGCGGATCAGGGACTCGTCAGCGTGAAGACGGTCGAACAGTTCACGCTCGACGCACTGGAGACCGCTGACGAGGCGTACGGGCTGGTCGCCGGCGACGTTGTGTACCTCCGCGACGCTTCGGGCGCGGGGCGCCGGACCGCCGAGCGGTTGGCCGAGACGGAGCCTCGGACGGTGATCCGCGACGGAAACCTCTCTGACGTCGCGGATCAGGTCCTCTTCGATCACGACGTGCCGGTCGTCCCCGCCAACGCGGTCCCCGTCCGCGAGGTCGACGAACTGGCGGTCGCGGACGAAGCGAAGCTGGAGGCCGCACTCGACGACTGGGAACGGCGGGCCGAGCGGCGCCGGAAGGCGGAGAAACAGGAGCACCTCGATCGGATCATCTCTGAGCACCGGGCGGGGCGGACGCTGCCCGACACCGAGGAGTGAGCGGGGCCGTCCTGCTTAAACAGTCAGCGTTTATGTGCATGGGCGGGAAGATAACGTTCAATTACCGTGATTATTGCATCGCTACTGTCGGCGTTGGGGTTCTTTCTGACGGCGACAGTGACGCAGACGAAGGGGCTCCGGCTCGGCGGGGCGATCCTCGTGCCGACGTTGGTGGTGTACGCACTCAAAGAGTTCATCACGCTCCCGGTGTTCTTCGTGAGCGCCGCCGTTGCCTACCTACTGCTGTGGCAGGCGAAAGAGCGGACGCTGATATACGGTCGCGACGAGTTCCTCGTCGCGCTCGCCGCGGGGGCGGTCGTTCCCATCGTCGGCTATCTCGCGATCGTCGCCGTCGTGCCGGGATTCTTCGACGTCAATCCAATCATCCTCGTCGGCAGCATCCTCCCCGGGCTCGCTGCGTATAACGTCGCACAAACGAAACCGGCGTACCGGCGGCAAGACCTCGTGTACACGACGGGAATCATTTTCGGACTGTGCCTCCTCGGCGTCGCCCTCGTCGGACCCCGGACCGCCCGCCTCGTGGGGGATCTCACCCCGCTCGTGCTGTTCGCCCGAACGGCGGATGTCGCCATTATGAGGGGGGCCGTCATCGACGGCTACCTAGCGCCGAACATCGAGGTCCGGTCGATCATCGTCCTGTTCCTCGTTATCGGGATGGCCGTCTCTGAGGCGGTCCGCCGAGAGTTCGGCGTTCGCATCGGTATCGTGTCGATGGCGTTGCTGGCGCTGTTCGCGCTCGTGAGCCGCTGGCTCCTCGCGCTGTTCGTCCTCTCGTTCGCCGTCTCCCTGGTGGCCATCTGGGTGATCCACCAAAGGACGCTGCTGTACGGCCGCGTGCTCATCAGCCTCGGCTGCGCCGTCAGCACCATGGCGGCGCTCGCGTTCGTGACGCAGTTTCCGATCATCCGGGGATTGTCTGCGCTGTTCGTCGGCGTCATCGCCGGTGTCGACGCCTATGCGGTCCACGTCACACCGCCGCACGAGCGCCGCCAACAGCCGGTCCTCGCCGTCGCCGCCTTCGTGGGGATGCTCCTGCTCGTTCGGACCGTCGTCGATCCGTATCGGCGAGGCGTTCTTCAGGAGTTCACGCCGCTCGTCGCGCTCGTCGGTGTGATCGTCATCGTCGGCTGCCTCGCGGTCGCCTACCGCTGGCGGATCGAGGCGCCGGACGACGAGTCGGTGCTCTCCGCGTCCGTGCTCTCCGGAGGTGACGGATAATGTGGCCGTTCAACCGGAAAGAGGGGTTGTCGTACGGCGGGACGACGATCGATCAGCCGTCCACACTGGAGCGGGCTCAGAATCTGATCGGCCGCGGGCGAACGCATCAGGCCCATCTCGAAGATGTCGACATCCGCATCGGTGTCTCGGGGATCCGCGGGAAGTCGTCGACCGCGAAGCGGCTGGGGTCGATCCTGACGGAACGGGGGTACGACACCTACACGAAAATCACCGGGGATCATCCGACCTCGTACTACAACGGTCGAAAAATCCTGATCCAGCGTCGGGGACCGCGGGTGACGCTGTACGAGAACGTGAATCTCATCCAAGAGTTCGTGCCGCAACTCACCGCGACGGACCCGGAAAATGCCATCGTCATGGAGAATCAGGCGATCACCGAGTACACGATGCGGATGGTCAACGAACGGTATCTCAGACCCAACCTCCTCCTGTTCTGTAACGTGCGGCAGGACCACAACGACACGCTGGGGGAGACGCGACAGGAGATCGCGCGCTCGTTCGCGCGCTCAGTTCCCGAGGGGTGTCACGTCATCAGCGGCGAGCAGCACGGCGCCATTCACGATTACCTCGAAGACGAGATCGAGGCGCGCGGCGGGACCATCGAGCAGGTCGACGTACCAGAGCGGCATCGCCATCTCACCGGCGCGGAGACCGTCCACATGCTTAATCACGTCCTCGATCACATCGGTGAGTCGCGGATCGCCGATGACGAGATCCAGTCCATGCTCGATACGATTCAGCCGGAGTGGACCGACCTGCCGAAGGGGCGGGTGTTCAACGCGGCGAAGGTCAACGAGATCGAGAGCACCGAGCTCTTCCGCCGTCAGCTCGCCGGGACGGGCGACGACGCGAAGCTCGTCTGTCCGTTCGTCTTCCTGCGGCGGGACCGGCGGGGACGGACGTCCTCGTTCGTGGACTACATCGACATCCTGTTCGAACGGGGGCTCATCGACCGGGTCCACGTCGGAGGCACGTACACCGGCGTGTTCGCTCGGCGGGTCGAGGCGCCGGCGACAGAACACGACACGGATGAGACCGACGCGGAGACGGTGCTCGATCGTTTGTTCGCGACCGACCAGCCGGTGATGTTCATGGCGAACACCGTCGACCCGTTCATGCGCAAACTCGCCGACGAGGTCGAGACCCGCGAACGAGGCGGGAAGCCGATGGAACTGCCGAAGTACTGACCGTCCGGTCGTGGTTCGTCGGTTTTCGGTCACGGGGACGGATCGTCGGGCTTCATCTGCGAACGCAGGGTCGTCGGCTCCCGCTCGGGACGCGTCCGCACGCTTCCAGAAGTCATATGTCCGACAACCCCACAGTCGTGCGTATGGACGCCTACGAGCGGATCACCCGGAACGCGGCCGAGGTGGTCACCGAGGAGGAGATCGAGGCCCTGGCCGACGACCCCGACGGAAAGCGGGCGTACGTTGGCTACGAGCCTTCGGGAGTCCTCCACATCGGGCACATGCTCACCGCGAACAAACTCATCGACCTCCAGCAGACCGGGTTCGAGGTGACGGTGCTGCTCGCTGACGTGCACGCCTACCTCAACGATAAGGGATCGTTCGAGGAGATCCGCCACACCGCAGAGCGCATGCGCGACCAGTTCATCGCGTACGGGCTCGACGAGTCGAACACGCAGTTCGTGCTCGGCTCCGACTTCCAACTCGACGACGACTACACGCTGGATCTGCACGCCTTAGAGCTGGAGACGACGCTCGCTCGGGCCGAACGCGCGATGGCCGAGATCACTTCCGGCGATTCCGTGAAGGTGTCGCAGGCGGTGTACCCGTTGATGCAGGCGCTCGATATCCCGTACCTCGGCGTCGACCTCGCAGTCGGCGGGATGGAGCAGCGCAAGGTCCACATGCTCGCCCGCGACGTGCTCCCGAGCATCGACCGCGAGCCGCCGACGAGCCTCCACACGCCGCTCATCGCCGACCTTGGCACCGGTCGGGGGAAGATGTCCTCCAGCGAGGGCGTCACCATCTCGATGGAGGACTCCCGCGAGGATATCGAGTCGAAGGTGAACGACGCGTACTGCCCGCCGACCGCCGACCCGGAGCCGACCGAAGACGGCAAGTCGCGAGAGAATCCCGTCCTGCAGGTGTTCGAGTACCACGTCTTTCCGCGGTTCGAGACGGTTCGGGTCGAACGGCCGGAGGAGTACGGCGGCGACCTGGAGTACGAGACGTACGACGACCTGGAGGCCGAGTTGGAGTCCGGCGAGCTCCATCCCGCCGACGCGAAGGGCGCGCTCGCCGAGTACCTCGACCGGCTCATCGCGCCGGGGCGCGAGCAGCTCGCCGAGTAACGGGTCAGTTCGCGTCGTCTCCGGCCGGGTGTCCCTCGCCCGTGCAGCTCCCGTCGAGGCAGTCGCGGCCGGTCGCCGTTTCGAAGACCGGGAGACCGCAGTCGCACTCGTCGACGACGACGCCCGAGGGGAACGAGAACGTCGTCTCGCAGTCGGGGTCGTTCTCACAGCCGAGATAGACGCGTCCGGGCGCGGACTCGACGGTCAGCTCGCCGTCGCAGTCCGGACAGTTCCAGACGCGGTCGAATCGCTCCTTGACGGCCGCGTCCATCGGATCGCAGGCGGGATCGAGGCAGAGATGGAACGGTTCGCCGCGCTCGACGCGCACTTTCGGCAGCGCGCAGTCGTCACAGACGCCGTCAGTGACGCTCGCGCCCGCAGGGAGCCCCCACCGGCTCTCGCAGTCGAGACAGATCACGTCGCCGCGCGACCGCACGAGCGGGCCGCCGTCGGTCGGGCAGGTTCCGACCGGAATGCCAGCCTCCGTTATCGGGAGGGCACGGGCAGCGGTCGCCTCCTCGGCGACGATCCGAAGGCACCGAGATCCATCGCGGGCGGTGACGGAGAAGCCGTCGCCGTCGCGTTCGACGACGACCGAGTCGGGGCGGGTGAGCCACGCGACCGGCTGGTAGCCGTCGGCGTCGTGGACGAGCGTGGTGTCGTCCGGCTTTATCAGGACGACGACGCGCCCCCGGTGGGTCCGGGAGCGGTCGCCGCGTTCAGTCACTCGACAGTCGCCAGCGAACACGCGGAGTCGTTCGGGCATACCGCGGGGTTGTCCCGTTCTCCGGTTTAAGCGGTGACCAGCGAGAGAGGGAGCGCGGCCGGCCGAGCACGCCCGTCGGACGCCGATATTGTGTGGGTAACTTAGCAAGATCGCTTCGGTAGGCCAGCTATGAGAGAGGGCTCCGGTTCGGACTCGTCGAGAACGACCGACGCAGCGTCCCCCGTCCGGGTTGGCGTGTTGAGCTTCCACAACAGCAAAGAGACCAAAGCGATCCTCAACGCCGTCGAGGCGTTGGGACACGACCCGGTCTGGCTCCGCGAGGAGAACACCAGATCGTGGATAGCGGACGAGAACCTTCGGTTCGATCCAGACGTGGAGGTCGTCGCGAACCGACTGCTGATGACGAAGGCCGCCGAACCGCTGGACGACCTCGGCATCGCGACGAGCTACGCCGCTTCGCGTCCCGTGTTGAACCCGCCGACCGTCGTCGTCCAATCCCTTCATAAGTACGGGGCCGCGTCGAAACTCACTACGGCCGGGATCCCCGTCCCGGACGCGTACATCGCGTTCAGCCACCGGACGATCAACGAGGGGAACCGCCTCACGAGTGAGAAAGCGGTCCACAAGTCCGTGATCGGGACGAACGGGAACCGGATGTCCGTTATCGACGCGGACGACGTCGTCTCTCCGCATATCGCCCGCCGCCGGACGTTCTTACAGGAGTTCATCGACACCGGCGCCGAGCGACCGTTCGACGTCCGGGCGTACGTCGTCGGCGACCACGTCGTCGGCGCCATGAAACGGTACGCGCCGCCGAACGAGTGGCGAACGAACGTCGCCGTCGGCGGCGAGGTTGAAGACTTCACCGCCGACCTCCCCGAGGAGGCCGCGCAGCTCTCGCAGGAGGCGGCCGACGTACTCGGGCTCGACTACGCGGGCGTCGACCTGCTGTGTCGTGACGACACCTGGTACGTGCTCGAAGTGAACGTGACGGCGGGGTTCAAAGGGCTGTTCGCGGCGACGGGGATCAGCCCCGCGCCGTACATCGCCGCGCTCGCGATCGAGCGGGTCGACGGTGACGTCGACCGCGATCGCGTCGCGTCCCTCGCGACGGTTCTGGACGACTCGGTCCCGGACTGCAAGCCGTCGCTCGATCCGGAACCGGAGGGACCGATGACGATCGGTTACACCGAGCGTGTGACGGTGAGCGCGGGTCAGCGAGCGGTCGACGTGATCGCCAAGTCGGACACCGGCGCCCAACGAACGAGCATCGACTTCGACGTCGCCGCGGAGATCGGCGCCGGACCGATACTCAACACGGTCCAGGTGAAATCCGGGTCGCAGAAAAAGCGGCAAAAGCGCCCGCTCGTCGAAATAGACGTGAAGATCGGAAACCGCTGGCAGACCGTGGCCGCGAGCGTCGAGAACCGGAGTCATATGACCTATCCCGTGCTGCTCGGTCGGGACATCCTCGACGGGTACCACGTGGACGTCACGAAGCGAGAACGCGAGGAGTGACTACGCCACCCGGACCGTTCGGGCGGCCCTGACTGGCATCAGCGGCAGGTCGGGGAAGACGATCTCGACGACGAACTCGAGTTCGTCGGCGTCGGGCGGGCCGAACACGCCGACCGGGACCGTCGTCTCACCGTCGAGGTACGTCGTCCTCGCGGTCATCTCCACGTCGTTAACGGTGACCCGGATCCCCGTGCGGGCGCTCCCGGACAGAGTGGAAATCGCGACCTCGCACATCTCGTTGTCACCGACCGAGATGGCGTCGGGGAAGTCGCCCCAGTCGACGTCTATCCGGGGGCAGTCCCGCGCGGCGTCGACGATCCGCTCCGCGACGGAGCCGCTCATGCCGGCGTTTTCCAACGCTCCCACGCCGGCGTCGACGACGGCGGCGGGCGAGGTGAGTCCGGCGTCCGCGAGCCGCTCCGCGCGGCCGGAGCCGACCCCGTCGATCGCGGTGAGCGCGACCGCTTCGCGCGAGACGCCGTGCTCGACGCGCGCCTCGACGCGGCACGCGAGGTTGGCGGCGCGCGGCCCGGCGAACCGGTCGAGGAACTCCGAGAGCGCGGCGAGCAGGCGGAGCGCGTTCTGCCGGATAACCCACGCGTCCGAGCGCAGGTCCGAGGGGACCGAGTCGGCCATCCCGGCGAGCAAGATGGCGAACACCTTCCGGTGACCGTCTTCCAACTCGGTGTCGTGACCGTCGAGGATGCGGTCGATGGCGTCGGACTCGGCCGACCGGGCCGACACGGAGTCGAACTCGCCGGCCGACGCGACGGTTTCGAGGATGCGGTCGACCGTCAGCGTCTCGCGCTCGGCGAGCCGCCGGAAGCGGCGGGCCGTGTCCAGTCGGAGGTAGTACTTCGAGGCGAGCCGACCGAGTCCCGTCGGCTCGATCGAGAGGCCGTCGTCGGCCGCGACGAACCCGTCGTCGACGAGAGATTCGAGGGTGTCACGGACGCGGTCACGGAGAGTTGAGAAGTCGTACTCGTCGGGCTTCGACTCGGCGCGGACGTAGTAGAAGGTGGTCTCCAGCCACGACATCACGTCCTCCAGCCCGCGGATGGTTCCCATCGCGATCTCTGCGTTGAGGTGCGACTCCAACTCCGCGGCGAGCCGAGACTCGATCTCCTTGCCCTCGCGTAGCAGTTTGCGGTACTTGTCGGCGTCTGCGCGGTCGCACACCACCCAACCGTACCCCACGTCGTCGTACCCGGGTCGCCCGGCGCGACCGAGCATCTGGAGGACGTCGAGCGGCGAGATGTCCGTCTCCCCCTCCAGCGGGTCGTGGTACTTCGTGTCGCGGATGACGACGCAGCGCGCGGGGAGGTTCACCCCCCACGCGAGCGTCGACGTCGAGAAGAGCAGCTTGATCTTCCCCTGTTTGAACCACTCCTCGACGCGGTCGCGGTCGCCCTTCCCGAGCCCGGCGTGGTGGAAACCGACGCCGTCGGTGACGGACTGACGGAGCGTGTCGTTGGTGAGCTCTTTCGCCTCGTTGTGGAAGTCGTAGTCGCCGCGGGAGTCGATCGGGATGTCGCGGTCGGTAATCTCGTCGCGCGCCTTCTTGGCGGCCTGCACCGTGTCCTGCCGCGAGGAGACGAAGACGAGCGCCTGCCCGTCCTCGCGGACGTGCGGTTCGGCCAGGTCGAGCGCGCGGTAGAGCCGTCGGTACTTGTCGGCGAAGGCGTTGGAGCCGTGCGAGTACGTCTTCACGCCCGTCTCCAGATCGACCGGGCGGTACTCGTCGCCGAAGGCGTAGGTCGTCTCCGCCGGCGCGTCCAGCCACTCGGCGACGTCCTCGATGTTCGGCATGGTCGCCGAGAGGGCGACGACGCGGGGATCCTGCAACCGACGGAGCCGCGAGACCGTCACCTCCAGCACCGCGCCCCGCTTCTCCGAGTCGAGCAGGTGGACCTCGTCGATGACTACGCAGTCGACGTCGGCGACGAACGAATAGCGCGCGGAGTCGTGCTTTCGGGTGGCGCTGTCGGCCTTCTCAGGGGTCGTCACGAGCACGTCCGCGCGCTCGGCGCGCCGGGGGTTCAGGTCGCGCTCGCCGGAGACGACGTACACCGAGTAGCCGAGGTCCTCGAAGCGCTCCCACTCGCTCTCCTTCTCGTTGGTGAGCGCGCGGAGGGGCGCGATGAAGAGGGCGGTACCGCCCTCCGAGAGGGTCTTACAGATTGCGAGCTCGGCGAGCGCGGTCTTCCCGGAGGCTGTCGGCGCGGCGGCGACGACGTTGTGGTCGGTGCGGAAGATCCCCGGAAGCGCCTCGCGTTGCATCCGGTTGAACTCCTCGAACCCGAACGCGTCGGCGAACTCTGGCACCGCGTCCGCGACCTTCACGCCGCACCACGCTCGCGGGGGAGTCGACGGCGACCGAGCGTTGTTCGCATCACGTCGAGACGGAGGGCTCCAGCCCAAAGGCGTTTCTCATGTGGCCGGCGGGATCAGGTCGTTCGAAATCGAGTGGGACGCGCCGGCCGACGCCTGCCCGACCCCGTGCGTTTACGTGACCGCGGATCCACCAGCCGGTATGATACCGTCGGACCCGATCGTCGTGGGAGTCGGAGTCGTGATCGCCCTCGTCGTCCTGTTGGCCCTCGTCCGTCGGCTGCGGGGACCGTCGGCGGAGGCGCGCGAGTCGAAGCGCGCCCACGAGGACGCACAGGAGCGCGATCCGCCGGTCGAGATCGGCGAGACGTACGAATTCGGCATCACCGAGCTCACCGACCACCACTCCGGGGGGACGGTCGCCGTCGGCAAGGTCGAGGGGTTCGTCGTCTTCGCCGCGGACATCCCGGGCGACCTCTCGCCGGGCGACGTGATCCGCGCGAAAGTGCTCTCGTTCAACGACGGGCGCACGTCGGCCGACGCGACGTTCGTGACGAAGGCGTAACGAGGCCGGCTTTCGGTCCCGAACGAGATCCGTTTCTCCACCTCCGCTCCGAACATGAGGTTCATACGTGATGGCGACGAAGGTGATTCGTAATGGCTCAGGCCGGGAATCAGGACCTCACGGAGCGGTTCATTCAGTTCTACCGCAACTACTACCGCGAGGAGATCGGCACCCTCGCGCAGCGATACCCCAACGAACAGCGTTCGCTGTACGTCGACTACGACGATCTGTTCCAGTTCGACCGCGACCTCGCCGAGGACTTCCGCACGAAGCCGGACCAGATGCGCGAGTACGCCGAGGAGGCGTTGCGGCTCTACGACCTCCCCGCCGACGTCAGCCTCGGGCGCGCTCACGTTCGGATCGAAAATCTCCCCGAAGGCATCGACATCCGCGGCATCCGCGTCCACGACGACCACATCGGCAAACTCGTGTCAGTTAAAGGGATAATCCGCAAGGCGACCGACGTGCGGCCGAAGGTCACCGAGGCCGCCTTCGAGTGCCAGCGCTGCGGGACGATGACGTACATCCCGCAGAGCGACGGCGGCTTCCAGGAACCGCACGAGTGTCAGGGCTGCGAGCGACAGGGCCCCTTCCGCGTCAATTTCGATCAGTCGGAGTTCATCGACTCGCAGAAGCTTCGGATCCAAGAGTCGCCGGAGGGCCTCCGCGGCGGGGAGACGCCCCAGTCGCTCGACGTCGACATCGTCGACGACATCACCGGGAAGGTGAGCCCCGGCGACCACGTCACCTGCGTCGGCGTCCTCCACATCGAGCAGGTCGAGCAGGGCAACGAGAAGTCCGCCATCTTCGACCTGTACATGGACGGCGTCTCCGTCGCCATCGAGGACGAGGAGTTCGAGGACATGGACATCACCGAGGCGGACAAACGCGAGATCATCGAACTCTCTAACCGCGAAGACATCTACGACGCGATGGTCCGCTCCATCGCGCCCGCCATCTACGGCTACGAGGAGGAGAAGCTCGCGATGATCCTCCAGCTGTTCTCCGGCGTCACCAAACACCTCCCGGACGGCTCGCGAATTCGGGGGGACTTGCATATGTTGCTGATCGGCGACCCTGGTACAGGGAAAAGTCAGATGATCAGTTATATCGAGCATATTGCCCCGAGATCAGTGTATACCTCTGGGAAGGGGTCGTCTGCAGCGGGACTTACCGCGGCCGCTGTACGTGACGACTTCGGCGACGGCCAGCAGTGGTCGCTCGAAGCCGGCGCGCTCGTGCTGGCCGACAAAGGGATCGCCGCAGTGGACGAGTTAGACAAGATGGACTCTTCGGACCGCTCCGCGATGCACGAGGGGCTCGAACAGCAGCAGATCTCCGTCTCGAAAGCGGGGATCAACGCGACGCTGAAAGCGCGGTGTTCCCTCTTGGGCGCCGCGAACCCCAAGTACGGCCGGTTCGACCAGTACGAGCCGATCGGTGAACAGATCGACCTCGAACCCGCGCTCATCTCGCGGTTCGACCTGATCTTTACCGTGACGGACAAGCCGGACCCCGAACACGACTCCCGGCTGGCGAAACACATCATCAAGACGAACTACGCCGGCGAGCTCAACACGCAGCGCGAGGAGTTGGCGAGTTCGGAGTTCACCGCGGAACAGGTCGCAGAGATGACCAAGGAGGTCGCCCCGGAGATCGACGCCGAGCTGCTCCGAAAGTACATCGCCCACTCGAAACGCTCCTGTTACCCGACGATGACGGAGGAGGCGAAAACGCTGATCGAGGAGTTCTACGTCGACCTCCGGTCGAAGGGCGCCGACGAGGACGCGCCGGTGCCCGTCACCGCCCGGAAGCTGGAGGCGATGGTGCGGCTCTCGGAGGCGAGCGCACGGGTACGGCTCTCGGACACCGTCGATCGCGAGGACGCGGATCGGGCGACCGATATCGTCGAATCCTGCCTCAAGGACATCGGTGTCGACCCCGAGACGGGGCAGTTCGACGCCGACGTCGTCGAGACGGGGACCTCCAAGAGCCAACGCGACCGCATCAAGAACATCAAGGGCCTCATCGCGGACATCGAAGAGGAGTACAAGGAGGGTGCGCCCGTCGAGGAGGTGCTCGACCGTGCCGGCGAAATCGGGATGGACCCCGGAAAGGCCGAACAGGAGATCGAGAAGCTCCGGACGAAGGGCGAGGTGTACGAGCCGAAGCAGGGCCACCTGCGGACGACGTAGCGATGGACCGCATCTCAGCGATACGGAACGTCGAGGACGCCCTCCGCGCGTTCGAGGACGGCGAGGCCGACCTCGCCGACACGGAGCGGCGGGTGGCGACGGTGCTTCGGACGTACGCGACGGAGTTCGAGGGCGACGACGACGTGTTCCGTGCGGTCGGCGAGGAGCCGGTCGACGGCCGGATCGTCGTGGCCCCGTCGGCGCCGGCGGCGCGCGAACGCGTGCTCGTTCTCTCCGAAATAGATGCAAATATATCGGAAGATCTGACAACGACCGAAAACGACGCTGTCCCTGATTTTCGGGTCGAACGAGTCGGAAGTCGAGAATAGTTCGGAACCCATAAGTTCGCTCCTCGATCAGCCGCGTCCGTGCTGCTGATCGTGACGTATTCGGAGGCCGCCCGCACCGGGCTCCGAAACCTGTGTCGACGCCACGAGGAGCCGGTCGTTCGCCGATTCGGACGAGCCGCGCTGCTCGATGCGACGGAGTACGCCGCGTTCCTCGCTGTGCGGCTCCGGGAGTCCCATGGCGGGGACGTACAGATCGAGCAGACGGAGCCGTTCAACGAGTTCAGCGCGCTAGACGAGTCTGTCCGCGAGGCCGCGAGCGCGTACGCGAACCGGGACGCGACGGCGACGCCGTACGCCGCGTTCGCGGCCGGGACAGAGCACCCCGACCCCGACCGGCTGAAGGGCGAGAAGCTGTGACCACCACGGCCAAACTAGGCGCGAATCCGGTTCCGAGACCCGAAGCGGTGCTCGGCCGGGTACCGACCGAAACCAGCCTCCGGCGGGAGCTTGCGGCGGCGGCACGGTCTCGGGGGAGAGAGTCGTCGGTACGCGGCGAGTGTCGCCGGCTCCGCGACGCTATCGAGGAACTCGAGATCGACCCGGTCGACCTCGCCGCCGCTCGTCGACGGGTCGCGGCGGCGAGCGGAGAGGAGGAGCGATTGAAAGAGCGCGTCGCGGCGCTCCGAGGCGACGTTCGGGCGCGGCGGGCCGTGGAAGCGGAGACAGACGAGGCGTTGGACGACCTCGAGACCGCCGCGGCGGAGCTCTCGAACGCGCAGACTGAACGGATCGCGGCTGAGCAGGCGCTCGAGCAGGCCCGCGATCGGGCCGCCGACGCTCGTGACGAGCGCGAGCGGCGCCTCGCGCTCGAAGACCGGCTACGGAACCGTCAGCGGGAGGCCCGTCGAGAACTCGCGAGCGACCTGTATCCGGAGTTCCGTGACGCGCTTGGGGCGATCCCCAGCGGTGACCCCTCGAACGCCGGCAGTGGTCCGTCCGCGTACGACGGGCCGCCGCTCGCCGCGTCGCTCGCGGCGGTCCGAGTCGCCGACCTCGACGCGCCGGTCGTGCTCGGCGTCGAGGCCGCACACTGGCTCGCCGTTCGCGAATCGGGGTCGGTAGAGAGAGTTCTCGACGCGCCGATCGCTCGGTCGGACGTCGTCTCAAATCCGTGAGCGGCGTCGGTGCCGGGCCGATGTTTAAATCGAATTCCGAGACAGCCGGCGTATGGATCTCTCGTGGACGGTCGATCAGGCGGGCGACGTGTCGCTGGTGCGCTGTCGGGTGCACAACGACGAAGCTGTCTCCCGACGCGTCCGCATCGAGAGCCGGTTCGACGCGCCCGTCCTGCCGCCGCGGCGCGCCGGCGTACCGGAGGACGGTTGGGACCCCTCGGGAGTGACGCTGCGGGTCGACCCGGACGAGCGACGGGCGTTCGGCTTCGCCGCACCGTCCGAGCCGACCGACCCGCCGGTGACGGTCGAGAGCGTCGAGCCCGTCGACCGAGAGGAGTCCGCTCGCGGGGCGTCCGGTCCCGCCCGTGACGGCGAGCCCGTCGACCCGACGGCGGCCGACGCGCTCCGCGAACTCGGCGACCATCGGCCGCCACGGGCCGCAATCGGTGGGAGCCACGAGCCCGGTGAGCGTCGCGCGGTCGAGGGGGGCCACGAAGCCGACGACCGCCGAGACGGCGAGCGTTCGGTCAGCGGGGCCGCTGACTCGGAGGAGAGGCACCAGGACGTGGGAACTGATTCGGAGGAAGCGGAGCGGGCGGTCCCGGACGCGGTCGACGAGTGGTTCACCGCGGTCGACGCCAGGATCGGTCGAGCGGAACGGCTGACCGACGCCGGCGTCGAGACGGCGACGACGGTGGTCGCGGACGCCGGCGGCGTCGACGCGCTAGTCGACCTCGACGAGCGGGTTGCGGGGGACGCCGAACGGCTCCGAGCCGTGAGCGAGCGGGCGGCATCGCTGGCGGAGCGCGCGGCGTCGACCGACGTCCCGGTCGAGGCCTTGGAGCGACTCGCGTGATCCTCGCCGTCGCCGGAGGGAAAGGCGGCGTCGGGAAGACGACAGTTGCGTACAACCTCGCCGCCGCGCTCGACGCGGCCGTCGTCGACGCCGACCTCGGGATGGCCGACCTGCCCGGCGGCCGCGGCCCGGACCTCCACGACGTGCTCGCCGGCCGCGCGGACCCGATGGAGACGGTGCGCGCCGGACCGGTCGACGTGGTCCCGTGCGGCCGGACGCTCGCCGGCGCCCGTGCCTGCGACTTGTCGGCGCTGACAGACGCCGTGGCAGCGGTCGAGCGGGAGTACGGCGTCGTCGTCCTCGACTGTCCGGCAGGTCGGCGGGCGGACGCCGGCGTTCCCCTCGCGGTCGCGGACGCGTGCCTGCTCGTCGTCTCGCCGCGGGCGTTCGCGTTGGCCGACGCGATCCGAACGCGAGAGCTCGCCCGCGAACTCGACGCCGGACTTGTCGGCTGCGCCGTCAATCGAGTCACCGAGGAGCCGCCGACGGACGCCATCGCAGCGGCGCTCGGCGCGCCCGCGGCGGTCGTCCCCGCGGACCCGCGGGTCGGCCGCTCCGTCACCGGGGAGCGGCCGGTCGTCGACACCGCGCCGGAGAGCGCCGCCGCGAGAGCGATCGCTGAACTCGCGGGGCGAGTCCCCCGCTGAAGGTGGCGGCGGGCGTCGAACATCGGGTCGTTTTACCCGGTCGGGAGCGGACGGACCGCCATGCTCACGGTCGCGTTCCTCGTCGGTGTCGGCGTCGTCGCCTTCCTCGCGGTCGAGGTCGGCCCCCTGTACGCCGCCGACCGCTTCCGCACCCTCCGAGAGCCGACGGCCGAGGAACGGGACCGACTCGCCGCCATTCGGGATATCGCCGGCCTCGATATCGAACAGATCGCGGTCGAGGTGGACGAGACGGAGGCCGACGGGGACGACGACGCGGTCGGTTCGGTCGAAGTCAGCGTTCGCGGCCCGCCCCGCAGACGAGTTCTGTTCCTCACGGAGAGCGTTCTCACCGATCTCGACGAGGACGTCGTGGTCGGGTTGCTGGCCGCCGAAGCGGGGAGAGTCGAGACGTACTACGGGGAGTTTCGCGCGGTCGCCGTCGCGGCCGTGCTGGCAATTTTGGCGGCGATCGTGACGGTCGCAGTCCCCTTTCAGGCAGGCTTCGCCTCGCTCGTCGCCGTCGGACTCGCCGCGTTCTGGGTCGGACGGCGCGTGCAGTACGCGGCCGACGACCGCGCCGCGAACGCTGTCGGTGCGGCACTCGTCGCCGATGCGTTCGAGCGTGTCGCCGCGATCCGGGGCGTCGAGCCAGAGACGGGCGACTGGTCGACGTGGTTCGAGGTACAGCCCCCGCTGGGCGATCGGATTGCGGCGCTGCGAGAACGAGCGGAACGCGACTCCTGAACGGGTGACGTCGACGCTACTCGTCGGCCCGGACGACGGCCTCGTCCCCTTCGACGCGGACGTCGTACTCATCGATGGGGAGCGATATGGAGGCGTCGGGGTGGTCCGCGACGATTGCGTTTAACGCGTCGGGATCGACGTGGTCGTACAAAATCACGCCCGTTTCGGCGCCGAGCGCTTCTGGGTCGACGCCGGCGAGTTCGGCGATGCCCTCGACGACCGCGAGGCTCGGTGACCGGCCGTCGCGACTGTGGCTGACTCGGACCGACCGAGAGACTGAATCGGAACCGGAACTGTTGTCCGAAACGCTACTCATACAGGGAGCCACTCCGATCTGTCATATAAACACACCCGTTTGATTATCGGCATTGATATTTACCGCGAACCGACGGGTCCGCCGACCGTTCGGACGGCGATGACGCGTTCGAGCGCTTCGGACCGACTCGTGACGCCGACGTGCCGGAACCGTTACCAACCAGCCACACGGGTATAAACACAACTCGAATGCGACTCCCGGAACGACAGCTCGCGGTCCTCGAAGCCGCGAGCGCGACGGACGAACGGACGATAGACGAAATCGCGGCGGAGACGGGGCTGAAGCCGGAGACGGTCACCGGCGCCGTCTTTGACCTCCGCGACGCGGGGCTGGTCTCCCTCGTCGAGGCGGCCGCCGAGACGATCGAACTCACCGACGAGGGGCGACGGTACGTCGACGACGGACTCCCCGAGACGCGGCTCTACCGAGCCGCTCTCGCGTTCGACGCCGACGAGGCGGCGGTGTCGATGGGGCGGGTCATCGGCGAAGCCGACCTCGACGGTCCCGAGGTCGACATCGCGCTCTCAAACTTCGCGCGCAAGGGGTTCGGCTCAATCGAGTCGGGCGAACTGACGGTCGATGGCGACGCCGACCCCGACGCCGATCCGGAAGCGACCGCGCTCGCGGCGCTCGCCGACGGCGACCGTCCGTCGGTCGACGGCGATGTCGTCGAGCAGTTGGACTCCCGCGGCCTCGTCGACCGCGGCGAGTCGGTCACTCGTTCGGTGACGCTCACCGAGGAGGGCGTCGACGCCCTGATGACTGGCGTGGAGGCGACGGAGACCGTCTCGGCGCTCACGCCGGAGCTACTCGCCAGCGGCGAGTGGCGCGACGTGGAGTTCGCCGAGTACAACGTCGAGGCCGACGCGCCGACGGCGCGGGGCGGCCGGAAACACGTCCTCCGGCGGACGGCCGACCGCGTGAAGGACGTCCTCGTCGGCATGGGGTTCCAAGAGATGGAGGGCCCGCACGCCGACAGCGACTTCTGGATCAACGACTGCCTGTTCATGCCGCAGGACCACCCGGCGCGGACCCACTGGGACCGGTTCGCGCTGGACGTCGACCCGATGACCGAGATTCCGGACGAGCTGATCGCTCGCGTCGAGGCGGCCCACCGCGACGGCTGGGGGATCGACGGCGACGGGTACCACTCCCCGTGGTCCGAGGACTTCGCGCGTGAGATCGCCTTGCGTGGCCACACCACCTCCCTGTCGATGCGGTACCTCTCCGGTATCGCCGGCGCGGAGTTGGAGCCGCCCCAGCGCTACTTCTCGGTCGAGAAGGTGTACCGAAACGACACGCTGGACCCGACGCACCTCCTCGAGTTCTTCCAGATCGAGGGGTGGGTGATGGCCGAGGACCTCTCGGTGCGCGACCTGATGGGCACCTTCGAGGAGTTCTACCGGCAGTTCGGCATCACGGACATCCGGTTTAAACCGCACTACAACCCCTACACGGAGCCCTCCTTCGAGCTGTTCGGCGAGCATCCGGAGACGGGCGAAGAGATTGAGATCGGTAACTCCGGTGTCTTCCGCGAGGAGGTCACCGGGCCGCTCGGCGTCGACTGCGACGTGATGGCGTGGGGGCTCGCCCTCGAACGGCTCGCCATGCTCACCACCGGTGCGGAGGACATCCGCGACCTCCACGGGACGTTGGCCGACATCGAGTTCCTGCGGGACGCGGAGGTGAGCTACTGATGCCCGTCGTCGACATCGACACCGACGAGCTGCGCGGGCTTACCGGCCGCACCGACACGAGCGACGACGAGTTCAAGGAGGACCTGTTCGGGCTCGGGCTCGAGTTCGAGGGCGAGACCGACGATGACCTCCTTCAGTTCGAGTTCGCACCCGACCGGCTCGACCGGCTCTCCGTCGAGGGCGTCGCGCGCTCGCTGCGCTACCACTACGGCGACGACCGCGGCGTCTACGTTCCCGAGATGAACGACGCCGAGTGGACCATCGAGGTCGACGAGTCGGTCCCGGACGAGCGCCCCTACGTGACGGGCGCCGTGATCCGGGGCGTCGACCTCGACGAGGGGGCGCTCGACTCGCTGATCCAGCTCCAAGAGAAGCTCCACGCGACGATGGGTCGAGGGCGCGCAAAGGGGGCTATCGGAATTCACGACCTCGCGATGGTGAAGGGCGCACCGCTCCAGGAGGGATCGGAGCCTTCGGTCACCTACCGCGGGGTCGAGCCCGACGGCGACACGTTCGTCCCGCTTGACACCAACGACGAACTCACCCCCGCCGCGGTGCTCGACGAGCACGAGACGGGCCGGACCTACGCCGACCTCGTCGACGGCCTCGACCGCTACCCGGCCATCTACGACGAGCTCGGTCTCTTCTCGTTCCCGCCCGTCATCAACGGGAAGCGGACCGAGGTGACGACGGGCTCGCGCGAGCTGTTCGTCGAGCTCACCGGCACCGACCAGTGGACGATCGACCGGATGTGCAACATCGTCTGTTACGCGCTCTCCGCCCGCGGGGCGACGATAGAGGAGGTCGAAGTGAACTACGCCGACGGCGCGACCGCGCCCGACGAGTACGGCGCGGAGCTGGTCCGACCGAACCTCGACGTCGACGAGAAGGCCGTGAGCCACGACCGCATCGAGACGCTGCTCGGCGTGGAGTTCGAGCCCGAGGAGGTCGTCGACTGCTTCGAGCGCGCCGGCCTCGACGCCTCCTACACCCTCGACGGGGACGTGACCTACGAGGTGGAGATTCCGCCGTACCGCGTCGACGTGCTCCACCCGCTCGACCTCGTCGACGACGTGGGGCGAGCCTACGGCTTCGACAACTTGGAGCCGCGCTACCCCGACGTGGGGACCGTCGGCGGACGCCACGAGCGCTCCCGGCTGGAGGACGCGGTCCGGACGAGCCTCGTCGGACTCGGCTTCGAGGAGCTGCTGAACTTCCACATGACGAGCGGGAGCGAGAACTACGACCGCATGAACGTGGCACCGGGGACCGACGTCATCGGTGGCGGCGACCCCGTCGAGATCACGGAGCCGTACAGCGAGGAGTACACCCAACTTCGCACGTGGGCGATCCCCTCGCTCGTGATGCTGTTGGAGCGGAACACCCACAACGCGTATCCCCAGGACGTCGCGGAGGTCGGCTTCGTCGCCGAATGCGACGACGCGGAGAACACGAACGTCGCCGAACGTCGCCACGTCACCGGCGCGGTCGCTCGACGCGATGCCTCCTACGAGGCCGTGAAGGGCCGCCTGCAGGCGGTATGTGACGACTTCGGCGTCGAACTGTCGACGCCCCGCACCGAACACCCGTCGTTCATCGACGGCCGGACCGCCGCGGTCGATATCGACGGCGAGACCGTCGGCGTGATCGGCGAACTCCACCCGTCGGTCCTCGTCGAACACGACCTCGAGGTGCCGGTCGCCGCCTTCGAGTTCGACCTCGACGCACTGCGATAGTCGGGCCAGAACGGGGCGAAACCGGCGGTTCGGGTCGTTTGGGTCGTTCGGATACGGTCACGATCGGCTTCGATCGGCTTCGATCGTGGACTGGGGACCACAAGAGAGTTGTATCGTTTGTCGAGGGAACTCCGCATGACCTGTGAGAAGTGCGGTGTCGACGCGCCAATCCACTATTGTGACGTCGACGGGTTCGGCTACTCCTCGAACCCGTTCTCCCACCGAAACGTCCCGTTCCGCTGAACGACCTCTCCGTCGACCATCATCTGAGAGCGCTCGCTCACGTCGGTTATCATGTCGACGTGGACCGCGCTGTCGTTGCCGGACTCGCCTTCGGGGAGGCAGGCGTCGTAGGCGCGACCGACGGCCATATGGATCGTGTCGCCCATCTTCTCGTCGAAGAGGATCGAGTCCGTGAACCGGTCGATCCCGCGGTTCATCCCCACGCCGAGTTCGCCCAACCGACGAGCGCCCGCGTCGGTGTCGAGCACGCCAGCGAGCACTTCTTCGCCGGTTTCGGCCGCGAAGTCGACCACTTCGCCGTCCTCGAAGACGAGGTGGACATCTCGGACGCGAGTCGCGTCGATCGTCATGGGGACGTCGAAGAACGCCTCGCCCGTCGTATCGTAGGGGGCGGTGAACACCTCGCCGCTCGGGAGGTTGTGGGAGTCGTACGCGACCGAGGCGGCCGAGTTGACCGCGGTGCGACCCGCAATCGACATCGTCACGTCGGTGTCGGGCGCGTCGTCGCGCTCGGTGACGATCCGGACTTCGTCGCCTTCGTCGAGGATGTCCTTCAGTCGGGCCATCTCGTCGGCGAGCGCCTCCCAGTCGCGGAGGACGGCGTCGTAGACGAACTCTCGGTACTCCTCGTAGGCCATCCCCGCCTGCTGTGCGAGGCTTCGAGTGGGATGAACCGTCGACACCCAGTCGGTGTCCATTCGCGCCTCGCGGACGCCCTTCCGCGCCTTGGCGTACGCCTGCCGCGTCGCGCTCGACACGTCGGCGCTCGCGGTGGTGTTTCGCCCGCCGCCGATCCGGAGGTAGACGTCCGCGGCCTCGAAGATAGCGCGGTCGACCGCCGGGTCGTCGTCGAAGGAAGGAACGTCGTCGCCGACGGCTCTCGCCTCGGCACCCTTTAAATACGCGCGGGATACCTCGTCGGAGCCGTACAGCGTCGTGACGGTCGCCCCGCGCTCGCCGAGCGCCTCGGCGACGGCGACGCCCAATTCGTGGGCGTCCTCGGCGACGCTGACGACGACGTCGTCGCCGGCCTCGACCCGTGCGCTCCAGTCGACGAGCAGTTCGGCGTGATCGCGTACGCGTTCGTCCATGTTACTCGGAGCGTCGCGGGGGAGCGGTAAATCGGTGCCGGGAATCTGACCGGTGATCGGGTGCCTCGGTGGGTTATCAATACCGAACCGGCCGCAGTCGGCGAGGAACACCGCCGAAGCTCTGGTCGCGAATACGACCTCGAAGGCAGGCGTCACCGCGAGGCGCTTATAAATGAGAACGTCGGGACGGAATGACCGGACTACTCCAGATCGAGCAGCGCCGCAAGCTCGTCGAGGTAGCCGTCGTACACGCCGACGGCGGACTCGATCGGGTCCGGCGAGGCCATATCGATCCCGGCGAGTTCGACGACGTCGAGCGGGTAGTCGGAGCCACCGGCCTTCAGCATCTCGCGGTAGTCGGCGGCGGCGGGTTCGCCCTCGTCGAGGACGCGCTCGACGATAGCGGCCGCGGCGGAGATGCCGGTCGCGTACTGGTAGACGTAGAAACTGTAATAAAAGTGAGGAATCCGCTCCCATTCCCGCTCGATACCCCCCGTCAAGTCGACGGGCGCGTAGTAGGCGCTCTTCAGGTCGGCGTATATCTCGTCAAACGCGTCGGGCGTGAGCGCGTCGCCGGCCTCCACGCGCTCGTGGATGCGCTGTTCGAACGTCGCGAACATCGTCTGTCGGAAGAGGGTGGAGCGGAAGCGTTCGAGGTACTCGTCGAGCACGTGGGTCCGGAGCTCGTCGTCCTCGAGCGTGTCGAGCAGGTGGTGCGTCAGGAGCGTTTCGTTGACCGTGGAGGCTATCTCCGCGACGAAGATATCGTAGCTCGCGTCGTGCCACGGCTGGGCGTCGCCGGCCAGTTCGGAGTGCATGGAGTGGCCGAGTTCGTGCGCGAGCGTGAACATCGAGGCGATGTCGTCCTGGTAGTTCATCATGATGTACGGCTGGGTGTCGTACGTGCCCGACGAGAACGCACCCGAGCGCTTCCCGCGGTTCTCGTACGCGTCGATCCAGCGGGAGTCGATCCCCTCGGCCATCCGCTCCTGATACGCCTCGCCGAGCGGGGCGACCGCCTCGGTCACCCACTCGACCGCCTGATCGTACTCGACGTCCGGCCCCTGATCGCCCGTCAGAGACATGTACAGGTCGTGGCTCTCCAGCTGGTCGACGCCGAGGGCCTGCTCCTTGAGTTCGGCGTGACGGTGGAGCACGCCGAGGTTGTCGTCGACGGTGTCGACGAGGGTGTCGTACACCTCGACCGGGACGTTCGAACCGTCGAGTGAGGCCGCGCGGGCGCTGTCGTAGCCGCGGATATCGGCCGTTATCGTGTGCTCGCGGACGGCTTTCTCGAGCGACGTGCCGACCGTGTTGCGGACGTCCGCCCACTGGTCGTAGAACGTCTCGTGGACGCGGCGCCGGAACTCGCGGTCCGGGTTCGTCTGGAGCTTGGTGAAGTTCGCCTGCGTGATCTCCACCACCTCGCCGTCGGGGTCCTCGACCTCACCATAGGTCATATCGGCGTTCGTCAGCATCGAGTAGATCTCGCTCGGCGCGTTGGTGACCTCTGAGAGGTCGGCGAGGACCTCCTCGACCTCCGCGGAGCGCGTGTGTGCTTTCATCCGCAGCACGTCGTCGAGGTAGTGCTCGTACGTCTCGAGTCCGGGCTCTGTCTCGAGGAACTCCTCGACCGCGGCCTCGGTGAGCGACTGGAGCTCCGGTTCGAGATACGAAACCGCGCTCGACGCCTCTGAACCCAGCGAGGACGCCCGCGCGGACATCGCTTGGTGCTCCTGATTCCGCGTGTCCTCGGCGCTTCGAAGCTGTGCGTACGTCATCACCTGCTGGAGCTCCCGGAATAGTTCCTCGCGGAGCTCAAGCAGTTCCAGCAGGGTCGCGGCGTCCTCGGTGACGCGTCCCTCGTACTCGCGCAGTTCGTCGACCCGCTCCGAGACCGCCTCGTGTGCCGCCTCCCACGCCTCGTCGTCCTCGTAGATACTCTGGAGGTCCCACTTGTACGTCTCGTCTATCTCCGCTCGTTCGGGAACCGAACTCATACCACTGCGTTCGTCCCGCGGACACTAAGCCTTGTCAGAAGCGGACGGTGCTGGCCGCGCTCGGCGGGTGGAAACGGCCACCGAGACGCGAGAATCAGAGCGGTCGGTCGTCGGTTACGATCCCGTCGCCCAGTCCGCGAGGTCGACGACGAGGACGAGCGCGTCCTCGCCGTCGGGGTAGTAGTTCGAGACGCGGCGGACGGGAGCGAACCCCTCGTCCGCGTACAGCGACCTGGCGACCGTGTTGCTCTCGCGAACCTCGAGTCGGACGACGGCGGCGCCGGCGCCGCGGAGGCGCACGAGCGCCGAACGAAGCAGCCGCCGGCCGATCCCCACACCCCGCATCTCCGGGTGGACCGCGAGGTCCTTGACGTGGCCGATGTCGCGGCCGTGATTCGGCGTCACGTCGGCGATGACGTAGCCGACGACGACGGCCTCGTGCTCGGCGACGAGGAAGGCGGGCTCGTCGAGCAGTCGCTCGAAGGCGTCGTACGGCCACGGATCCGAGAAGCACGCCCGCTCGATCCGCACCACGGAGAGGAGATCCGCGCGTTCGACGCGGCGAATCGTGGCGTCGGCGGGAGTCACGGGCCGGTTTGGCAGTCGGGAGGAATAAACGCGGCGGGACGCCCGGCCTCAGCCGTCGATCCAGGGCTCCGCCGCCGCGACCGCGTCGGGACCGGGCGCCTCGACCATAAAGCGCGCCCCGTTCGGTCGCGGAACGTCGGGTGGGAACGAGACGTCGGACGGGAGCGGGGCATCGCTCGCGTCCGGACGGAGCGCAACCGTCCAGCCGTGGGACTCGATGATCTCGCGAACGATGTCGAGCCCGTAGCCCGTGCCGCCGTCGCACGTCGTGAACCCCGGCTCGAACACCGACTCCCGGTGCGCCGGCGCGATACCGGGGCCGTCGTCGGCGACGAGAATCCCTTCGTCGGTCGCGCTCACGAGGACGGTGAGGTCGCGCTCACCGGCTCCGCGACCGTGTTCCACGGCGTTCCGAAACAGGTTCTCCAGTGCCTGTCGCAGCCGTCCGCGGTCGCCGTACACCCGGGCATCGGCCCCAACGACGAGGGCCGCGTCGTCGCTACCGGCGGTCGCCCACGCGTCGCGGGCGACGCCGTCGAGAGAGAACTCGGTCGGGTCGTCCATCCCCGACCCCTGCCGGGCGAGCGTCAACAGCTCGGAGACGAGCTGGTCGATGCGGTCGACCGCGCGCTCGCCTCGTTCCAGCGGGTCAGTGTCCTCCTTCAACCGCGCCATCTCCATCGAGCCGCGGATCACGGACAGCGGGTTCCGGAGGTCGTGCGAGACGATGCTGGCGAACCGGTCGAGTCGTTCGTTGCGGTCGGTGAGCCGACGCTCGCGCGCCTTCCGCTCGCTCACGTCTCGGGAGTTGATCAGGAGCGTCCCGACTGCGACGGCGTCCGGCAGCGAGCGCGTCCGGGATTCGAGCCAGACCCAGTCGCCGTCGGCGGTGCGATACCGGTACTCCATGGTGGGCGCCTCCTCGGGGTCGTTCAGGGCGCGATAGAACCGCTCCGTCACGCGCTCGCGGTCGTCGGGGTGGACGTAGCCGAGCGGCGACCGACCGACGGTCGACCCCTGTTCGTAGCCGAGCACCTCCTCAACGGACGGGCTCTCGTACCTGACGCGGCCGTCCGCGTCGACGACGGTGACGAGGTCGGTGCTATACTCCAGGAACTGACGGAACCGCTCTGGGAACGCCCGGTCGACGTCGACGCGACGCGCGGTGACGACGCGTCCCCCGAACTGCGGGGCGAGCTCCTCGTCGACGACGGACTCGACCCAGACGTAGCCGCCGCTCGCGTGTCGGAGCCGATGGGTGACGGTGCGGCCGGTCGCAACCGCGGAGAGGGCGTCGGAGACCGGGTCACGGTCGTTCGGGTGGACGTGGTCCAATAGGTCGTCTCCGAGCAGCGTCTCGCGCTCGATGCCCAGTACGGTCGGCACCGAGGGACCGGCGAACAGCACCTCGCCGTCGACGGCGACCGTCGCGACGAAGCGGTCCGAACCGAGGTCGGTCCCACCCTGCTGGTCGACGGTCGACCGCTCCGCCGGGGCCGGCCCGTCGTCAACTGCTGGCGAGCCGCTATTCGAACCGGCGGACCGGTCGGAAGGACGGAGCGTCACGTTGTCTCGTAGTGTGCTACGAACGGGCAGGTATAAATCCGCGCGGTGGAAATCTCAATCGAGAGAATTAGTCTGGCAACCGCGAGACAGCGAGGCGGTGGAACGGTATCGATCGGACCCGATCGGTCGCAGTCGGGCGGTTCCGACGCCCCGAGTCAGAAGCGTTAAACGCTCGCCGAAGGAACTCCGTCGTGAGGGCGCGTAGCTCAGCGGACAGAGCACTTGGTTCCGGACCAAGATGCCGCGGGTTCAAATCCCGTCGCGCCCGTAGTCTTCTAATCGAATGAAGTCGGTGAGGTAGCTGCCGTAATACACCAAGGCGCGTGCTTTCGTTCGATAGGTACCACTGGTGCATCGGTGGAGTTCGCGTCCATCTAAACTGGACTCAGTAGAGAAAATCAATCGCCGATTGACTCTGCTCCTCGCTCGGCCGGAGCCTCTCTTCAGGAATGATTCCGGTTCCCGATCGACTCGTCGATTAGCTCGCCTCGTATGTGACGGTGACGTGGGCTGTAACGGTCACCGGACCGGGATCGAACACCGTCTCGTCTCTGGATCCATCCCCGGCAAACACCGGGCCGATACCTCCGTCGCCTGTCTGCACTGACTTCACGGTTTGTACTTCGACACCGGTTGCGCTGGCGATAACATCTGCGTCAGCACGCGCGTTGTCGAGTGCAGATTCAAGGGCCTCACTGCGAAGTTCACGACTTGTCTCCTCGGTGAGGGTGAACTGAACACCGTCGACGTGAGTCGCACCACCGGCTATGGCCGTGTCGACTACGGAGCCAGCATTGTCAACGGGGACACGCAGCTCGAATCCGTGGACCGCGCGGTAAGTGACGGTTCCGTTGTCGTCTCGCTCCGTCTGAATGTAATAGTATGTCGTCCTGATCTGATCATCCGAAATATTGGCTTCCGTAAGTGCCTCACGCATTTCGGTAACATTATCAGCGACCTGGCCACGCGCAGCGTCGGCGGAGTCGGCGGATGACTCAACGGCGATATTGATGACGGCAAGGTCAGGTGCGGCGCTGGTTGTCCCCGTAGCACCAACGGTGATCGTAACGTTCGACTCGGTTTCATTCGTCTCCTGTGCACCCGCACCGACCGTTGATAGTGTGACTGCACCGGCGAACACCAGAACGACAATCAGGATGGCGATAGTGATGCCCTGTCTATTTCGGACTGTCATGAAGTCAAATGAGCATAGAACGTTAATGTAAGAATCCGCTTACTCCCAGTATGGTGACCGAATAAGCGAGAGTAGAGTAGTGTTCTACACTCTACTCGAGAGGAAGACGAAATCCATCAGTAACCACCATCTGTTAAATTGCTTGAGTTTATTGCTAGCACTTATTTTGTCTGTGAAACACGCGTGAGATATTCGCCCTGTATGTTGGCAACGAGGAGTCGGAGGAGGTGAGACACCTCTTCGTGGATAGTTTCCGGCAATGAACCGAAATTCCTCTCTTCGATGTAGTGTAATGCGAATTCGATGTCACCACGGTTCCGAAACTCAGCGGGAGTCTCGCGGACGGGTACCACGACGAGTCGGCCATTCGCTCCAACGTCATTGCTGCGCCGGTGTAGATGTTGCTGTGGATGAGTCGGGTGGGTGATGCCAGAATTCACCGTTTTCAGGACGTCGATTTCGACCGTCTCACGCCACAGAGGACGATTCGTTCGACAGTCGAAGCAGCGCCCGTCACATATCTTCTTGCCGTGGATACACAGCAAACCGCCGGACAGCGTAGAGGTGAGAAGTATTCCGAGGTCATTCCGTGGGGTGATTTCGTCACGTTCCATGACGACGATCGCCGCCGTCTGTCGATTCGCTCCAACTTCCGTCGGTTGATAAAACGGGAGTTCGGCGAAGAGGAGATTACGCTCGCCCCCCGTCCGCGCAGTCGCAATCCGGAGAAGTCACGGTGGCAGGCGATGGAGTCGGGTCGGCTGGGTCAGGTGTTGAGTGAAGAGGAGCGGTTGATCCGGTGGTCTGGGTTTCGGCGTGTGGTCGTAGTAGAATCAAGTCATGGCTGTTTTGTTCAAGAATGATGTCCGGTTCTCAGGATTTCTTATGCAGATCTGGATCGACGGTGTCGATAGTTTCCAGTCAATTAACGAAAGTGTGGGGCGTGACCATCTGCGTCTTGTCGCTTCCCTCCGTGAGCTTGCCACCATTGCGCCGCCAGCGTCGTGACTTTTGGAATCACAGCCAGTCGCTGGTTCAGAGCACCGAGGTCGTGTTACTCACACCAGCATATAAAGAACGTAACCCAGAGAGCGATGAGGCAGGATCTGTAGGTGTACTACCAAACGTGAATTAAAAATTGATACCGCTGGAATACGAGCTACTTAGGCTGCAACCAGATCGAAACCACTAGTGTTGGGCGAACCGAGCTCACTGGTTGTCTCGAATGTGCGGTCTAGCAGGATGCTGTCACTGCTTGAGTGGATCACGCGAACACGGACTTCAGAGTTGGCTGCAGTTCCAGTTGTGCCAGTAACGATAGAACCAGTAATCGAGTCACCAACGGAAAGTCGATTTGCGTAGGTGCTGTTAGATTCTACAGTCGTGCCGTTAAGCTCAACGACCACGCGAAGTTCTTCGGATTCAATCGAATCTCCTCCAGCGTGTTCAATGGTAATGTTTCCGTTGGTGTAATCGATCTCAGCATTCAGTTGTGCCGTCGGCTGACTGTCACCGAGCGAGTCACCGAGTCCCAGCACGAACGTCCCGATGACGGCGGCCAGAATGACTGTAATTGCGACCATGAGTATGACCCCAATTACGGGACTCACACCGCGATCGTCCTTGTTGAATAGGTTGCGTGGTTTCATAGTTGAACCCAGCTGGGGCCGAGGCGCGATCCCGAATATCTCGCGGGGCGCGACCGTCGGGTCGCTGGCTGATTAGGATGATGTTAACCAAGTATATGTACCTATTGACCCATATCTCAGTCCTGAAAATTAGTCCGGCACGTTCAAACGCGAACGGTATAGATTATCTAACATGTTTCCCACGGCCCGGGCGCTCGCCCGGACATACAGCGACCGAGAGTATCCGGATCCGTGGGAGAAAGTCGTCGATTACCGGCGCGTACGGGAGTACGCCGCCGAACACCCGAACGCCGGTCGAATGCGCGTCGGCAACGCCCTCGACCTCCCGAACGAGCGCGTCCGCGGGTGGCTCAAGGATGCGATCCCCGACCCGGTCCGGGCGATCAACACGGCGACCGAGCACGGCTGGCTCGATCCGGACCCCGACGGCGAGACGGCCGCCGCGCTCGTCGAACTGCTCGCGCACGTCCTCGCGGGCGGGAGCGTCAGCGCGACGAGCTACGTCCCCGCGGTGGCACCGGGCGAGCGGGTCGACGCCGCGGAGATCCGCCGCGCCTTCGAGCGCGTCGGCGTCGAGACGAAGCACAGAAACGCCGGAGCGTCCGGTCGCGCGACCGAGATCGTACCCACCTGCGACGGGACGGTCCTCGGGCGCTGTCTCGTCACGATGGGGGTGCCGGCCGGCGTGAAGACGTCGCTCGACCGGCTCCCAGCGGCCGTGTGGGACGTCCCGTGCCCCGTTCGACGCGCGTTCGTGCGGACGTACGTCCGTCATCGCGGACTGAACTACGAGGGGAAGTCGACGACCCGGATTCAGGTCGATCGGCCGAAGTCGTTCATCGACGATCTGCGTGACGTGCTCGCCGACGTGCTCGACGGACGGGTCACCGCGTCGGACGCCGGGATCACGATCTCGGCCGACGCCGTGCGCGAACTCGGCGTGGAGTGATCCGGTCGGCGCCACGTGGAGTGATCCGATCGGTACCCGTCGAAGTTGGGTCGCGAGGACGGACGACACCGACCCGGTGGATGAGGTTGGGATCACTATATATCGGTCAGTACCGGTACCGACTGATACGAGCCGATACTGCGCTATACGGGCAGTACAGGGGCGTAACGTACCGATATATCAGCCTATTATAAACCTGTTTAACCGATCTGCGTCTGTCTCCAGTTGATGTCACGCGACGCAGGGCGTCAGGCGGGCGCAGTATCACGCCGAAAGTATCTGCTGGCGTCGGCCGCCGTCGGGACGGCGGGCCTCGCCGGGTGTAGCGGCGACGGCGGCGAGGACGGGAGCGACGGCGGCGACGAGAGCAGCAACTCCATGAGCTCCGGGTCGTCGGGGCCGGCGACGGTGACGGCCGAGGGGTCGTCGACTGTGTACCCCATCTCGAACAAGGGGAGCTCCTACTGGAACTCGAACTCGCCGGCGAGCGACGGCGAGTACTGGGGAGCCAACGACGAGTCGTCGGTCGCCGGGTGGGACCAGATCGACACCGACCAGAACATCGCCGACTACTTCGCGAGCTTGTACGGCTTCGAGACGACCGGCGAGCGCTCGAATCCGCCGTTCGCCACCCGCGTGGCGCTGAGCCACTCGGGGACCGGCTGTGAGGCGGTCCGAGACGGCCTCGTCGACATCGGGAACTCCTCCGGCCCCATCACGGCCGAGTTGGACATCAGCGAGGAGGAGCGCGACGAGAACTACGTTGACCACGTGGTTGGCCGCGACGGCCAGCCGGTGTTCGTCAGTCAGGCCATCTACGATGCCGGCGTCGAACAGCTCACTGGCGACCAGATCCGCGGCATCTACCAGGGCGACATCAGCAACTGGAGCGAGGTCGGCGGTCCCGACCAGGAGATCTACGTGGTCGGCCGGGCCGAGGGCTCCGGGACCGACACGTCGTTCCGACTGAACATGCTTGGCGACGCCGACGCGGAGATGGACGTCGACACGCGACTCGGGCAGAACCAGCAGGTCCAACAGGTCCTCCAAGACAACGACAACGCCATCGGCTACATGGCGCTCGCGTTCTCCGGGTCGGGAATTCAGGCGATCGCCATCGACTTCGAGGGCACCGTCTACCGTCCGGACCCCGACGCCGAGAACACCATCTTCGACTCCGAGTACCCGCTGAACCGCGACCTGCACATGTACACCCGGATCGACGAGGAGACGCCGAGCGGCACGGACATGCGCGAGGCCGCGTTCCTCAACATGTTCCTGACGGAGTTCGGCCAGAAGACGTTCGTCGAGGACGTCAACTACATCACGCTGCCGACGTCGGACATCGAGGCCGAACGCGCGAAGCTCCCGGACCAGGCGTAACCGGTCTCTGGACCGACAGAGGCTCCGCGACCGCGCGGACGCTCGCCTCGCATCCCCACTCATTATATGTCACTCACTCCCACCCGAACCGATTGGCGCACGAGCATCGAGCGACGGCTGACCAGAACGCGTGAGTTCGTCGACGACACCGACCCGGCCGCGCTGGCGGTGGTCCTCATCTCGATGGGATCGCTGCTGGCCGCGTTCCTCGGGTTCCTGCTGGCGTCTCCGTGGGCGGCCGTCCCGCTCGGCGGATTCCTGGTCGCCACCGGCTACGGCTGGGTACGCCACCAGGCGCTCGTCGCCCGCGCGGTGACGTTCGCGATGACGACGGTGACGCTCGTCACGCTCGGGCTCATCGTCGTGTTCATCTTCGCCGAGTCGGTTCCGGCGTTTCGGTACGAGACGGCGACCGTCTTCGGCGTCTCCGTGCCGGGACTGGGGATGTTCGTGCAGACCCGCTGGGACGCCGTCTCGGAGCCCGTCCGGTACTCGCTGCTCCCGATGGTCCACGGGACGGTGATGGTGACCGCCATCGCGACGCTCGTGGCGGGGCCGCTCGGCGTCGCCGCGGCGCTGTTCGTCGCCGAGATCGCGCCGCCGCGGGTCCGCGAACTCGTGAAGCCGGGGATCGAGATACTGGCGGGGATCCCCTCGATCGTGTACGGCTTCATCGGGTTCACCGTCATCAACCCGTGGGCGAGCGACGCGTTCGCCCTCAACGGCGGCTCGACGTACCTGTTCGTCGGCATGGTCGTCGGACTGATGGCGCTACCGACGGTCGTCTCCGTGGCCGAGGACGCGCTGACGAGCGTCCCGGACGTGATGAAGAACGGGTCGCTCGCGCTCGGAGCGACCGACTGGCAGTCGATGACCTCGATAACGCTCCCGGCCGCCTTCTCCGGCGTCTCGGCGGCCGTCCTCCTCGGAGTCGGGCGGGCGATCGGTGAGACGATGGCCGCGACGGTGATGCTGGCCGGGATCCCGCGGATCAGCGAGCCGCTCCTCAACGTCTTCTACGGGTACGAGACGCTCACCTCGCTCATCGCGCGCGGCTACGGGAGCGCGAACGGCGTGCACGAGAGCGCGCTGTTCGCCGCCGGCGTCGTCCTGTTCGTCACCGTGCTGTGTCTGAGCGTCGCCTCGCAGTACATCGAGGCGCGGATGCGTCGGCGCCTCGGGGGTGCCGAATGAGCCGCGCCACGCAGACCGCGCTCGTCAGGGACGACCGCACGGCGTACGAGGCGGCGGCGGGGGGTGCGGTCGGCCTCGCCGGGGTCGCATTCGGCGTCGGCCTCGCCGCGCTGCTCGACGTCGTCGCGATCGGCGACCCCGTCGCCGGCGTCGAGCTGTCGGTGGCGTTCGGTGCGGTGCTCCTCGTGCTCGGCGCGTCGGTCGTCGGGTTCGGCGCGGCCTCGCGGCTGGAGTACGTCGACACCGCGCCCCAACCCAGCGCGGGGCTCGTCGCCACGACCGCGTTCACTGGGGTCTGGCTCGCTGTCGGCGCGGCAGTCGCCGGTGCACTCGGACTGGACGCGGCTGGTCGGGTCGGCGTCGCCGCGGCCCTCGGCGGGGCCGCGTTCGCGGCGACCGCGCTCCCCCGCGAGGACGTGGGGTCCACGGTGCCGGCGGGTGCGGTCACCGGCCTCTGCGGGCTGGCGCTCGTCACCGGCGTCGTCGGCCCCGGCTGGGAGCGGGCACTCGTCGACTACAACGCGACGCTGTTCGGCGACACCGTCGTCCCCGTGGTCGTGCTGTTCGCCTCGCTGGTGAGCGGCTGGAGCGCCGCGAAGGCGTACGGCGGGTTCGGCGCTCGGGGGCGGAACGTCGGCGCGTACGTGCTCATCTACCTCGTCGTCGGCTCGATACTGTCGGTGCTCGTCGGCCTCGTCGCCTTCGTGACGGTGAAGGGGCTCCCCGGGCTGTTCAACGGATTCGGCGTCGGTGGCGGGAGCCTGATCAGGTGGCCGTTCCTGACCAACGGCGCCGGGCTGTTGGCGGACGTCGCGGGCGTGTTCCCCGCGCTCGTGGGGACGGTCTGGCTGGTCGTCGGCGCCGTTCTCTTCGCCGTGCCGACCGGCGTGGGCGCCGCCGTGTTCCTCAGCGAATACGCCGAACAGGGGCGGTTCACGGGCGCCGTCGAGGTCGCGACGAACGGCCTCTGGAGCACGCCGAGCATCGTCTTCGGGCTGTTCGGTGCCGCCTTCTTGATCCCGCGCTTCGGCAACCAGAAGTCGCTGATAGCCGGGATGTTGACGCTTGGGTTCATGCTGCTGCCGCTGGTGTTGATCACGAGCCGAGAGGCGATCCTCGCGGTCCCGGACGAGTACCGCGACGCCAGCGCGGCGCTCGGCGTCTCCAAGTGGCAGACGATCCGCAGCGTCGTGCTGCCCGCGGCGATTCCGGGAATCACCACCGGCGTCATCCTCGGCGTCGGTCGGATCGCCGGTGAGACCGCACCCATTCTCCTGACCACCGGCGGCGGCGTCCTGCCGGGGAAGTCGGCTGCACCCGCCGTGATGAGCGGCTTCCGGCTGAGCTGGTCGCCGCCGTTCGTCAGCAACCCCGCGCTGCTGGAGGCGACGAGCGCGCTGCCGTACCAGCTCTACGCGCTCATCACCGCGGGCCTGAGCGGGAACATCCAAGACCCGCAGGAGTTCGCGTGGGGGCTGGCGCTGACGCTGCTGCTCGTCGTCATGGCGTTCTACGCGGTCGGTATCGCGACGCGTTACTACTTCAGACGGAAACTCAACCAATGAGTCAGACAGACACCGCAGAGACCGCGGCGAACCGCACCGACGAACGGGAGGTCTCCACGACCGCCGGGGAGACCGTCGAGGAGACGCGTTCGGAGTGTACGAGCTACGAGGCCGACGGCGAGACGAAACTCGCCGTCGACGACCTCGACGTCCACTACGGTGACGACCACGCGCTGAAGGGCGTCTCGATGGATATTCCCGAGCAGAGCGTGACGGCGCTCATCGGCCCGTCGGGATGCGGAAAGTCGACGTTTCTCCGGTGTCTCAACCGGATGAACGACCGTATCCGCGCCGCAAGCGTCGACGGCACCGTCGAGCTCGACGGGGAGGAGATCTACCAGGACGGCGTCGACCTCGTCGAGCTTCGCAAGCGGGTCGGGATGGTGTTCCAGAGCCCCAACCCGTTCCCCAAGTCGATCCGCGAGAACGTCTCGTACGGCCCGCGGAAACACGGCGACATCGAGACGGGGCTGCTCGCGCGACTGACCGGGCGCGCGGAGCCCGAGCGCGAGGCGACGCTCGTCGAGCGGTCGCTCGAACGGGCCGCGCTGTGGGAGGAGGTGAGCGATCGGTTGGACGACAACGCGCTCGGACTCTCCGGGGGTCAACAACAACGCCTCTGTATCGCGCGGTGTCTCGCCGTGGACCCGGAAGTCATCCTCATGGACGAGCCCGCCTCGGCGCTCGACCCGATCGCCACCTCGAAGATCGAGGATCTCATCGAGGACCTCGCGCGGGACTACACGGTCGTCGTCGTCACCCACAGCATGCAGCAGGCGGCCCGGGTGTCCGATCAGACCGCCGTCTTCCTGACCGGCGGTGAATTGGTCGAATACGACGACACGGAGAAGATCTTCGAGAACCCCGAGAGCCAGCGCGTCGAGGACTACATCAGCGGGAAGTTCGGGTGATCGCCGTGTCCCGCGAAGCGTACCACGAGTCGCTGGACGAACTGCGAGCCGACGTCGAATCGATGGCGAACGGCGTGTCGGCGCAGCTTCTGGCGGCGCTCGACGCACTCGACGGCGACGACCGCGAGGCGGCCCGCGCGGTGATCGACGGCGACGACCGCGAGGCGGCCCGCGCGGTGATCGACGGCGACGACGAGATCAACCGGCGGTACCTCGCCCTCGAGAGCGACTGCGTCGACCTGATCGCCCTCCAGCAGCCCGTCGCCTCGGACCTTCGCTTCGTCGCCGCGACGTACAAGATACTCACCGACCTAGAGCGGGTCGGCGACCTGGCGACGAACCTCGCCCGGTACGCCCTCGCCGGCGGCTCGGATGTCGTCGCCGAGGCACGGGTCCGACGGATCGGCGAAACCGCCTTCGGACAGTTTCGGGACGCCGTCGGCGTGTACGCCGACGCGGACGCCGAAGCGTGTCGAGCGGTCGCCGCGCGCGACGACGAGTTCGACGCGGCGTGTCAACACGCCAGCGAGGCCGTCGTACGCGAACTCGTCGGCAGCGAGGCCGACCGGTGGGACGTCGAGCGGCTGCTCGACGACGTGTCGCGGCTGCTGCTCACGATCCGCGATCTGGAGCGAGTCGGAGATCACGCCGTCAACATCGCCGCGCGGACGCTGTACATGGACGAGAGCGACCCCGAGCTGATCTACTGACCATGGAGACGAGAAAGCTGCAGGAGGTCGGCGGCGGCACGTTCACCGTCTCGATTCCGAAGGGATGGGCGAAGCGCCACGGCTTCGAGGTGGGGATGGAGCTGCGACTGTACACTCATCGCGACGGTTCGATCCTCGTCCGGTCCTCGGCCGCCGACGTCGACCGACTCGACGAGGCGACGATCGAAATCGACGCCGACGGCGGTCCCGAGGCCGTTCGACGCGCGGTTCGGACGGCTCACGCGGTCGGCTTCGAGATAATAAGGCTGCGTCGGGCGGAGGCGTTCTCCGACGCGGATCGCAGGGCCGCGCGGTCCGCGGTTCGCGGGTTGGTCGGGACGAACGTCTTCAGCGAATCGGACGCGGAGATCACGATCAGACACCTCTTGGACACCTCGTCCGTTTCGGTTCGTCAGTCCGTCGTGCAGCTCCGGTACGCGGTCGTCTCGCTCCTCCGCGACGCGACCGAGGCCCTCGTCGACGCTGCGGACGCGCGTTCGAGGGTCCGCGACCGCGCCGACGAGGCGCGTCGATCCGCGGAGATGGTCACGCGGCACTTCTCGCGGTCGCTGGTCTCGCACGCCGAACTCGACGCGCTCGGCGTCTCCCGACCCGACCTGTTCGCCTACCACGCCACCGCTCGCCGTCTCGAAGCGGTCGCCGATCAGGCCGTCCGGATAGCGGGAGCCGGCGAGAAGCTGTCGGAGCCGCTCGCTGACGAGTCGGCCGCAGACGTGCGCGCCGTGGCCGACGACGTCGCCCTCGCCGTCGACGACGCGGTGACGGCCGTCCTCGACGGGGACGGGGCAGCGACCCGGTGGGCGAGAGAGCGGTGCGACGACGCCGCGGAGGGCATCGAGTCGATCGATGGGCGGCTGTACGACGGCGCGGTCCCGGGACCGGCCTCTGCGGCGGTCGCGCTGTCGGACGCCCTCGTGCGGCTGGACCGAGCGACCGACTGCGCCCGGTCGATAGCCCAGACCGCCGCCGGAGCCGAGGTCCGCGACGAGAACGTCGACCACTGACTGCCCGTGCGACGGGGGCGGCCGACGCGACCCCGGCGGTCGGCGTTCCGCCGACGCCCGCACAGCCTCCGAGAGATTCGGTTACCCGTCCGCCGCGGGCCGATGCTCTTCGACGACGGCCTCGACCTCGGCCCACGCGACCGGCGGATCCATCGCGTCGAGCGACTCGTCGAGCGCGGCCAGCCGATCCCCGAACCGAGCGGTCCACTCGGGCTCGGCGTGCGCGGCGAGCCGCTCGCCGGCGGCCTCGTGACGGGTCCGAATCTCGTCGAGCCGCGACCCGATCCCCGACGGCGGGGCCTCGTCCTCGCGCTCGGCCCACGTTCGAAGCGCCGCCAGTTCGGCCCGGACGTCAGCGATCAACAGCGACGCGACGCGGTGTCGAACCATCGCGGCGGCCCACCTGGACGCCGCGTCGCGCTCGCTCCCGGTGCCCCCGCCGTCGGCGGCGAGCGATTCGACGGCGGCGTCGAGCTCGTCCACCGATTCCGCGAGCGCGTCGACGTCGGCGGCGAGTTCCTCGGCGCGTCGGTCGGCGTCGGCGAGCCACGTCTCGAAGGAGTCGATCTCGAACTGGAGGTCGTCGGCGGCGCGCTGGACCTCGGTCGCGGCGGTCGTCACCCGCTTGACCCGCCGCGCGATCGCGTAGAGGTCCCCGTCTTCCCTCGTGTCGAGCACCTCCTGAACGGCGTCGCCGAGGTCATCCGCGCGGTTCTCGATACCGTCGAGGCGCACGTCGAAGTCGTCGAGGCGCCCGATCACGGGGGGCAAGTCCGCGGCCAGATCGGCCGCTTCCCGCGCGCCGGCCAGCTTCTCGGCCGCGAGCTCCGTCCGCGTCTCGGCGGTCGTCACCACCAGCGACGCGTTCGCGAGGGCGTCGTCGACGGCCGCCCGGCGGACGATCCCGTCCCGGGCGACGATAGCGAGCGTCTCGCGCACCTCGCCGGCGTCTCCCTCGCCGTCGACGACGGCGGCCGCCCGTTCGACGGACACGCCGTCGAGATCCGTCGGCTCGTCGGCCGGCGTCTCGGTCATCCGCGTCACCCCGTGGACGGCGTCTCCGACAGCAGTTCGTCGAACAGCGCCTCGACTCGCTCGGCGATCTCGTCGCGGATCTCGCGCACCTCCGCGAGGGGGCGACCGTGCGGGTCGTCGAGGCCCCAGTCGCGATTCTCGCCGCTCCACGTCGCGGGACAGACGTCCGACGCCGAACACCCCATCGTGACGATCAGATCCGCTCTCTGAAGCTCGTCCGGCGTCACCTCTCGCGGCGTTCGGTCGCCGAGGTCGATATCCAGTTCGCGCATCGCCTCGACGACGACGTCGTGAACGCGGTCGGCGGGGCGCGTCCCGCCGGTGACGATCTCGATCCGATCGCCCGCGTCGCGACGGTTGCGTTCGCGCTCGGCGAACGCCGCCGCCATCTGGCTCCGGCCCGCGTTCTGGACGCAGACGAGCGCGATCCGGTGGTCCGACCGCCCGGTGTGGTTGCTCACAAATCGGTATGCGAGCGGGGTTCGTATAGTCGTTTCTTCGGATCGGTATTGAGTGCTATAGAGCGGTATTGCGAACCCTTTCCCTATCCTCGCTCTCGGTCACCGAGTACACGACACCGTCCGAACATCGCTCCCGATCGGGAGCACGGAAGACCCGTTCTATGCGCTATGAGTTTGCACACCCGGTGTCGTACGACGGCCCCATCACGACCGAGGACACACCGATCCTGACGCGCACACGCGTCCCGCCGACCGAACCGAGCGAGGAGGCTGACAGGGCATCGATCGCGACCCGCACGCGGGCGCCGTGACTGTGGCCGCACCCCGCGACCGTCATCGCTGTGTTTCGATCGGCAGAATCCGCGACTGGGATCGCTCACCGGATCGACCACCGGGAGTAATGACGGCGGCGACCGAAGGACGACGCGAATGTCGTTTGAGCCCGACCGCGTCAGAACGGTGACGTTCGACTCGTACAGTACCCTCGTCGACGTCGAGGCGGCCGAGGCCGCGCTGGCCGACCGCGTCGCCGACCCCGAGCCGGTGTCGCGCCTGTGGCGGTCGCGCTCGCTGGCGTACACGTTCGTCGCGAACGCCATCGACGCCTACCAGCCGTTCTACGAGATGAACCGAGACGCGCTGACGTACGCACTGGAGGCGCACGGCGCCGACGTCTCGACGGCCGAGCGCGACGAGATCCTCGCGGTGTACCACGAGTTAGAGGTGTTCGACGACGTCCGGTCGGGAATCGAACGCCTCAGCGAGGGCGGGTACGACACGTACGTGCTCTCGAACGGGAACCCGGCGATGCTCGACTCGATGGTCGAACACGCCGACATCGGCGACCTCGTCGACGACGCCATCAGCGCCGACGAGGTGGAGACGTTCAAGCCAGCCGCGGAGTTGTACCGCCACGGCGCCGCCCGGACCGGGACGCCGATAGACGAGGTCGTCCACGTCACTGCCGGCTGGTTCGACGTGATGGGTGCCGCCCACGCAGGGATGCAGGCGGTCCGCCTCGACCGGAAGGGGACGCCGTGGGAGCCGTTCGACGGCGAGCCGGATCACACGGTCGGATCGATCCACGAACTGGCGGACGCACTGGGGGTTTAAGCCGCGATGACCGACCGCAATGCGACCGCGGACGAGGCCCCCCGATCCCCCAGCGACGCGCTCCCCGACCTCACCGGGCGCGTCGCGGTCGTCACGGGCGGCGGGCGCGGTATCGGGCGAGCGATAACCCTCGGACTGGCGGCCGCCGGCGCGACGGTCGTCCCCTCGGCTCGAACGGCCTCGGAGGTCGAAGCGGTCGCCGAGGCGGCCCGTGAACTGGGCGCCGACGCGCGAGGAATCGCGGCGGATGTGACCGACGACGACGACGTGGCGGCGCTCGTCGACCGGACCGTCGAGCGCTTCGGCTCGCTGGACGTGCTCGTCAACAACGCGGGATTCAACCCCAACGAGGCACTCGGCGACCCCGCCGACATCGAGGCCGACGCGGTCGACGACGTGCTCGACGTGAACCTACGAGGCGCGTTCCGAACCCTCCGAGCGGCGGGGCCGCATCTGAAAGATGCCGGGGGGAGCGTCGTCAACGTCGCCAGCGTCGCGGGCGAGGTCGGGCTTCCGAGACAGCACCCGTACGTCGCCTCGAAACACGGACTGGTCGGCTTCACGAAGAGCGCGGCGATTGATTGGGCACCCACGGTGCGGGTAAACGCCGTGGCTCCGGGGTACGTCGCCACTGACCTCACGGAGACGCTACAAGAGAACGAGCGACTCCGGCAGTCGATCCTCGATCGGACGCCGCTGGACCGCTTCGCCGACCCGATGGAGATCGCTGGCCCGGTCGCGTTCCTCGCCAGCGACGCCGCGAGTTTCGTCACGGGCGAGACGCTGGCGGCCGACGGCGGCTGGACGTCGCGGTGAGACTTCGCGGTATCGAGATGCGGACGCGGATCGGTTCGCACAGTTGCGGCGGCGTCGCTCGCGAAGCGTTCCCGGCGAAGTGGGCTCGGGCGGGTTCGAACCGAACTCAGACGTGCTCGCTCGCTCCGTTCGCTGCGCGCGACTGAGAGGATTCGAACGCCATCGCAGACATCTCAGTGACTCACTCCGTTCGTCTCAGAGATGGGCTCGGGCGGGTTCGAACCGCCGATCTCAGCCTTGTAAAGGCCGCGTCATAACCAGCTAGACCACAAGCCCTCACCCGCTTGAACCCGCCCGGAGCGGAAAACGGTTTCTTTCTCCGGCGCAACGATCGCCCGTGAACCGTCGTCTCCTCGGGGTCGCCGTCGGTCTCGCGCTCTGCATCCTCCTCGGATTCGGCGCCGTCGCGGCGAACCCGGCCCTCCTGATCACCGACTACGAGACGACGACGGTCGAGGCCGTCGACGGCGACACCGGCGAGTCGCTCGCGACCGTCGAGGTCCGCGTCGCCGACGGTCTCGTGAAACGATACGTGGGGCTCTCGGCGACCGACGACCTCGACGCCGGCGAGGGGATGCTGTTCGTCCACGACGACGACCGCGAGCGCGCCTACGTGATGCGTGAGATGGCGTTCGCGCTGGACATCGTGTTCGTCGCCTCGAACGGGACGATAACGACGATCCACGAGGCCGAGCCGGAGTCATCCCCACTCACTCGGTACCGCGGCACCGGCCGGTACGTCCTCGAAGTCCCGCAGGGGTGGAGCGAGCGACACGGCGTCGACCCCGGCGACCGGATCGTCGTCGATCCGGAGTGAGCGGCGTCGCCCGAGTGCGACGAAACCGATTTCCGCCTCGCTGTCGTCGTCTCAGGTATGACCGGGCTCTCCAGACGGATCGCGTGGAACCTCCGCCACCGCTGGCGGCGGGTGTTCGCGCTCCTCGTCGTGGGCGTCGGCGTCGCCGCCCCGATAGTCACCGGGCTCTGGTGGACCCTCCCGCTGGTGTGGTTCCTCGGGCTATTTATCGTGCTCCCCGTGCTCCACACGCTGACGCAACCGCTCCCCGATCGGAACGACGGCGACGCGGAGCGGGACGCCGACCCCGCGCTCACCGCGCTCCGGGAGCGCTACGCGCGAGGCGATATCGACGAGCGGGAGTTCGAGCGAAAGCTCGACCGCCTGCTGGAGACCGAAGACGTCGAAACCGTCGACTCGGCGGACGACGTCGGCGACCGGGTCCGCGAGGGGATCCGGCGCGAGGTCGAACGGATCCGAGAGTGACTAGCGAGTGATCCCGCAGATGACCGGCCAGAGCGACGGCGGCGCGCCGCGCCGCGTGGTCCGAGCGTGATCCCGGCCATCCTGACGTATCCGGTGCGCGGGTCGAGGCGGCTCGACGCGCTCGTCGTCGGCGGCGGACTGCACCTGCTCGCCGTCTGGCTGCCGGTGCTCCCGTTCGTCGCGGTGGCCGGGTACCTGGCGCGGGTCCTCGTCGCGACGGCGACCGCGGGACCCGACACGGACCCCGACCGCCCCGGCTGGCGACCGATCGGGCCGCTGGTCCGCGACGGGCTGCGGGCGAGCGTGACCGTCGTCGGCTACCTCGCCGTCCCGGTCATCCTCCTGACCGTGACGCTCGGCGGACCGTTGGAGGGGATCGATCCGACAGGCACCACCGACGGGATATTCTTCATCGTCGGGTCAACCGTCTCGACGCTGTTGGCGTTCGCACTTTTGTATCCGCTCCCGGCCGCGCTCGTCGCGGTGTCTCGCGAGCGCTCGCTCCGTGCCGCGGTCGACGCGACGCTCGTGGGAGCGGCGACCCGCGACGCCGGCTATCTCGTCGCGGTCCTGCTCGCCGCCGGCGGACTCGGCGTCGTCTTCGCGGCGTACGCGGCGCTCAACGCGGTCGCGCTCGGTTTCTTCGTCGCCTTCTACGCGGAGGTCGTCGCGGCGGCGGCGGTGGGGCGGGCGACCGCTCGGGCGTGGGAGCGACGCGGGCTGTGAGTCGTCGACCACCGACCGATTGACGGTCGACCCGTTCGCCGCGGCGCCGCTGCGCGACTGTGAAAAATAAAACCGACCGCGGAGCGGTCAGCGAGGAGTTAAACCCGCGTTTCGTTCAGCTCGGCGGCCTCGAGCGAACGGCTGTGGACCGCCTCGCCGGTGGCGCCGTCGAACACGTGGATCGCGTTCTCCGGGAGTTCGACGATCACGTCCGTCCCGTCTTCGAGCTGTCGGAGCCCGTCGATGGTCGCGACCAGGTCCGGCCCGTCCGCGAGCGAGAGGTGGACGACGTTCTCGTCGCCCATCGGCTCCACCACTTCGACGGTGGCGGCGTACGCGTGACCGTCGGCGGCCTCCGCGTCGGCGGTGACGGAGAGGTCCTCGGGCCGGATCCCCAGCGTCGCGCGCTCGCTGTCGGCGACCGCGGCGGCGGTCGACTCGGCGAGCGGGTATCGGAACGCATCGGCGACGAGGGCCGCGTCCTCGACCGCGCAGTCGACGAAGTTCATCGACGGATCGCCGATGAATCCTGCGACGAACTGATTCGCCGGTCGGTGGTACGCCTCGAGCGGCGTCGCCACCTGCTGGAGCTCACCGCCGTCCAGGATGGCGATCCGGTCGCCCATCGTCATCGCCTCCGTCTGGTCGTGAGTGACGTAGACGGTGGTCGTGTCCAGGTCGTTCTGGAGCTGCTGGAGCTCCGTGCGCATCTGCGAGCGGAGCTTCGCGTCGAGGTTGCTGAGCGGCTCGTCCATCAGGAACGCCTTGGGTTCGCGAACGATGGCGCGGCCGAGCGCGACGCGCTGCTGTTGTCCGCCGGAGAGCGCGCCGGGCTTGCGATCGAGCAGGTTCGTGATATCGAGCAGTTCGGCCGTTTCGTCGACGCGTTCGTCCATCTCGTCCTCGCTGAGGTCGGTCGACTCCTCGAGACCGAAGCGCATGTTCTGGCGAACGGTCATGTGCGGGTAGAGCGCATAGCTCTGGAACACCATCGCGATGTCCCGCTCGGCCGGCCCCTGCTCGTTCATCCGCTGGCCGGCGAGTCGGATCTCGCCGTCCGTGATCGATTCGAGTCCGGCGATCATCCGGAGGGTCGTGGACTTCCCACAGCCCGAGGGACCGACCAGGACGAGGAACTCCCCGTCCGCGATGTCGATATTCACGTCGTCGACGGCGAGGACGGAGCCCTCGCCCTCGCCGAACCGTTTCGTCACCGAGTCGAGTTCGAGTCGTGCCATTATGTATCACCTGCGACGCCTTTCGCGAACTGCTCTCCGAAGAGGACGTAGACGACGAGCGTCGGCAGCGCCGCGACGAACGCGCCCGCCATTTGGAGATTGAACTGCTGAACGAACGATCCCTGAAGCTGGTTCAACGCGACCGTCACCACTTGGTTGGACGGGTCGCTGACCAGCACGATAGCGAACAGGAGGTCGTTCCAGATCTGCGTGAACTGGTAGATGAGCGTTACCGCGAAGATCGGGACGGAGAGCGGGAGGATGATCCGGCGGTAGATAGTCGCCGCCGAGGCGCCGTCGAGTCGGGCCGCCTCCAGCATCTCGTCGTCGATCGTCGCGTAGTACGACCGGAAGAGGACGGTACAGATCGGTATCCCGTACGCGACGTGCGTGATACCGAGGTTGATCAGTCCCTCGTTGTCGGCGACGATCCCGATCGGGATCCGGCCGCCGAGGTCGACGAACGACCAGAACTGCGTCAGCGGCACGAGCACGGCCTGGTACGGGATGAACACGCCGGCGACGAACAGCATCAGGACGCCGACCTGCCCCCGCCAACTGAGGTTCGTCAGTCCGTACGCCGCGAGCGAGCCGAACAGCGCCGACAGCACCGTCGCCGGTACCGCCATCGTCGCGCTGTTGAGCAGCCCCGCGGAGAGCCGGTCGAACGCCATTCCCCACGCCGAGAGCGTGAACTCGCCGATCGGCGGGAGCGCGAACGGCGTCGTCGACCGGAAACCGTCCGGAGTCTTGAACGCGGTCATGAACCCGGACTCCAGCGGTGCGAGGTAGAAGGCGACCATCGCCAGCAGGACCGCGTACAGCGCGATCCGGGAGGCGTCGAGGTCGAACGACCCACCGCTCGTGTCGGCGCTCATAGCTCACCCCGCCGGTACTGGACGAACAGGTACGGCCCTATCACGCCGAGCGCCATGGCGAAGAGCACCATCGCGACCGCGGAGCCGTACGCCCACTGGATGCGATCGAAGGCGACGCGGTACATCATCACCGAGAGGATGTCCGCCGACTGGCCGGGATTGACCCCGAACAGCACGAACAAGAAGTCGAACGCCTTCAGTGCGAACACGACGAGTACGACCGTCGCCGACATCGTCGACGCTCGTAGCTGCGGGATGATCACGCGCCAGTAGAGCCGGATCGTCGACGCACCGTCAATGCGCGCCGCCTCGTACTGCGCGTTCGGGATGGCGCGAAGTCCAGCGAGGTAGACGACCATGCAGTAGCCGGAGAACTGCCACATCAGTGCGAAGATGATCGCCGCCAGCTTGAACTGCGGGTCCGAGAGCCACGCCTGCGTGAGCGACTCGAGGCCGATACTCCGGAGCACCTCGTTGACGAGGCCGATCCGGGGGTTGTACATCCACGACCAGAAGATGGCCGTGACGACGAACGAGAGGCTCATCGGCAGCAGGTAGATCGTTCGGAACGTGTTCTCGAGCCGGATCTTCTGGTCGACGAGTATCGCGACCAGCAGGCCGACGATGAGCGAGAGGACGGTGAACGCGAGCAGCAACACCAGCGTGTTCCGGAACGCGGCGTGGAACGACGCGTCCGTGAGCAGCCGCGTGTACATCTCCGTCGACAACGAGGAGTAGTCGGGCGAGCCGAGCCCCTCCCACCCGGTCAGCGAGATGATGAAGTTCCAGCCGATCGCGCCGTAGACGAAGAACAGCACGAGCAGTCCCGGCGGGCCCCAGAACGGGAGCGATTCGAGAAATCGACTCCGGCGGAACCGCGACCGGAGCGACTCGCGAGACGTCCCGTCGGCGACGGCACCGCCGTCGGTCCGGGCGGGAGACGAGGTCACGTCGCTCTCGGCGGTCGCGTCGCTGTCACCGGAGTCCGATCCGCCGGTGTCGCGCATCAGTGCTGCAAAAATCCGTGAGGACATCAGTTATCAGAACGCGTCGCGGATACCCTCGTACGCCGCGTCGACGTTGAGGCTACCGTTGAAGTTCGCGAAGACTTCAGAGAGCGCGGACTGGATGGCCGGCGCGACCGCCGTCCCGTGGGCGATGGCCGGCGGCTGCGTGTTCGAGTTCTGGAAGTCTTCGAACTGTCGGGTGAGGAAGTCGCCGAACTCGTCCATCGGCACGTCGGTCCGCGGCGGGATGGACCCCTTGATCGGGTTGAAGCGCTCCTGTGCGTCGACGGTGCCGGCGTAGTTGAGGAACTTCTCGGTCTCATCCGGCGACGGGTTGTTGGTGGGGAAGACGAACGAGTCGATGACGGACTGGTAGACGCCCGAGGTGCCCGGGAACGGCACCATGTCCCAGTCGGTCTCGAACTCGAAGCCCTCGGCGGAGCCGTACTGGCCGGCCGCCCAGTCACCCTGGTGGAGGAACGCGGCATCGCCCTCGATCACCTGGTTGTTGCCCTGGTCCCACGAGATGGACCCGGCGTCCTCGGGGTAGTACTCGGCGTACGCCGCGAGCGTCTCGAGGGAGGTACGAACCTCGCTCTCGAGCGATTCGACGTCGCCGCCGATGAGGGTCTGATAGTCGTCGACGCCCTGCTGGCCGATGAAGATGCTCTCCCACATCTGGAGCGACGACCACGGGGCCTGCGTCTGGTGGGCCATGGGGGTGGCGTCGGTCTCGGTTGCGACGGTCTCCATGGCAGCGAGGAGTCCCTGCGGGTCGTCGATGTCGGCCGCGTCGACGCCGGCCTCCTCGAGGACGGAGACGTTGTAGAAGAGGTTGTTCAGCCGGTGAATGTTGATCGGGACGGCGACGAGGTTCCCTGCGGGCTGGGCGAGGTTGCGGACGCCGTCGAGGTAGGCGTCGCGCATCTCTTCGTCCCAGACGGACTCGCCGATGTCCTCTAACAGCCCCTCGTCCGTGTACGGCGTGAGGGCCTGTCCGGGCCAGATCTGGAACGTACTCGGCGGGTTACCGTCGATCACGCGGTTCTGGATCACGGTGTCGATCGCGGAGCCAGCGCCACCGGGCGCCGGGTTGTCGACGATTTCGACGTCCGGGTGCTCCTCTCGGAAGCCGTCGAGCAGGGCCTGATAGGCGTCCTGCTCGCCGCCGGCCGTCCACCAGTGGACGATCTCTAACTCGGCGGACGAGTCGCCCCCGTCGGAGCCGTCTCCTCCGTCCGAACCGTCCGAACCGTCTCCTCCGTCTGAACCGTCCGAACCGTCGCCACCGCCGGAACAGCCGGCGATCCCCACGGTCGCGAGGGTCCCGGCGCCGGCGACGTAGTGCCGGCGGGTGAGCCGACTCTTGGAGTCGTTGCTATTGTCACGTGACATGTGTGCGAAAGTTTGCGTGCCCAATACTTAATGATTGATATCCATTTACTCAAAAGCTTGTAAAACACACGCACGGTGGCGACGGCGAAGATGATCGACTCACCGCGCAGAAGCGAGAGATCGGGGAACTCGGCGAGAGTTCACGGAGAAGCGCGAACGCTCGAAGCGGAGCGATCCCCCACGGGCACACCGACCGGTTCTCGAACCGACACACCGACCGATTCTTGAGCGTTCGTCCCGCACTGACAGGATATGGACGGACCGCTGTGGATCGACGCGCACGCTCCCGCGCTCGACGAGATCCGACAGGATGAGGCCCGCGAGCGACTGGAGCGCGCGGTCGACGAGCCGATGAACCTCGTCGTGCAGGGACCGCCGGGGGTCGGGAAGACGGCGGCGATCCGGGCACTGACCCGGGCCGCCCACGCGAACCCCGAGAGCGACCTGATCGAGATCAACGTCGCCGACTTCTTCGGCCGAACGAAAAAGGAGATCCGGACGGACCCCCGCTTCGAGGGGTTCCTGCAGGGGCGGAGCCGAATGGCGAAACGCGACATGATCAACCGCGTCCTGAAGGAGTCGGCGTCGTACGCGCCGATGTCCGGCGAGTACAAAACGGTCCTCCTCGACAACGCCGAGTCGATCCGGGAGGACTTCCAACAGGCGCTCCGCCGCGTGATGGAACAGCACCACCGCACCACGCAGTTCGTGATCGCCACCCGACAGCCGTCGAAGCTCATCGCGCCGATCCAGTCGCGCTGCTTCCCGGTCCGGATACGCGCGCCGACGACCGACGAGACGATCGACGTGTTGGAGACCATCTGCGACCGCGAGGGCGTGACGTACGACGGCGACGGGCTGGAGTTCGTCGCCAGCGCGGCCGGGGGCGACCTGCGAGAGGCCATCCTCTCCGCGCAGGCGACGGCGGTCGAGGGCGGCGAGGTCACGATGTCGACCGCCTACGAGACGCTGGGCGAGGTCGGCGACGACGACGAGATCCGCGAGGCACTCGCGGACGCCCGCGCCGGCGACCTGAAGGACGCCCGATCGACCCTCGACGACCTCCTCGATGACGGGGGATACGACGGCGGAGAGCTCCTTCGGGAAGTCCTGCGGGTCGCCCGCGCCGGCTCCGAATACGGTGGGGACGACCTGGCACGGCTTCACGTCCTCGCCGGCGAGGCCGACCTCGATCTGACCGACGGGCTCGACGACCGGATCCACCTCGTCCACCTGCTCGCGGCGTGGGCCGCCGGTCGCACCGCGCTTCGACCCGATATTCGCGACGCGGTGGAGGCCTGACGATGGCCCGAGACCCGCCGCTCGCGAGCATTCTCCCGTTCCCGGTCGTCGACGAGGCGTGGCGGCTCGCGCTCGTGCCCGCCCTCGTCGGAGCCGCGACCCTGCCACTCCTTCCGCCGGTCGGTGCCGCCCTTCTCGCGCTCGCGGTCGGCGTCCTCTGGTTCCACCGAGACCCCGACCGAGACCCCCCGGACGCCGAGGGGATCGTTCTCGCACCCGCCGACGGCACCGTGTCGGTCGTGCGCAAGGAGGGGCGCCGCCTACGCGTGGGTGTCTTCATGAACGTCACCGACGTGCACGTCAACCGCGCGCCGATGGCGGGTGAGGTCCGGGAGGTTCGGCACCGACCCGGCGCGAACCGCCCCGCGTTCAGCAAGGAGTCCGACCGCAACGAGCAGGTCACCATCGACTTCGGCGAGTACGAACTGCTGGTCATCGCCGGCTGGTTCGCCCGGCGGATCCACCCCGCCGTGGAAGCCGGCGACACCGTCGACCGCGGGGAGCGCGTCGGTCACGTCTCGTTCGGCTCTCGCGCCGACGTGATCCTCCCCGCCGACGTCGACGAGGACGACCTACTCGTTCGCGAGGGGGACGCGGTGCGGGCCGGCGAGACGATCATCGCTGAGCGGGAATGACCGCCGTCACCAGACGCGAGAGAACGCCGTCGACGAGGCGGAACGGACGCCCTCGGCGTTTGCTCCCAGCCCGAATCGAACTCACGCTCGTCGAACGCACCCGCGCGTCGAACGCGAGATAGAGGGGCCGTTCCGAGCGTTCCGGAGCGCCGGCGGCAGGCGTCACGGGCATAGGGTTTTGTGTGCCCCCCGTGAGGTGAAACGTGCATGACCGAAGAAACGGTCCACGAGTCGGAGGGGTCACGAAGTCGACAGGCACTGGCAACGTATTTCCGCCGCATCGCGAAGGCGCTCGGCCGCGGGGAACCGCTCCCCGTCGACGACGCCGGCACGGTGACTGTCGACCCCGGGGCCGAACCCGAGGTCGATATCGAAGTCGAACGTGAGGACGGTACGGTTCATTTCGAGGTAGACGTGGCGTTCGACGAGGCGGACGGCGCGGTCGAGACCGACGCCGCCGCGAGCAAAGGGACCTTCGAGCTGTACACCGACGACGCCGACGAGTGGCGCTGGCGGCTCGTCCACGACAACGGGAATATCATCGGTGACGGCAGCGAGGGGTACACGGAGAAACGGGACGCGATATCGGGGATCGAGAGCGTTCAGCGGAACGCGCCGGGCGCGCACGTGGTCGACGCGAACCGCGACGAGGAGCCGCCCGCGGAGGGCGGGAGCAACGCCACCTTCGAGCTGTTCGGCGACAAGGCCGACAAGTTCCGCTGGCGGCTCCGCCACGAGAACGGGAACATCATCGCCGACTGCGGACAGGGATACGCCTCGAAGCAGAAGGCGAAGCAGGGACTGAACAGCGTGAAGTCGAACGCGCCGGGCGCGGCGATCGAAGAGGCCGGCGACGACGAGGCGCCCACCGACGAGGAGTGAGCCGACGGTAGTCCCCGACGGTTCCTCCATCGACGACTCCTCCACCGACGACACAGTCTTCGACGCGCCGACCCGCCGAGTCGGTCCCTCGACGCGGACGCACGGAGCCCAGCGCCGGCAGACCGTCAAGCCGCGGGCGATCGAGATGACCTGGGCGGCGATTCGGAGGGGCTCTTCTTACCGGGAGACGGCGCGCCGGCGGAGTTCGGCGTCGTCGCGCTGCTCGTGGTCGGGGTCGACGCCGACGACACCGACACCCTCTGTTGGGCGTGATCGACGGCTACCTCGGGCACACCCTCCGCGGGGAACTGTATCGCGGGCGCGGACCGCACCGCTTATTCGACGCCCGTCGCTACCTCGGGTCGGACATGGACGCGCTCGACGCAAAGTACCCGTTCTTCGCGCCGGCCCGCGAGGCCGTCGCCGACGCCGCGGTGTCGCTCCCGGAGCTCGTCGCGGCCGACGCCCCCGCCGTCGAGCGCGGGCGCGAGCGCGTCGAGCGCGCCCTGATGGACGGAACGGTCGCGTCCGAGAGCGGATCGTTCCCCGACGACTCCGACTACGACGTGCAGGCCGAACTGCTCTCGTACCCCATCGCGCGGATCCTCGTCTCGCTGCTCGACTCCGAGCCCGCCATCGAGAAATACGCCGCCGCGGAGGCGGCGACGGCGGTCGACCGGATCCGCGAGGACCTCGCGGCCGACGACGAGTTACGGTCGGTGTCGGCCCCGACCGTCGACCTCGGCGACGTGCTCGCCGAGTTCGACCTCGCCGACGCGGTGCGTCCGGAGGCGCCCGGAGGCGGACCGGCGGCAATCGGGGCGGGCGGAGCGGGTGGTGCCGGGGCGGGATCGGCCGGCGCCAGCGCCCGCGGCCGCACTCCCGATCACTACTGGATCGACGTCGGCTCGTACCTCGGGCTCACGTCCCCGTCGTGGGGGCCGTCGTGGCGACTCGTGAACCGCGCACTCGCCGACGGGGCGGTGCGCGTCTCCCGCGAGGAGCTGCTGGACGCGCTGGAGGCCGCGGTCGAAGCGCGGGTGCGCGAGGGGCTCCCGTTCGAACTGGCGGCCGGCGAAGGGATCGCCGGGGAGCTTGAGGACGGCGTCGCCGACCTCAAGCGCCTGCTCTCCGAGCGGAGCTACGCGGGCCCCGCCGACGTCGTCGCCCCGGAGCTGTTCCCGCCGTGCATGACGAACCTGATCGAGAAGGCCGAGCGCGACGTCGACCTCTCGCCACCGGAATCGTTCGCACTGATGTCGTTCCTCGTCGGCATCGGGATGACGCCGGACGAGGTGGTGGCGTTCTGCGCCGACACGAGCCTCGACGCCGAGGGCATCCGATACCAGACGGAATATTTAAAAGACGATCGGGGCACGCAGTACCCTCCGCCCACCTGCGAGACGCTGGCGAACTACGGGATCTGCCACAACGAGGACGACCACATGCAGGTTGCCGTCGACCCCCTCGCCTACTACGAGAAGCGGGTCGAGACAGCCGACGAGATCACCGACTGGCGGGAGCGCGAGGACGGAGGCACTGCAGAAGACGAGGAAGGAGCGGGCGAAGTGGAGGGCGAGAGCGAGAGCGGGACGGAGTGAACGCCGGGGGACGGAGAGACGTGAGCGAGTCGGTCGCTTACTCGTCGTCGCCCGCGTGGATGAGGTACGCGCCGACGAGCGCCATCAACAAGACGAACCCGGTCAGCAGTCCGACCAGCGCGATTGCGCCGGACTCCGGAAGCTCGGACGACCCGCCGAACGTGACCCCGATCCCGACCAGTCCGACGATGAAGACGGCGGCCGCGAGAACCGAGACCGTGATCTGCCGACGGAGCTCCGCGTCGATTTCCATGCCCGCGAGTTTCCGTCGGCGCTAAAAAAGGACTTCGATGAGGGCGGGCCGATGCTGGCGGCGGCGTCAGGGGCGTTACAGGTCGAAGCATCGCCTCGTTTTGACGGCGAATTTAACTGTTCTCGAAGGCTATCTCCACCTGAAGCGAGGGGCACCCTCGCAGCCACCCATGACGCACCCCCGAACCCCACCTGCGTCGGCGGCCGCCGACTCGGACGCCCCCCGAGCCGCGCCGCCGGGACGGTCTCCGGAGCAACGCGCCACGGCCGAAGTCGACGGCGGGCTCGACGGCCGACGCTCCGAGGCGACCGACGCGGACGAAGCGGCCGGCATCGGCGAGGAAGTCGGCACCGACCGAGAGGCCGGACCCGACGGAGGGACGAAGACGAACGAGGAACCGACCGCCAACGACGAACCCGATAGCGACGTCGACGGCCGGTCGGCGCGCGCGGTCACCGAGGAGATGACGGTGCGACCGCTCCGCGACCGACGGTACGTCGTCGAGACCGACGGCGGGACGTACGTGGTCGCGCTCGACGCCGGGACCTGCACGTGCCCGGACCACGCGATCCGCGGCTTCCGGTGTAAACACCTCCGGCGCGTCGCCATGGAGGTGACCGCGGGGTCGATCCCCGCACCGAACGAACGCGTCGGCGTTTGTGCGGTCTGCGGAGCGGAGACGTTCGTCCCGCTCGACGCCGGGCGATCACATCTCTGCGCGCGTCACGACTTCGAGCCGGGCGACCTCGTCCGCGACCGGGAGACCGACGAGCGCGTCGTCGTCGTCGCGGTTACGACCGACCGGGCCGACGCCTACCGGACGGAGGAGGGCAGGCTCGTCGACGAGTACGCCACGAACGCCGCGTACGGCGCCCACGAGCCCGTCGTCGAGGCCGTGTACGTCGACGCGATCCGACCGGGGCGAGGGATCACCGACTGCAAGCGGTACGCCTTCCCCGCCTCGCGGCTCGTCCGAGTGACCCGCGAGTGACCCGAGGGCGTCCCCCGCGTCGGCCGCGCTCGCGCGGGGCTTACCCCGCGAGGTGACTGATGTCGCGTCGCAGCGTGTACCCCTTCGGGACGCCCACGGCGCTCAGACACTCCGCGCACAGCACCCGCTCGTAGTCTCTATTCGTCTCCTTTTCGAGCAGCGAGACGTCCGCGATCGGAAACACCGACTCACACCGGTCGCACTCGACCATGTCACCGTCGACAATCTTCATTAGCTATCCACAGTTCCGGCGATCGATATAAAAAGACGTGCCCGACGTTATCACTCGGGATAGCGGCGTCGGCATAAAAATCGGTGCGGTCGGCGCGACGGTCGGTCGCGGTGCGTCCGAGGTTAGCCGAAGAGTTCGCCGAGGCCCTCGCCGCCGTCCTCGTCGTCGTCTTCTTCTTCCTCGTCCGCGGCTTCCTCGGCCTCGTCGGCCTCGTCGGCCTCGTCGGCGCTATCGTCGGCGTCCGCGGTGTCCGCGGAGCCTGCGGCGGCGCCGGCGGCGGGAGCCGCGGCGGCCGTCTCGATGGCGTCTTCGATGTCGACGTCCTCCAGCGCGGCGACGAGCGCCTTGACGCGGGATTCCTCGACGTCGACGCCGGCGGCTTCCAGCACGCCGGTGATGTTGTCCTCGTTGATCTCTTCGCCAGTCTCGTTCAGGATGAGCGCAGCGTAAACGTATTCCATTGGTGTGTCCTCGTAGTGTTAGCCGAACATCGCGCCGAGACCGTCGCCGCCGTCGTCGCCGTCGTCCTCGTCGGCGTCGTCGTCGGTCGTCTCAGCGTCGTCCGTGTCGTCGTCTTCCTCCGCCTGTTCCTCCTCGTCGGCGTCGTCCGTCTCCGGAGCCGGGGCCGCCTCAACCCCTCGCAGCTCCTCGGGAAGCGCCTCCTCGTCGTCGATCTGGACCGCGAGCGCACGCAGCTGGGCGTCGGCCTTCCCGATGAGGTCGGGCACGACGTCCGGGCTCTCGATCTCCGCGAACAGCCCGACCGACTTCGCCTCGCCGGCGGCCTTCGCGAGAAGGCTGCCGACCGTGGCGGTCGTCGGGTACTCGGCGTTGATCGAGAGGTTGCGCGCGGCGGCCGCGGCGGACCGGATGTCCGCCGCGTACTCGTCGACGTCGATCGCGAGCTCGTCCGGCTCGAACAGGACGCCCTCGGAGTAGACGCCCTTGAGGTCCAGCCCGACTTCCTTCGGCTCGATGCCGAGCTCGATCAGGACGTTCGCGAGGTCTTCGTCGACGACCTCGCCCTCTTCGAGGACCGTGGAGTCCTCGGTGACCATGATCGAGCCGTCCTGGATGCGCGCGGCCGCGCCGACAGTCTGGAGCTCGCCGACGAACGGCCCCGGGTCGACGCCGGTGTCACCCTCGGGGATGACGACGTCGTTGGGGGCGACCTCGCCCGCGTTAATCGGGGCGGGGGTCTTCGAGGCTTCCAGCTGCTTGTAGAGGCCGAACGGGTTGTCGTTCGTGCCGATGAGCGCGACCTGACCCGAGACGTACTGGGTCAGCTCTTCGACGCCGTCGTTGACCTCTTCGAGGGCGCGGACGGTGAGCGTGTTCCGGCTCACTCGGACGTCGGCCGAGCCGTGCAGCTCGCGGCGCATGGCCTGAAGCTGTCGGCTCGGAATGCCGCCGACGCCGACGATCCCGACGGAGTTGAACGAGTCGATGAACTCGACGAGCTCGTCGACTTCGTCCTGCTTCCACTGCGGGATCGTCTCGGTCTTGCGGACCGAACTCATACGGGCACCTCCTTCGCGGGACCCATCGTGGTCTTCACGTAGATCCCGTCGATGTTGAGCGGCCCCTTCTCGAGGCTCGCTTCGAGTCGCCGGATGATGACGTCGATGTTGTCCGAAATCGCCTCGGCGCCCATGTCTTCGGCGCCGACGCGAGTGTGGAACGTGCGCCGGTCACGGGACCGGAGCTGCACCGTGTTCTTCATCCGGTTGACGGTCTCGACGACGTCGTCGTCCGGCTGTAGTGGGGTAGGCATCTTCCCGCGCGGACCGAGGACGGTACCGAGGTACCGACCGATGTCCTGCATCAGGTTGGCCTCTGCGACGAAGAAGTCGGTGTCGCCGGCCAGATCCTTTGCGCGGTCGTCGTCGTCTCCAAGGTCCTCGAGGTCGTCGCTGCCAAGCACTTGATCAGCAACTTCCTGAGCGCGGACGGCGGTTTCACCCTCCGCGAAGACGACGATCTGTGTCTCCTGCCCCGTTCCAGCCGGCAGCACGACGGACTCGTCGATGCGGTTCGACGGATCGTTGAGGTCGAGGTCTCGCAGGTTGATCGCGATGTCCACGGTCTCGCGGAAGTTCCGCTCGGGCGCATCGTCGAGTGCGAGAGTTACGGCCTCTTGTATTGTGTCTGCCATTTTCACCTCCGTAGTACGCAGGTCGCTCCTACGGGTCAGTGAAACAGGCGAAGCCTGTCTCACCGGAGAGTGGTCCATCGGAGGTTTAAAAGCGTCGAACCGCTCGTCGCCGTGTGAACCGCCGACAGGGGCCGTACGGACGGTCGAGGGGAGTCGTCGGGCCCGCACCGAAGCGGCGTCGCTGGACCCCACGCGGGCACCGTGTTCGACGTGCGTCGAAGTCGAAAACGTCGGATAGGGGAACCCTTTTGATGCCGCTGTCCGACCCACGAGGTAATGAGTCAAGGTGGTCCGGCGTGACGATGGACGACCGTATCGAGGACCTCCGGGAGCGCCGCGAGCAGGCGGCGCTGGGCGGCGGCGAGGACCGGATCGAGTCTCAACACGACCGAGGGAAGATGACCGCACGCGAGCGGATCGACTACTTCCTCGACGACGGGACGTTCCACGAGTTCGACCGCTTTCGCAGCCACCGGAACCACAAGTTCGGAATGGAGGAACAGCAGATCCCGGGGGACGGCGTCGTCACGGGATACGGCGAGGTGAACGGCCGGAAGACGTTCGTTTTCGCGCACGATTTCACCGTCTTCGGCGGCTCGCTCGGAGAGGTGTTCGCCGAAAAGGTGTGTAAGGTGATGGACAAGGCGATGGACGTGGGGGCGCCCGTCGTCGGCCTCAACGACTCCGCCGGTGCGCGGATTCAGGAAGGGGTCGCCTCGCTCGGCGGCTTCGCCGAGATATTTCGACGCAACACCGAGGCATCGGGCGTGATCCCGCAGATATCGTCGATCATGGGACCTTGCGCCGGCGGGGCAGTGTACTCGCCCGCCATCACGGACTTCACGTTCATGGTGAAAGACACCTCACACATGTTCATCACCGGCCCGGACGTCATCGAGACGGTGACGGGCGAGGAGGTGAGCTTCGAGGAGCTCGGCGGCGCCCTCACCCACACGTCGACGTCGGGGGTTGCCCACTTCGCCGAGGAGAGCGAGGAGGACGCCTTGGACAACATCGCGCGACTGCTGTCGTACCTCCCCGCCAACAACGTCGAGGACCCGCCTCGAGTCGAGCCGTGGGACGACCCCGAGCGCGCCGACGACTCGCTGGGCGACATCGTCCCTGACGCGCCACGGAAGCCGTACGACATGAAAGACGTCATCGGCAGGGTCGTGGACGAGGGATCGTTCTTCGAGGTGCAAGAGAACTTCGCGAAGAACATCGTCGTCGGCTTCGCTCGACTGGACGGGCACTCGATCGGAATCGTCGCCAACAACCCGCGCGTGAACGCCGGCACGCTCGACATCGAATCGAGCCAGAAGGGTGCGCGCTTCGTCCGCTTCTGTGACGCGTTCAACATCCCCATCCTCACCTTCGAGGACGTTCCCGGATTCATGCCCGGCACCGATCAGGAGCACAACGGGATCATCCGCCACGGTGCGAAACTGCTGTACGCCTTCTCCGAGGCGACGGTCCCCCTCCTCACCGTGATCACCCGGAAGGCGTACGGGGGCGCCTACTGCGTGATGTCGTCGAAACACATCGGCGGCGACGTCAACTACGCGTGGCCGAGCGCCGAGATCGCGGTGATGGGGCCGAAGGGTGCCGTCAACGTCCTCTACCGCGAGGAACTGGCCGAGGCCGACGATCCGGACGCGCGACGGCAAGAGCTCATCGACGAGTACCGCGAGGAGTTCGCGAACCCGTACAGCGCCGCCGACCGCGGCTTCGTCGACGACGTCATCGAGCCCGCGGAGACCCGCGCGCGACTGATCGACGACCTCCAGATGCTGCGGGGGAAGCGGTCGGACCAGCCCGAGAAGAAACACGGCAACATCCCGATCTGATGGCGCCCGACGCATCGGAGCGAAGCGACGGTTCGGCCGCACCGGACGCGAACTCGGGAGAGTCGGATCGCGACGAATTTGAACGGGAGGAGCCGCATGGTGCGGCGGTCGCCGCCGCGCTCGACGGCCTGACGATCCCCGACGACGCCGACGATGCGGAGGCCGCCGCCATCGCCGCCGCGGTCGCGGCTCACCTCCGCGACAGGGAGGCGGCCGCGGCGGCCGCGGCGGACGACGACCGCGGATGGGACGGGAAGCGGTGGTCGTTCGCCGGCCGGGTGGACCGGCTCACCGGCCGGTCGATTCGGGTACCGACGGACGCACCGACCGACCCCTGGACCGCGGCCGGCCGCGTCGAGCGGTTCTGACCGACGACATGTGACGGCACGGTACGGCCGCTCGTGGTCGGGTTAAACGCGAAGTCCCGGACGCGAGAGCGCCCGAGGGCGTGCATTCCCCTGGCGAGACGCGCGGCGCGCCTCGCCACGAAAACCCTTCTCAGGGTACGTCGAGATACGTGTCCAACTAACTTATATTGGCGTGGTGAAACGTCACGCGTCGGGCGGCTCCTCGGACTGTTCATCGCTCGCGACCTCCGAGGGAGATCCGCCGAAAACGCGGTTGAGAACCGCGGGGACGACGACGATGATGAAAACGAGCAGTCCGATCCGAACGAGGAGCGACGCGTCCGTCAGGAGCGTCGCGGCGAGGTACGCGCCCGCCGCGACGAGCGTCGACGGCAACACGTAGGGGTTTCCGGGCGAGAGCATGGGCGGAACTGGCGTTCGGGATCCTCTTAACCGTCCCGGGCGCGGCGAGAGCCCCGTGCTGGTGTGGTTCGGCGTCGCGGACCGATAGAATCAGGTGGCTTATGCTGAAACATTGGTGTAAGAATGTTCGACAAGGTTCTCGTCGCGAACCGCGGAGAGATCGCGGTTCGGGTGATGCGCGCGTGTGCGGAACTCGGTGTCGACACCGTCGCCGTGTACAGCGACGCGGACAAGCACGGCGGCCACGTCCGGTACGCGGACGAGGCGTACAACGTGGGGCCGGCCCGTGCCGCCGACTCGTACCTCGACGGCGAGGCCGTCGTCGAGGCAGCGCGGGCGGCCGGCGCCGACGCGATTCACCCGGGGTACGGCTTCCTCGCCGAGAACGCCGACTTCGCGGCGCGCGTCGAGGCCGCCGACGGGATCACGTGGGTCGGCCCCGCCAGCGACGCGATGGAGCGGCTCGGCGAGAAGACCCACGCCCGCCGGGTGATGGACGACGCCGACGTCCCCATCGTCCCGGGGACGACGGAACCCGTCACCGAGGCCGAGGCGGTCAGGGAGTTCGGCGACGAGCACGGCTACCCGGTCGCGATCAAGGCCGAGGGCGGCGGCGGGGGCCGCGGGATGAAGGTCGTCGAGAGCGCCGACGAGGCCGACGAGGCGCTCGAAGCGGCCAAGCGCGAGGGAGAGGCGTACTTCTCGAACGACTCCGTCTACCTCGAACGCTACCTCGAGAACCCCCGCCACGTGGAGGTGCAGATCGTCGCCGACGATCCGACGGCGAGCGGCGACGGGGACGAGCCGCTCGACGAGAGCAACGTGGTCCACCTCGGCGAGCGCGACTGCTCGCTCCAGCGCCGCCACCAGAAGGTGATCGAGGAGGGGCCGTCTCCGGCGCTCTCCGACGAACTCCGCGAGGAGATCGGCACGGCCGCCCGTCGCGGCGTCGCCGCCGCCGGCTACACCAACGCCGGCACCGTCGAGTTCCTCGTCGAGGAGGACCTCGACCGCGACCCGGCGGACACGCTCGGCCCCGACACCCCGTTCTACTTCCTCGAAGTCAACACGCGCATCCAGGTCGAACACACCGTCACCGAGGAGCTGACCGGGATCGACATCGTCAAAGAACAGCTTCGAGTCGCCGCCGGCGAGGGGCTCTCCGTCTCGCAGGACGACGTCGATCTGAACGGCCACGCCATCGAGTTCCGGATCAACGCGGAGAACGCCGCGAAGGAGTTCCAGCCCGCCAACGAGGGACGGCTCGACACGTACGACCCGCCGGGCGGGATCGGCGTCCGCGTCGACGACGCGCTCCGGCAGGGCGACGAACTGGTCACCGACTACGACTCGATGATCGCGAAGCTGATCGTGTGGGGCGCCGACCGCGAGGAGTGTCTCGCCCGGTCGAAGCGCGCGCTCGCGGAGTACGACCTCGACGGCGTCGTCACCATCGTCCCGTTCCACCGGCTCATGCTCGACGACGAGCGCTTCGTCGCGGGCACCCACACGACGAAGTACCTCGACGAGGAGCTCGACCGCGACCGAGTCGCCGAAGCGCAGGAGAAGTGGGGGACCGAGTCGACCGCGGGCGACGACGAGGAGGAGATCACCGAGCGCGCGTTCACCGTCGAGGTGAACGGCAAGCGCTTCGACGTTGAGCTGGAGGAGCGCGGCGCGCCGGCGATCCCGACTCCCGCAAGCGGCGGGGCGGGCGGCCGTCAGCAGCGACCGCCGCAGGCGAAGTCCGGCGGCGGTGGCGACGGCAGCGACGGCGGCGTCGACGTCGCCGAGGGCGGCGAGGCGATCGCAGCGGAGATGCAGGGGACGATCCTCTCGGTCGACGTCGCCGAGGGCGACGAGGTGGCCCCCGGCGACGTCGTCTGCGTGCTTGAGGCGATGAAGATGGAGAACGACGTGGTCGCCGAGCGCGGTGGGACCGTCGCGAGCGTCCACGTCGGCGAGGGCGACAGCGTCGACATGGGCGACGTATTGATCGTTCTGGAATAAGCGGCGTCACCCGTCGGACGCGGTCGTGTCTACGCGATCGACGCCCCGATGGCGAACGCGTCTGACCCCCCGACCTGACCGACGCTGTTTAACCGAACGCCTGAGAACGCATGGCCATGGAGCCGGTCGACGACTGGCGGGGGGCGATCGCGGAGGCCGGGGAGCTTACCGGCCCGATCGCCGCCGGGATCGTCGGCGAGCACGGCGACCGCGGGAAGCGCGCGATCGAGGCGGTCGGCGAGGGCCGAGTGAAGCGCTACCGCGATTTCACCGTCGTCGTCGGCCACGACGACGAGTACGTCGTCGAAGAGGGGGAGTGCACGTGCGCCGACGCGACGTACAACATCGACGCCGAGGATCCGAGCGATCGGTGTTGGCACGCGATCGCGGTCGACGTCGCCGACGCCTTGGGCGCGGTCGACTACCACGACATGTGGTACTCGGAGGTCCGGGAGTTTCTGTGAGCCGGCGCTGAACTGAGCGTGGAGCCCCCGATCAGACGCCGTTTAGCCCGATGAGGGGCCGATACGCCGGATTTTCGGCCGGCCAGTCGAAAACGTTTACAACGGCGGCCGGTCTCCCCTACGGTATGGCGGACTGTCCACTCGCCGACGATTGCCCCAGTTTCGACGAACGAATCGAAGGGATGGGGTGTCAGCACTACGGCAACAAGGGCGGCGCGGAGTGGTGTAACCACTACGACATGCCCATCTACGAACTGAAACAGCAGCCGGTCCAGCCCGGCGAGCAGGTGATCGTCGAGGTCGACGACATCCACGAGAGCGGCGCAGGCGTGGGCCGCACCGATGACGGCTTCATCGTCCTCGTCGACGGGCTCTTACCGCCGGCGCGCGCGGAGGTCCGGATTCACCGGGTCAAATCGAGCCACGCGACCGCCGAGGATGTCGTCGAGCGCCTTCCCGAGGACCCTGACGCGGAAGACGAAGACGGCGACGACGTGGTCGACGCCGACGCCGACGAGGAAGACGACGAGGGCGACCGCCGCCGCCGCAACCGGCCCGACCGCGAGCGGCTGGGTAGTCGAGAGAACTTCTGGGGCAAGTGAGCGCGTCCCGGGGTGATCCCGCCCCACGGACAGTCCGGACGCCGCCGATCGTTCTCCCCGACGCGGGACGTCGAAACCGCCGTTTTTTGACCGAGCGGCCCGTCGCCGTGAGTATGGTCGCAGACGACGGTTCGCCCGGCGCCGCTGACGCGGCCGCCGACATCGATGACGTCGACGCCGCCGAGCTGCTGGAACGGGCGGGGTTCGACGCCGACGAGAGCGTCCTCACAGATCGACAGGCCGAGGTGCTCGCGCTACGCGAACGGGGCCTCCGCCAGTCCGACATCGCCGCCCGGCTGGGCACGTCGCGTGCGAACGTCTCCAGCGTCGAGTCCAGCGCCCGCGACAACGTCGAGCGGGCGCGCGAGACCGTCGCGTTCGCGGAGGCGCTCGCGGCGCCGGTGCGCGTGGAGATCGATACCGGCACGGACCTCTACGACGCGCCAAAGCGGGTGTACGACGCCTGCGACGAGGCGGGCGTGAAGGTGAACCAGACCGCGCCGGACCTGATGAAGACGATCGGTGACCGCGCCGGCGACGCGGTCCACGGCCGCGAGGTGCGTAGCCGCCTGTTCGTCACCGTCGACGCCGACGGCCAGATCCGGGTTCGGCGGCCGTAGCCGGAGCGCCCGGAGCGCCCGGAGCGGACCGGTTCCGATCGAGTCTCACTCCTCCAGTCGCTCCGCGACCCCGACGAGCGTCGATCCCGCGGTGACCGTCGACTCGCGAGCGAGCGAGTAGACGATGCCGTCCCGGTCGGCCCTGGCGGTCTGTAGCGCCTCGAAAGTGGTCGGATCGTGGACGACGCCGAGCAACTCATCAGTCGCGACCGAGTCGCCGACCGAGAGATCGGGCGCCGTCGTGAACAGCCCGGATTCGGCGGCGTTCACGCGCCCGAGGTGGTTCCGTGCGACCGTCCCGTCCCACGAGCGCGTTTCGCCGGGCAGCAGCCCCTCGTGACGGAGGACGCCGAGGATCCCCGATAAACCGGTCTCGACCGCATCGGGGACGATTTCGCGGCTGTGGGCCAACTCGGGCGTGATTGTCGGGATGCCCTCACGGGTGGCGGCGACGCGGAGCTTGCCGGCGAAGCCGCGCTCGCTCCACTCCGTGTCGGCGTCGTCGCCGGCCGCCTCCGCGAGCAGGAGATCGGTCCCGAACGCTTCCGCGAGCGACCGACACGTCTCGTCGCCGCGCATGTAGACGGTGTGCGTGAGCATCGCCGGCGAGCCGGTGTGGAGGTCGATGATCGCGTCGGCCGCGCTCGCGAACGTCCAGAGCCGGGCCGCCATCCGCTCGTGGAGCGTCCCATCCTCGTCGCCGGGCCAACAGCGGTTCATGTTCGAATGGGTCGCGTCGAGCGACTCCGGCGTGGTGTACGAGACGCGGTCGAACGTGAGCGGGTCGGCGACGGGCACCGTCACCAGCGTGCCCGCGAGGTCGGCGTCGGCCGACCCCTGCCCCTCGTCCGTCAACCGCTCGTGGAGTCGACGGAGGACCGCGGTGCCGTTCACCTCGCGCCCGTGCTGTGCGGCCTGCGCGTAGACGACGGGCCCGCCGTCGTCCGGGACGTCGAGCGCGGGGCCGTCGGGACCCTCGACGAGGTCGCCCTCGCCGTAGACGTGGACGGTCGTCCGGATCGGTACGCCAGAGGGGAGTCGAGCGAGGACGAGTTCGCTGGCGTCGTGCATACAGGAGTGTCGGTCCTGTGGGCCATATAGCACGGGGGCGGACGCCGCACCCGTTCGAGGGCGGACACCGGCCGGACGTCTCGGTCGAATATCGACCGGCGCGGTCGACCACGGACGCTAAGTCGGTGGGTCGCAGAGGGGGAGTCGAGATGCGGATCACGCTCCTCGGCACCGGTGACACGACCGGGACGCCGACCGTCGGCTGCGACTGCGACACCTGCGCCGCGGCGCGCGAGCGAGGGGTCTCGCGCTCGCGGTTCTCGGTCCACGTCGCCAACGAGCGCACGGGCGAGTCCCTCCTCGTCGACTTCAGCCCGGACTTCCGAAACCAGTTCCTCGACAACGACGTCCCGCTTCCCGACGCCGGCATCGTCACGCACATTCACTTCGACCACCTCGACGGCCTCGGCAACGTTTATCGGTTAGTCGACGGCCTGCCCGTCCACGCTCCGAACGAGACCGACCCCGCCACCGACGAGAGCGTCGCCGAGACGATCCGACGGAAGTACGACTACCTCGAAGACCGGATCGGCGTTCACGCGCGAGAGCCGTTCGAGCCCTTCGAGACGTGCGGACTCGAGGTCCGCTTCGTCCCCGTCGACCACCCGCCGCTCCTGTGTTACGGCGTCGTCATCGAGGACCCGGAGACGGGGGCGAAGGTCTCGCTGACGGGCGATACGAGCTACGACGTGCCCGAGCGCTCCCGCGAGGCGCTCGCCGGCGCCGACCTCCTGCTGGCCGACGCCATCGTGCCCGCGTCACTCTGCGAGTACCATCCCATCGGCGGGCGCCACATGGGGCCCGACGGCGTCCCCCGCACCTTCGGCACGAAGCATATGACCCGAGAAGGGGCGCTCGCGCTCGCCGAGGAGTTGGACGTCGACAGGACTCGACTCGTCCACGTCGCACATTACTATCCGCCCGACGAGGCGTTCGAGGAGTCGCTCGCGGTCGACGGTGAAGTGTACGAGCTGTGAGCTGTATCCTTTTGGCTCGGTAGCACGTAGCACGATCGGAATGGGAACGGAGTCGAGAGTCGCCGGGACGATCCGCGCCGCGGTCGAGCGCCTGGAGCCACCGCCGCGCGCGGTCGACTGGTCGCTGTTCGCGTTCGTAACCATGGAAGTCGTCACCGGCCTCGTCTCGTTCACGGTGGGCGTTCCAGAGGGGTGGCCCCTCTTTTGGCTCCATCGCGCGCTCGGGATGGGTATCGTCGCGCTGCTGGCGTGGAAGCTCGCGCGCGTCCGGCGCCGGCTCACTGACCCGGGCCAGTGGCGACGGTCGACCGCGCTGTCGGTCCTGACGCTCGTCGCCGTCCTCGGCACGCTCTCGACCGGCGTCGTCTGGGTGTTCGGACTCGACGTGCGGATATCCTACTGGACGCTCCTCTCGGTCCACGTCGGCTTCGGACTGGCCCTCCTCCCGCTCGTGGGAGCGCACGCCGCGACCCGGTTCAGGCTCCCGCGGCGGGTCGACTTCGAGCGCCGCCGGACCGCCGTTCGCTACACCGTGCTGCTGGCCGCTGGCGCCGCGACGTATCGGCTCCAACAGGATGTCAACGACCTGCTCGACACCGCCGGTGCCGACCGGCGATTCACCGGGTCGCAGCCGCGCGAAGGCGCCGGAAACGGAGCGTTCCCGATCACCTCGTGGGTCGCCGACGACCCCGACCCGATCGATCGAGAGGAGTACCGACTACGGGTCGACGGGCTCGTGAGCGACCCGGTCGAACTGTCCGCCGACGAGGTCGCGGCCGGCCACGAGACCGAAGCCCTGCTCGACTGCACCAGCGGGTGGTACACGGTACAAGACTGGCAGGGGATTCGCGTCGGCGACCTCCTGGAGGCGGCCGGGGGGACCGCAGCCGAGGACGCGAGCCGAGAGCCCGCCTACGTCCGGTTCACGTCGGTCACGGGGTACCGGTGGAGCCTGCCGCTGGCGGAGGCCGAAGACGCCCTGCTCGCGACGCACGTCGGCGGCGAGCGGCTGAGTCACGGTCACGGCGCTCCCGCCCGGCTCGTCGCTCGCGACCGTCGAGGGTTCCAGTGGGTGAAGTGGGTGACGCGCGTGGAGGTCCGGGCGGAGTACGACCTCGGCCAGTGGGTTGTGACGCTGGTGAGCGGGTTCGACTGAGCGGCGGTCGCGACCGATCGACGCTCGCGCTTTGGCGCCGGCGCCGGCGTCGGCGTGGTTACTCGTACTCGCTCCCGACAACCTCGCGGATGCGTTCCGCGGTCACCGGACCGACGCCCTCGACCTCCAGTAGGTCGTCCTCGGGCGCGGTCATCACGGCCTCGACGCTGCCGAAGTGTTCGAGGAGCGTCCGGGCCGTGACGGGGCCGATGTCGGCGATGGAAGAGACGACGTACTCCTGCTGTTCCGCGCGGGTCTTCGTCGTCTTCTCACCGTGGACGCTCACCTCGCGGTCACGCGTCTCCTGCTCCCGTTTGGCGATCGTTGCGAGCAGTTCCGTGGTGTCGGCCTCGTCTTCGGTGCGGAGGACACTCAGGTCGAAATCGATTGCCAGCGACGCGAGCGCGCCGCGGATCGCATTGGGGGCGATGTCGCGCTGGCCGTAGAGGTTCGTTCCCTCGACGATCATCACGGGGCGGGCGTACGCCCGCGAGAGCTCGCCGACCTGCTCGAACATGGACCGATCGGCGTCGAGCATCGAGTCGACGAAGTCCGCCGCCGACTTGCGCTCGACGGCGACCCGGTCGGAGAGCACGTAGTCGCCGACGGCGAGCGTCTCCAACCGAGTGACGAGTCCGTCGCGCGTCGAGAGATCCTTCGCGATCGAGGAGTCGAGTTCCCGCTGGTCGATCACAATCTCGACGCCGTCCTCGACGCCTGCGGTCGCGACGATGCCGTCGGATTTCTCATCCTCGTCGGTGGACTCGTCCGCGTCGGCTGCATCGGCGTCGTCCCCGTCGTTCGCGCGTGACTCCGCGGCGAAATCGGTGAGTCCAGCGTCGTCGGCGTCGGTGGCTTCGTCGAGGCCGTCGGTGGCGGTCACGCTCTCGCTACTCCCGTCGTCCGAGTCGCCGTCTGATCCCCCGGCGAACGCGTCGAGGCCGGCCTGTCCGTCGTCGCCGACGGTCTCCTCGATGTCACCGGTCGCGGCCTTCAGCTCGGCGAGCTGGTTTGTCATCTTCTTCTCGCGCCGCCGCGAGATCCAGAAGAACGCCTCGTCGCGGGTGTCTTCGGCCATCAGGACCACCACCTTCCCCTCCGCCTGCCGGCCGGTCCGGCCCTTGCGTTGGATCGAGCGGATGGCGGTCGGGACGGGCTCGTAGAAGCAGACGAGGTCGACCTCGGGGACGTCCAGCCCCTCCTCGGCGACGGACGTGGAGACGAGCACCTCGAACTTGCCGTCCTTAAACTCTTGTAGCGTCTCCTGCTGCTGTTTCTGGCTCATCCCGTCGGAGCCCTCCTTGTCGCCCTGTCCGACGAACTTCCGGACGTCGAAACTCGCGGAGAGGAACTCCACGAGTGCCTCCGCGGTGTCTCGGGACTCGGTGAACAGAATTGCCCGCTCGCCCTCGTTGATCCCGAGCGTCTCCGCGAGCAGGATGCGAGCCTTCGAGAACTTCGGATGGAGGCCGTCGAACGCTTCGGCCTTCCGCATCGCCTCGCGCACCTTGGGGTCCGCGATCATCCGTTGGCTCGCCTTCGATGCCCCCGAGGAGCGGGCGGCCTCGCGTTGGCGCTCGAAGTAGCGCCGGACGGACTCGACCGACTGCGTCTCGACCAGTTCGGTCGCGCGCCGGAGCTTCATCACCTCGGCGTGGGTGCTCATTCCCTTGTACCCGTCCGACTGGTCGTTGTCCATCATCTGTTTCAGCTGTCCGCGCATCTTGTTGAGGTCCTTCTGCGAGAGGTCCGGGTTCGTCGTGTTCGTCACGCCCAACTGCTTCAGCTTCTCCAGTCGGTCGGTGATCACCTCGTTGAGCGCGTCGCGGATGTCGAGGACTTCGTCCGGGAGCGTCACCTGCTCCCACTGGACCTCGGTGTCGTGCGTGTACTCGTCGACGTCGGCGTCCGCCTCGGTCATCACCTCGACGTTGCGGAGCCCGAGGTTCTCGCAGACCGTCTCTATCTCCTCGGTGTCGCCACCCGGCGAGGCCGACATCCCGGTGACCAGGGGGTCGGCGGCGTCGGCGTGGTACCGCTTCGCGATGTAAACGTACGCGTAGTCGCCGGTCGCGCGGTGACACTCGTCGAAGGTGCAGTGGGTCACGTCGCGGAGCGAGATCCGGTTCCCGACAAGGTCGTTCTCGACGACCTGCGGGGTCGCGATCACGATCCGGGCGTCGTTCCAGAGCGCAGCGCGGTCGTCCGGCTTCACGTCACCGGTGAAGACGACGATCTCGTCGTCGGGAATCGAGAGCGCCTCGCGGTAGAAGTCGGCGTGCTGCTGGACGAGGGGCTTGGTGGGAGCCAGAAAGAGGGCCTTCCCACCGACTTCGTGGAGGCGCTTGGCGGTGACGAGCAGGCTGACTGTCGTCTTCCCGAGGCCGGTCGGGAGGCAGACGAGGGTGTGGTCGGCGGCCGCGGACTCCGCGAGTTGGAGCTGGTAGCGGCGGCGCTGGAGGAAGTCGTCGACGAGCAGGGGTTGGTCGATACCGGCGGCCTCGGTCGCCATCGGCGGGCCTACGCCGCCGTCGGCCTAAAGGCTTCGCGAAGCGGGGTGAAAGTTATCGCTCGGTGGACCGCTCCTCTCGGAGCTCTTTCGGAACGTCCTCGTCGACCAGCTCCGCCCACTCAACGAGCCGGTTTCCGGATGATGTTTGCGCGCTCATGAGGGGACGGATCTCAGTGATACGTCTTAACAGTTACCCCGGATCTACACGATTTTCCATCGGAGAGGCGGATCGCGACTCGCACGCCTTTTACCGTTCACGCGCGTCCGACCGGCATGAGCAAACTCGACGAGTTCCTCGCCGGCGAGCGGCTCGACGACGTGGTCTTCTACCTGAGCGACGCGTACCTGGACGACGACTCCCGGCTTCGGAACGTCGGCACCGAGACGGACGACGGCGTGCGACTTATCCTCGACGGCGAGACCGGCCGGTCCGCGTTCGAAGCGGGCACGGGAATGGGTGCGATGGAGTTCGCCAAGACGGCGATGGGCGCCGAAGGGACTATCGCCCGGTCGCTCGACGACGGAGAGTGCCCGTTCGCCGAGGACACCCCCGACGACGACCACGACGTCCGGTTCGTCTTCGCGTTCGCGGAGGCGCAGAACGAAGAGGTCGGCGGGCTCTACGCCGAGGGCGACGTGGTCCACGCGTACGCACACTGCACGTGTGGCGAGAGCTACACGCACAAGTGGATCGTCGGCGACCGCGACGAGTAACCGTCGGCAACTGCGCCCGGTCCGGCCCTACTCCTGCTCGGGTGCGTCTCCCTCGGGCACCGATCCCTCGACGAGCGACTGGTCGGCGTACCGCTCGCGAAGGTCCTTCTTCGAGAACTTCCCGGTCGCGGTCTTGGGTACCTCGTCGATGAACTCCACCGCGTCCGGCACCCACCACTTCGGGTACTCCTCGCGGAGTCCGGTCTCGATGTCGTCGACGAGCGCCTCGCGGTCGACGCCGTCGGCCGCGACGACGAACGCGACCGGGCGCTCCTGCCAGCGCTCGTGAGGCACGCCGATAACGGTGGCCTCACTCACGCCGTCGTACGCCATGATCGCGTTCTCCAACTCGACGCTGGAGATCCACTCGCCGCCCGACTTGATCACGTCTTTCGTTCGGTCGACGAGTTGGAGGTACCCGTCCTCGTCGACGGTGACCACGTCGCCGGTCTTCAGCCACCCGTCGACGAACTCCTCCTCGCTGGCATCGGGCCGGGCGAAATACTCCTTGGTGACCCACGGCCCGCGAATTCGGAGCTCGCCGAACGCCTCGCCGTCCCAGGGTATCTCCTCGCCGTCCTCGTCGATCACTTTGAACTCCAGTCCGGGGACGACGAGCCCCTGCTTCGCCCGCTTGTCGACCTGCGTCTCGTAGTCGGCGTCGCGGAGGTCGTTGGTGAGGTGAGAGACGGTTCCGATCGGCGACAGCTCGGTCATCCCCCACGCGTGGAGCATCTCGACCCCCTGGTCGTCGTACCACTCGATCAGCGACTGCGGGGCGGCCGAGCCGCCGACGATCACGGTGTCGAGCGTCGAGAGGTCGACGTCGTTCCCCTCGGCGATGTACTCTCGGAGACCGAGCCATACCGTCGGAACCCCCGCGGAGATGGTCACGCCCTCCTCCTCGATCAGCGCCGCGAGGTCCGCCGGATCCGGCGACGGTCCGGGGTAGACGTGTTTCGCGCCCGCCGCGGTCGCGGTGAACGGCATCCCCCACGCGTTGACGTGGAACATGGGCACAACCGGCATCACCACGTCGGAGTCCTCCATCGGGATTCCCTGCGGCGTCTGGGTGGCCATCGTGTGGCTCCACAGCATCGACTGCGTGTACTCGACGCCCTTCGGCTTCCCTGTCGTGCCCGACGTGTAACAGAGGCCAGCCGGCTGGTCGCCGTCAAGGTCGGGCCAGTCGTACTCGGCCGGGTGCCCCGCGATGAACTCCTCGTACGGCGTCGCGTCGAGCTCGTCGATCTCCGTCGATCCCATCACGACGAAGTCGACGTCGGCAAACTCCTCGGCGTCCTCGGCCGCAGCGGCGAGCTTCCCGGCGAGCGATGGGTCGACGAAGACGATCGCATCTTCGGCGTCGTCGACGATGTACCGGATGTGCTCGTCGGGGAGCAGCGGGTTGATCGTGTGGAGCTGCGCGCCGATGTTCGGGACGCCGAAGTACGTCTCGAAGTGACGGGTGTGGTTCCAGCAGAACGTCGCCACCCGGTCGCCGCGCTCGATCCCGTGCGCCTCGAGCGCGTTCGCGAGTTGAGCAGTGCGTTCGCCGTACTCGGCGTAGGTGTGCCGCGTCAGTCCCTCGTGCGTCCGGGAAACGATCTCCGTGTCGGGGTACAGTCGTTTCGCGCGCCACAGGAACGGATTAAGCGTCTGCGCGTGTCCACCTGGCATACCTTCCATACCACGGAGTCGAGAATTATGAACGTTGTCATGGTTGATCATGACTGTCCGGCGACGCACTGAGCGCGAAACCGTCACAGTGCGTCGGTTTAATGGCGCATTCCTCAACGAGTTCGTATAAAACAGCGCTAGCCGCGGAAGAGGCTCGCGTGCACCGGGGCGTGGTCCGAGTCCGGGCGCGCGGACTCCTCGTCTTCGCTACCGTCGTCGGAGACCGCCCGACCGGAGACGCCCTCCGCGAGGAAGTCTCGGAGCGGCGGCCCGACGTGTTCGGGCTCGACGAGGAACGCGTCGTGGCCGTGGTCAGAGTCGATTACGTGGTGAGCGACGGGGACGTCGCGGTCACGGAACGCGGTCGCGAGCGACGTCGACTGTTCGACGGTGAAGTGCCAGTCGGCGGTGAAGCTCATCAGCAGCGCCTCACCCTCGAACGCTGCCAGTGCGTCCGCGTCGGTGCCGTGGCCGGCGGCGAGGTCGTACTCGTCCATGGCGCGCGTGAGGTAGAGGTAGCTGTTGGCGTCGAAGCGCTCGCTGAACCCCTCGGCCTGGTAGTCGAGGTACGACTCCACCTCCCGGTACGGGAAGAACGCCGCCGTCGGCTCCGGCGGCAGCCCGAGGTCTCCCTCCTCGCGGGTGAGCGAGTCGCGACCCGCGGACCGGCGACCGAACTTCCGTTCCATCGAAGCCTTCGAGAGGTACATGATGTGGCCGATCTGACGAGCCAGCGCGAGTCCTTCGTCGGGCGAGGGACGGTCCTCGCCGTAGTAGTGGCCGCCGTTCCAGTTGGCGTCCGCGCGGATGGCGCGGCGGGCGACCGCATCGAGGGCGAGACACTGCGCGTCGAGCCGGCCGGCGGTCGCGATGGCGACGATCCGGTCGACGTCGTCCGGGTACCGCTTCGCCCACTCCAGGACGTTCATGCCCCCGACGCTGCCGCCGACGACGGCGCGCAGTCGCCCCACACCGAGGTGGTCGAGCAGGCGCCGCTGGGCGCGCGTCCAGTCCTCGACCTGCACCGGCGGGAAGGCGGTCCCCCACCGGTCGTGGTCGGGCTCGTTGGGGAGGTCGAGGTCCGCAGGGCGCTCGCTCGTCGGGCCGGTCGTGCCGTAACAGGAGCCGGGGACGTTCGCGCAAACGACGAAGTACTCCGTCGTGTCGATCGCTTTGCCCGGGCCGACGATGTCGTCCCACCACGCGCGAGCCTGTCCGGCCTGTCCGGCGTCCCGGTCCGGCGACGGCGAGCGCGCGACGTTCTGGCTTCCCGTGAGCGCGTGGCAGACCAACACGACGTTGTCGCCGTCGAACTCGCCGTGCGTCTCGTAGGCGACCTCGAGGTCGGGGACCGACTGGCCGCACTCGAAGGTGAACTCGCCGAGTGAGGCGACCCCCTCGTCCGCGGGCGTGCCGCTCATTCGTCCGTCCCTCCGGTGGCGCGTTCGCCCGCTGCGAGTCCACGGTCGAGGTCGGCTATCACGTCGTCGGAGTCTTCAATCCCGACGGAGAGCCGCAGCATATCGGGGAACACCCCGGCGAGCCGCTGTTGGGTCTCGTCCATCTGTGCGTGCGTAGTAGAGGCGGGATGGATAATAAGCGTCTTCGCATCGCCGATGTTGGCGAGGAAGCTCGTCAGTTCGACGGACTCGCACAGCGACTTGGCGGCCTCGTAGCCGCCGTCGACGCCGAACGTGACCATCCCGCCGAAGTCGTCGAGGTACGCGGCGGCGTTGTCGTGGCTCGGATGATCCTCGAAGCCGGGGTACGTGACCCAGTCGACCCGGTCGTCGTCACGGAGGAACTCGGCGACGGCCCGAGCGTTCTCGCAATGTCGCTCCATCCGAAGGGGGAGCGTGTTGAGCCCCTGAATCGTCTGCCACGCGTCGAACGGGGACTGCTGACCGCCGATCGGCCGCACCCCGCGCTGACGGGCGACGTTCGCGAAGGCGGCGTCGCCGAACTGCTCGACGAAGTCGATCGGGTAGGCGGGGGACTGCCCGTCGAGTTCGTCGTAGTCGGCGTCCGGGTGATCCCACGGGAACTGCCCGCCGTCGACGACGATACCGCCGACGGTCGTCCCGTTGCCGGTGATCCACTTCGTCGTCGACTCCCAGACGATGTCGGCGCCGTGCTCGAACGGTCGGCAGAGGAAGGGTGTCGCGAACGTGTTGTCGACGACGAGCGGGACCGCGTGGTCGTGGGCGACGTCGGCGAGCCGCTCGAAGTCGGGGGTGACGAGCGACGGATTCGCGAGCGTCTCCACGTGAACGAACGCGGTGTCCCCGTCGATAGCCTCCTCGTACGCCTCGTAATCGAGGGTGTCGACGAGTCTGGCCTCGACTCCGCGACGGTCCGCAATGGTGGTGAGGTACGACGCCGTGCCGCCGTACATCTCGGAACTCGCGACGATGTTGTCGCCCGCGCTGGCGAGCACCGTCGTTATCGCGTCGAAGGCGGCCATTCCCGAACCGGTCGCGACCGCGCCCGACCCGCCCGACAGGTCGGCGAGGCGGTCCTCTAAGACGTCCACAGTCGGGTTAGAGAGACGGGAGTAGATGTGCCCCTCCGCCCGGAGCGCGTACAGTTCCGCCGCCGTGTCCGCGTCGTCGAAGACGAAGGAGGTCGTCTGGTAGATAGGGGTCGCTCGCGACCCGGTCGCCGGGTCGGCCTCGGCGCCGGCGTGGAGACTCCGGGTGTTGAACCCACGTGTCATGTGTGTAGTGCATATATCTCAAGACATCTATAACCGTCAGTTACGGCAAGTGATGCCTCGGTCTGCGCGGGACGGACGGCGTCCGGCAACGGGGCCTCTGGGCGAAACCCGAGATGACGCGGGCTCTCCCGAAACGGTTTCCCGCCGCCTCGCGAGGGGTCGGGTATGACGGGAGACACCACGCCGGCCGACCTCGTCGCCGACCTCACGCTCGCCGAAAAGGTTCGACTCGTCCACGGGTCCGTCGATCCGTCGGGCCGCGCAACCGGATTCATCCCAGGCGTCGAGCGCCTCGGAATCCCACCGCTGCGGCTGGTCGACGGACCGCTCGGCGTTCGGGTTCCGGACGATTCGGCAACCGCGTTCCCCGCGCCGCTAGCGCTCGCGGCGACGTTCGACCCAGACCTAGCGCGCGAGCACGGCGCGGCGCTCGGCCGCGAGACGCGCGGCGCGGGACAGGACGCGCTGCTCGCGCCGGGCGTCAACCTGATCCGCGTTCCGCAGAACGGCCGGAACTTCGAGTATCTCTCCGAGGACCCGGTCCTCTCGGCGGCGATGGGCGCTCGGCTGGTTGCAGGGATCCAGTCGGCCGATGTTATCGCGACCCCGAAACACTACGTCGCGAACGGTCAGGAGACGCACCGCGCGTCGGTCAGCGCCGCGGTCGACGAGCGCACGCTTCGGGAGATGTACCTCCCGTCGTTCCGCGACGCCGTCGAGGCGGGCGCCGGGTCGGTGATGACCGCCTACAACGCTGTCAACGGGGTCCGAATGAGCGACCACCGCGAACTCGTGGGCGGGGTGCTGAAAGGCGAGTGGGGGTTCGACGAGTTCGTCGTCTCCGACTGGTACGGGACCGAAGGCGCGGCCGCCGCGGCCAACGCGGGCCTCGACGTGGAGATGCCGGGCGCCGCGCCAGAGGAACTCCACGGCGCGATGGCGGGCGGCGACGAGGAAGACGACGGCGGGTCCGGCGCCGGGGGGAGCGATGGAAACGACGGCGACGAGGGGGAGTTCGACGACCTCCCCGAGGAGATCGCCCGCGGCATGCCCGACCCGGAGAGCTGCGAGCGCTTCGCCGAGACGCTCGCCGACGCCGTTCGAGACGGGGCGGTTCCCGAGTCTCGCCTCGACGACATGGTGACGCGAGTCCTCCGCTCGATGGACGATGTCGGCCTCCTGAGCGAGGGGGACGATCGCACGGACGGTGCCGTTAACACGCCCGAACACCGGGAGCACGCCCGGAAAGTCGCCGCCCGAGGGACCGTGCTCCTGAAGAACGACGACGGGGCACTTCCGCTCGGCGATCGCGACGACGTCGCCGTGATCGGCCCGAACGTCGACGAGGCGGTCCTCGGGGGCGGCGGGTCCTCGGAGACGACGCCGGTCGTCTCCGCGACCCCGATCGAGGGGATCGAGTCCCGCGCCGCGGGCGACGTGTCCGTCGCGTACGGGCTCCCCCCCGTCGAGGGCGTCTCAATGTTCGATCTCCTCCGAGGGGAGGAGGGAGACGGCAGTAACGAGCGCGATCCGGACCTCGCCGGCGCGGCTGCCGCGGCGAGCGAAGCGGACGCCGCCGTCGTCTTTGTTCGCGACGCCGCAACCGAGGCGATGGACCGCGAGACGCTCCGGCTGCCGGGGCGACAGGACGAACTCGTCGAGCGGGTCGCGGCCGCCGCGGCCCGGACGGTCGTCGTCGTCAACGCCAGCGGACCGGTCGAACTGCCCTGGCGCGGCGACGTCGACGCGATTCTCGCGAACTGGTACCCCGGACAGGCGCACGGCGACGCCGTTGCGAGCGTCTGTTACGGCGACGTCGATCCAGGCGGTCGGCTGCCGGTCACGTTCGCCCCCGAGGAGACGTACCCGACGGTGGGCGACGAGCGCCGCTTCCCCGGCGTCGACGGCGAGGTCCACTACGAGGAGGGGGTGTTCGTCGGCTACCGCTGGTTCGACGCCGACGACGACCGCGTCGAGGGGGCGAGCGGCGCCGATCCGACCTACCCCTTCGGTCACGGTCGCTCGTACGCGACCTTCGAGTACCGCGACGCCAACGTCGTGGCGGCGCCGGAGACGGTCGACGCCGAGTACCGGGCGACCGTCACCGTCGCGAACGTCTCCGACCGCGACGGTCGCGAGGTCGTGCAGGCGTACGTCCGGCCCCCGGACGCGGACGGGGTCGACCGCCCGGTCCGCGAGCTCGCTGGCTTCGCCGCCGTCGCCGTCCCGGCGGACGAGGAGCGGACCGTCGAGTTCGCGCTCGACGACCGCGCCTTCGCGCGGTACGGCGACGCCGGGTGGCGGGTCGACCCCGGCGAGTACGTCGTCGAGATCGGACGGTCGAGCCGGGACGCGCGGGTCGAGCGGATCGTCGAGCGCCGCGCCGAAGCGTGAGTTTATCCCCGATCGCGAGCCAACGGGAGGTAATGGCAGTCGCCGACTCACCCGTGCCGGACCTCGCCGGACGCGCGAGCGCCTGTGCCGACCGCCTCCGCGCCGCCGACCGGGTGTTGCTTGCGTCCCACATCGACGCCGACGGTCTGACGAGCGGCGCGGTCGCGTCGACCGCACTCGCACGTGCCGGGATCGACCACGAGGTCGTCTTCGAGAAACAGCTCGACGCCGACTCGATCGCGGGAATCGCCGCCCGCGGGTTCGACGTGGTGCTGTTCACCGACTTCGGCTCCGGACAACTCGACGTGATCGCCGAGCACGAGACCGCCGGCGATTTCACGCCGGTCATCGCCGACCACCACCAGCCGGCCGACCACGAGACGGAGTTTCACCTCAACCCGCTGCTGGAGGGGATAAACGGCGCGAGTGAGCTGTCGGGTGCGGGGGCCAGCTACGTGCTCGCCCGAGCGCTGGAGGGACCGGACGGCGACAACCGCGACCTCGCCGCACTCGCGGTCGTCGGCGCGGTCGGCGACATGCAGGACTCCGACGGCGGGCTCGTCGGCGCCAACGAGGCCATCGTCGCCGACGGCGTCGACGCCGGGGTCATCGAGACGCGCACCGACCTCGACCTGTACGGCAGACAGACCCGCCCGCTGCCGAAGCTGTTGGAGTACGCCTCCGACGTGAAGATCCCCGGCGTCTCGAACGACGAGGCGGGAGCGATCGCGTTCCTGACCGATCTGGATATCGACGTGAAGCACGACGGGGAGTGGCGTCGGTGGGTCGACCTCGACGCCGAGGAGCGGCGGACCCTCGCGTCAGCGTTGATGCGCCGCGCCGTGGCCTCCGGGGTCCCCGCCGACCGTATCGAGGCGCTCGTCGGCACCTCCTACACGCTCGTCGACGAGGAGCCCGGCACGGAGCTACGGGACGTCAGCGAGTTCTCCACGCTGCTCAACGCCACTGCCCGCTACGAGCGCGCAGACGTCGGCCTCGCGGTGTGTCTCGGCGACCGAGGCGACGCGCTCGCCGAGGCTCGCCGGCTCCTCCGGAATCACCGAAAGAACCTCTCTGAGGGGCTTCAGTGGGTCAAGACGGAGGGAGTCACCGCCGAGGAGAATCTGCAGTGGTTCGACGCCGGCTCACGGATACGCGAGACGATCGTCGGGATCGTCGCCGGGATGGCGATCGGCTCGCCGGGAGTCGACCGCTCGAAGCCAGTTATCGCGTTCGCGGAGGAGAGCGCCGAGGAGCTGAAGGTGTCCTCGCGCGGGTCGCACGCCCTCGTACGACAGGGGCTCGATCTCTCGGCAGTGATGCGCGAGGCGAGCCGCGCCGTCGGCGGCGACGGCGGGGGCCACGACGTTGCCGCGGGCGCGACGATCCCGATCGGCGAGCGCGACGCGTTCCTCGCGGCGGCCGACCGACTGATCGGCGATCAGCTCTCGTGAACGGACGGTCGCGAGGCGGTTCGGTCACTCGGTGACCGTCCGACGCACCCACCCTGACGAGCCGGTCGGCGAGGGGTCCGACGGCGTTCGAGTCTGGAGAGTTCCCTCTCCGTCGACGGCCCGGACGACCACGTCGTGAGTGCCGTCGGGGTCGAAGACGTGGCGCCACTGGCGCCAGACGTCCGCGTCGGGGAGCGGGTCGGAGAGCGTCGCGTCGGTCCACGAGTCCCCGCCGTCGGTCGACACCTCGACTCGAGCGATCCCGCGCGTGCCGGCGTAGGCGTGTCCGGCGAGTTCGATCCGGCCGTCGCTGAGCGTCGTGACGCCCTCGTCCCAGAGCTTTGCGACGATGTTCACCTCGCCGGTCCCCTCCCAGCCGCGCTCCTCCCAGTACCCGTCTTCCTCGACGTTCAACAGCTCAATCTCCGTGAGCCATTTCACGTTCGTCTCACCCCAGTGACCCGGGATCAGCACCCGGACCGGGTGTCCGTGACCGGTGGGGAGCTCCTTTCCGTTCATTCCCCACGCGAGGAAGCCCTCGGCGAGCACGTCAACCGGGAACTGGACGTAGTAGCCGTCCTCACCGCGCAGCATGGCGCAGTTGCAGTCGCCTTCCGGGTCGACGGACTCGAGCAGGGGACGGATCGGGGTGCCGGTCCAGACGGCGTTGTCAAGTTTGCGGCCGTTCAACTGCTCGCCGACGCACCGGAGCGTCACCGCGCGGTGCTCGACGGGGCGGTCGATCAGTTCGTCGAAGATGACGGTCCGCTCAGTCTCGACCTCGCCGGTGAACGTCAGCGACCACTCGTTCGCGGTGAGCGCCGGGTCGAACTCCGCGATGTCGACGTTGTAGAACTCGCCGATCGGGGTCACCATACCGAGGAGGTCCTCGCTCTCGACCGCCAGCGAGGTCGATTCGACCTCCTCGACCCGCGCGGTCGCGCCCTCGGACCGAGGCGCGTCGGCGAGCGAATCATCGTCTTCCGCGACCGACCGCCGGCCAATGGCGGCTGCGGCGACGAACGCGACCGCGGCCGCGACGGCACCGAGCGTGCGACGGCGAACCGCGTCGACGGTTCCAAGCGATTCTCCCGCGGGTGCGGATTCGGTGTCGACCCGCCGCCCGGTCGACGATGGCGAGGGCCCGGCGACGGCGACGACCGCCGCCACGGGGAGCGCCGCGGCCACCCCCTGAATCGGCTCGCCGGTCAGCCCGGCGGCGAGCAACCACGACCCGATGCCGGCGACCGCGGCGCCGACCGTCGATTGGCCGGTGCGCGTGGAGAGCCGAACGCCGGCGAACGCGATCGCTCCGAACAGCCCGACGACGGTCGCAAACGCCATGGCGATGTGGACCAGGTGGCCCGCGTCACCCACGGTTTCGATCATGAACGTCACGATCGCTCCGGGGGTGGCGTTGACGATGGCCTGGTCGACGGGTCGAACGACGAAGGACGGCGACCACCCCGCGAGGAGGTACGAACCGGCGACCGCGGCCGCCCCCGCGGTCACCGCGAGGAGGGAACCCCGGTGTTTGCTAACGTCGATCATAGATACTGTTAGGGTGACAGTCACTTGAATCACTCCCTCGGCCGATGGACGATCCAGTCTCCCTCAGCGCCCCACTTCATCGAATTTCGTCGGGCGCTCCGGGGGAATGGAGGCACGAGCGGAGAATCGACGGAGGCGACGCTGAGGAACAATCAAAGAAGACGACGCTGAGGAACTGACGACGTTCGAGGGGGACGGCGCCGAATCAGGCCTCGCCGAGGTCTCGGAACATCGCACGGTAGTCGTCCGAAGACAGCGACTCGCCGAGGTCGTCGATGTCGGCGTCGAGGGACTCAAGCCGGTCGACGAGGTTGACGTACGCCTCGTTCCCTTCGCGCTGAGCGGCGGGCTTCTGCGAACTGAGCACCGCGCGTTTGCTCGCTAAGGCCGCCGCCTCCTGAACGAGGTCGTCGTACTCGCTGCGGGTGAGAAGCGTCTCGATCGCCGTCAGCAGGTTCGAGCGGCTGACGGGCTTGGTGAGGTACAGGTCGAACCCCATGTCGATGATGTCGAAGTCGGGTTCGACGGCGGTGACCATCGCAATTCGGCAACCGTAGCCCGCCTCGCGGATGTGTTCGAGCACGTCGTCACCGCTCCCGTCGGGGAGGCGGCGATCGAGAAGCACAACATCTACGCTCTGATCGACTCGCTCGATGGCCTTCGCGGCGGTTTCGGCGAGGTGGACATCGTACCGTGGCTCGAGAAAGCCGGCGTACAGCGCGGCGATGTCTGGTTCGTCCTCGACGATGAGGACTGAGGGGTCGCTCACCGTCGCTCACCGCCGCAGTCGACGGAGGACGCTTCGCCGGTCATATAGACACGAGCGTTGTGTCGAGAAATAAAGCTGTCGCCGTCGGTTCGGTCGGTCCTGTCGGATCGTCTTTTATATACTCCGGTCACCAATAACGGGACGAATGTCAGAACTCGTCTCTACCGGGGTCGAGGGGCTCGACTCCATCCTCACCGGCGGCATCACGGAGCGGTCGACGGTGCTCGTCTCGGGGAATCCTGGGACCGGCAAGAGTATCTTTGGGATCCAGTACCTCCACCACGGCGTCACGGAGCACGGCCAGCGCGGCGTGTACGTCTCGTTTGAAGAGGACGAAGCGGACATCCGCGACGCCGCGGAGTCGATCGGTCTCGACGGGTTCGGCGACGCCGTCGACGACGGCGACATCGTCATCTTAGACAAGCGCGAGATGCTTCGCGAGACCGACTTCTCGACCGCGGTCGACCGGCTGCTCGACACCATCGAAGACGGCAACTTCGACCGGTTGGTGCTCGACTCGCTGTCGATGTTTCAGCTCTTCTTCGACGCCGAACAGGAGAAGCGGACGTACCTCCTGAAGTTCTCCGACATCCTCAAGGCGAACGGGTTGACATCGCTGCTCATCAACGAGCAGGGCGCCGTGTTCCCGGACACCGAGGTCGGACTGGAGAACTTCCTCACGGACGGCAACATCTACTTCATCCAGACGCCGACGAACTCCGGCGTCAACCGGTACGTCTGGGTGGCAAAGATGCGGAAACAGGACATCGACACCGACATTTTCCCGATGGAAATTGGCGAAGGGGGGATCACCGTGCACGAACGGGCGGGTGGATTCTCGATGATGGGGCGGTCCGACGAGCCGTCCTTTTAAAATAACCTCCGAGGAGGAGCGACGAAGCGGACGGAATTGTGGATCAGCGGTGGAGGAGGGGAGAGACGACCCCGAACGCGGCGCTTACTGGCTCGACGAGAGGTCGCGCCACACGTCGTCGAGCCGGTTCTTCACCGCGGAGCGCTCCTCGACCTCGACCGTGAGCCCGTCACGGAAGTCGACCTCGACGCCGTCGACCTTCCGCCGATACACCTTCACGCGGCGGTGCTCATCTGAGAGCGGTCGGTCGTGGAGCTCGAGCAGATCGGCTTCTTCGAGCTCGTTAATGCGGCGGTAACACGTCGCGATCGGAACGTCGAGCTCGTCGCTGAGGTCCTGCGCGGACATCGCGTCGCCGGTTGCCGCCAGGATGTCCGTATTGTACTTGTTCCCGAGTACTGTGATCAAGTCGTCCCCCACCATTCTTATTATCGTTGTTGATTTTTCGGCTTAAAAGGATACCGGTGGGTACGGAAAATACGAACGGCGGTACGAGCGTCCACCGTGACCCGTCTCGGGCCATGCCGAACCTCCGACCGAGAGAAGGATGTTATCGTCGGTGATAGCCACCACCGTGGGTTTATGTGTCGACTCCGGGGACGGATGGTATGGATCTTATCGAGGGGCTGTATCTCGTGACGACCACCGTGCTGGCGGGCGCGAGCGCCACGCTCGCGGTGTTCGCGGTCTCCGCGTATCGGTCGTCGGGCCGCACGGCGATGGCGTACCTCAGCGTTGGCTTCGGACTGGTCGTGGTGGCGGCCGTCGCGACGCCCGCCGCAGCCTTCGGCACGTCGTTCGCGAACGCGGAGGCGCTCCTGCTCATCAACACCGGCCTGCTGGCGGCGTCGATGGCGCTCGTTGCGGGTAGCCTCGCCGTGTACGAACCGGGCACCCAGGAGTTCGTGATCCCCGAGTCCGAACTCGCGCGGCTCCAGGACAGGTAGCGCCTCGCAGCGCGACGGAACGCGAAGAGCGCAGGATTTGCGATCGCAGATCGGTTTGACCGCGGCGTCGCTGACTTCGAAACGCGGACGCCACTGACTACTGACGACCATTGACGACCGACCAGTACTGACAGTCCACGCACGCGGGCGAGCCGAGTCGATATCGACAACCGATCGCCCGATATTCGGGCGGAAACAGTGCAACTCCCAAATATTTCATCCGATAACCACGGCGTGAAGTCGTTGATAATTATAGAAATTATGCCGCGGAAAATAATCCAAAAACCGCATGACTGCGGTGCTTTATCAATATCGATAATCCATACGGAGTCTTTAATAGGGAAATCCCGCTCCCTATCGATAACGCCCGCCGGGCAGGCCGGGGGCCAACGCAACACACAATGTTCGAAACCATACTGGACGAGGAAGAGCGGGGGCAAGTGGGGATCGGGACCCTCATCGTGTTCATCGCGATGGTGCTGGTGGCGGCGATCGCCGCCGGCGTCCTGATCAACACGGCCGGCTTCCTTCAGACGCAGGCGGAGGCAACGGGCGAAGAGAGTACAAGTCAGGTGAGTGACCGGCTGCAGGTGGTGAGCCAGTCCGGGAACGTGACCGATAACGCTACGGCAAACGCACGTGTCGTCGACGAACTGAACATCACCGTCGCACAGTCCCCGGGGGCGAGTAACATCGACCTGAGCGAAACGACCGTCGAACTGATCGGCACCGGCGGGCAGTCGTCCTTCCAGCTCGACGACGGTGCCGTGACGATCGATATCTTCACCGGATCGGCCGGTGACGTCGTCCTGACCGACAACAGCGATCGAGCAGACATCGGGATCGATCTCAGTGCGACCACCTACAACTCCGACCAGAGTGGTGAACTCAACGGCGGCGACCGGCTGTCCCTAACGTTCACCACAGCTTCGGGCGCGACGACGACGACGGAGCTTCGCGTGCCGACCACGCTCACGGCTGACCAGACCTCGGTGAGGCTGTAACAATGTTCGAATTCATCAACAACGACGACGAACGCGGTCAAGTGGGAATCGGGACCCTCATCGTGTTCATCGCGATGGTGCTGGTGGCGGCGATCGCTGCCGGCGTCCTGATCAACACGGCCGGCTTCCTCCAGTCGCAGGCGGAAGCGACCGGACAGGAGAGTACGGACCTTGTCTCCGAGCGAATCGAGGTGACGACCGAAGTAGGTATCGTTGATAACGCGGCGGCCGGGAACCTCAGCGAGATTCGCGTCGGCGTGACCGGTGCACCTGGTGCCGATCAGATCGACCTGAGCGAGACGACGATCCAAGCGGTTGGCCCGAACGGCCAAGCGAACCTCGTGTTCAACGGTACGAACTCCACCGGTGCCGCTCTGACGAGCGCATCGGAAATTCAAGAGGGAACCTTCGCTGTTCAAGAAAACGGGAACTTCGTCTCTAGCGATAACGCCGTGCTGAACGAGGACTCGCAGTACACCATCGTGCTGAATCCCAAGACGATCCCGTTCGGAACCAGTACGGACGCCTTCGGCGAGAGCGACACCTCCTCGCTGGAGATCGTCTCGCCCGCGTCGGCGACGACCGCGATCGAACTCAACTCGCCCGACCTCTACAAAGAGGACGGCGAAGCGGTCCGGCTCTAACGAGGTTCGAACGGCCCCAACCACTGTCCCGGCGGATCCCTCCGCCCGGAACACCTATTTTCTCGCGTCACCACGGCTACGCCATGAGTGACCACGACGCACCGGCGGCCGATCCGGACGCCACGCCGGCCGACCCCGACGAACTCGACTTCACCGACGACGAGAGTGTCGTCGAGATCGGGGAGAGCCGGTACGTCGTGGGGACGAACGGCCGGCCCAACGTCAAGCGATCGCAGCCGACCCGCCAACCCGCCGACGGGTCCGGGTTCACCGCCGCAGACCCCACGAGCCCGTCGGAGCGCCAGCCGCCGGGAGCGAACCCGCACGCGGACACCGCGGGGACGAGAGCCGCCGGACAGGGCGCTCCCGAACAGGGGCACCCCGAGCGGCCTCCCGGCGACGGGGGCGCAGTCGACCGACAGGCGGTGAGCCGGTGGCTGGCCACCTCGTTCGACGGAGACGGGTTCGCGTACGGTATCGACGCCACGCTGCACGCCGACGGCGACACCACCCGGCAGCGGATGGTGTCGAACGACGTGACGGCGACGTTCGACTCGCTCGTGACGTGGTTCGCGTCGAACGCGGGGCCGAGTTCACCGACGCCGGAGGCACTCGGACTCCTCCTCGTCGCGAGCGAGACGACGGTTGACGTGCCGCCGGTGGCGATAAAGCGGTTCGTCGCGAGCCAGGGCCTCACGGCGAGCGACAGCATCGGGGACCTCGTCCGCGCCGCGGAGGAGGCCGGCGGGTTCCGGATCGAGTAGCCGACCAGCGCCTTATAAAAAGACCAGCAAGAGAACGCCGAGCAGCGAGAGAATCGCGTACAGCCCGGCCATCACCTCGCGCTTCAGCGAGCTCCCGAGCGGCTCCGCCGTGAGGCGGCGGATCGGCGGAAGGATGGCGATCCCGCCGAGGATCAGCAAGAAGGCGCCGATTCGAGGGACCAGCGTGAGCGCGACGACGATCGTGCCGTACCCGGCGACGTAACAGCCGCGCCGCCAGAGCTGTTCGCGGTCGGTGAGTTCCGCTGCCGGCGCGAAACCGGAGTCGCCCCCGTCGCCACCGGCCGAACCGCCGAAGGCGTCCCCGGCCGCCCCCGACTCGGCGGCCATCTGCTGCGCCTGTCGCTGCACGTACTCGTCGAACTCTTCGGCCGCCGGTTCGCTCTGGGGGGCACCACAGTCGCTGCAGTAGCGGGCCTCGTCGCCGATCGACGACTCGCACCGGGGACAGGTCTTCATCCTCATCGGAACCGGACCGCGGTCGGGCTTAACTCTTCGGGGCTCGGATAAGATGTCGATCCCGCCGTGGTCGGTCGATTCCGTCCCAATCGGACCGCAGTTGTCGGGTCCGGTTCTCCGAGCCGATAATCGGGAGGGTATCCTTTAGTCGCTGAGATCCCGACCACAGGGCAACCCACGGTGAGCCGTCCCCGCGACCCGGCCCCCGTTCCGACGAAATCGAATCCACGATGACCTCCAGAGTTTCCCCGGATGACGCGGATCGCTCCGGCAGCGAGAGGAGTCCCGCCTCCCGCGGCGAGCGAGCGCCCGGTCGGGACGGGCATCCTCGAACGGGTCCGGAGAACGCGGCGGCCGCGCTGCGCTCCCGGTTGTCGACCCTCGGGGTCGCACTCGTCGCCCTCGCGGTCGTCCTCTCGCTGATCGGCGCCGCGGTCACTCCCGCCGCGGCGACCGGTGAGAGCGGGGAGCCGGTGTCGGCCGGCGAGAGCGACGTCGCGGCGGCTCTCGCGACTGCGGACCCCGCGGGCTCCGGGGCGACCGCCCGACGGGAGATCGACGGGGCGTTCAGCCGGTCGACGTACACCGGGACGGCCGGAGACGTCGTCGAGATCAGGCACGTCGCCAGCGCCTCGGGGAACGACACGGCGTACCTGTTGGTCGGCGGGAACCGGCTCACGGACTCCGGCGGAACGATCGGCTTCGTCGACGTGCTCAAGGTAAGAGACACGAGATCGACGACGATCAACACGCGGCTTATCGGGACGAACGAGAGCACCGTCGACAGCTGTAGCGCCGACGGCGTGAACTGCTCTCTGGAGTTCAAAGACGAGGACGGCGACGTGATCGCCACGACTCTCACAGAGCTTCGCTCGGAGTTCTCGGGGGCGACCGGTGCGGGTGATCTCGCGCGACCCGTCGACCCCGAGCGATACCGCCTCGCGATCACCAACGGGACGTTCATCGTCCGAGACTCCGGCGCGGTGGACCCCGTCAAGGTGGCCGCGGAGTCCGACCTCGTGTTGCGGGCGCCGACGTTCCACGACGAGGTAGAGGTGTTCACGACCGCTGACGCCGAGGTGATCGCCGACGGTGAGGGAGCGAGGACCGAATCGCTCGGCGTCCTCAGGGAGAACGGGGTCGATCGCACGGCGGTGACCAAGGGCGACCGCGTCGTGCTCGGCTTCGAGTCGACCGGGATCTGGGGCGCCATGGCGCACTTCGCCGAGAGCCGGACGGGCGAGTCGCTCGAGCCCGGAACGACGGTCGACCACCGCGTTCTCGTCGACCTCTTGGAGGCCGAAGAGGGCGTCTCGCTGACGGTGCGACAGACGAACCCAGGCCGGAACGAACTCCGAACGGAACTCGACTTGGCGGACGCCGATCCCGATGACATCACGCTCTTCCTCGCGGACGGAGAGCACCTCGCACGCGGTGACAGCGATCGGGGACCGAGCCGATTCTACCTCGCGATCGACACGAGCGACGACGGCCCGTTCACCGACGGCCCCGACCCGGGCGACGAGTACGCGGTCGAGTTTGCTCTGGAGGGAACCGAGGGCGAGCGGTACGCGTTCAGCGACGGGGGAGAGCCTCCCGCGGCGTTCGACGCGGCGTCCGCGACGGACGATCGGATCGGCGAACAGTACCCGTACCACGGTACGGACGAGGGTCGCGTCAGCGCCGAGGCGACGTTCAGCGTCCGCGAGCGGTACCTCCGCTACGATCACGTCACCGACGACCGCACCGTCCTCGTGGAGGCCGACAACGGGAACATCACCGGGACGACCTCGATCCTTCCCTCGGCGGAGCTGTCGGCGACGATCGTTCGCGACACCGACGAGACCCCGAACCGGACCGAGTCCGAGCTGGCGATCGCCAACGAGAGCTTCTCGGTGGACAGCGGCCTCGCCGGGGTCTCCCCGGGAACGAGAGCGAGCTACCGGCTCTACTTGGGCCAGTCGCTGCTCGAGAGCCGGCCGATCCTCATCGTCGAGAACGCCTCGGCCCCCGCGCAACTGCGGTTGGCGAACGGAACGACGACGGACCTCACGGTGACTCGAGGCGAGTCGCTTGCGAACCTCTCCGCGACCATCGAGAACGTCGGGCAGGTACGGAACCGGGAGCGCCTGACCCTCGACGTCGACGAGGGGGCGATCGTCGACGAGCGGCACGTCACGGTCACGCCGGCGACCCCGGAAAACGAGACGTTCTCGGAGATCGACGTCGATCTGGAGCCGGGCGAGTACCCGTACACGCTCTCGATCGACGGGAACACGCTGAACGGGACGCTGACCGTGACGGCCGACCCCGCGGTGACGCGCGTCGACGACGACGCGGGTGGATCGGCCGGTGGAACCGGCGACGGCACCGAAAGCGGGACCGACGAGCCGGATGACGGGGATGCCAACAACGGGGCCCCGAACGGGACCGGAGACGACGGAGGCGCACCGACCGACGAGCGTCCCGATGACTCGCCGGCGACGCTTCTCCCGTTCGGCATCGGGACGCGCGAGACGTTCGGCGGAACCGTCCTCGTGGGTGCGACGTACATCCTCGGTCACTGGGTCTGAGCCGCTCGATCATCGAGCCTGAAAAGTGCCGGCCGCACCCCCGCCACCGGGACCGGGAGTGGAGCCTTTGAGAGTCTGTTCTCAGCGCTGAGAACCGCGGGGGAGTGGTTAAGTGACCGCTGAATCGCCTTCCAGACAACTATGGCAACGCGCGTGCTTATCGCGGACGACTCTGAGTTTATGCGGAACCTTCTCCGGGAGATCCTCGAGGGCGAGTTCGAGATCGTTGGCGAGGCCGAGAACGGCGTGGAAGCGGTCAACATGTACGAGGAGCACGGTCCCGACCTCGTGATGATGGACATCGTGATGCCGATCCGCGACGGGATCGAGGCGACGACGGAGATCGTCGACGGCAACCCGGAGGCGACAGTGATCATGTGCACCAGCGTCGGGCAGGAGGAGAAGATGAAGGCCGCCATCAAGGCCGGTGCGGAGGGGTACATCACGAAGCCGTTCCAGAAGCCGAACGTTCTCGACGCGATCGGATCGGCGGTATAATGCGAGTCGACGTCCAGGCGCTCGGCGCGTGCAGTCGGCTGGCGGAGCGCGGGGCCGCACAGGCCGCCGGCGCGCTCTCCGACCTGACGGGTGCCGATCTCGTGGTGGAGGTCACGGGTGCGAGCGTTGCCAGCGGGGAGGACCTCGCCGAGGCGTTCGCGGGCCGCGAGTCGATCGGCGTGAGCGTCGGGCTTCGCGGCGGCTTGGAGGGCGAGGCGGTGCTCGCGTTCGACGCCGACAACGTCGACGCCCTGCTCTCGCTGCTTCCCGGCGGCGCGGCGATGGAGCGCAGCGCGGTGACGGAGGTCGGGAACATCGCGCTCGGCGGCTTCCTGGACGGCTGGGCGAACTACCTCGGGAAAGCGATCGATATGACGCCACCGCGCTACTTCGAGGCCGACGGGGCGGCCGTCCTCCCGGACGGTGCGCTCGCCGGTGACGGCGTCTTCCTCTTCGAGAGCCGGCTGGAAGCGACGACGACCGACCTCGAATTCTCTATTTATATGCTCCCCGACTCCGGCCCCTTCCGCGACCTCATCGTCGGGAAGACGGCACCGGCCGCGACGCCGGGCGCCGAGGCGGTGGGGGACAGCGACAGCGGCAGGACGGCGGTCCCGTACGAGTCGCTGGCGACGTTCTCGTCGCTGGCGAAGCAGGGATCGGCGAACGCCGCCGACAACATCGCGATGATGACCGGCCTGGAGACGACCGTCGACGTGAGCCGACTGCGGTTCCTCCCCCTCGCAGACATCCCCACGGAGGTCGGCGTCGAGCCGCACGCGGGGACCGTTTTCGAGCTTCAGGGGAAGCCGAGCGGGTACCTCGCGATCCTCTTCGAGGAGGAGTCGGCGGCGGCGATCGCAGCCTCGATGCTCCCGACCGAACCGGACGATCCGCTCGGCGGGATGGCGGAGAACGCGCTCTGCGAGCTCGGCAACGTGATGACGAGCGGGTTCATCGACGGCTGGGCGAACGTGCTCGGCACGTCGATATCGCACTCGCCGCCGGAGTTCGTCCACGACATCGGATCGGCGACGATCAGCCCGCTGGTCGCCAGGTTAAGCCGCCGACAGGACTACGGGTTCGTGATCGACGCCGCGATCCAGACGGAGGGCGTGGAAGCCCGGTGTGACGTGTACGCGCTCCCCGACGAACGAGAGCTGACACAAGCCCTGGATCGACTCTCGAAAACGTGAGCCACTCCTCGTCGTCCCGCGACTCGGGATCGCGAGACCGCGGCGAAAGCGACGGCGACGCCGAGACCACCGGTGACGACGCGGCCGCGCGCCGCATTAAGGTCGGCGTGAGCGACCTCGCCGTCGCGGCCGACGGAGAGACGCTGACGACCAGCGGGCTCGGTTCCTGCGTCGCGGTCGCGCTCGTCGACGACCGGGCGGGCGTTCGCGGGCTTCTGCACGCGATGCTGCCCGCGAGCGACGAGGCACGCACGACCGGCCCTCGCGCGGGGAAGTACGTCGACGCCGGTATCGACGAACTCATCGGCCGGCTCGTCACGGCCGGCGCGGCACCCGGCCGGTTGGAGGCGCGCGTCGCCGGCGGCGCCGAGATGTTGGATCTCACCGACGCCGTCGGACCGCGAAACGTGGAACAGGTCGAGCGGTGTCTCTCTGCGGCCGGGATCCCAATCGTCGCCAGCGACGTCGGCGACGGCGTCGGCCGCACAGTTCGGTTCGTGGCCGGCGGCGGTCTCGTCGTCCGGGCCGCGGACGGGTTCGAGCGAACGCTCTAACAGGGGCGTTCTGCCGCCGGAGCGAGTGAGGACGCGTCTCACCCCGAGGAGCGCGCAGTTCGCACTCAACGCCGTGCGGTGACGTGTTTTCTCACGGGTGATATTTTGAGGGATGAATTGAAGTGTGTTCTGTAGGTGGGATACGGTAATGGGCCTCGAACTACCGGTGTGGGGAGCTCCAACGGTTACTGGGATAGTCGCCACGCTGGGGCTCGTCGGTGCGAGTGTTCTCGACCGATTCCTCGACGACGACGGCTCCGACGACGACGACTCCGGAGATATGGGCAGCGACGACCCCTTCGGCGGCGGCGGAGGGATGGGCGGTGGCGGCGGTATGGGCGGTGGCGGCGACGACTTCGACGACTTCGACGGGATGGACGAGTGGGACGACGGCTTCGATGACGGCGCTGGCGGCGGCGGTGCCGGCGCCGACACCGACGAGCTGGAGAAGCGGCTCGACGACCTGGAGAACGAGGTCTCCTCGCTCTCCTCGACGGTGTCCACGGTCCGGTCGGAGAACGAGGAGATATCGGCCGCAGTCGACGACATCGAGGAGGACGTCAGAAACCTGCTCGACATCTACGAGATGGTCACCCGCGGGATCAACCCCTTCGTCGACGACTCCAGCGGCTTCGGCAGCGTCAGCGGCGGCGGCGAGGGCTCGTTCGGACTCTTCGACGAGGAGGAGGAGGAAGCGGAGGCCGACGGGCTGGACGAGGACGTCGCGAACGCAGACGCCGACGGGTTCTTCGACGAGGAGATGCTCGACGACGGCTTCGACGACGGGAGCGACGAGTTTGACGAGCTGGACGTGGAACCGGACGACGATCACACGGACGACGGCGACTCCGCCGACGCCTCGTCCGAGACCGCGGCGGCGGACGACGGAGACGACATGAACGACGACGGAAAGAGCTTCAGCGAACTGAAAGAGGAGTACGACGCCGGGGACGCCGACTGGGCCGACGAGGACGGGGGCGACGGCGACGCCGGCGCCCCCACGGGCGAGGACCCGTTCGAGGACGAGGGCGGCTCGTTCGACGACCTCGGCGACGAGACGGACCCGTTCGACGACGACATCGAGTCGTTCGACGAGGGGATGGACTCGTTCGAGGAGGAGCCGGCGGACGACACCGATCCCACGACGAACGGCCACGAACCGGAACCCGCCGCAGACCGCGAGCGTGGTCCGAAGCCCGGCGGCGACCCGGCCGAGGCCAACGGCGGCGGCTTCGAGTACGTCGGCGAGGACGACCTCTCCGGGAGCCGCGGCAAGCCGTACCTCACGCAGCTCCCCGGCGACTACGTCGGCGACCTCCTCGTGATGGAGTGGTTGGAGTTCCTCGTCTCCGAGAGCGACGTCACCGACGCGGTGCGCGCCATCAACTACTACGAGCGCATCGAGTGGGTCGGCCCCGAGGCCGCGGCGCGGCTCCGCGACTTCCTCTCCGGGTTCGGTACGATCGACCGCAACCTCGCCGACCGGCCGGGAACAGACCGACTGGTCCGGGAACACCACACCCGCAGCCTCCGGTACGTGACGCAGCTCAACGGGACGAGCGGACACCTGCTGCTGCTCGACCGGTGGGACGACCTCGCCGGCGGCTCGCTGGTCGGTGGCGCACTGCCGAGCGGCCGCGGGCGAGGCGGCGGCCGTCGGCGTGACGAACGCGACGAGCGTCGAGCCGACCGTCGAGCGAACGGACACGACGACGCGAGACGTGAGGATGAACGAGCGGAACAGGCCGGCGATCGCCCGCAGGGATGCGATCAGAACGGCAGCCCTCCGCGGCCCATGAACGACCCGAACCCGCGTTCCGACCGCGCCGACCCGGCCGACGGAGGGTGGGGAGATGGGCGTTAGCGTCTCCGCGTCGACGGCCATCATCGTCGCGGGGCTGTTCTTCGCGTTCACCGCGTTCTACCCCGTTGCAGCCAACGGCTTCGACCGCGTCACCGACGCGCAGATGGGAATTCAGGAGCGCTCGCTGGAGCGGCAGAACACCGACTTCGCCGTGACGAACGCGACCTACGACGATGCGACGGTGACGATCAACGCCACCAACGACGGCTCGGTCGGGTTAGTCGCGAGCGACGCGACGCTCGTCGTCGGGAACGAGTACGTCGACGTGGGCGGACCGAACGCGACTACGACCGTCGACGGCAACGCCGACACCGATCTCTGGCTCGGCGGCGAGACGCTGCGCATCACCGTGAGCGAGGCGGATCTCTCGACCGACGTGGTCGCGAACGAGACGCGCGTCGTCCTCGTGGTCGAGTCCGGCGTTCGCGACGCGGCGACGGTCACGGGGGTGAGCCCGTAAATGGCGAGCGTCCCCGTCTCACATCTGATCCTGTTCATCGCGAGCCTCGTGATCGCCGCGGGCGTCGTCGGCACGATTACGACTGGAGTCGACCGCGTGAGCGCGGCCGTCGAGGACGCCGGGCTCGACGCGACCGAACAGCTCCGGACTGACGTGACGATCATCTCCGACGCGAGCGCCGGCGTGTACAACGCGACCGGGAACGAGAACGTGACGCTGCTGATAAAGAACACCGGGACACAGCGGCTCCGCCCGGACGGCTCCGGGATAGACGTCGTCTTCGACGGCAGCTACGTTCGGCCGAGTGCGATAGAGGGAGAACTCGTTTCCGCCGGGCCGGGCGCGGCGTGGAGCCGCGGCGACGTCCTCCGCCTCACGATAGACACCAACCAGTTGGGCGAGACGAGCGACGGGCTCGATCCCGGGACGGACCACCGCGTGTACCTCACGGTGAACGGCGACGAGGAGCTGTTCCAGTTCCGCACGGAGGCCACCTGATATGCCCCGCACAGACAATCTGCTTTCCATCGGACTCGGCGAACGCGACCGCTTGAACAAGGAGCTCGGTGGGGGTATCCCCCGCGGCAGCATCGTCCTCATGGAGGGCGACTACGGGGCCGGAAAAAGCGCCATCTCCCAGCGGTTCGCCTACGGACTCGTCGAGGAGGGGGCGTCGGTCACGATGATGTCGACCGAACTCACCGTCCGCGGATTCATCGATCAGATGCACTCGCTGGAGTACGAGATGGTGAAGCCGCTGTTGAACGAGCAACTGCTCTTCCTCCACGCCGACTTCGACTCCGGCGGCGCGTTCTCCGACGGCGACGGCGAGCGGAAAGAGCTCCTCAAGCGACTGATGAACGCGGAGGCGATGTGGAACTCCGACGTCATCTTCCTCGACACGTTCGACGCCATCTTCCGGAACGATCCGACGTTCGAGGCGCTCGTCCGGAAGAACGAGGAGCGACAGGCCGCCCTGGAGATAATCTCCTTCTTCCGGCAGATCATCTCGCAGGGGAAGGTAGTCGTGCTCACCGTCGACCCCTCGGCGGTCGACGACGAGGCCATCGGCCCGTTCCGCTCGATCGCCGACGTATTCCTCCAACTGGAGATGATCGAGGTCGGCAACGACATCCGCCGGCAGATCAACGTGAAGCGCTTCGCGGGGATGGGCGAACAGGTCGGTGACACGATCGGATTCTCGGTTCGGTCGGGGACCGGAATCGTCATCGAGAGCCGCAGCGTCGCATGATGCCCAAGGCCGCCCGCGACCGGACCGCCGTTCCGCGCGAGCGGGCCGTGATCGACGGAGGGGAGGCGTAACTTATGACGGAACACGGAACCGCGAAGCCCTCGGAGGAGCTTCGGAAGGCAGCCATGCGGCGCCCGCACCTCCGGGAACACCTCCGCGAGTTCAAGCAGATCACGGGGGAGTTCCCGCTGTTGATCGACGAGCCGAAAGGCGAGTACGAGTCGAAGCGCCCGAACGTCATCTACCACGTCGGGGGGCCGATATACAGCCACATCTACGGTGACCTCGGACAGGACACCAAGTATTACGCCCTCGAACCGGAGGTGACCGGACCGCAGGCGCAGATCCTCAACGATGTCAAAAACCGGCTGCTCGCCGTGAGCGGCCAGCACAGCGCACCGGACTCCGAGGCGGAGTACGACGACCTGATCGAGGAGCTGCTAGAGGAGGTGACCCACGTGGACGACGGGGCCAACGGCTGGCGGCGGGGCCTCTCGAAGGTGCTCAACATGGGGAAGCTCTCGGTCACCGAGGAGACCTACGAGGACATCCGCTACCGACTCAACCGCGACATCGTCGGCCTCGGACCGCTCGAACCGGTGATGCGCGACCCGGCTAACGAGGACATTCACGTCATCGGCCCCAAGGAGTGCCACGTCGATCACGGGACGTACGGCATGCTGGAGACGACCGTCGACTTCGGGACGCCGAAGGAGTTCGACAACTGGCTTCGTAACATGGGCGAGCGGATCGGCGACCCCCTCTCCGACTCCCACCCGATCGTTGACTCCACGCTCCCGGACGGATCGCGTATCAACATCATCTACTCGGACGACGTGTCGCTGAAGGGCTCCTCGCTCACGATCCGGCAGGGCGAGGAGGTGCCGCTGTCGATCAATCAGATCACCAACTGGGGGACGCTCTCGCCCGAGCTGGCGGCGTATCTCTGGCTCTGTCTGGAGAACGAACAGACGGTGTTCGTCGTCGGGGAGACGGCGTCAGGGAAGACGACCACGCTGAACGCCATCCTGTCGTTCATCCCGAACGACTCGAAGATATACACCGCGGAGGACACCGCCGAGGTCATCCCGCCGCACAACACCTGGCAGCAGCTGTTAACCCGTGAAGGTGGCGGCGAGGGAAGCTCCGACGTCGACATGTTCGACCTCGTCGCCGCCGCGCTTCGGTCGCGTCCCGACTACATCATCGTGGGGGAGGTCCGTGGCGCCGAGGGGCGCATGGCGTTCCAAGCTGCCCAGACCGGCCACCCGGTCATGCTGACGTTCCACGCGTCCGACATCGTCTCGATGATTCAGCGGTTTACCTCCGAACCGATCAACGTCCCGGAGACGTTCATGGACAACGCGGACGTGGCGCTGTTCCAGAACCGGGTGAAACAGGGCGATAAGGTGTTGCGTCGGGTGACGAGCGTCCAGGAGATCGAGGGGTACTCCAAGGAGATGGAAGGGGTCGTCACCCGAGAGGTGTTCAGCTGGGACCCCGTCGAGGACGAGATCGTCTTCCAAGGGATGAACAACTCCTACGTGTTAGAAGAGCAGATCGCGACGCTGCTCGGCTACGCCGACACCCGCGACATCTACGACGACTTGGAGTTCCGCGCGGAGCTGATCCGACGGATGATTCAGGAGGATATCTTAGGGTACCACGAAGTGAACGACGCGATCAACGCCTTCCAGCGCGACGGCGTCGAGGGGCTCCCCTTCGACATGCACCGGAACGTCAGGTGATCGCGACGATGAGCGAGTTCGCCCGACGCGACGAGACGACCGAGGTCGACGGGTAATGGCGGTGAAACAGGTCGGCAACGGGCTCGCCACTGCGGCCGAGTTGACCTCGGCCGTCATGGAGTCGTACGACAAGCTCGACATCTCGAAGCGGAAGTACGTCGGGCTTGTGCTGCTGCCCGCGGTCGTCGTGTTCGCCGCGAGCGTCGTCGGCCTGTTCGTCCTGCCGCTCCCGCTCGCGGCGCGGGTTCCCGTCCCGATGTTCGGGGGGCTCGTGCTGGTGGCGGCGGTGGTGTACCCGAAGATCTACCTCTCCAGCTTGGAGACCCAGATCGACAATCAGCTCCACCTCGTGATGACGCACATGACCGTCCTGTCGACGACCAACATCGATCGGATGGAGGTGTTTCGGACGCTGGCGAACGAAGAGGAGTACGGGGTCGCGGCCGAGGAGATCGCTCGCGTCGTCCACCTCGTCGACACGTGGAACCAGAGCCTCGACGACGCGTGCCGCCGGCGCGCCGAGGAGGTCCCGTCGGACGCGATGGCCGACTTCTTCGACCGACTCGGTTACACGATGGGAGCCGGGCAGTCGTTAGAGGAGTTCCTCGTCTCCGAGCAGGACGTGATGCTCGCGAAGTACGAGACGGTGTACGAGTCCTCGCTGGCGAATCTGGAGGTGATGAAGGACCTGTACATGTCGATGATCCTCTCGATGACGTTCGCGCTCGTGTTCGCCATCGTCCTGCCGATCCTTACCGGCAACGACCCGACCGCGACGGTGGCAGCCGTCATCGTCCTCTTCGTCTTCGTCCAACTCGGCTTCTACGCGATGATCCGCGCGACGTCGCCGTACGACCCGATCTGGTTCCACCCGGAGGAGCGCGCCCCGGGCGACATGAAGCTGTGGGCCTCACTCGGGATCGGCGGCGGGCTTTCGTTCCTGATCATCGGGATCACCACCGCCGGCATGTTCGGCTACGGCCCCGGACTCCCCGGCCTGCTCTGGTTCATCGACGACGTCCGGCTTCCGCTGTACCTCGCGGTCCCCATCTCGCCGCTCATCATCACCGGCATCGTCCTCAGGCAGGAGGAACAGCAGATCACGGCCCGAGACGGCGAGTTCCCCTCCTTCATACGGGCGCTCGGGGCCACCGAGAGCGCCAAGCAGTCGACGACGACTGACGTGTTGACCACGCTGCGCGAGAAGAACTTCGGCGACCTCTCGCCCGCCATCGAACGCCTCTACCGCCGGCTCAACATGCGGATCAGCACCGAGGGCGCGTGGGAGCAGTTCACCTTCGACACGCGGTCGTACCTCATCCAGAAGTTCTCCGAGATGTACCTCGTCGGCCGCCAGATGGGCGGGGACCCGAAGATGCTCGGCGAACTGATTTCGAAAAACATGAACGCGGTGAACCAGCTTCGCGAACAGCGGCGACAAGCGGCGATGACGTTTATCGGGCTGTTGTACGGGATCACGGCGGCGGCGACGTTCGCCTTCTTCATCGGGTTGGAAATCGTCGCGATCCTCGCCGACCTCACGGCCGACTTCGGGCTCGAAGAAATGGACATCGGCCAAATCGTCTACCCCGGCGCGTACGACATCCCACTGATCGAGTACCTGCTCCTGACGGTCGTCCTGTTCAACGCCGCGCTCTCCTCGCAGATGATCCGCCGGATCGACGGCGGGAACCCCGCGAACGGGTACATCCACTTCGTGTTGTTGACGTGGCTCGGCTCAGTGACGGCGGTCGCGACGCGGACGCTGGTCAACGCGATCCTCTCGATCTGAACTCACGACGACACGCGCACCACCGGACACGTATCGGATTCGATGACGTTCTCGTTTCGGTAGATTCCGACGACAGCAGCCCTCTGCCCGAGGGTTTTAGTATCCCGTACTTGTTACATTGATAGTATGGATGAGGGCCAGGCAGGGGATGAGGGCGCCGAGAACGGGTCGGCGTTCCCGTCGAAAGAGGAGGAATCGCCGCCGCTAGCGCTGCTGGATCTAGACCACGTGTACGAGGCGCTGGGTCACCCCCGGCGTCGGTACCTCTGTTACACGCTGCTCGAGGACACGGAGTGGACGCTACGTGAACTATCGACGAAAATCGCCATGTGGGAGAACGACGTACCCGAGAGAGCGGTCACGGGCCGACAGCGGGATCGGGTGTACGTCTCCCTCTATCACGCTCACGTCCCGAAGTTGGTCGACGAGGGCATCGTCGACTTCGACGAGGCGAGCATGACTATCACAGCGGCCGAGAACGCCGAGCAGGTTCTGGCGGCACTCGAAGGCATGGGAGCGAGCCTCGACAGCGATCAGGAGGCCCACGCGCGAGGTGAGATGGATGACGAAAGCAGATAAGGCCAGAGCGGACAACGGCGACAACCCGAGTCTCGACGGGGAGACGCGGTGGCGGCAGGTCGCGCAGCGACACCACGAGCCGGGCAAGAACGACGAACTCGTAACGGACATCGTGCTTGCCGTCGCGGACGCCGAGGGCGTCGATATGACCGAACTTCGCGCACCGCCGCTGTACGAAGTCGTCGACGTGGTCGGCATCGAGAAGGCGTTCTTCGGCCAGAATCAACACAACAACGCCCGACCGGGGACGGGCACGATCGAGTTCCACTACGCCGGATACCTCATCAAAGTCAGGAGCGACGGCTGGGTACAGGTTCACGAGCCAATCGAGCAGCAGGGTAACTGAGCCGCTCGTGTCGCGGCGGGGCGCCGCGCCCGCGGGTCACTCGTCGAACAGCGTCGGCTCGGTGACTGCGGCGTCCGCCGCGTCCCGCCACGAGCGCGACGGCGTCCAGCCAAGCAAGCGCTCCGCCTTCGTGATCGCGTACGCGCCGCGGTCATCGCCCTCGGCGACCGCACAGTCGTCGGGGACCCCGCCGTACGACTCACGGAGGAGGTCGAGCAGCGGGCGGCCGAGCGCGTTGTCTGCCGCGACGCAGTTGACGGCCTCGTGCGCGCCCGGAGCCACCGCCGGGTTTGGCCCCGCGGTCCCCGCCAACGCGGCGGCGACGAGGTCCGCCACGTCGCGGGCGTCGACGTACGACCAGAAGTTGCCAGCGCCAGCGTCCAAATCCTCGACGTACTCGTCGCTCCGGCAGGCGTACGCGCCGGGATACTGAATCCACGAGGGGCGGATCGACACCGCTGGGACCTCCTCGCGGCGCGCAACCGTCCCCGCCGTCGCCTCCGCCGTCACCTTCGAGAGTCCGTACGGGTCCTCGGGCCGGAGCGGGTGGGCCTCGGTGACCGGCAGTTCGTCCGGGAGCGGCGTCGGATCGGCGAAGAAGAAGCCGTACGCGCCGTCGCTCGACGCCTGCACGATCCGGGCGTCGGCACGGCCGGCGGCGTCGAGGACGTTCTTCGCGGCGCGGACGTTCGTCTCGAACACGCGACCGTCGGGATGGGTGCCCGCGACCGGGATCGCTGCCCAGTGGACGACGGCGTCGGGGTCGACCGCGTGGACGACGTCGAGCGCCTCGCCTCGGTCGGTGAGGTCGGCCGCGCGGAACGAGACGTTCGGGGCCGGGTCGACGTCGAGGCCCGGGTGATCGTAGTCGACGACGACGACGTCGTAGTCGCCAGCGAGTCGGTCGACGACCCAGCGCCCGGAGGCGCCGCGGCCGCCGGTGACGAGAACGGTCTCCATGCGGGGAGGTCGCCGCGGCGGTGCAAAAACGCACCGTCGCGGACGTCGCGATGGCGGTCGGCGTCGGGCGACCGCGGGCCCGCAGTGCAGTGGTCGGAGCCCCGGCAGGCTTTAATCCGCCGAACAGTAACCTCGGGGTATGGAATGGAAGACCGACTGGGGACTGCGTGGACGAATGGCGTTCACGATGTTCCTCCTCTTCGCCCTCTACATCGTGTTCGTCGGCGTCCTGACCGTGTACTTCGGCGACTTCCTCTTCCCGCTGATCATGCTCGGCGGGTTCTCGGTCGTGCAGTACTTCTTCAGCGACAAGCTCGCCCTTCGGAGCATGGGTGCCCGCGAGGTGAGCCCCGAAGAGTACCCTGACCTCCACCGGCGAGTCGAGCGCCTGAGCCAGCAGGCCGACCTGCCGAAGCCGACCGTCGCCGTCGCCGACACGCAGGTCCCGAACGCGTTCGCGACCGGCCGGAACAAGAAGAACGCGACCGTCGCGGTGACGACCGGGCTGCTCCGAGCGCTGGACGAGGACGAGCTCGACGGCGTGCTCGCTCACGAGCTCGCACACGTGAAGAATCGCGACGTGATGGTGATGACCATCGCCTCGTTCCTCTCGACAATCGCCTTCTTCATCGTCCGGTGGGGCTGGCTGTTCAGCGGCGACAATCGCCAGGGCGCGCCGGTCATCGTCGCCATCCTGGTGTCGATCCTCGTCTGGGTCGTCTCGTTCCTGCTGATCCGGGCGCTCTCGCGGTACCGGGAGTACTCCGCCGACCGCGGCGCCGCGCTGATCACGGGCAAGCCCGGCGCGCTCGCGTCGGCGCTGATGACGATCGACGGGCGGATGGACCGCGTACCGAAGGAGGACCTCCGCGAGGAGGCGGAGATGAACGCGTTCTTCATCATCCCGATCAAGGCGGGGTTCGTCGGCAAAATCGCCTCGACGCACCCGCCGACCGAGAGCCGGATCGAGAAACTTCGCGAACTCGAGCGCGAGATGGAGACCGCCTGACCGGTCCCGACACCCCGTCGTCCGCGGCTCGTATATAACGACGAGAACGCCGAGCTTACGCGTTCGCGTCACACCGAGAGCCGAGCCGCCCGCCGCCGACGCTGCCTGCGGCGGTCTCACCGGTGCCGGTCGCGTCACCGACGGGCAGTGAACGGCGGGAACGGGAGCGCCGCCACGGTGGCAGGCGGCCGCGCCGCGGGGAACGTGTCAAAACAGCCAATCTCACAAACAGTACTGAAATAAGACATGATCGGCACGTAATGGAGTTCAAGCGCGGAAGAAAAGAGGAGACGGACCGCTATCGCTCCGGTGGTTGGAGAATCGTCGTAAGCCGCTTCTGGCAGGTTTAAGTGCATTTAAAAGAGCTTAAACGCATTTTAAACCGACCGAACACACCGACGGAGACCGGTCATCCATGATAGGCGAGAGCCACTGTTGAACTCGGATTTAGACGCCGAGACGCCGACAAAGAGTACTCTCTCCGGTTCGTATGAGTCCTCGAGCGCAGTGCAGCTCCGCTGACGGACGCTCGACGAGTGAGACTGAGAAAAGAGTTTCAACAAACAAATACGAATAGACAATCACCAGTTCAGTGCAATATTTATGAAACGGGTTTAAGCCGATGACCACGAAATCGACCCAGTTCTTGCAAATATCCGGTCGGCGCCGCAGGTCTAATTACTATAACAGTAGTACATATGTTATTTTGGCGCGATGACAGTCGAAAATCCGAGTGGCCGACCGGCGACTCGGCCGTTCGATATCGTCGAACAGCTCAGTAGCGAATGGGTCGCAGCGTTACGAGTGCGCGATGTTGAGTTCGAGTTCGTTCGCGGCGCCGAGCAGTAGGTCGGGGAGCTCGGATTCGAACCGTTCGCCGGTCAGTCGGTGGGAAGGGCCGGTGACGCTGAGGCCTCCGATAACCTCGTCGTCCGGGCCGCAGATCGCGACGCCGACGGCGTGGGTCCCGCGGAGCGACTCCTCTCTGTTGATGTAGTACCCCCGCTCGCGCCCGGCCTCGATCTCAGAGCGGAGTTCGTCCGGGTCGGTGATGGTGTACTCGGTGACCGGGTCGAACGTCATGCGTTCGATCATGTCGGACAGCTCTGGATCCGGCAGTTCGGCGAGAATAGCTTTCCCCGCTGACGCCGCGTAAAGCGGGATGCGACTGCCGAGTCCGGGGTCGGTGCGGACCGCCTGTTCGCCGGTGGCTCGGGCGAGGTACACCGCCTTCCCGTGCTCCTCGACGAAGAACTGAGCGCGTTCACCGGTGGCCGCCGCGATCTCCTCGACCTTCTCGCGGACGAGGTCGTACCCGCGGTAGCTGCTGCGAGCGGTGACGCCGACTTCGAGGAACCGAAGCCCGACGTGGTAGCCGTCGTCGCGGTGGACGACGTAGCCGAGGTCCTCCAGCGTGTGGAGGTGGCGGTGGACGGTGCTCTTCGCGTAGTCGAGTTCGGCCGCCAGTTCGGACAGCGTTGCGCCGTCGTTCTCGGTGAGACGTTGCACGATATCGAACATCGTTTCGGCCGTCCGTACCGTGTCTCGACCGCCCTCAACGGGTTCAACGTCCGGTTCGTTCATGATCGGGGATTTTCGCGCAACTATATAAGCGTTCGACTCTGTCGAACACACCGGAGATCGCGAGGTGCGAGGACCCGTGCGCCTCGGCACACGACGGGAAGCGCGGGTCAGCGGTCGCGTGCCTGCGCGCGCTCGACTGCCCCAACGCGTAGGTTTAATCCGGGCCACCGCCTGCGGGCAGGCGTGGTATCGCTATCGTCGATAGCGGGAGCCGACTCGGGGATCGTCCGCGAGCGGCCCTTCCAACTGCTGCTGCTCATCAACGTGCTCCCGCCGCTCGGCACCGCGCTCCTCTCGCCGGTGCTCGGTTCGCTCGTCGAACCGCTGGGCGCGTCGACGGCGAACATCGGGCTCATGATGTCGGCGTTCACCGCGCCGTCCATCGTCGTCATTCCGATCGCGGGCGTCGTCTCCGACCGGTACGGACGGCGCCCAGTGCTGATATTCGGCCTGCTCTGGTTCGGACTCACCGGCACCGCCATCGCCTTCGTCTCCACCTTCGCCGCGGCGCTCGCCCTGCGCGCGCTCCAAGGGATCGGCTTCGCCGCGCTCACCCCGATCATCATCACCAGCCTCGGCGACCTGTACGCGGGGACGAAAGAGGCGACCGCACAAGGCCTCCGGTTCACCGGCTCGGGGCTCTCACAGACGGCGTTTCCGCTGGCCGCTGGCGTCCTCGTCGGAATGGCGTGGCAGTACCCCTTCCTGCTGTACGCCGTCGCGTTCCCGGTCGCTGCGGTCGTCTACGCCTTCTTCGAGGAACCGCTCGACGAGTCGGACGACGAGGAGCCGACGGCGGGAGTCCGGGCGCAACTCGCCGACATGCGCGTGCTCGTCGCGCACCGCCGGGCGTGGACGATGGTCCTCGCTCGCGGGAGCGCGAACGTCGCGTGGTTCGGCTTCCTCACGTACAACTCCATCCTCGTCGTCAACGTGCTGGGGTACACGCCGGCGGAGGCGGGAATCCTCGCGGCGCTCGTGAGTCTCTCCTACGCGCTCGCGGCGACGCAGGCCGGCCGCGTCGCCGCCCGCTTCGACGACCCGCTCTACCCGCTCATCGCCACGAATCTCGCGATGGGTGGCGGACTTGCGCTCGCCTTCCTCGCGGGGTCGTTAGCGGTCGCCGCCGTCGGCGTCGCGTTCATGGGAGTCGGGTTCGGGCTCGTCCTCTCCATCTACCGGAGCGTCATTACGTCGCTGCCGCCCGCGGACCTCCGCGGCGGACTGGTCAGTCTCGGCGAGGGGAGCGGACGCGCGGGGGCGACGATGACTCCGGTGCTCATGGGGGCCGCCGTCGCGGTCGCGACGCGCCCGCTCGGATTCGAGGTGGCGGTCCGCGCCGTTGGCGTCGGCACCGGGCTCCTCGGGGCGGGCGTGGGGATCGCCTGTCTCCTACTGATGAGCGCGTCGCCGCCGATACGGATGGAGGGAGAGGCGGCCGCGCGGCCGCGATAACCGCCACCCCGAGAGCTTTATCCGCCGACTGAGACGCCTCGACCATGGGAACGATCGACGTCGCGGTGCTCGACCAGGACGCCCACGGAATACCCGCGGCCGAGTACGCTGAGATACTCGACCGGCGGCTCCCGGAGCACGAGGTGCGCCTCGCGGCGACGCCCGACGAACACCGACGCTACCTGCGAGAGGCCACCGTCGTCGCCGGGCGGAACATCGACGCAAAGGAGGTCTCGACCGCCGAGAACCTGCGGCTGTTCGCGTGCAACAGCGCCGGCGTCGACCACCTCCCGCTGGACGCGTTCGCCGAGCAGGGGGTCGCGGTGACGAACGCCTCCGGGGTCCACGGCCCCAACATCGCCGAGCACGTGCTCGGGTCGGTGCTGACGTTCACGCGGCGACTCGACGAGGGGCGCCGCCGCCAGCAGCGTCGAGAGTGGCGGCGCTTCCAGTCGTTCACCGAACTCGCCGGCAGCACCGTCACCGTCGTCGGCCTCGGGGCCATCGGTGAGGCGGTCGTCGAGCGGTTCGAGGGGTTCGACGTCGAGACGGTCGGGGTCCGTCACACCGTCGCGAAGGGCGGCCCGACCGACGAGGTCGTCGGGTACGGCGACCTGCCCGACGTGCTCCCGAAGACGGACGTGCTCGTCCTCGCGTGTCCCTTGACGGAGACGACCGAGGGACTGATCGGGACGGCGGAGCTCGAGGGGTTACCGACCGACGCGATCATCGTCAACATCGCTCGCGGCGGCGTGATCGAGACGCCGGCGCTGGTGGACGCGATCCGGTCGAACGCCATTCACGGGGCCGCGCTCGACGTCACCGACCCGGAGCCGCTGCCGAGCGACCACGACCTGTGGGGGTTCGAGAACGTCTTCATCACGCCGCACGTCGCTGGCCACACGCCGAAGTACTGGGAGCGGCGCGCGGACGTGCTCGTCGAGAACCTCGAACGGATAACGGAGACCGGCGAGTACGAGGGACTGCGGAATCAGGTCCTCTGAAGAGGCGGTGTCGGAGACGGGGAGGGACCGAACTACTGGTACGCCTGTATCCCGGTGAGGTCCTCGCCGAGGATCAGGGTGTGGATGTCGTGGGTGCCCTCGTAGGTGTAGACGGTCTCTAAGTTCGTCATGTGGCGCATCGGCGAGTAGTCGGCCGTGATCCCGTTGCCGCCGAGCATCTCACGGGCGATCCGCGACTGGTCGCGGGCCATCCGCACGTTGTTGCGCTTGGCCATCGAGACGTGCTGCGGCCGCATCTCGCCGTCCTCCTTGAGGTCGGCGAGCCGGTGCGCGAGCAACTGCGCGAGCGTGATCTGCGTCGCCATCTCCGCGAGCTTCTGCTGTTGCATCTGGAAGCCGCCGATCGGCTTCCCGAACTGCTCGCGGTCGGTGGCGTACTGGCGCGCGACATCGAAGCAGTCCTGTGCCGCGCCGACCGCGCCCCACGCGATGCCGTAGCGGGCCTGGGTCAGACACGACAGCGGCCCCTTCATACCCGAAACGCCCGGGAGGCGGTTCTCCGCCGGGATGCTGACGTTCTGGAGGCTGATCTCACCCGTAATCGACGCGCGCAGGCTGAGCTTCTCGTCTATCTTGTTGGTGGTAACGCCGTCGCGGTCGGTCTCGACGAGGAAGCCGCGGACGGGGGTTCCGTCCTCGGTGTGGTCCTTCGCCCAGACGACGGCGACGTCCGAAATCGGAGAGTTCGTGATCCACGTTTTCGACCCGTTGAGCACGTAGCCGTCGCCGTCGGCCTCGGCGCGCGTCTCCATTGCGGAGGGGTCCGACCCGTGCTCGGGCTCGGTGAGTCCGAAGCAGCCGACAGCCTCGCCGGTGCCAAGTTTCGGGAGCCACTCATCCTTCTGTTCGTCGCTGCCGAACGCGTGAATCGGGTACATCACCAGCGCGCCCTGTACGCTCGCCATCGATCGAAGCCCCGAGTCGCACGCTTCCAGTTCGCGCATCAGGAGGCCGTAGGCCTTCTCGCTGACGCCCGGGAGGCCGTATCCCTCAAGGTTCGGGGCGTAGAATCCCATCTCGCCCATCTTCGGGATGAGCTCTTCGGGGAACGTACCGTCGATCCAGTGTTGGCCCATATCGTCGACTTCGCCGTCGATGAACGACCGGGCGGAGTCGACGAGCAGGCGCTCCTCCTCGGACAGGGTCGACTCCATGTCGAAGTAATCGAGCATACGATCGCTTTCGATCGCAAGGATAAATAAGTATAGACTCTGCCGCCGAGCGCCGGAGAACCGCGATCACGGGGGCAGCGAGGTCGGGCCGCGATCGAGAGCGGACGGGTCGGAGGCCGGCGAGCCGCCTCAGAACCCGGTCGTTCCCTCGAGCCGGTGCTCCTCGACGACGTTCATGTCGAGTTCGATCCCGAGGCCGGAAGATTCCGGAACGGCGATCCGACCGTCCTTGATCAGCGGTTCGTCGCGCACCAGCAGGTCGTCCCACCAGTCAACCTCCAGCGCGTGGAACTCCAAGAGGTCGAAGTTCGGCGTAGCCGCGCCGAGGTGGACGCACGCCATCGTCCCCACGGGACTACAGACGTTGTGCGGGGACATCGGCATGTAGTTCTCCTCGGCGCGGTCGGCGATCCGCATCGTCTCCGTCAGGCCGCCGACCGTCGTCGGGTCGGGCGTGACGATGTCTACGCCGTGCTCGTAGATGAGGTCCGATAGCTCGAACACGCGGAAACGATTCTCGCCCGTGGCGACGGGGGTCCGCGTCGCCTTCGTCACCTCCTTCTGAGCGTCCATGTTCTCCGGCGGGATCAGGTCTTCGAGCCACATCAGGTCGAACTCCTCCAACTCGTGAGCGAGCCGCTTCGCGCTCTCGACGGAGTAGTCCCAGTGGCAGTCGAACGCGAGGTCGACGTCGTAGCCGATCTCCTCGCGCACAGCCGAGACGATCTCCTTCTTCTCTCGGATCGCCGCGTTCGTCAGCCGCCCGTTGTAGGGATCGTTCTCGTTGTCGGCCGGCAGGTCGAGGTCGAACTTCAGAGCCTCGAACCCCATGTCGGTGACGCGGGCGGCCTCGGCGGCGTACGCCTCGGGAGAGTACGCCTCGGCCTCGGCGTAGGCGGTCGCGCCGTCCTCCACCGCGTACGCCTCGCCGGCGTGGCAGTCGCAGTAGAGCCGGACCTCGTCGCGGTATTTCGAACCGAGCAACTGGTAGACCGGGAGGTCGAGGATCTTCCCGGCGACGTCCAACAGCGCGATCTCGATACCGGACGCCGCGGTGACGACCTTGCCGGTCGTGCCGCCGTGGCCCGACATCTCCTGGAAGATGTACCGGACGAGCCGCTCGACGTCGAGGGGGTTCTCGCCGACGAGGAACCGGTTCGTGTACTCGACGAGTTCCGGGACGCCGCCGCCGCGGTACGCCTCTCCGATGCCGGTGACGCCGGCGTCGGTCTCAACTTTGATCAGGTTCCATTCGAAGTTCCCCTCGACGACACAGGCGTCGAGGCTGGTGATCTCTACGTCTCGGTCCGGGTGGCGGGTGTCGATTTGGTCTGCGTAATCTCTCATATGTCTAGTTTGAATAGGGATTATAAAGCTTAGTCGTCAGCGAATTTCGCGAGCGCGTCCTTGTCGAGCGGGACGCCGTGACCGGGGCGGTCGGGCAGATCGATGGTCCCGTCGTCGCCGGGTTTGACGGGGTCAGCAACCACGTCGTCGAACGCCTTCACGTCCATGTCGCGGTAGAAGTACTCGACCCAGAGGCCGTTCTCGATGGCGCCGAGCAGGGAGGCGTGGATGTTCCAGTTGTAGTGGGGCGCGATCGGGATGTCGTACGCCGAGGCGTAGTGAGCGATCTTCAGCCACTCCGTGACGCCGCCGCAGACGGTGACGTCGGGCTGGAGGATCGTCGCGGCGCCCGAATCGGCGAGGCGGGCGAAGTTGTGTCGGGTCCCCTCCAGTTCGCCGGTGGCGACGGGGTAGTCGAGTCCGTCGTTCACCTCGGCCATCGTGTCGACGCGGTCGATCATCACGGGCTCCTCGATGAAGTACGGGTCGTACGGCTCGAACGCTCGGCAGTTGCGGAGCGCCTCGGTGCTGGACCCCCAGACGCCGTTGGCGTCGAGCAGGAGGGTCCGTTCGTCGCCGATCTCATCGCGCACCGCGGCGACGCGTTCGGCCTCTTCGTCGGCCGACAGGCGGCCGACCTTCATCTTCACCACGTCGTGGCCCTCGTCGAGGTAGCGCCGCATCTCGCCGCGGAGCGCCTCGTGACCCTTGTCGTCGCGGTAGTAGCCGCCGCTGGCGTACGAGGGGACCGACTCCGAGTGGCCGCCGAGCAGCTTGTGAAGGGGCATGTCGGCGGCCTTCGCCTTCACGTCCCAGAGCGCGATGTCGACCGTCGAGATGGCGCGGAGAAAGAGGCCGGTCCGGCCGATCTGGACGTTGCCGTCGTACATCTTGTGCCACAGGCGCTCGGTGTCGCGGGGGTCCTCGCCGACGAGGAGCGGTTCGAGCATCGATTCGACCGCATCGGCGATGAGGCCAGCCCCCTCGTAGCCGAGCGAGTAGCCGACTCCTTCGTGGCCGGTGTCCGTGCGCACGTACGTTATCGCGTGGTCCCGGTACGTGAGCGTGCGGTTGGAGAAGGAGACCGGCGACTCCAGCGGCAGCTTGATCGGGAATGACTCGACTTCGGTTATCTGCATGGGTTGTGCGGCGTCACAAGAGTACAAGTAGACCGCTGTATCGGCAAGCCTCTCACCGAGTGAATCCCCGCGCCGGTAAGCCCCTCGACGAGTAGATCCCCGCGCCGACAAGCCCCACTCCGCCCGGTCCGCGCTGGCCTCCGCCACGCAGGCGCATTTTTGTACGGGGGTCGCGAGGATGCCGACATGGAGTTCCCCGACCGATCCGACGTGGACGGGCTCATCGACCCGCAGCCGCTTCCGACGTTCGCGCGGGTCCGATACGAGCCCCTGACCGAGCGTCTCGACGACCCCGTTGGCGCGGCGCGAGAGGAGTTGGACGCGCTCGACCTCGACGGCCTCCCCGCAGGCGCGACGGTGGCCGTCGGGGTCGGCAGCCGCGGGATCGATCGGATCGACGAGGTCGCGGCGGCGGTCGTCGACGAGGTCGCCGAGCGCGGGTTCGACCCCGTGGTCGTCCCCGCGATGGGCAGCCACGGCGGCGCGACCGCGGCGGGACAGCGGGAGGTGTTGACGGCGCTCGGCGTCACCGAAGCGGCGGTCGGCGCGCCGATCGACGCACGCATGGCAGCCACGGAACTGGCGACGGTCTCGGTGGGTGACGCCGACCTCAGTGTGTACTTCTCGGAGGCGGCGCTGGAGGCCGACGCCGTGCTCGTCATAAACCGCGTGAAGGCGCACACCAACTTCTCGGGCCCGATCGAGAGCGGGCTCGCGAAGATGGCCGTCGTTGGGCTCGGCAAGCAGCGCGGCGCGAAGTCCTTTCACTCGACGGCGATCGCGGAGGGGTACGTCGAGACGCTGACGGCCGCACTCGACGTCATCGAGCGCGAAACGCCGCTACTGGGCGGAATCGCCCTCGTCGAGAACTTCGAGGAGGAGATCGGTCATCTGGAGGCCGTCCCCGCGGGGTCGTTCCTCGACCGCGAGCCGGAGCTGTTGGAGCGCGCCTACGACGAGATGCCGACGCTCCCGGTGGACGACGTCGATCTCCTCGTCGTCGACGAGATCGGCAAGGAGATATCGGGCGCCGGGATGGACACGAACGTCATCGGTCGCTACCGCGTCCTCAACGCGCCCGACCCAGAGACGCCCGACATCGACCTCATTTACGTCCGCGGGCTCACCGAGGCGACGAAGGGGAACGGCAACGGGATCGGGCTCGCGGATCTTACCCGGCAGGCGGCCATCGACCAACTGGACCTGAAGAAGACGTACGCGAACGCGCTCACTAGCGGGTCGCTCTCGAAATCGAAGCTCCCTGTGGTGGCGCCGGACGACGAGTTCGCGCTCCGGACCGCGTTGGCGGCGCTGGGCGGGTACGACCCCGAGACGGTCCGTATCGTCTGGATCCAGAACACGCAGGACCTCGGGGAGTTCCGCGTCTCCGACGCCGTGGTCGACGACCTCCCCGACGCGGCGACGGTGGTGGAGTATGAGACGGTGGGGTTCGAAGACGGGACCGCGGGATTCGAGGACGGGACAACGGATGTCGAGGCCTCGTCCGACGACGACCCGGACGCGTGAGGCGAAGTCGTCCCCTTGCCTCTAGGGAAACGTTTTCACGCCGCACTGGGGATATATAAGACATGGACCTACAGATCGACGGGAACGCGGCCCTCGTCACGGCGTCGTCCAGCGGACTCGGTAAGGCATCGGCGAAGGCGTTGGCCCGAGAGGGCGTCGACGTCGTGATCAACGGTCGCGACGAGGAGCGACTGGCGGCCGCGAAAGAGGAGGTCGAGGCGGTCGCGACGGGCGAGGTCGTTGCGCAGCCCGCCGACCTGACCGACGCGGACGAGATCACGGCGCTCGTAGAGAAGACCGTCGACGAGTTCGGCACTATCGACCACCTCGTCACCAGCGCGGGCGGCCCGCCCTCGGGCGCCTTCCTCGACACCGACGACGAGGACTGGCAGCACGCCTACGATCTGCTCGTGATGAGCGTCGTCCGGCTGGCGCGGGAGTCGTACCCGCACCTCAAGGAGGGCGACGGCGGCACCATCGTCAACATCACCTCCCGGAGCGTGAAGGAGGCCATCGACAGCCTCGTGCTGTCGAACTCCGTTCGAATGAGCGTCATCGGGCTGGAGAAGACGCTCTCGAAGGAGTTCGCGCCGGAGGTGCGCGCCAACGCCGTCCTGCCCGGCCCCCACGAGACCAGCCGGATCCGGGACCTCGTCGAGGCCGCCGTCGAGCGCGGCGACTACGACTCCTACGACGAAGGGCTCGACGACTGGGCGGGGAACCCGCTCGGACGCATCGGCGACCCGATGGAGCTCGGTAACACCGTCGCGTTCCTCTCGTCGCCGAACTCCGGCTACATCAACGGTACCGCACTGCCGATCGACGGGGGCTCCACCGGAGCGAACCTATGAAACCGGTCCCGTTCGACGAGGCGGAGACGTACGAGCCCGACAAGGGGTGGCGGCGCGTGTCGATGGCGGGCAGCGACCAGTTCTCCTTCGAATGGTTCGAGAAGCCGCCGGGACACAGCTCGCCGATGCACGACCACGAGAACGAGCAGGTGTGTCTCTGCTTAGAGGGCGAGCTCACGGTCGCGACCGAGGACGACTCGGTCACGCTCCAGAAGAACGACTCCGTGCTCCTGGAGTCCAACGAGGCCCACCGCGTCGAGAACACCGGCGACGAGCTCGCGGTCGGGCTCGACGTGTTCGCACCCGGGCGCTCCTTCGACTTCTGGACCGACCGGGAGGAATGAGATGAACGGAGCGATCTCGCGATGAAATACCTCGCACGCACGGCCACCGGCGCCCCTCTCCTCGGCGACGAGAACGGGTACGTCCCTCTCGGCGCCGTCGAGTCGGACCTGGAGACCGTCCGCGACGCGCTCCCCCGAGCGGCCGCGGGGACGCTCGGCGACGTCGGAGACGCGACGGCCGACCCCGTCCCGGCAGAGGACATCTCGTTCGGCGCGCCCCTGGAGTCGTTCGGGAAGCTGTGGGGGATCGGGCTGAACTACGAGGAGCACGCCGGCGACCTCGACGAGCAGCGCCCCGAGGAGCCGGCGAGCTTCATGAAGCCGCCGTCGGTCCTGACCGGACCGGACGGTCCGATCCGCCTGCCGCCGACGTCACAGAGCGAGCGAGTGACCGCCGAGGCCGAACTGGCCGTCGTGATGGGCCGGACCTGCCGGAACGTCGACGAAGGCGAGGTCGACGACGTGGTGGCGGGCTACCTGCCCGTGATCGACATGACCGCCGAGGACGTCCTCCAGCGGAATCCGCGCTTCCTCACGCGGGCGAAGAGCTACGACACGTTCCTCGTGCCCGGCGCCGCGCTCGCGGTCCCGGAGGAGCCGCTCGACCTCGAGGGGCTCTCGGTGCGGACCGAGGTCAACGGTGAGGTGCGGGCCGAAAACGAGATCCGGAACATGCTGTTCCCGCCGGCCGAAATCGTCTCGTTCCACTCCGACGTGATGACGCTGGAGCCCGGCGACCTGTTCAGCACCGGGACACCCGGCGCGGCGCCGATCGACCCCGGCGACGACGTGCGGGCGGTCGTCGAGTCGATCGGAACCGTCGACGCGCCGGTGACGCGGTAAGAGGGCCCGCGTTCCGGCGTTTCGAGTCTGCGAGCCGGCGAACCGATCGCGGACGCCGGCAGACATCTTTATTACCCGCTGTTCGGTTAGGTGCCGATATGTACCGCGTACTGCTCCCCGTCGGTGGGGACGTCGATCACGTACTAGCCGCGGCGGACGCCGTCGCATCGCTTCCAAACGCCGACGAGGAGGTCGAGACGGTGATACTCAACGTGTACGAGGGGTTCGAGGTCAGCGGCGAGGGGGGTCGAGTCGACTCCGAGGACGTGTGGAACGAGGAGAACTACCCCGAGAGCGTCGATGCCGTGGAGGACCGGTTGACGGAGGCCGGCGTCTCGACGTCCAGGCGGCGCGAGCACGGTGACCCCGCCGACACCATCGTCGAGGTCGCCGCGGAGCTTGACGTCGACAACATCACCATGAGCGGGCGCCGCCGGAGCCCGACCGGCAAGATGCTGTTCGGGAGTACGACGCAGTCGGTGCTGCTCGGCGCCGGGCGGCCCGTGACGGTGATCCTCGACGAGTGAGGCGACACCTGCCTCGTGTTTATAACTGTTCGCCAGGTATCACGAGGGGTATTTTCTAACCGTTTAAACCGGAACAAACAGATACATTGTTAATCATCGGGGGATTGTACCTCATTGAACATGGCGGAAGACTCGATCAATCGACGTAAGTTTCTGTACGGAACCGGCGCAGTAGGCATCACCGGACTCGCAGGCTGTTCGGGCGGAGACGGCGGGGACGGCTCCGACGGTTCCGACGGATCGGACGGCTCCGACGGCTCCGATGGCTCCGACGGTTCCGACGGATCGGACGGCTCCGACGGCGGCAGCCAAGAACTCTCGCTGCGCGTCGGGACCTCGGCGGGCGGGACGCAGGACGTTGGTCTCGCCGTCGAGCGTGCGGTGAGTCAGGAGAGCGACACCCTGAGCTACTCGACGATCGAGAGCCCGGGGTACGTGGGAACGATCCGCCGGATGGCGAACAACCAGTTCAACGCCGGCATCACGGACAACAACTCGCTGTCGAAGGCGATCAACGGCACCGGCGCGTTCGAGGAACAGGGCGTCGAACGCATCCCGCAGTACGGCTTCTACGCGTTCCCGTACAGCATCTACATCATCGCCCGCGATGGCACGGACATCGAGACCTTCGACGACCTCGCCGGCAAGAACGTCTACCCCGCCGAGCCGGGCTACTCGACGCGCGCGACGACCCTCGACGTCTGGTCGCAGGAGCCGACGGCAGACATCTACGAGCAGATGAACATCCAGAACATGGGCGTCGACTCCGCGCCCGGTGCGATGGAGGAAGGCAACATCGACGCCTGCATCGCGTACGGGACGCCCGGCGTGCGATACACCGGATTCGTTCAGGAAATTGCCTCCCGTATCGACATCCACTACGTCGAGCCGACGGACGCGCTCATCGAGTCCGCCGAGTCGTACTCGGGCGCCGGGACTGGCACCACGAGCTACGCCGACTGGCCCATCGCGGACGCCGACATCGGCACCGACGAAGTGTTCCACTGGAACCTCGAGGTTAACTACACGTTCAACCCCGAGGCGAACCCGGACGCCGTCTACGAGCTGTGCCGCGTCGTCGACGAGCACAACGATACGGTCAACGAGGGCGAAGCGCAGTTCAACGACTTCGAGTCCACCGAGGACATGCTCGGGTCGGCTCGGGCGAACATCCCGGTCCACCGCGGCGCCGTGCAGTACTACAAGGACAACGACGCGTGGGACGACAACCTGACCGAAGGCGACAGCGCCTGATCGACCGGTAAACAGGCTTTCCTCCCCGCTTTTCGGGGCGTACCGATCAATAATTTAAAATCACGGACTACCTAATCGATACTCTAGATGCCAACAATGACACCAACAAACACGCCCGGACGGACGAACACAGCACTCGACGTACGCTGGCGCCAATGAGCACGGAGACGGCCTCGGCGGAACCCGACTCCGGACTGCTTCGCGGGCTCGACGTCACGGTCACCGCAGCGGCGCTGGTGTTCTGGGCCGGCGTGCTCTACTGGGCCTGGACGCAGGCCATCTCGCAGGTGCAGTTCGCCACCGCGTTCGTGGGCGGCATCCTGACCGTCTACGCGCTCAACGAGACGCGACTCGCGATCGCCAAAGGCGACTGGATCGACGGCGCCGTGTTGATCGCATCGTCGCTGGCACTGATGACCGCGTCGGCGTTCTTCGCGATCAACTTCGAAGACGTGTACCTCCAACGACAGGGGTACGCGCTCGACCACGAGTACATGCTGGCGCGCCTCGTGGTCATCTCGCTGATGTACCTCACGTGGCGTGAGTTCGGGAACGTGTTCCTCGGGCTCGTCGCCGGCGTCTTCGCGTACGCGATGTACGGGAACGTCGTCCCCGGCGTGCTGGGTCACGCTGGGATGAATCAGGCGACGCTCCTGCAGGCGACGGTCACAGACCTGTACGGCTTCTACGGGAGCCTCACGCAGATCACGGCCTCGTGGATCGCGCCGTTCCTGCTGTACGCCGGCTTGCTGTTCGCGTACGGCGCGTTCGACCTCATCTTACGCGTCGCCATCGTGGCGGCGAAGTACATCGAGTCGGGCATCGCCCAGACCGCCGTGCTCTCTTCGGCGGTCATCGGCTCCATCAACGGTTCGTACACCGCGAACGCGGCGATGACGGGCTCGTTCACCATCCCGACGATGCAGGAGGCCGGGATGTCCGGCCACCGCGCGGCCGGCATCGAGGCGGTCGCCTCCACTTCCGGCCAGGTGCTCCCGCCCGTGATGGGCGCGTCCGCGTTCGTGATGGCGTCGTACCTCGGGGTCCCGTACCTCGACATCGTCGTCGCCGGCCTCGTGCCGGCCGCCATCCTGGTCGTCTCCATCTCCATCGCAGTCCACTACCTCGCTATCTCGGACTCGAGCAGTCAGGACATGGAGTTCTCCGAGTTCTTCGACGAGCACCTCTCGACCGAGCAGAAGGTGTTCGAGGCGATCCGATTCGGCGTGCCGTTCGCGCTGCTCATCTACCTGCTCGGGGTCGTCCAGTACACGGTGATGACCTCCGCGCTGTACACGGTGGTCGCGATGATGGTCACCGGGACGCTCATGCCCCCGCTTCAGCGAATCGTCGACAACAGCGGGACGAGTCCGGTCGAGGAGACCGTCATACAGGTGAAAAACACCGTTCACGGGATCCGCCGCGGCGCCATCATCCTGGCGCCCATCGCGATCATCTTGGTCGTCATTAGCGGCGTCGTGAACCTCTTCAGCACGACCGGTATCCCGGCGAAGATCGCGCTGCTGCTCATCAACATCTCGGGCGGTGTGCTGCTGTTCGCCGTACTGCTCGGGATGGCAGTCGCCATCCTGATGGGCGTCGGCATGCCGACGGTCGCCGCGTACGTCATCGTGGCAATCCTCATCGTGCCGACGTTCGTCTCCGACTTCGGCGTCGAGCCCATCACGGCGCACTACACGATGTTCTACGCGGCCATCCTCGCGGGGATCACGCCACCGGTGGCGACCGCCGCGGTGATAGCCGCGGGGATAGCTGAGGCGAACTTCTGGCGGACCTGCGGGGCGGCGATCCGGATCGCCGCGCCGCTGTTCGTCCTGCCGGTCGCGTTCGTCTACAACCCCGGCCTGATCTCGATGGATCCCGGCGTCGGTACGCTGTACATCGGGCTGCTCGTGATGCTCGGCGCGGTGACGATCATCTACGGGCTCAACTACCCGTTCAAGATGCGCCCCGGGCGAAAGGTCATCACGCGGGCCGCGATGGCGACGCTCGGCGTCCTCATCATGACGTTCCCGAACGACAGCGCGAAGATCGCTGGCATCGCCGTGTTCGCGGCCATCTTCGTGGCCGAGAAGGTGATGGTCCGCGGTCTCAAGCTGCCGTTCGGCAGTGGGGTGAGCCAATGAGCGACGACGACTCTCCCGAGGCGGTCGCGGAGAAGTCGATGCAGCAGGCCGGCGGCCTCGGTGAGCTCATCCCCGAGCCGCTGATGCCGCTGTGGAACCAGGTCGAGAAGGTGCAGGCGTTCCGCCGGACGCACGGCGAGACGTACGTCGGGGTCTTCGAGCTGCTCACCGCGCTCGCGCTTTTCGCCGGCTACGGCTGGTGGCTGCTCCTCTACCTCGAACTGCTGTGAGGCCGTAGTCGGTATCCGATCCGGCTTTATTTTTAAAAGAGGCGACGGTCGCGGGACGGTCGCTCAGTTGAACCAGTCAGCGGCGCGCTCCACGTCCTGCGGGATGTGGTACTCCCGTTCGCTGACGTCGTCGAGGTACGATCGGAGTTCCGGCGCGAAGTCGGGGTGAGCACAGCGCTCGACGATCAGGTCGGCGCGTTCGACCGGCGACAACCCTCGCACGTCGGCGACGCCCTGTTCGGTGACGAACACGTCGATGTCGTGTTCGGTGTGATCCACGTGGAACACCTGCGGGACGACCCGCGAGACGGCGCCGTCGTTCAGCGTCGAGGGGAGCGCACACACCGTGATCAGCGAGTTGCGGTTGAAGTCGGCCGAGCCGCCAATCCCGTTTATCATCCGTTCGCCACGAACGTGCGTGGAGTTAGCGTTGCCGTAGATGTCGAATTCGATGGCGCTGTTCACGCCGATGACGCCGAACTGATTGATGAGCCCCGGGTGGTTCGACACGTCGGCCGGTCGGAGCACCACGTCCTCGGCGTACCGCTCGACGTCGGCGAAGAGGCGCTCCTGTCCCTCGTCGGTGAGCGCGAGCGACGTCGCGCTCGCGGAGGCCAACCCACCGGCGTCCAGCATGTCGAAGAGGCCGTCCTGAATGAGTTCGCCGAAGTAGTGCACCTCGCGGTCGCCGAACTCAAGCGACTGGAGCTCGCCCATCAGGGCGTTGCCGAGCGAGCCGACGCCGAACTGGAGGTGGACCGCGTCGTCGAAGACGGAGGAGCGCTCAAGCTCCTCGCGGAGGAACGAGCCGAGGTTGGCGGCGATTTCGAGGTCGTCGTCGGTCGGGTCCCGGAAGGAGTACGTAGAGTCGGAGCGGTCCGTCTCGACGACGCCAGCGAGCTTCTCGGGGTCGAAGCCGACGTGTGTGGTGCCGATGCGCTCGCCGGGCGACGAGAGCGGAATTGGCTCGCGGTTCGGCGGCGCGTCCGGGCGATAGATGTCGTGGAGCGCCTGCAGTTCGAGCGGCTGGTGCCGGTTCAGCTCGACGTACAGCGTGTCGGCGGCCTCGACGAAGGCGGGCACCTGCCCGAGCGACGTCGAGGGGATGAACCAGTCCTCGCCGACGGCGACCGCTTCGACGACGCAGACGTCGGGGTCGACGAGCCCGCCGTACTGGACCTCGTCGCCGATCGAGGACGCGTTGCGGTCGCTGAAGGCGATCTCTCGGGTGTCGGTCTTCTCTCTCGCGACTCGCGAGGACTGGTACGAGAAGCGGCGGTCGACCTGTCCGGAGCCGACGAGGTCGACGTCGATCTCGTCGCCGACCTTTCCGCTGGAGACGAGCGTGAGCGACAGGTCGCGCGAGGAGGACGCCAGCGCGAGCGGGATCTCCTTCGGGTAGCCGACGCTGCCGAAGCCGCTCGTGAGCATCGTTGCGTCGGACTCGATCGCGGCCGCGGCCGACGCCGCGTCGACGATCGGCACGTCGCCGTGGAGTCGCGTCTCGACCGGTCGACGGTCGGGGGCGCGGCTCATCGCGTGCCTCGGCCCGAGACAGCGACGCGGTCATGTGGAGCGGTTCGACCGTCGGTGGCGGCTCGGTCGCGGCCGCCAGGAGTCGATAGGGTCATAATTGGAACGGGGGCGCACCACGCCGGAGCACGGGCTCCGTCGGTGCCGCCCCGCGAGTGGTGGTCGAACCGTCGGCGGGTCGGGACTTAAACGGTCACCTTCGCCGCGAGCCGCTTCGCGATGTGCTCGCCGAACGGCAGCGAAGAGGTCAGTCCGGGAGAGACGGCGTTGAGGACGTGGACGGCGTCCTCACGCTCGACGAACAGCGGGTCCTTCACCAGCTCGCCGTCGTCGCTCACGAGCTGGGCGCGGATGCCCGCGTAGCTCTTCTGGAGGTCCTCGGCACGGACCTCGGGCACCAGTTTCTGTGAGGCCGCAGCGAACTTCTCCTTCCGGTAGGACTTGTTCAGCTCCGCCCACGCGACCGAGAGCATCAGCGGCGACGCGAGCAGTCGTCGGAACCCGCCGTAGGTCAGCGTCTCCAACAGCTCTCGAGGGTTCACGTCGGTGTTGTCATACGCCTCGCGCCCGAACGCGAGGACCGCGTTCGGCCCGACGATAACCTTCCCGTCGCTGCGGCGGGTGTAGTGGACGCCGAGGAAGGGAAGCTCAGGGTCGGGCGTCGGGTAGATCATCGTCTGGCAGAGGTGGGCGCGCTCGGGCCGCACCTCGTAGTACTCGCCGCGAAACGGCACCACCTGGTACTCCTCGCCGACGCCGACCTGGTGAGCCAGCGTGTCCGCGTGAAGCCCCGCGGCGTTGACCAGCGCCGAGACCTCGAACCGCCCGTTGCTCGTGTCGAGCCGATACCCCTCGGCCGCCTCCTCGAGGTGCGAGACTTCGTACCCCGTGTAGATAGTGCCACCCAACTTCCGGACCTCGCGAGCGAGCGCGTAGACGTACTGCTCCGAGTCGACGGAGGCGGCCTCCGGGGCGTAGAGCGCGGCCTGTCCCTCCGCGTGCGGCTCGTGCTCACGGATCGCCTCGCGTGAGTCCAGCAGCTCGTAGGCGACGCCGTTGGCTTCGGCCTGCTCGGCAAGCTCGTCGAGCCGGGCTTCCTCCGCGTCGTCCGTCGCGACGACCAGCACGCCAAGCTCCTCGCACGGAATGTCGTGCTCCTCGCAGTACGCCTTCATGCGAGCGGTGCCCTCGGTGGCGAAGCGCGCCTTCTTCGAGTCGGGCGGGTAGTTGAATCCCGGGTGAAGCACGCCGGAGTTCCGGCCGCTCTGGTGGGACGCGAGGTGGTGTTCTTTCTCCAGGACGGCGATGTCGAGTTCGGTGCGCTCGGCGAGGTGCTTGGCGACCGACAGCCCGACGCAGCCGCCACCGACGATGGCGACGTCGTGGCGCATCATTGCTTGTCAGACGATTCCGAGAGCGCCGGCATATAGGTGCGGTTCGAGGCAGATCGCGCTGTCGGACGCCACGGCGCCCGCCGGCGGTCTTACAGGTCGTACTGCTCGCGGACCAGCCCGTCGAGGCCGCGCTCCTCGAGGATGTCGAGCGGCGCCAGCATGTCGAGCTGAACGACGCCCGGGAGTCGCCCGATCTGGACCCCGCCCGTGAACGTGCAGCGTCCGCGGACCTCGCCCTCGCTCATGTCCAAGAGCGTCGTCGCGCGGTCGAAGGCGTTCTGCGTCGCGTCGTTGACCGTGGCGCCGGAGCCGACCACCTGGATCGGCGCCATCTCCGTCTCCGTCTCGACGCCGTGTTCGGCGCCGAGCTCGCGGCCGGCCTCGCGCTCCGCGTCGGTGTACGGCGCGCTGATGAAGGGGAGGTCCTCCTCGTTCGGGAGCAGCACGGGGCCGTCGAGTTCGAGCCCCTTGATCACCTCGACGTCCATGGTGACGGTGCCGCTCACGTCGGTGGTGTGGAGCGAGAGTTCGCCGTCCCCCTGGTTCGCGTGGAGATCGCCGACGTAGAGCCCCGCGCCGTCGACGTCGACGGGGCAGATCAGCGTGGCGCCGGGACGGACCTCGGGGATGTCCATGTGGCCGTCGGTGCGCTTCTCGAGGTCCGCCTCGGTCTCGACGCCGTAGTCGTGGTCGGCGCCGATGAGGCTCTGGCCGAAGTCGCCCGCGTTGTGCGAGTCGGGCATCGTGACCGACGGCGTCGTCCCGATGTTCCCGATAAAGGGCCGGAGGCGACCGAGCGTGCCGGGCATCCCGTCCGGCTCGTACAGGAGGATCGGGTGTTGTCGGGAGTTCTCGGGGATATCCATCACCTTGGCCGCGTTGGTGGCCAGTTCGTGGGCGCCCTCCTTATCGAGGGTGACGCCGACCGCGTTCTCATGGTCGAAAGCGACGGTGTAGCCGTACTCGAAGCCGAACGAGGAGGCGTTGGCGCCGCACTCGGCACAGCGGATCGCGTCCTCGCCGGTGCCCTCGACGTAAGAATCGGGCCACGTCGTCCCGCACTCCGGACAGCGGTGGTCGACGAACGGGTCGTCGCGGAACGCCCCCTCGCGTTCGGCCATCGAACCCGTGCTCGTCGCCATGCTTGTCACCTCCATGTCGCGGATGCGGATCGCGACGGCGTCGCCGACCTCGGCGCCCTCGACGCGGATCGGTCTCGTCACCTCGTGACCGCCCCTGAACGAGGGGGTGACCATCGGTCCCCAACAGCCCGGCGGCGTGTACGTCGTGACGGTCCCGCCGTCGGCGACGGTGCCGGCCCACTCCTGATCGGGGCCGACTAATCCGAGCGTGTACTGGTCGACGTACAGTTCCTCTTCGATCTCTTGCTGTGACATAACACACCACGGTACGGAACACACCAAAATAATGCTACTGCTCGCGGAACCGCGGCGGCCGTCGCGCGGAGCGTGAACGTTTCAATACACAGATAAAACGGGAGAACCGTCATTTTAAGATACCAAACGTCGACAGACGGGATTCCAAACGGCAATGTGTACGATACCGCCCGCTTGGCGCGGTTTAAATGGGTTTTTGGTACATTACATCCAGCGACTCCGACGGGAAGTCGTCGTGATTCCGAATCTCGCCTTTGTTGGGTTTCTACGGCCCTCAAAGCACGTTTTTGGCGAAACAATAGGGGACACCCATTATTTCGACCTCAAAGAATGGTATCTCTCAGAGACTACTCTGATATCTTATAAATATCCGGCATCTGGATCGGCGTGTTGACTGGTGGCCCGACTACGCCGCGCGATCGGCGGCGCCGTCGACCAGTTCCTCGGCGACGGTCGCGGCGCTCATCAGGGCCGGGTCGATCGCGAGGTCAGCGACGCTCGCGACGAACGCCGGCAGCGATCGATCGGCGTACGTCACGACGAGAACGGACGGGTGTCGCTCCTTGGCGATCGGGATGCCGGTCGCCTCCTCGACGTCGGTGAGGACGAAGTAGTCGGCCTCCTCGATCCCGGCGTCGGAGAGTGCGTCGGCGGTGACGAGCCCGTCGATCCGACGGATCTCGACGCCGAGCGCGGCGAGCTCTTCCCCGAGACCGTGCTCGTCGGGGCCGGCGACGACGGCGATCGAACCCTCTGCGGAGCCGCCGTCCGGGCGGGCGGGCGTTCCCGCCATCACTCGTACTCGATCGTCGCGGGCGGTTTGTGGGTCACGTCGTAGACGACGCGGGCGACGCGCTCGTTCTCGCCGGTGATCCGGCTCTGGATCCGCTGGAGCGTGCTCCAGTCGAGCTCCTGGGCGCGCGCAGTCATTCCGTCGCGGCTCTCGACCGAGCGAACGGCGACGACCCAGCCGTGGACGCGGTTGTCGCCTTTCACGCCGGTCGCCTTTCCGAGGACCGCGGCGAACGCCTGCCACGGGTCGTACTCCTCGAGCTCCTCCTCGACGACGTGGGTGGCCTCGCGGGCGACGTCAGCCTTCTCCGGGGTCACCTCGCCGACGATCCGGACGGCGAGGCCGGGACCGGGGAACGGCATGCGCTCGGAGATGATGTCTTCGAGGCCGAGCTCGCGGGCGACCTCGCGGACCTCGTCCTTGTACAGGTCGCGCACGGGCTCGACGATCCCCTCGAAGTCGACGATATCGGGCAGCCCGCCGACGTTGTGATGCGACTTGATGTTCCCCTCCGATTCGATGCGGTCGGGGTAGATCGTTCCCTGCACGAGGAAGTCGGCGTCGACGTCGCGGGCGACGGTCTCGAACTCCTCGATGAACCCCTCGCCGATGACGTGGCGCTTCTCCTCGGGATCGGTGACGCCCTCGAGGCGGTCGAAGAAGCGGTCCTGCGCCTCGATCACTCGCAGCGACTCCATGAAGTCGAAGGTCTCTCTGATCTCGTCGGTCTCGCCCTTCCGCATCAGCCCGGTGTCGACGTAGACGGGCGTGAGCTGATCGCCGACCGCCTCGTAGGCGAGCGTCGCCGCGACCGAAGAGTCGACCCCGCCGGAGAGGGCGATCACGGCGTTCGCGTCGCCGATCGCCTCCCGTATCTCCGCTATCGCCTCGTCGATGAATGCCTCCGTATCGACCATCTATAGCCTCACGTCCGCGTTCCGCTCGGTTGTGTCCGTCGATCCCAGCGCCGCCTCCACGAGGGAGACGAACGGCGGGCTCGCCCGGTCCGGGCGCGAGCGGAACTCGGGGTGCGCCTGCGTGCCGAAGAAGAACGGGTGGTCCTCGCGTTCGAGGATCTCCATCCGGTTGTCGGCCTTCCCGGAGAAGGTCAGTCCGTCGGCCTCCAACTCCTCGATGTACTCGGGGTTCACCTCGTAGCGGTGACGGTGGCGCTCGGTGCAGGCGTCGGCGTTGTACACCCGCGCCGCGAGCGTGCCGGGCTCGATGTCGGTCTTGTGGGCGCCGAGCCGCATCGTCCCGCCCATGTCTTCCGTCTCGTACTGGTCGGGGAGCAGGTCGATAACGGGGTACGGGGTGTCGGGGTCGATCTCCGCGGAGTGCGCGCCTTCAAGCCCGAGGATGTTCCGAGCGTGTTCGACGACGGCCATTTGGAAGCCCAGACACAGCCCGAGGAAGGGGACGTCGTTCTCGCGGGCGTACCGGACCGCCTCGATCTTCCCGTCCGTCCCGCGGGAGCCGAACCCGCCGGGGACGACGATCGCGTCGGCCGACGCGAGTCGCTCTTCGTGGCGCTCGGTGGTCTCGTCGGCGTCGACCCACAGCACGTTCACCTCGGTCTCGGTCTGGATCCCGGCGTGTTTCAGCGCCTCGTGAATCGACATGTAGGCGTCTTCGAGGGCGTACTTGCCGACGAGGGCCACGTCGATCTCTCGGTCGCGGTCGCGGGTGACCAGCTCGCGCCACTCCGTCGAGCGCTCCGCCTTCGGGAGCGCCTCGTCGACGAGCCCGAGCCGCTCCATCACGTACTCGTCTAACCCCTCGTCTTCGACCATCAGCGGGACGTGGTAGATGTCCTTGACGTCGGGGTTCGAGAAAACGGCGTCCGTCGGCACGTCACAGAACAGGGCGATCTTCTCCTTCGTCTCGGGATCGAGCCGGTCCTCGGAGCGGCCAACGAGGATGTCCGGCTGGAGCCCGATGGACCGCAGTTCCTTCACCGAGTGCTGGGTGGGCTTCGTCTTCTGCTCGCCGTTCTTCGAGTACGGAACGAGCGTGACGTGCGTGAAGAGGATGTCCTCGTCGTCCTCCTCGTGAGCGAACTGCCTGAGCGCCTCCAAGAACGGCATCGACTCGATGTCGCCGACCGTGCCGCCGATCTCGATGAGACAGACGTCGCTCCCCTCGGCGGCCTCCCGGATGCGTCGCTTGATGTCGTCGGTGACGTGCGGGATGATCTGGACGGTCTTCCCGAGGTAGTCGCCGGCGCGCTCGCGCTCGATGACGTGCTGGTACGTCTTCCCCGTGGTGACGTTGTGGTCGAACGTCATGTCGGTGCCGAGGAAGCGCTCGTAGTTACCCAAGTCGAGGTCGACCTCGCCTCCGTCCTTCAGGACGTACACCTCGCCGTGTTCGTACGGGTTCATCGTTCCGGCGTCGACGTTGAGATAGGGGTCCACCTTCACCGCGGTGACGTCGAAGCCCGCGTTCGCGAGGAGTCGTCCGGTGCTGGCGGCGGTGATCCCCTTCCCCAGCCCGGACATGACGCCGCCGGTGACGAAGACGAACTTCCGACCCAGCGACGAGTCGTACCCAGTGTCGGGATCCGTTGGCATATCGACCGTCCGTCAGGGGCCGGCAAAACCGTTTCGGACCCTCCGTTTCGGGTGGACGTTCGTGGTGTTCCCCGGACGGAACCGGCCGCGCCGGATCTCGAGACGCGCTGTTCGCTCGCCCGGCGTCGGCCGATCCGGCGTCGGTCGAGTTACTCCGAAGCGACGAGTTTGTAGCACATCCCGGCCTCGTCGGCGTCTTCCGGCGCGCGTTCGGCGTAGTAAATCGCGTCGTCGGTGACGAGCGGCGCGCTGGTGACGTCGCCCTTCCCCTCGACCGTCCACGTTACCGAGCCGTCCGAACGGTCGAGCGCGTAGAGATTCGCGTCGTACGAGCCGACGAGGACGTGCTCGTTCGTCGCGGTCGCGCTCCCCGTTATCAGCCCGCCGGTGGCGGTCGACCACTCCTCCTCGCCGGTCGCGAGGTCGATGGCGTAGGCGTTGCTGTTGTGGCTCCCAACGTACACCGTTCCGTCGTGGACGGCCGGCGCGCACATGACCCCGCCCGTCCGCATCGGGTTCGGGTCGGCCGTCGGTGACACGTCCGGATTGGTCTCGAACTCCCAGAGGCCGGTGCCGTCTTCCACGTCGACGGCGGTAACGGTGCCGGCCCACGAGGGGACCACCGCGATCCCGCGGCTGACGGCGATCGGCGCCTTCACGTCGCCGCCGGTGTCGTACGCCCACGCGCGTTCGAGATTCGAGAGTGACCACGCGTAGACGTGGCCGTCGTTCGAGCCGAACAGGAAGCGGTCGCGCTCCAGGTCGACGGCGACCGTCGAGTGCGGGTGGTCGGTCGGCCGGTCGTCGCGCCACTCCACGTCGCCGGTCTCGGCGTCCATCACGACGACGGTCCCGCTCGGCGTCGCGTACTCGACGGCGACGTACAGCCGCCCCTCGTGGTAGGTCGGGCTGGCGGCGGCGGCGTCGCCGACGTCGGTCTGCCACAGGATCTCGCCGCTCTCGACCGACACCGCGGAGACGACGCCGTCGTAGGTCCCGACGTACGCCGAGCCGTCGGCGATCGCGGGGGTGCCGTGACTCCCGCGGTCGTCGTCGGAGATGGAGGTCGACCAGTTCACCGTCCCGTCGGTCGCAATCGACTGAACGCGACCCGTGTCGTCGGCGACGAGGATGGCGCCCGACGGCGCCAGCATCGGGCTTCCCTTCGAGGCCGTGTGGTCGCCGCGGTTCGTCGGCACGGCCCACGCCACGTCGACGGCCTCCGGAATCGTCGCGTCGATGTGGCCGTGGTTCCGGAGCCCCTGCCGGAACTGCGAGGTGAGGCCCTCGGACGACTGCGGCCGGTCGGCGAGGTTCAGCGGGAGGTCGACGCCCTCGAAGTCGGAGCCGGTGTCGTCGTCGTCGTCGCCCGTTAGGTCGCCGCCGAGCGAGCTACAGCCCGCGAGTCCCGCGACGCCGACGCCGCCGGCGACGCGGAGCCAATCGCGACGCGTTCGTTCGGTCATAGGGCCTGATTCGCGGGTGAGGGTAAAAAGCCACGGCGGTCGAGGTCCCGGGCGACGCGGTGGTCGAGCGATGCCTCGGCGATCGAGCGCTGCCGCGGCGGTCGGACGGCGGCCCGGAGCCAGTCCCGGAGCGAAAAGCACTCCTGCCGGGCGGCCGCATCGGACCGCCAGATGAACTGGTCCCCGATCCCTCCCGCGGTCGTCGCGGCCGTCGCGGTCGTCGTCGCCTTCGCCGGGATTGCGCTGGCGGAGCGGCTGTGATACGTATACGCGACTGTCAGCGGCCGCTCACGGGCGCACGGCGACTGCAGTTGTTCAGGAGACGTCCCTCGAGAAGTGTGACACGAATAATCAAAAATCTGTATCACGTGAAAACGAGTGGGGTTGATTCGCGTTCGCCGCCTACCGGGTAACGAGAGACCGAGACCGCGGTTCCCGAACAATAAATATGGAATATTCAGATACAGAGCAGATCGTCGACCAGTCGTTCGACTTCCCAGTGGCACACGCAACCGTAATCGAACAGATCGGTACTGTCGAAATAACGTCTCCGTCCGGCGATTCGGTGACTGTCAAAGAGATTTTAGATCTCGTCGAAGAAGAGAGTTACCTGACGTCGGACGCGCTGTACACCGCAATCATCGGCAACCTCGACGAGACGTTCATCGGACGCAAATACTACGACGACCGGGGCAGCGCGACGCTCGGAACCGTGGCAGACGATGAATCTACAGTCTCGTTCTAACGATCGTGGCCCGTCGGTCAGCTGGTGTTCGTGCTCGCCCGAAACGTAACGTGGTAAGCCGGTAGGCCAGTCGGTCGCGGTTGGTAGCGAGGGGTAACGAAGCCGGCTCCGTAAGTACCGAGCCGTCGCTCGTCGGGTTTCGAGTGAAGTTTTGCGAGGGAAGAGCGCTCCGAGAGCGTCTTCCGCATCACGGGGGTGGACCCCGACGATGCGAGGGGAGGGATTTGAACCACGGTCGCGCCAAAGGCGCTCCCTGATTCAAATCCTCCCCCCTGTGTGCATTCGCGCGTTGTGGACGCGCTCATGCGAGGGGAGGGATTTGAACCCACGGACCTCTACAGGAGCGGATCTTGAGTCCGCCGCCGTTTCCGGGCTTGGCTACCCTCGCACGCACTCGAACCGAGACCCTCGCGGAGATTTAAACCACCGGTTTCCGCGTCGAACGCGACCTACGTCGCTCGCTCGGCGCCGACCAAGGTCACCTCGAACCCGCCCGAGGGCGACTCGTCGAGGTCGACGATCCAGTCGTGTGCGGCCGTGACGCACTCGACGATGGCGAGACCAATCCCCGTTCCGCCGTCGTTCGAAACGCCGAACTCGGTCACGGCATCGCGGTCGTCGACGGGGACCCCCGGACCGTCGTCGGCGACGTACACCCCGCGGTCGCCGACGCCCACGTGGATCGTCGGCGCCTCGCCGGCGTGGTCGAAAGCGTTTCCGAGGAGGTTCCCGATCGCCCGCCTGAGGAGGTCACGGTCGGCGCGGACCGGTCCGGGTTCGTCGACGACGAGGTCGGCACCGGCCGGCGGCTCCCCGAAGTCCCCGGACGCCCAGCAGTCGGTCGCGAGGTCGCCGAGGTCGACCGGCTCGGCGTCGATTTCGATGGCCTCTGGCTCCCGGGCCATCACGAGGGCGTCGTCGATCAGCGCCTCGATCCGCGAGAGCGCCTCCTCGGCCGGCTCCAGTCGGTCCGTGTCGCCTGTCTCGCGGACCAGCCGAAGGTAGCCCTGCGCGACCGACAGCGGGTTGCGGAGGTCGTGCGAGAGGAAGCCCGCGAGGCGTTCGAGACGGTCGTTGAGTCGCTCCAAGTCGCGTTCGCGTTCGACTCGGTCGGTGACGTCTCGAATGACGCCGACCGCACCGACGATGGTCCCGTCGCGCTCTATCGGCGTCAGCCGCGTCTCCGTGGTCACGTCGCTGCCGTCGCCGAGGGTGGTCGTGAGCTGAATTCGCTCGTCGTCAGTCTCGCCCGCGAGAACGCGCTCGACGCCGGCACGGTAGCGATCGCCCATCTCGGCGCTCCAGTAGCCCTCCGCGACCACGCGCTCCGGGTGTGTCCCGTGAAGCACGTCCTCGCCGAACTCCGTCACCTCCCGAAGCCGGTCATTGACGAAGACGCGGTTGCGATCGACGTCGAGCACGTACGCGCCGTCGCCGAGCGCGTTCACGATCGACTCCGCGTGGTCGGTCGGCTTCGGCGCGCTTTCCATACCTCGGGCACGGGCCCCCCCTTCAAGTGTTTCCCGGGTGGCGGCAAGGTAGAGCCCCCGTCGCGGCCGCTCACAGCGCGATCATCGACACGCCGACGACGGCGAGGAGGGCGGCGACGAGTCGGATGCGGAAGTATCGCTCCCCGAGGACGATCCCGCCGAGTAAGACGGCGACGATGGCCTGCATGTTGATGACGGGCGAGGCGATGCTCGCCGGCAGCGACGCGAACGCAACGGTGGTCAGATGCTCGCCGAACGCGACGAGCGCGCCGGCCGCGAGGAACTTCGGCGCGTCGCGGCGGGTCACGGCGGGCGGGTTCCGTATCGCAGCGGGGAGCAGGATGAGGCCGACGCCGACGAGGAGCAACGGTACCCAGAGCGTGCCAGGGATCGCGAGCTCCTGGAGGGCGACGCGCTTCCCGAGGTCGGAGACCGCGTAACACGCCGCGCTCACCAGAGCGAGTTGGGCGGGCCGGGAGTGGACCGCCTCGACCAGCGGCGCGAGCAGGCTGCCCGGCTCGTAGTTCGCGACGTACACCGCCGTGGTGGCGACGACGACCCCGGCCACTTGTATCGGCGCGAGCACTTCGCCGAGCAGCAGCACCTCGAGCGGGAGCACGAACATCGGGACCACCTTGTTGATCGGCGTCACGTAGGAGACGTCGCCGTCCGCGATCGCTCGGAGGAAGAGCACGAACGCGGCCGCGGTGGCCGCCGAGGTCCCGGCGACGACGGCGACGGACGCCGGGTCGACCGCGGCCAGCGATCGTGCGATCCGCGCCGGCGTGCCGAGCGGGTCGGCCACGAGGGCCGCGCCAGCGAGTCCGACTCCCTCGGTGTCGGTCGTCGCGACCGTCACCGGCAGGAACCACACGATGGCCGCGGCGTTGATGAGCACCGTGAGCCCGGCCGGCGGATAGCCGGAGAAGGAACGCTTGAGGATGAAGACGTACACGCCCCAGACGACCGCGGCGCCGAGCGCGAAGAGGAGCCCGAGTTCCATTGGCCGACCCGACGGCCGGTCGTGGAAAGAAGCATTCGATACGGGCGCCACTGCCGAGCGATCCGGGGCGCGTGCCGCGAAACGGTTAGGTCGCTGGCGTCGAGACGACTTCGCATGGACGAGCACACCCGGGACCCCGGCGTCGCGCCGCCGCTCGGAAATCCGACCGGGTGGCACGTGGCTGGCGATGGAACTGGCTCGACTGCCGGCGACGCGGACGGCGGCGACGCCCGACTCGCCGGCGGCTACTGGGAGCACGCCACGCTCCGCCGGGCGACCGAGCACGGCGTCAGGCTGTTCAACGCCGGCGCGTACCACGAGTCGCACGACTGCTTCGAGGACGAGTGGTACAACTACGGGAGCGGCACCACCGAGAGCGCCTATCTTCACGGGATGGTGCAGGTCGCCGCGGGCGCGTACAAGCACGTCGACTTCGAGAACGACGACGGGATGCGGTCGTTGTTCGAGACCGCGTTGACGTACCTCCGCGGCGTTCCCGAGGATTTCTACGGCGTCGACGTCGCGGAGGTACGGGCGACGCTCCGGACCGCGATCGACGACCCCGCCGCGGTCGACGGCTGGCAGATCAGCCTCGACGGCGCTCGGACGGCAGCGTACCCGGCGGATTACGAGTACGTCGAGCGGATCGACGAGACCCACTGAGCCGGGCGTTCGACAGCGCAGCGGCGATCCGAACGCGACTTATCGCCCGGACGCATCGCACTGGTATGGACGTGTACGAACTGGGGGATGGAGAGCCTCAAGTCGCGGTCGTCGGCGCGATTCACGGCGACGAGCCCTGCGGCGCCCGCGCGGTCCGGCGCCTCCTCGACAGCGACCCCGATGTCGAGCGCCCGGTGCGGCTGATCGTCGCTAACGAGGCGGCGCTCGACGCCGGGGAGCGCTACCTGGAGACCGACCTCAATCGGGCGTTTCCCGGTGACCCCGACGCGGACGCCCACGAGGAACGACTCGCCGCCGAACTGCTGGCGGCGGTCGAGGGGTGTACCACGCTCGCGATCCACTCGACGCAGTCGTTCGCCGAGCCGTTCGCGGTGATCGACTCAGTCGACGAGGTCGCCCGCGCGGTCGCGCCGTACCTGCCGGTCGAGTTCGTCATCCAGACCGACGAGTTCACCGAGGGACGGCTCATCGAGCACCCGCACACGCTGGAGGTCGAGGCCGGCCTGCAGGGCACCGACGGCGCCGCCGACAACGCCTACTGGCTGACGCGGGCGTTCCTGACCGCGACGGGCGCGCTCCCGGCGCCGGGCGCCGACGACGTGGTCGACGCCGGCGGGCGGGACGACGTCGAGGTGTTCCGGCTCCGCGACCGCATCCCGAAGCCGGAGGCCGAGGAGTACGAGGTGTTCGCGCACAACTTCGAGCGCGTCGACGCCGGCGACCGGTTCGCGGCCGCCGACGGCGAACCGCTCCGCGCCGACGAGCCCTTTTATCCCGTGTTGCTGTCGCCGTACGGCTACCGCGACCAGTTCGGCTACGTCGCCGACCGAGTGGGAACGATCGAGTGACTGCGGCCGGCTGACCGTGGCCGGATGACCGTGGCCAGCTGACCGCGAGTGAATGACCGGATTAGGGTGACCGGCAGCCCCTACTCGGCGAGTTCGATCGTGTCGTCGCCGTTCGGCACCGCACAGATGAACGCACCCGGCTCGTCGCTCTCGTTCCGGTACCAGTGCTCGACGCCCGCCGGGATGAGGAGGGCGTCGCCGGCGGAGACCGCGTGTTCCGTCTCGCCGATCCCCACCACGTACTCGCCGGCGAGCACGTACTGCTCGTGTTCGACGGCGTTCGTGTGACGCGGGACCGCGGCGCCGGGCGCGAGTTCGAACCGACGCATCGCAAAGTTCGGAGCGCCGTCCGACTCGTCGAGGAGCACGCCCTTCCGGAGTCCGTCGGCGGCATCGACCGGCTCGTAGTCGACCTCGTCGCTGCGCTTCAGTACCGCGTCCGCCGGCTCGTCGGTAGTTGTCTCGTCCATACCGCCCGATCGACGGCGAGCCGCTTATAAACGGCGGCGGAGGGACGCGGGAGCGCGTCCTCCCGCTCGAGCCGAGTCGGTCCCGACCGGTGCGTCGTCGTGCGCTTCCGTCGCCGACCGGACGTTTAACCACCCACCCAACCTATCGAAGCGCATGCGAGGACTCAAAATCGGGACCGTGCTCGGGATCCCGGTCAGGCTCAACTGGACATTCTTGATCGTATTGCCGCTTTTCGCCTATCTCATCGGGTCGCAGGTGGGGATGATCGCCGAGGTGATGAACCAGGCGCTGGGCGCCGGGATCGACCCGGCCGCGCTCGCCGGGGGGCTCACTCCGTGGGCGCTCGGACTGGCGGCGGCGCTCGGGCTGTTTCTCGGGGTCCTCCTCCACGAGTTCGGCCACTCGATCGTCGCCATGCGGTACGGCTACGAGATCGAGTCGATCACGCTGTGGCTGCTCGGCGGGCTCGCGAGCTTCACCGAGTTCCCAGAGGACTGGAAACACGAGTTCTGGATCGCGATCGCTGGCCCGGTCGTCAGCGTCGGGGTCGGCGTGGTCTGTTACGTCGTGTTCGCCGTGGCGCCGGTCGGGTCCGACGCCGTCCTCTTCGTGTTCAGCTACCTCGCGCTGTTGAACGTGGTGCTCGCCGGGTTCAACATGCTCCCGGCGTTCCCGATGGACGGGGGGCGCGTCCTCCGCGCGCTCTTGGCCCGGAACCAGCCGCACGCGCAGGCGACCCAGCGCGCCGCCGCGGTCGGGAAGGCGTTCGCGTTCATCATGGGGCTCATCGGGCTGTTAAACTTCCAGCTGCTGCTGATCGTGCTCGCCTTCTTCATCTACATGGCCGCCTCCGGCGAGGCCCAGCAGACGACCCTGAAGGCCGCCTTCGCGGACGTGACCGTGGGGGACGTGATGACCCGACAGGAAGATCTGCACACCGTCACCGCGGACACCTCGGTCGCGGAGCTGATGGACCGGATGTTCGAGGAGCGGCACACGGGCTACCCCGTACTTCAGGGCGGCGAACTCGTCGGGATGGTGACCCTGGCGGACGCCCAGTCGGTCCGCGAGGTCGAGCGGGACGCCTACCGCGTCGCCGACGTGATGGCGACGAACGTCGTCGCTGTCGGCCCGGAGACCGACGCGATGACCGCGCTCCAGACGATGCAGGAACACGGCGTCGGCCGGCTGCCGGTCGTCGACCGCCAGGAACGGCTCGTCGGCCTCCTCTCCCGCTCGGACCTGATGACCGCGTTCAACATCATCCAGACGGGTGGCACCCCGAGCCTCATCACCGGGCGGCGGCAGACAGAGGACGGCCCCGGCGTGTTCTGATCGGGACCGCAGTCGGCGGTACCTCTTTTCGTCGCCGACCGAAAGCGACTCGTCGCAGCCGACCGAACGGCAACCATGAGCGAGTCGGACGCGACGGCGGCGGTCCCTGTTACGGTGTACACGCGTGAGAACTGCACCCTCTGTGACGCCGCCCGGACGACCATCGAGGAGACCGCCGCTGACCTCGACGTGGCGATCGATCTCGAGATGGTCGACGTCGACGAGGACCCCGAGCTCGCCGCGGAGTACGGCGAGCGCGTCCCGTACGTGCTTATCAATGACCACCCGGCGTTCAAGTATCAGGTCGACGAGCGCGAACTGCGATTGAAGCTGCTCGCAGCGTCCTGAAAGACGAACAAAAAAAAGCCGCGCGTCGGTGGACCGCGACCGCTACTCGGTCGGTTCTTCCTCGGCGCCCGATGCCGTCTCTTCGTCAGCGCCCGGTGCCGTCTCTTTCACCCTCGTGACGGCCTCTGTCGCGTTCGATCGAGAGGCGTACCCCTTCCCGGAGGCGGCGATGACGTTCCCGTTGCGGTGGCGGAGCCGCCAGCGCCACTCGTCGGCGGCGTCCTCGTATATCTCGAAGGCCGCGGTGCCGACTTCCAGCACGTCTGCGTCCGGGGCGTAGCCGCGAACGCGCTCGATGGCGTCTCTCGCGTTCGACTTCGAGGCGTACCCCTCCCCGGAGTCGGCGACGAGGTTCCCGTTGCGGTGGCGGAGCCGCCAGCGGTACTCGTCGCCCTTGTCTTCGTACAGTTCGAACGTCGCGTTCGCGCCGGCGGCGTCCTCGGCCGCCTCGTCGTCGCCGTCGTCGAGGGCGGCCTCGACCGCGTTCGACCGCACGCTGTCGAGTCCCTGCCGGGCCTTCGAGCGCGAGGCGTACCCCTGGCCGGAGTCGGCGAGGATCTCACCGTTCTCGTGAATGAGCCGCCAGCGCCACTTGCCCGCCGCGTCACGGAACATCTCGAACGCCGCGGGATCGACTCGGAGGTAGTCCGCGGCGGCGACCTCCTCGCGGACTCGGGCGAGCGCGCGCTTCGCGTTCGATTTCGAAGCGTACCCCTCTCCCGAGTTGCCGACGACGGTGCCGTTGCGGTGGCGGAGCCGCCAGCGCCACTCATTAGCCGCGTCCTCGAACAGTTCGAACGTCGCGTCGCTCGTCGCCGCGTCGTCCGTCGGTACCGCCACCTCCGGTTCGTCGGCGTCGTCGGGCTCCGGCCCGTCGTCCGCAGCGACGGCCGCGGCCTCTGCCGCCGCCGCCTCGATTCGGAGCAGCCCGGCGCCGCGCGCGTTTCGCCGGACGCTGTGGAGTCCCTGTTGGGCCTTTCCGCGGCTGCTGTACCCCTGTCCCGAGGTCGCGATGACGTTCCCGTTACGGTGCCGGAGTCGCCAGCGCGGCTTCCCGCTCGCGTCCTCGAACAGCTCGAACCGCGCCTTGCTCTCGCGCAGCGACTCGGCCTCGGCGCGCGCGGTCGCGGCCGCCGCGTCGAGGTCAGCCGCGCGCTCTTCCGCCGACGCCAACTCGTCTTCCGCCGCCGCCAACTCCGCTCGAGCCGCCTCCAATTCGGCGCTCGCCTCGTCGCGCTCGGCCGTGGCGGCGGCGAGCTCGTCCTCCGTCGCTGCCAGCTCATCTTTCGTCGCCGCCAACTCGTCCGACGCCGACGTCAACTCGTCCCGAGCCGTCTCAAGTTCGGCGTTGGTCTCGTCCCGCGCGGCCGTGGCGGCGGCCGCCTCGTTCTGCATGCGGTCGTAGTCCTCGTACACCGGGTCGGAGAGCAGCGGGACGACCGTCCCCGCGAGGCCGATGAAGAGCAGTCCGACGCCGTACAGCGCGATCACGATCGGATCGCCGGAGGTCGTGGACCAGCCGTTCGGGAAGATGTTCAGGAACCACACCACGCCGAGGACGCTCACTGCGATGCCGAGATAGCCCAAGTACGTGCCGGTGCGTCGCAGCGGGAATCGGATCACGGCCCCGAGCATGACGAACGGCGGCGCCAGCGCGGCCAGCGCGTAGGCGATGCCTCGCATCGTCGTCTCTGACTCCGTGAAGAAGAACATCACGACGCCGGCCAGTCCGAGCAACACGCCGAACCCGAACAGCCAGTAGCCGTTCACTTCGTCGGCTGTAGTCGGCGTACCGATGCGCCGTTCGTACAGTCCCCCGCTCCGATCCGAGTTATCAGGAGTTGCCATGCCGGAACGTCTCCGGCCATCGGGATATATGTGTGGGAGACTAACAATGTCCGTTTATTTGTGTTTTTAACTACCGCGACCCGAGAGCTTACCCGTCGAACCGTCTCTCTAAGCGTATGCACGTACTCAGAGGCGGACGAGTGATCGACGCGGCGGGAACTCGCGAGGCGGACGTGGCGGTCGCGGACGGGACGATCGTCGCGGTCGGCGATCCGGAAACGGTTGACGAGGCCGTGGCAGCGCTCGCCGACGGAGACGAGGCGACCGTGGTCGACGCGGCCGGGCAGTTCGTCGCACCCGGCCTGATCGACGCACACGTTCACGTGATGATGGACGGACGCCCCGACGTGGCGACCGCAGTCTCCGACAGCGACTACACCGCGAGCTACCGGACCGCGAGCAATCTGGAGGCCGCGGTCGCAGCCGGCGTCACGACCGTCCGCGACCTCGGAAGCCGGGGGACGCTCGCGCTCGACGCCGGCGAGGCGGTCGCCGACGGGCAGTTCGACGGCGCGCGGGTCCTCGCGTGCGGCCGCAACGTCATCATGACCGGCGGCCACGGCAACTGGTTCGGGCGGGAGGCCGACGGCCCGGCCGAGGTCCGCAAGGCGGCCCGCGAACAGCTAAAAGCGGGCGCGGACGTGCTCAAGTGCATGGCGACCGGCGGCGTCCTCACCGAGGGCGCGGTGACGGGCGCCCCCGAACTGACGCCCGAGGAACTGGCGGCGTTCACCGACGCGGCCGCGCCGACCGACACGCCGACCGCGGCCCACGCCCACGGAGAGGAGGGGATCAAGAACGCGGTCGAGGCCGGCATCTCGAGCATCGAGCACGGGACGTTCATGGACCGCGAGGCCGCCGAGATGATGGCCGAACGGGGCACCTACTGGGTGCCGACCGCGAGCGCGCTCCGCGGCATCGTCGACAACGGGATAGAGGCCGGCATCCCCGAGGACGCCGTCGCGAAGGCGGAGGACGCCGCCGACCGCTTCGTCGACGCGTGGGACCACGCGCTCGACGCCGACGTACCGATCGCGATGGGGACCGACGCGGGCACGCCGTTCAACTTCTTCGAGGATATTCCGCAGGAGCTGGCGTACATGGTCGACTACGGTCTCTCGCCGGAGGCGGCGCTGGAGGCCGCCACGGTCAACGCCGCCGACCTGCTCGGCCTCGACGACGTCGGCCGCATCGAGGAGGGGTACCGCGCCGACCTCGTCCTCCTCGATGCCGACCCGACCGAGGACGTCGAGGCGTGGCGGGAGCCGGAGGCGGTGTTCGCCGCCGGCAACCGCGTCGTGTGAAGCGGGGCCGTCCCGCCGGGAGATTCGATGACCATGCCGTCGCGACGGCCGGTCCGTCGCCCGCGAACGGTCGTTTTTAACCCGTGCCGCCGCAAGGATCGACCGATGACGAGCGCGCAATCCGGGTCGTCGACCCGGCACGCGGACCCGAACGAGAACCCCTACGTCGAGGCGCCGCCGACCGACTTCGAGCCGGTCGAGACGCTCTCGTCCGAGGCGGCAGCCGAGCAGGCGTCGCTGCTTCGAGCGGCGGTTCGGGAGCACGACCACCGGTACTACGTCGAGGCCGATCCGCTGATCCCCGACGAGGCCTACGACCGGCTGTTCGCCCGGCTCCGAGCGCTCGAGGACGCATTCGACCTCCCGACGGAGGACTCGCCCACGCGCCGTGTCGGGGGCGAGCCGGTCGACGCGCTGGAGACCGTGGAGCACGTCGCGCCGATGCGCTCTATCGACAGCGCGACGGAGGCGGACGCGGTCAGGGAGTTCGACGACCGCGTCAGGAGACGACTCGATGCCGAGGGGTTCGACCCGGACGAGGTCGCGTACGTCTGCGAGCCGAAGTTCGACGGGCTCTCGATCGAGGTGATTTACGAGGACGGAGCGTACGCCCGCGCCGCCACCCGAGGCGACGGTATCGAGGGCGACGACGTCACCGAGCAGGTGCGAACGATCCGGTCCGTTCCGGGGCGGCTCCGCGACGACCCGCCAGCCACGCTGGCGGTTCGCGGCGAAGCCTACATGCCCCGCGACGCGTTCGAGGCGTACAACGAGGAGCTGATCGAGCGCGGCGAGGAGCCGTTCGCGAACCCGCGCAACGCCGCGGCCGGGACCCTTCGCCAACTCGACCCCGCGGTCGTCGCCGAGCGCCCGCTCGACGTTTTCTTCTTCGACGTGCTGGCGTGGGAGGGCGGGGACGAATCGGAGGGGCAAGCCGGGGGCGGCGACGGCGACGCCCCGGCTGAGCGCCCCGACGCCCACTGGGCGGAGTTCGACGCGTTCGACGCGTTCGGTCTCCGCCGTGCGGACCGGGTCGAGCGCGTCGACGACATCGAGGGCGCGCTCGACTATCGCGACCGGCTCATGGCCGAGCGAGACGACCTGAACTACGAGATCGACGGCGTCGTGATCGCGGTCGACGACCGGGCGCACCGCGAGGCGCTCGGGTCGACCGCGCGCGCACCGCGCTGGGCGTTCGCCTACAAGTTCCCACCTCGCACGGCGACGACGACCGTCGAAGGGATCACCGTACAGGTCGGGCGGACGGGCCGTCTCACGCCCGTGGCCGAACTCGATCCGGTCGACGTCGGCGGCGTCACCGTCTCGCGGGCGACCCTCCACAACCCCGCGGAGATCGAGGCGCTCGGCGTGAACGTCGGCGACCGCGTGCGGATCTACCGCGCCGGCGACGTGATCCCGTACGTCCCGGAGGTCGTCGAGAAGCGCTCCGAGGGCACCTACGAGTTCCCTGAAATGTGCCCGATCTGTGGCGCCCCCGTCGAACGCGACGGGCCGCTCGCCTTCTGTACCGGCGGACTGGGCTGCCCGGCGCAGTTAGAGCGGGCGGTCGAGCACTGGGCGCGGCGAGACGCGCTCGACGTCGAGGGGCTCGGTCCCGAGCGGGTCGAACAGCTCCGCGAGGCGGGCCTCGTCGAGTCGCTGCCGGACCTGTACGACCTGACCGTCGAGGACCTCGCCGCGCTGGAGGGGTGGGGCGAGACGAGCGCCGAGAACCTGATCGCGGAGCTCGAAGCGACGAAGGAGCCCCCGCTCGATGCGTTCCTCGCCGGACTGGGGATTCCGGACGTCGGGGCGACGACCGCTCGCGCGCTCGCGGCCGAGTTCGGCGACCTCGACGCCCTCCTCGACGCCGACGAGGCCGCGTTGCGAGGAGTAGACGACGTCGGCCCCGAGGTCGCGGAGTCGATCCGGACGTTCTTCGACAGCGAGGAGAACCGAGCGGCCATCGAGGGGCTCCGCGAGCGCGACGTCGAGCCCGAATCGGTCGACGTCGAGTCCGGCGACGCCCTCGACGGGCTCACGTTCGTCTTCACCGGGTCGCTGTCGACGACGCGGGGCGACGCGCAGGCGCACGTTGAGGCGCACGGCGCGAACGCCACGTCGAGCGTCTCGGGAAACACCGACTACCTCGTCGCCGGCGAGAATCCCGGGCGATCGAAGCAGAGCGACGCCGACAGCGAGGGCGTGCCGGTGCTCGATGAGGACGCGTTCGCCGACCTGCTCGCCGAGCGCGGCGTCGCGTGGCCGCCCGAGGAGTAGCGAACCCGCAACCCTTTATCGGGAGACGCCGGAACGGAGGGTATGACCGCCATCGAGCTACGTGGCGTGACGAAGGAGTTCGGCGACGTCACGGCCGTCCGCGACCTCGACCTCGCCGTCCAAGAGGGCGAGGTGTACGGGTTCCTTGGCCCGAACGGCGCCGGCAAGTCGACGACCATCGACATGCTGCTCGATCTCGTCCGCCCGACCGTGGGGACGGTGAGCGTGCTCGGGGGAGACGCTACGGGCGACGGCGTCTCGATCCGGCAGCGGACCGGCGTGCTTCCCGACGGATTTTCGGTGTACAACCGGCTCACCGGGCGGAAGCACGTCGAGTTCGCGATCCGATCGAAGGAGGCCGACGACGACCCCGACGCCCTGTTGGAGCGCGTGGGCCTGCTCGACGACGCCGACCGTAAGGCCGGCGACTACTCGAAGGGGATGCGTCAGCGGCTCGCGCTCGCGATGGCGCTCGTGGACGATCCCGACCTGCTGATCCTCGACGAGCCCTCCTCGGGACTCGACCCGGCCGGCGCGAAGGAAATGCGGGAGATCGTCCGGACAGAGTCGGACCGTGGTGCGACCGTCTTCTTCTCCTCACACGTGCTCGAACAGGTCGACGCCGTCTGTGATCGCGTCGGCATCCTCCGAGACGGCGAACTCGTCGCCGAGGACTCCGTCGAGGGACTCCGCGAGGCCGTCGGCGGCGAGGAGACGCTGGAGATAGCCGTCGGCGACGCGAGCGGGGCGGACGGCGCGGACGACGTCGCCGTCGAGGCCGTCCGCGCGGTCGAGGGTGTCAGCCGCGTCGACCGCGACGGCGACGCGCTCGTCGTGAGCTGCGCCGACGGGGCGAAGACTCGCGTCATCGCCGCGCTGGAGGACGCCGGCATCGTCGTCGACGACTTCCACACGCGGGAGGCGTCGCTGGAAGACCTGTTCTTGGCGTACACCGAAGGCGACGCGGCGATGCCCGAGAACGCGGCCCCGAGTTCGGTCGCCACGGGCGAGGAGGTGGCCGAATGACCCTCACCGCCATCGCGGAGAAGGACTTCCAGGACGCGGTACGCTCGCGGGGGATGATCGCCCTCGTGGCGCTGTTCTCGCTGCTCGTCGCCGTCTTCGCGTTCGTCATCAGACCGACCGGCCAGGGCGAGCAGTTCGCGACGGAGCTCCTCCTCCGCTTTTTCGTCAGGCCGTTCCTCGTGACGACGCTCGTGCCGCTCGTCGCGGTCGTGATCGGCTACAACGCGGTGAGCGGCGAGCGCGAGTCCGGCTCCCTGAAGCTACTCCTCTCGCTGCCGCACTCGCGGGCCGACGTCGTCTTCGGAAAGGTGGTCGGTCGCGGCGCGGCGCTGTCCGTCGCCGTGTTCGCCGGGTTCCTGCTGCCGGGCGCCGTGCTGGCCGTCCTCGCACAGACCGGCGGACTGGCCGCGTTCAACGTCGGGTCCTACGTCGGGTTCACCGTCTTCGCGGCCGTCCTCGGAATCGTCTTCGTCGCCATCGCGGTCGGCTGCTCGGCCGCGGCCTCGACGCAGCGGCGCGCGCTGATCGGGGGCGTGTCGATCTACGTCCTGTTCGTGCTGTTGTGGGGTGCCGTCACCGGCCAGTTCCTCGGCGCCGCGAGCGGCGTCGTCGAGCCCCTACCGGTGTCGACGGAGCAGGTCCGGACGTTCCTGCAGGTGTCGAACCCGACGACCGGCGTCGAAATCCTCTCCAACGCGTTCCTCGCCGAACGGCTGTTCTCCGGCGAGACGGTGAACCAGCAGATATCGGCGGCCTCGATGCTCGTGTTCTGGACGATCGCGCCGCCGCTGGTCGGGCTTTGGAAGTTCGACACTGCCGACCTGTAGGCCCCGAAAAAGGTCGGGAACCGCGTCGGTCCCGACTTACGAAGTCGCGCGCTCGATCGCGGCCTCGAGGTCGGCGACGATGTCGGCGGGGTCCTCGATACCGACCGAGAGCCGCACCATGTCGCCGGTGACGCCCGCGGCCTCCTGTTCCTCCTCGGTCAACTGCTGATGGGTCGTCGAGGCGGGGTGGATGACGAGCGTCTTCGCGTCGCCCACGTTCGCGAGCAGCGAGGCGAGGTCGGCGTTCTCCACGGTACCTTTGGCCGCCTCGTAGCCGCCCTCCAGCCCGAAGGTGATCATGCCGCCGTACCCGCCGTCGAGGTACTTGCTCGCCTCCTCGTGAGTCTCGTGGCTCTCGAGGCCGGGGTAGTTCACCCACGCCACGTCCCCGTGTTCGTCGAGGTACTCCGCGACGACGGCGGCGTTCTCGCAGTGGCGCTCCATCCGGAGCGGGAGCGACTCAGTCTGCTGGAGCGTGTTCCACGCGTCGAACGGCGACTGCTGGTCGCCCAGGTCGCGGAGCCCACGGGTGACGGCCGCGAAGGTGAACGCCGCGTCGCCGAACGCGTCGACGTAGTTGATCCCGTGGTACGCCGGGTTGTCCTGTGCGATCTCAGGGAACTTCTCGGGGTACTCGCCCCACGGGAAGGAGCCGCCGTCGACGAGAATCCCGCCGACGGTGGTGCCGTTGCCGGTGAGCCACTTCGTCGTCGACTCCCAAACGAGGTCCGCGCCGTGGTCGAGCGGGCGGCAGAGGTAGGGCGTCGCGAACGTGTTGTCGACGAACAGCGGGACGCCGTGGTCGTGAGCGATGTCGGCGATCCGCTCGATGTCCGGCGTGACCAAGGCTGGGTTCCCGATGGTCTCGAGGTGAACGTAGGCGGTGTCCTCGTCGATGGCGTCTGCGTACCCCTCGTAGTCGAGCGGGTCGACGAACCGAGTCGAGATCCCGCGCCGCTCGACGGAGTGTGTGAAGTACGTGTACGTGCCGCCGTACAGCGCCGACGACGAGACGATGTTGTCGCCCGCGGACGCGAGCATGAACGTCGCCAGATCGAGCGACGCCATTCCCGACGACGTGGCGACCGCGCCGACGCCGTTCTCGAGCGAGGCGATCCGCTCTTCGAGGGCGGCGTTCGTCGGGTTCATGATCCGCGAGTAGACGTTCCCCGCCTCTTCCAGTCCGAAGAGCCGAGCGGCGTGCTCGGCGTCTTCGAACTCGTAGGAGGTCGTCTGATAGATGGGCGTGGCGCGAGCGCCGGTCGCCGGGTCGGGGTTGGAGCCGGCGTGAACGCTTCGCGTGCGGAACTCGTGTGCGTCCTCGTCTGTTGGCATACGATCGTGTGGTGCGCCGTGCGGTTAAAACCGACCGACAGGTGCGGACGTTACCGATATCTCGGAGCCAATGGACTGGTTCGTGCGAACCGTTAACAGCGTCGAAGCGTAAGTTCGACTATGGGAACCCAAGGTCCGCGCGGCGACGCCTTCGAGATCGGTGACGCGGTCGGGTCGATACCGGACGGGGTGTGGCAGTACATCGCGCTCGGCGCCGCCCTCCTCGTCGGCTTCGCCCTCCTCAGTCAGAGCCTCGTCTTCGGGGTCGGGGCGCTCGCGATCCTCGTGGCGGCCGTCACGGTCATCAGCGCGGTCGAGATCGTGGACGCCTACGAGAAGGAGGCGCTCACGGTGTTCGGCGAGTACCGAAAGCTGTTGCAGCCGGGCGTTCACATCATCCCGCCGTTCGTCTCTCGGACGTACCCGTTCGACATGCGGACGCAGACGCTCGACGTCCCCCGACAGGAGGCGATCACGCGTGACAACTCGCCGGTGACCGCGGACGCGGTCGTCTACATCAAGGTGATGGACGCGAAGAAGGCGTTCCTCGAGGTTGACGACTACAAGAACGCCGTTTCGAATCTCGCACAGACCACGCTCCGGGCCGTCCTCGGCGACATGGAACTCGACGAAACGCTCTCTCGCCGCGAACAGATCAACGACCGCATCAACGAGGAGTTGGACGAGCCGACGGACGAGTGGGGGATCCGCGTCGAGGCGGTCGAAGTCCGCGAGGTGAGTCCCTCCCAAGAGGTCCAGCGAGCGATGGAGCAGCAGACCGGCGCCGAGCGCCGTCGCCGCGCGATGATCCTCGAAGCGCAGGGGGAACGCCGATCGGCGGTCGAGCAGGCAGAGGGTGACAAACAGTCGAACATCATTCGGGCGCAGGGGGAGAAACAGAGCCAGATCCTCGAAGCGCAGGGGGACGCCATCTCCACGGTGCTTCGCGCCCGCTCCGCGGAGTCGATGGGCGAGCGCGCGATCATCGAGCGCGGCATGGAGACCCTCGAGGAAATCGGCAAAGGCGAGTCGACCACGTTCGTGCTCCCACAGGAGCTCACCAGCCTGGTCGGTCGCTACGGGAAGGCCCTCTCCGGCTCCGACGTGCAACAAATGGAGGGGCTCGAAGGGAAGGAGTTCGACGAGGAGACGGAGAAGCTCCTCGGACTGGAGGACATCGAGAGCGCCCTCGAACAGCTCGACACGGTGGCCGACAGCGACCTCCGGACCGACGAGACGCGCGACGCGGACACGGCCCGAGACGTCGATCTCTCCCGGCAGGACGAGGAGACCGACGAGGCCGACCGGGAGATCGAACTGGAGACCGAGAGCGAGCGACCGGGGAACTGAGGGGGCCTCGGCAGGGGATCGCCGATCAGGGCCGCCACGTCGCCGGATCAACCGCCCAGAGCGCGCCGACCGCGAGGGCACCGGCGGTGCCGCCGGCGACGAGCGCGAGCGCCGAGCCGGGAACCGCGACGACCGAGGACAGCAGCAGGACCGCCCCGACGAGCAGCGCGACGGTGTCCGCCGTCGTCGCAGCCCGGACCACAGGCGCCACCGCACCCCCGGCGAGAGCGCCGGAGGCGACCGTGGCCGGCGGTCCGAAGCGCAGGGTCGCGAGTGTCTCGGGGGCGACGAGAGCGTCGAGCGGGGGCGTCGGAGAACCGGCGAGTCCGACGCCGAACGCGAGCGCGACCGCTGCGCCGACTGCGGGCGCGAGAAGGGCCCCCCGCGCCGAGAGGTCGACGTTTATCAACGCAGCCACCCCGGAGACGAACAGCACCGATCCGGCCGCGAGGAGAGCAGGTCCGGCAGCGAGCCAAAGCGGAGAGGGCACAGCGAGCGCGGGATCGCTGCCAGCGATCGTCGAATCGGGGAGAAGGGCGGGCGCGACGGCGGCCGCGCTCGCGAACGCGGCGGCGGCGACCGCCAGGAGCGCGAGACCGAGGAGACGTCTGCGAATCGCTGTCATACCGACCGCAAGATCGTCAGGATACAAAACGATCGCGGGACGGAGGGCCGATCGGCGGCGACGTCGACGAAGATGGGTCGACGAAGCGAGGGCGACGTGACAGGGGGCGAACGGGTCGCTCGCGACGCCCCTATACGGTGACGCCGGCGCGGTCCCCGTCGATCGAGACGACGATCCGGTTCGGCGGCCCGCGCTCGTCCGTCAGTCGAATCAGGAGCGTTTTCACCACCGGCTCGTCGGGATCGATCTCGCCGCGGACGCCGGTCTCGTCGACGGCGATTCGGAGCGAGCGGTCGCCGATCCGGCTGATCGCTCCGAGTCGCAGTTCGACTGCCGGCGCCGTGAGTCGCTGGGCGACGACCAGCACGGCGTCCCCGCCGTCGTCGACGAACGCGGTCGAATCGACGAACGCGCGCGTCTCCGTGGCGTCGGGACGAAGGGCGCTTCTTGCCGCCGCGCTCGAACGGAAAGAGGCGGCGTGCGTGAGTATCTCCGCCGGGCGGTCGAGGACACTCTGTCCGTCGACGAGGGGATTGCCGTCGACGTAGCGGCTCCGGACCCCGAGGTCCCGGGGCGTCGACGCCGCGAGGTCGTGGAGGCGGTCGACGCAGCCGGCGGTGGCGAGGGAACAGGCGCCCACGACGACCGCGCGGCGGTGCATGTGAGCGGCTCCGGGGTTCACGGATAAAAACCCCGTCGTCGCGCGTCTCGGCGAGTGAGAATCGGGGACGGCGCGGTGGTGGTACGGACGCGGGCGCGGGGGAAGCGCACCGCACTGCGGCGCCCGGGGACGACTCCGGCTACTCGTCGACCATCGGCGCCGGGACGCCCCCGTCGTCGGCGTCGAGTTCGAACGCGCGCCGGAGTTCGGCGATCCGGTCGCGGATGTCCGCCGCGAGCTCGAACTCCAGGTTGCTCGCGGCCTCGTTCATCCGGTCTTCGAGCGCTTCGATCTGCGCCTCGGCCTCCTCCTCGCTCTCGACGTCGCCGACGCTGACCGAGGAGGTGTCCGTCTTCGAGCCGGGGAGGTTCGTCTCGCTCACCGGCTTGTCGATGGTCGTCGCCTCGTAGCCGTGTTCCTCGTTGTACTCCAGTTGGATCTCGCGGCGGCGCTGGGTCTCCTCGATCGCGGCCTCCATCGAGTCAGTCATTCGGTCGGCGTAGAGGACGACCTCGCCGTTGACGTTGCGGGCGGCGCGCCCCATCGTCTGGACGAGGGTCGTCGTGGAGCGGAGGAATCCCTCCTGGTCGGCGTCGAGGATGGCGACGAGCGAGACCTCAGGGATGTCGAGCCCCTCGCGGAGCAGGTTGATCCCGACGAGCACGTCGATGTTGCCGAGGCGGAGGTCGCGGATGATCTCGTGGCGCTCCAAGGTGTCCGTCTCGTCGTGCATGTACGCGACGTCGACGCCGGCCTCCTCGAAGTACTCCGTGAGGTCCTCGGCCATTCGCTTCGTGAGCGTGGTGACGAGCACGCGCTCGTCGCGCTCGATCCGCTCGTCGACGCGCGCTAAGAGGTCCTCGACCTGTCCGGTCGCCCCCGTGACCTCCACCTTGGGGTCGACCAGGTGTGTCGGGCGGACGATCTGCTCGACGATGCGGTCGGACGTCTCGCGCTCGTAGTCGCTCGGCGTGGCCGAGACGTAGAGGGTGCGGTCCGTCTTCTCCTCGAACTCCTCGAACGTCAGGGGGCGGTTGTCGTAGGCGGTCGGCAGGCGGAACCCGTTCTCGACCAGCGAGTCCTTCCGGGATTTGTCCCCCGCGTACTGCCCTTTGATCTGGGGGATCGTCTGGTGCGACTCGTCGACGACGGTGAGGAAGTCGTCGGGGAAGTAGTCGAGTAAGGTGTAGGGCGCATCGCCGGACTCGCGGTCGTCCATGTGGACCGAGTAGTTCTCGATTCCGGAGCAGTAGCCCGCCTCCCGCAGCATCTCGACGTCGAAGGTGGTGCGCTCTTCGATGCGCTGGGCGGCGACCAAATCCCCCTGTCGCTCGAAGTAGCTGACGCGCTTCTCCATCAGGTCCTCTATCTCCGCGACCGCCTGTTCCAGCTTGTCGTCCGGGATCGAGTAGTGTTCGGCGGGGTGGAGCATGACCGCCGGTTCCTCGCTCACGGCCTCGCCCTTCATCGGGTCAACCTTGATCATGCGGTCGATCTCGTCACCCCACAGCTCCACCCGGACCGCGTACCGCCCGTACATCGGGTAGATCTCCACGGTGTCGCCCCGAACCCTGAACGTACCCTGCGTGAAATCCACGTCGTTGCGCTCGTAGTTGAGGTCGACGAGGCGCGCGAGCAGTTCCTCTCGACCGACCTCCTGCCCCACCTCCAGGCGGAGCGCCATGTCGCGGTAGTTCTGCGGGTCACCGAGGCCGTAGATGGCCGAGACCGAGGCGACGACGATCACGTCGTCGCGAGTGAGGAGCGAGCGCGTCGCTGAGTGTCGGAGACGGTCGATCTCCTCGTTTATCGACATTTCCTTGTCGATGAACGTGTCCGTCTGCTCGACGTACGCCTCCGGCTGGTAGTAGTCGTAGTAGGAGACGAAGTACTCGACGGCGTTGTCCGGGAACAGCTCGCGGAACTCCTCGTACAGCTGGGCCGCGAGCGTCTTGTTGTGTGCTAAGACGAGCATCGGCTGATCGAGCGCCTCGGCGACCCACGAGACGGTGTTCGTCTTCCCCGACCCCGTCACGCCGAGGAGGGTCTGCTTGTTCGCGCCCGACTCGAACCCCTCCACTAGCTCCCGAATCGCCTCGGGCTGGTCGCCCGCTGGCTCGAACGGCGCGTCGACGCGGAGGGGTCGGTCGACGGTCGGGCGGTCCTCCGAGAGAGGGGAGTCGGCGTCGCTCACGATACGCGTCGTTGGGCGGCGAGACACTTGAGCGGCGCGGCTAGGTGTGTGGCAGCGACGCAATCGGTCTCGCACGGGAGTTCCCTCACGGGGAAACACCGATTACCGACCCGACAGAAGCCTCGACCGTGTCCCTCCTGCTCACGCCCGCCGTCGCGTTCGGTCTGGCCCTCGGGCTGTTCGTCTGGATGGCGACCGGCGTCTGGGTGAACTTCGACGCGCACGCTCGCGGGAGCGATTATCCGGCATTCTGGGGCGTGATCACGCCGCTGTCGGGGATCGTACTGCTGTATTACCTCCTGTGGTGGCGTCGCGGACGGTCGCGCGAGTACCCGCCCTCCCGACTGGAGCGAGCCACTGCCACTGTCGTCGTCGCCGGCCTCGGCGGGCTGATCGCCAGTGCCGTCCTGTCGCCGCCGGATCCGGTCGCATACATGACCGTCTGGCCGATCGCGTTCGCGTGCTGTCTCCCCGTCGCGTACTGGCTGGTCGAGAGGAGATTCGGCACGACCAGCAGTTCACTTATCACTGGCTGACCGTAGATCAGCGGTGGACTCCTCGAAAGTCCCAGCCGTTCGCTTATAAACAATTGCTGAGAGACCGTCGGTGAACACCCCCCACAGCCTCACGCCTCCCCAGCCTCGCCGCTCGCGCCAAGCGCTCGCGGCGTCCCTCGCGCGTGCGACTCGCGGGCCGGTGGCCCGCTCACCGGCACGCCGCCACCGCAGTGTCACATATATACTGGTCGCACCCCGACACCCGTCACCGCTCACGGGACGAAAACGTTTCCCGCTCCCCCCGCGACGCTGGACGTATGCGCATCGCCGTCCCCAACAAGGGCCGCCTACACGAGCCGACGCACTCGCTGTTGGAGCGCGCGGGGCTCCACGTCGAGGAGACCGCCGACCGACAGCTGTACGCCGACACCGTCGACCCCGACGTGACGGTGCTGTACGCGCGGGCCGCCGACATCCCCGAGTACGTCCGTGACGGCGCGGCCGACCTCGGTATCACGGGCCTCGATCAGGCCGCGGAGTCCGGCGGCGTTGTCGACGCCGCGAGCGAGGCCGGCGAAGGCGACCTCGTCGATCTGCTCGACCTGGGCTACGGCTCCTGTACGCTGGTCCTCGCGGCGCCGGAGGACAGCGACATCGAGACCGTCGACGACCTCGCCGGCGGGACCATCGCCACCGAGTTCCCGGCGATCACTCGCGATTACCTCGACCGAGTCGGCGTCGACGCCGACGTGGTCACCGTGACGGGCGCGACGGAGCTCACACCCCACGTCGACATGGCCGACGCCATCGTGGACATCACCTCGACGGGGACGACGCTGAAGGTGAACCGCCTCGCCGTGATCGACGAGGTGCTCGCCTCCTCGGTGCGACTGTTCGCGCGGCCCGACGTCGTCGACGATCCGAAGGTCGAGCAGGTTCGCACCGCCTTCGAGTCCGTTCTCGCGGCCGACGGCCGCCGATACCTGATGATGAACGCCCCCAAACAGCGGCTCGACGAGGTGAAAGACGTGATCCCCGGACTCGGCGGCCCGACCGTGATGGACGTCGAGGCCGACGAGAACGGAAACGGGATGGTCGCGGTCCACGCCGTCGTCGAGGAGCGGGACGTGTTCGAAACGATCTCGGAGTTGAAAACGGTCGGTGCGAGCGGCATCCTCGTCACCGAAATCGAGCGGCTCGTGGAGTAGCCCGGCGTCGTCCGATCAGCCGACGTCGTCCGATCAGCCGTCGTCGTCCGATCAGCCGTCGTCGGCCTCGATCAACGCCTCCTTCTCAGCGCGCGTGAGCGACTTGATCGCGTGTTCGCGCGACATCGCCGCGGAGCGCGAGCCGAACGACTCGACGTGCCGGAGCGTCACCGGGGTCCGACCCCGCGTGTACTTCGCGCCGTCGCCGGCATCGTGCTCGGCGACGCGCCGCTCGACGTCGGTGGTGTACCCGGTGTAGAGCGTTTCGTCGGCACACTCGATCACGTACACGTAGTGACGCGAATCTCGGCTCGACACGCCATCGGATCGGCGAGGCGGCGAGGAATAGCTGCCGGTCGATCGCGGCTGAGGGCGTCGGATCCGGGGGCGACCGCGCCGGGGCGACGCTCAGTCGCGGCGCGCCGCGTCGACGGCGCGGGCGATCAGCCCCGCCTGCGCGCCGGCGACGAACCCGGCGTCGACGTTCACCGTCGTGAGCACCGAGCAGGACTGGAGCGCGCCGTGGAGCGCGGCGGCGCCCTCACCGCCGACGCCGTAGCCGGTCGAGACCGGGAGCGCGATCACCGGCGCCGCGACGAGACCGGCGACGACCGTCGGGAGCGCGCCCTCGCGGCCCGCGGCGACGATGACGACGTCGGCCTCGCGGACTCGGTCTCGCTGGTCCAAGATCCGGTCGAGGTTCGCGACGCCGACGTCGTCGACGCGGTCGACCGTGGCGCCGATCTCGCCCGCGACCACCGCCGCCTCACCGGCGACCGCCGCGTCGGCGGTGCCGGCCGCGACGATCGCAACCGTGGCGTCGAGCTTGGGCGGGTCGAAGTCGCCCGCGTGGACCACGACCGTCCCGGCCCGTTCGTCGTGGTCGATGGTTGGGTCGAGCGAGTCCGCAGTGTCGAGATCGAGGTCCGCCATCGCCGTCCGGATCGCCGCTGCGTCCTCGGCGTCGGTGCGAGTGACGAGCGCTCGCCCTGTGGTCTCGACCGCCGTCGTCGCCAGCGCCGCGACCTCGGCGGGCGTCTTTCCCTCCGCGAGGATCGCCTCGGGGATCCCCCGGCGATGCTCGCGGGCGGCGTCGAACCGACCGGTCGCCGTCGTCGCGTAGCCCGCGAGCCGCGATTCCGCCTCCGCAACGCCGATGTCGCCGGCGTCGAGCGCCTCAAGCGTGTCGCGCATACGATCCCGTCGGAGTCGGAAGGGGTCGAACTTATCGGTCCGGGACGAACGCCCGATTCCCGGAGAAACGGCACGCCAGCCGGGACGGACCCGTCCGCGTCCGAGGAAAAACCGAGGCGAACCCGAAGAAACGTCGCCCGATTCCGGCGGTATCGATCCCGATCGCCGATGAGTCTCACAAAGTATATAAGTGTGTGTTTCATCGACCCCTCGCGAACGGGCCGCAGGGAGCCCCTCGCGGTCGAATTCAGGAACTCTTATTAACTGTCGATGGATACCACCGATCGCATGGCAGACCTTATTGTCAAAGCGGCCGTCAAAGAAGCCCTGGACGACAAGAACGTTGCTTCGGACTTCTACGACGCGCTCGACGACGAAGTGGACGAGCTGCTCGAAGACGCCGCGCGCCGCGCCGAGGCGAACGACCGGAAGACGGTCCAGCCGCGCGACCTCTAAGGCGGACGCGACTTTCGAGCTGATTTTTTTATTGCAGCCCGTCCGGCGAGCGATGCGTCTCTCGGTCTCGACAGCAACGTGTCGCTGTCTCTCGCGGTGACCGTCACGGCGCGGTCAGCGCGTGAGGACCCGAACCGTCGACTCCGTGCCGACGTGGACCTCGTCGGCGAGGCCGACGAAGAGCCCGTGATCGACGACGCCCGGCGTCTCGGAGAGCGTCGTCGCGAGCCGCGACGGGGCCGAAATCTCGCCGAACGCGCAGTCGAGCACGAGGTTCCCGTTGTCGGTGACGACCGGCCCGTCTTTCCGTTCCGCGCGGCGGAGGGTCGGCTCGCCGCCCGCTGCGCGCACCGCTTCGGCGACGACGGACCGGCCGGCCGGCAGAACCTCGACGGGAACCGACCGATCGAGGACGGAGACCTCCTTGGCGGGGTCGGCGACGACGAGGAACCGATCGGCCGCGGCGTCGACCAGTTTCTCGCGGGCGTGCGCGGCGCCGCCGCCTTTGATAAGGGGTCCCGCGCTCGGATCGTCGCCGCGGCCGACCGCGACCTGGTCCGCCCCGTCGATCGCGACGTCGATTCCGGGCGCGTCCGGACCGATCGCCTCGTCGAGGTCGAGCAGCGGGATCTCGCAGTCGGCGGCGAGTTCGCGGCTCGCGAACGAGGTCGGCACGCCACGGACGTCGAGGCCGCCGTCGATCCGCTCGCCCAGCCGCCGGATCGCGTGCGCCGCGGTCGACCCGGTTCCGAGGCCCACGACGTCGCCGTCGTCGACCGTCGCCGCCGCCGACTCGCCGGCGCGTCGCTTCGCCGCCTCGCTGCCGCCGCTCGTTTTCATACCGTGACCTGGGCGGGGCGGATTGAAAAGGCGTCGGCGCGGATCACTCCAGCCGGTCCAGCACCGCCTCCGCCTCGTACGCCAGCGAGAGCTCTCGGGAGCGGCCGCGTCCCTCCACGTCGGCGTACTCGGCCTCGATCACGCCGAGCTGGTCGAGTTTGTTGATGATCTCGGAGTAACGCGTGTAGCCGAGGTCGGTCTCGTCGTGAAACGCCTCGTACACGGCGCCGGCACGCTCGCCGTCGTTCTCGGCGAGCACGCGGACGAGGGCGCGCTCGGAGTCGGAGAGGCCACGGAGCGAGCGCGAGAGGTGAACGTGTTTGGACTTGTCGTACGCCGACTCGACGTCCTCCTCGGCGATCGTCTTCGAGGCACGCATCTCGGCGTTCAGCCCGGCGCGGCGGAGCAGGTCGATCCCCACCCGGAGGTCGCCGCTCTCGGCGGTGCGGTCGGCGACTCGCTCCAGTTCCGCGTCGCCGATGACGCCGTCGTGGAACCCGCGCTTCGCGCGCTCGAAGAGGATGTCGTATATCTCGGTGGCGTCGTAGACCGGGAAGTACACTTCTTCGGGGCGGAACACCGACTGGACACGGGTGTCGAGGTCGTCGATCACGTCGAGACCCAGGTCCGAGGAGACGACGATGACGCCGATCTTCGCGCCGGAGTGCGCCTCGTGGGCGCGCAACAGCGAGTAGAGGGTGTCAGAGGCCTCGTTCTCGTAGAAGAGGTAGTTCACGTCGTCGAGCGCGACGACGAGCACGTCGTCCTCCTCGACGAGTCGGTCGGTGATCTGGCCGAACAGCTTTTTAAACGAGATGCCGGAAGAGGGCGGTTCGTAGTCGAAGATGCCCTCGAACAGCCGCGAGAAGACCGCGTAGCGCGTCGAGTCGACCTGACAGTTGACACGGACCGTGCGGACATCGGTTCGCGCGCCGAGTTCGCCGAACAGCTTCTGGACCGCCGTGGTCTTGCCCGTGCCGGGCGGGCCGCGCACCATCGTGTTGAGCGGGCGAGAGCCGCGCACGGCGGGCCGAAGCGCGTACTTCAGGCTTTCCAGTTGGCTCTCCCGGTGGCGGAACGTCTCGGGGACGTGATCGATCTCGAACACCGACTCGTTGCGGAACACCGACTCGTCCCACGAGAGCATGTCACCGCCGGCGTCCCCAGTCATGTGCACATCACGACAGGCCGTCCACTTAACCGTTACCCGCGGCCACAGTGAAACTGAAACTTGTCGGTTTCGAGCCTCAGCGACCGAGAATCGACGGCTGTGCGTTCACTCTCGGGTCGGTGTGATCGGCCCGTAATGGACGAAGAATGGACGAAGAATGGACCCGTGACGCGGCATTCGAACCCCACCCCCGCCGGCGCTCACTCCCGTTCGAGCACCAGCACGTGCCGGGTGAGCGACCGGTGGACCCGACGCTCGAAGGCGGCGTCGACCGCCCAACCGGCGGCGCGCGCCGCTCCGCGCCAGTCGCGGTCGGCGACGACGACGGCGCGGGGCGCGACTCGGGCGGCCTCCGCGAACGCCCCCGAGACGAGATCCGCGAGCTCGTGGGTGGCGATCTTCGACTGCCGGCCGTACGGCGCGTCGAAGGCGACGCCGTCGACCGCGTCGTCGCGGAGCGGGAGGGCCGTGGCGTCGCCGCGGGCGACGTGCCAGTCCGGACCGTCGGGGAGGGCGTCCACGTACTCCCGGAGGTTCTCTCGCGTTCCGCGGACCATCTTCTGCTGGGCGTCGCAGGCGACGACGTTGGCGCCGACGAGGCCGGCTTCGAGCGGGAGGCCGCCGGTGCCGCACATCGGGTCGAGCAGCGTCCGGCCGGGCGCGGCGCCGGCGAGGTTGGCGTACGCGCGGGCGTCGGCCGGTGCCATGCTCCCCGGCTGGAAGAACGGGCGGTCGGTCGGCTTCGGGGCGAAGTCGCGGGCGGCCTCGGCGGCGACCCAGCCGAGTGCGCAGACGGACGCCTCGCCGCCGTCGGCGCCGGGGACCGCGTCGTGGGCGGCGCGCTCGCCGGCGGCGAACAGCGCGCGTAGGACGTGGTCGGGGTCGTCGAGGTCGACGTCGAACCCGCGCTCGACGAGAACGCCCCCGAGGGCGCGCTCGGCGTCGGTCGTCGAGACAGCCGTCGTGTTTCGGACGTTTCTGGCCCGCACGGCGACCGTGCCCGAGCGAGCGAGCGGGGCCGCGTCGAGGGCGGCGACGGCGGCGGCGACGTCGGCGTCCGTGCGGGCGACCGCCTCGTGAGCGGCGCGGGTGTACGCGAGCCGGCGGACCGCAGCGCGGTCGGTCGACGCGTCGTCGCGACCGAGACCGACGCTGCCGGCGCTCGCGATTCCGGGCGCGAGCAACTCGACGCCGGTCGCCGCGGTGGCGGCCTCGCGGGCGGCAAACGCGTCGGTCTCTCCGGCGAGTTCGAGCCAGTACACGCCCCGGAATCGAGCGCCCGCTCGCAAGAGCGTAGCGGTTCCAACCACGCACCTTTTTACGTATTTCAAGCGACCGTCCGGGTATAGATGGGCGATCCGAAGGATACGATCACAATAGAGAACGTCGTTGCCTCTACGGGGATCGGGCAGGAACTCGACCTCCAAAGCGTCGCGATGGACCTCGAAGGCGCCGACTACGACCCCGAGCAGTTCCCCGGGCTCGTCTACCGCACCACGAACCCGAAATCGGCCGCGTTGATCTTCCGATCGGGCAAGATCGTATGTACGGGCGCGAACTCCATCGACGCCGTCCACGAGAGCCTCGCCATCGTGTTCGACGAGCTTCGGGCGCTCCAGATCCCGATCGAGGACCCCGAGATCACCGTCCAGAACATCGTCACGTCCGCCGACCTCGGCAAGAGCCTCAACCTCAACGCAATCGCGATCGGGCTCGGGCTCGAGAACATCGAGTACGAGCCGGAGCAGTTCCCCGGACTCGTCTATCGACTCGACGAGCCGGACGTCGTGGCCCTGCTGTTCGGCAGCGGGAAACTCGTCGTCACCGGCGGGACGAGCCCGGACGACGCGGCCGCCGCCGTCGACGTGATCGTCAAGGAACTCGACGGCCTCGGACTGCTCGACTGAGCCGCGGTATCGTCCGCCCAGATCCCGCACCCACTTTTACCCGCGGCCGTGTATGCCACCTATGCTCTTACAGACGGTGACGCCGATCACGGTGCTGGGGACGACGCTCCTGTTCGCGCTGTTCCTCTCCGTGACCGCCCACCTCGCCGCACGGAACGTCCTCGGCGACGTCGACCCGCGCCGCGCCCTCTACGTCGGCCCGCTCCCCGCGGTGATCGGCGTCGTCGGCGGCACGTTCGCCGTCTCCGAGGCGCTGCTGGTCCCGGCCGCGCTCCTCGTCGACGGCGTGATGTTCGCGTGGAGCTACGACCAGCCGCGGCGGATCGTGATCGGGATGACCCTGATCCACGCCGTGATCACGGCACTGTTCTTGATCGTGCTGTTCGGCGTCTCGCTTCTGCTCGCGTCGATGCCGGGGTAGCCGGCGGACGGGGCGGCCCCGAGACGGACTCAGCGGGGCGACGGGTCGCCCCGCCTCAGGGCTCCGGAGGCGCGCCGCCGTACGCGTCGTGGTCGCCGTAGAAGTTCAGCATCGCGAACTTCAGCTTCGTGGGGTTGATGTCGATCAGTTCCTCACGCTCTTCGGGCGGGAACGCGCCCCGGACGGAGTACTTCCCCATGTCCGCCGAGGTGTACCGCCGGTCAGCCAGGATTCGGACGCCGAAGTCGTCGGGCCCGCGGACCACGCGACCGAGCGCCTGGCGCGTCTTGCGGATCGTCGGAATCTCGACGGCGTACATCCAGCCGGGGTCGCGGGCGCGGTCGCGGTCGGAGAACGCCCGATTGTACGCGTCCTGAACCGCCTCCATCCGGTCGGAGAGATGCGGGTAAGGGACCCCGACGACCACCACCGTCCGGGCGTCGTCGCCGTCGAAGCTCACGCCCTCCGCGAGCGTCCCCCACAGCGAGGTGAACAGCGTGGCGTCGTCGCTCTCGACGAACCGCCGGCGCAAGTCCTCCTCGTCCTCGCCGGGGCCGTCGAGGTAGAGCGCACCGAGGTCGGCGCCCGCGAGCCCGCCGCCGACGCCGGCGTCTCCCCGGTTCGCGTCGCCGGCCGATCCTCCGAGTCGCTCGTGGTATCGCTCGGCCTCCGCGTACGAGGGGAAGAAGGCGAGCGTGTTCCCCGGCGTAAATCGGATCGCGTCGCGAAGCACCGACGACACGGTCTCCTGCGTCTTCGGGTCGTTGCGCTCGGAGGCGAACAGCGGCGGGGTGTCGACCGCGAAGGTCCGGCGGTTCTTCTCGGGGTACTCCATCTCGTACGCGAGCGACGCGGTGTCCTCCAGGCCGAGTACGTCTTCGATGACGTCGAAGGGGCGGAGCGTGGCGCTCATCAGCACCGAGGCGGCGACCTCGTCGAACAGTTCCTCGGTCACCCGACGGGGAATGCAGGTGTACAATTCCGCGCGACCGTACACCTCGTCGGTCCCCCCGTCGCGGCGCACGGAGACGACCGGGTACTGGCCCAGTGCGGTGCCCTCCTCCATCCACGTCGAGACGAAGCGGGCGACCTGGAGCGTCTGGCACTCGGTTCGGGTCGTCGTCTCGCCGTCGCGGTAGCGTCGCTCGTACTCCTCGTCTAAGGCCTGTCCGAGCTGGACGGCGAGCTCCGTCTCCGTGTTGATCCCGTTCCCCTCGTAGTTGCGGAGGAACGCGAGCGTGAGGTCGTCTCGCCGGTCGTCGTTGGCGATGGAGAGGTCCTCCCAGTTCTCGCCGACCGATTCGCGGGCACCGAACCCGAGCGCCTCGTCGTACGTCTCGACCAAGGCGTCGCGGAACGCGCGGACGACGTTCTCGGCCGCGTCCGCGCGGGAGTCGTCGTTGTCCGCGAGCTCCTCGACGGCGGCGTCGAGCGTGGTCTCCGTAAGGGTGCGGGTGGCGTGGTCGCGAGCGGCGTCCTCGACGTTGTGCGCCTCGTCGAAGACGGTGAGTATCTCGGAGGGATCGCGGTCGATCCACCGGAAGAACTGCTCGCGGATGTTCGGGTCGAGCAGGTGGTGGTAGTTGCAGACGACGAGGTCGACCCCTTCCATTCCCTCCTTGAGCAACTCGTAGCCGCAGAGTTCGCGCTCGTCCGCGTACGCGTACACGTCCTCGGGCGTGCGAACGTCCTCGAACAGCCACCCGAAGAACTCGTCGGTGTCCTCGACGAGGTTGTTCCGGTAGTGCGCGCAGACGTTCGCGGTCTCGTACTCGTCGACCTCGGCCTCCAGGTTGTCGAGCTCGTCCATGATCGACTCGCGAGCCTCGGCCGCGCCGGCGTCGCCCTCGCGGCTCTCGGCGAGCAGTTCACGCTGGCGCGCCTCCAGTTCGCGGACCTCGCTCTCCGTCTCGACCAGTTCGCGGGTGGTGTCCCGGAGAGTCTGGCACTCCTGATAGTCGACGTCGATGTGGCACATCGACGATTTGCCTTTAAATACGACCGCGCGGATTGGCTCCTGGCGGGTGATCGCGCGGGCGTCCTCGACGAACTGTCGCATCTGCTGGTGAACGTTGGTCGTGATCACGACCGTCCGGTCGTGCTCGCGGGCGTGTTCCAAGGCGGGCACGAGCGCGGAGAGGGTCTTCCCGGTGCCGGGCGCCCCCTCGAACAGCACGTCTTGCCCGCGGTCCAGCGCGTTGGCGATCCTGTCCATCGCGTCACGCTGGTTCGGATACGGCTCCTCGTACGGGAAGAACCGTAGATGCGACGGCTCAGACACGAGGCGAGGTTCGTCGCCACCGGATAAAAGGGGTGGGGTGCCGCGGTGAAAGTGGTTCGGCGGCGGGACGACACGAGTGTTCGATCCCTAAACGTAGGTTCAGAAAATATATATTTGTTCGGGGTGTGTGCACGACTGACACACATTACCAGAAATTATTACCGGTATTCTCGCCATCACACGATCGATATGGCGACTGAAACCGCGACGCCGACCGACGTATCGACCGACACCGGACACTGGCTGGCCGGCGTGACCGGCGGCCTCGCCGGGGCGCTCGTCTTCGGTGCGATGATGTGGATGATGACTCCCGGCGTGCTGGAGATGGCGATCCCGGCGATGTACGGCATCGAGGGCCCCGCCGGCGCCCTCGGCTGGGCGATCCACATGTCCCACGGCGCGGTCATCGGTCTCGGGTTCGCCGCGATCGCGGACCTGCGACCCGATCTTGGCGACTCGATCGGAACGAGTCTCGGCGCCGGCGCGGGTTACGGCCTCCTCGTCTGGCTCGCGCTCGCCGTGATCGTGATGCCGATATGGCTGGGCGCCGTCGGCTTTCCGGGCGCGCCCCCGCTGCCGAACGTTGGCGTCGAGAGCCTCGTCGGCCACGTCGTCTACGGCGCGGTTCTCGGCGGCGTCTACTCGGTGATGGTGAACTGACCGACGCGACGGTACCCTGTTTTTTAAGCATTCACGGCGGGGATTCGTAGCAACGAATGTTCGACGAGATCCTCGAAAAGTTCGAGGGGTCACCGAGTCAACAGGCCGTCATCCGGCTGTTCTTAGAGCGCGGCTTCTCCGTCAACGAAGAGGGTCGCGTCGTCTCCGGCGGGATCGAGATCCCGTACACCGGGATCGCGCGCGAACTCGACGTCGACCGGCGAGTGGTCGACTCGACGACGGACGCGATCTTAGCCGACCCCGACCTGAAGCGCATCTTCACTAACATCTCGTCGATCCCGAGCCTGATGGATCTGGCGCCGGTGCTCGATCTCACGGTCCTCACGGTCGAGGTCGACGCCGCCGACGAGGCGGGGATCGTCGCCGAGGTGACCGGCATCCTCGCCGACCACAACATCTCGATCCGTCAGGTACTGAGCGAGGACCCCGAGTTCACCGACGACCCGAAGCTGTACGTGATCACCGACACGGAGCTTCCGGGGGAGCTGCTCGTCGAAATCCGCGAACTCGGATACGTCCGCCGCGTGGGCTTTTGACGGAGCGGCGGTGACGGCCGGCGACCGCGACCGGCGGTGACGGGTGGGGGGCGATCAGTTTCGCCCGTCGGAGATCGACGCGTTTCGGCGCGGACGCTTATATATGGAGTCGACGCAACCCGGAACGCGGCCCGACCGCTTTTTCACTTTCACTACGGTGTAAACCAGTCTTTATACCCGATGGCGAACAAGGAGAGCGTACATGCCTGAAGACGAACTCGAAGACCTCCCCGGAGTCGGCCCAGCGACCGCAGACAAGCTCGTCGAAAACGGGTTCGAGAGCTACCAATCGATCGCCGTCGCCAGCCCCGGTGAGATGTCGAACACCGCGGACATCGGCGAGTCGTCGGCTGCGGATATCATCAACGCCGCGCGCGACGCGGCCGACGTCGGCGGGTTCGAGACGGGCGCGACCGTCCTCGAACGACGCCAAGAGATCGGGAAGCTCTCCTGGCAGATCGACGAGGTCGACGAACTGCTCGGCGGCGGCATCGAGACGCAGTCGATCACCGAGGTGTACGGCGAGTTCGGGTCCGGGAAGTCGCAGGTGACTCACCAGATGGCCGTCAACGTCCAGCTCCCGGCGGAGTACGGCGGCCTCGATGGCGGGTGTATCTTCGTCGACTCCGAGGACACCTTCCGGCCGGAGCGGATCGACGACATGGTCCGCGGACTTGACGACGAGATCCTCGCGAACGAGATGGAGCGGCGCGAGATCGAAGGCACCCCGAGCGACGAGGAGGCGATGGAGGAACTCATCGAGGCGTTCCTCGACCAGATCCACGTCGCCAAGGCGTTCAACTCCAACCACCAGATCCTGCTCGCGGAGAAGGCGAAAGAGCTCGCCAGCGAGCTCGAGGAGAGCGAGTGGCCCATCCGCATCGTCTGCGTGGACTCGCTGACCGCCCACTTCCGCGCCGAGTACGTCGGCCGGGGAGAACTCGCCGACCGGCAGCAGAAGCTCAACAAACACCTCCACGACCTGATGCGGATCGGCGACCTGTTCAACACCGCCATCCTCGTCACCAATCAGGTCGCGTCGAACCCCGACTCGTACTTCGGCGACCCGACGCAGGCAATCGGCGGCAACATCCTCGGACACGCCTCCACGTTCCGGATGTACCTCCGCAAGTCGAAGGGGAACAAGCGGATCGTCCGGCTCGTCGACGCGCCGAACCTCGCCGACGGCGAGGCCGTGATGCGCGTACAGGGCGAAGGGCTGAAGCCGGAGTAACTGGGCACCGACCGCTCGACAGACGGTATCGACGCCCGCTCCCGACGCGATCGGCTCCCCCCGACGCGCAGAGCGAGCACCGGACCGCCGATGTGGTTGACGAACGTCAAATTTCTCTCCGAACGGCAGAAACGCCTGAAATCGGACACGTAGCGCCACGACACCAATGAGAAGCGAGGATCGGCGCGGCAAAAATCACCAGCATCGACCGCGCCCGGCGGCGCACCCACCAATTTCGGCCGATCTGGAAGTATCTGACAGATTTATTATAATACACTCGTCAGATTTGGGCGCAAGGATTGCCCGAATATCACCGAGAATACATCCTTATACACCATGTATCCGTCCGTATATTGTTCACTTGTCGTATTGTGAGCGCAAATATGTGTGAAACTCAACTCTAACGTTTATATATTCCTATTCCCGCTACTCGAAACGTGAATCAGCACATGAGTACGAACGAAGCGCGCAGTTCAGAATACGTATGTTCAGTTGAGGTGAGCGGAGCGTGACGGCCGGCGTTTTGGCGACGGTCGATCCGAGTGTGATTGCGGAAGGCGTGAACCTGTTGTGGGTCGCGGTGGTCTGTTTCCTGATCTTCTTCATGCACGCCGGCTTCGCGATGCTCGAAGCGGGACAGGTGCGCGCGAAGAACGTCGCGAACCAACTCACCAAGAACCTGCTCACCTGGGGCGTCGGCGTCCTCGTGTACTTCCTGATCGGCTTCGGTATCGAAGGTGTCGCGGGCGGCGGCGGCTTCTCCCCCGCGTCAGCTCTCAGTGACGGCGATTGGGTCAACAGCTGGCTGTTCGGTGCCGTCTTCGCGATGACGGCGGCAACGATTGTCTCCGGTGCGGTCGCGGGACGTGCGAAGCTCCGTGCGTACGTGGCGTACACGATCGCCATCTCCGCGGTCATCTACCCGGTTGTGTCGGGCATCACCTGGGGCGGCGGATTCCTCGCCGGAGTCGGCTTCGTCGACTTCGCCGGCGGCATGATCGTCCACGGCGTGGGCGGCATCGCCGGCCTCACCGCGGCGTACATGCTCGGGCCGCGCATGGACCGCTACGCGGAGGACGGCTCCACGAACGTCATCCCCGGTCACTCGATGACGTTCGCGGTGCTCGGAACGCTCATTCTGGCGTTCGGTTGGTACGGATTCAACGTCGGAACGACCGCGACGGTGTTCTCGGTCAGCGAATCCGGCGAGCTCGCGCTCGGCGGCTTCGCCGTGGTCGGCCGCGTGGCGCTGACGACGACGCTCGGAATGGCCGCCGGAGCCCTCGGAGCGACGCTCGGATCGATGTACCTGACGAAGAAGGTCGACACCCTCTACGTCGCCAACGGCGTGCTCGCCGGACTGGTCGCGGTCACTGGGATCGCGAACCTGGTCACGTGGTGGGGTGCCATCCTGGTGGCGCTCGTCTGCGGTCTCCAGCTCCCGCTGGTGTTCGAGTTCGTCTCGGACAAGATGAAGATCGACGACGTGTGTGCGGTCTTCCCGGTTCACGGCTCCGCGGGCGTCATCGGCGTCCTCGCGCTGCCGTTCGTCAGCATCAACGGCTTCTCCCTCGACCTGCTCGTCTCGCAGGTCATCGGCGTGGTCGTCATCACTGCGTGGACGGTCATCGCGACCGCTGTGGTCTTCGGCGCGTTCAAGGCGGTCGGCCAGGCTCGCGTCACTCCCGAACACGAGCACGACGGGCTCGACGTGAGCGAGCACGGCGTCGAGACCTACCCCGAGTTCGGTGGCGACCGCGTCGCGACCGACGGCGGTCCCTCCGTCATCGACACCACCGAGGGCTCCCCGCGCGCCGACGGCGGCGAGGAAACGGGCTCGCAGATCAAGATGGTCACCGCGGTCGTCCGCCCCGACAAGCTCGGGGCCATCAAGCAGGCGCTCGCGGAGATCAACGCGCCCTCGCTCACCGTGACGAACGTCTCCGGTCGCGGCTCCCAGCCCGCGAAGAAGGGCCAGTGGCGCGGCGAGGAGTTCACAGTCGACCTCCACCAGAAGGTGAAGGTGGAGATAGTCGTCGCCGACATCCCGGCGGACGAGGTCGCCGAGGCGATCGCCGGCGCGGCGAAGACCGGCGAGCCGGGCGACGGCAAGGTGTTCATCCTCCCGGTCGAGGACGCGCTGCAGGTCCGCACCGGCGCGACCGGCCCGGAGGCAGTGTAAGGTCGGCACCGACGCCGACGCCCGAGTCTCGGAGCATCGAACGGTCGACTGCGACGCCGAATTTTTCGAATATTCAACGTCGCCGAGCGGCGGCGCCGTCGCCGTGAGATCCGGTGGGCAGACGCCCCGCTCGCCGCCGGGTCGGCAACTACTTTCATCCCTCCCGCCCAACCGGTGAGCATGAACCACGAGCGCTCCCGCGGGCTGTACGACCGCGCGCTGTCGGTCATGCCCGGCGGCGTCAACTCCTCCGTCCGGGCGACGATGCCGCACCCCTTCTTCGTCGAGCGCGGTGACGGCGGTCACGTGATCGACGCCGACGGGAACCGATACGTCGACTGGGTGATGGGGTACGGCCCGCTCCTGTACGGGCACGACCTCCCCGACCCGGTCGAGGCGGCCGTCCAGTCGCACGTCGCGGAGGGGCCGATGTACGGCGCGCCGACGGAGATAGAGGTCGAGCACGCCGAGTTCGTGGCGCGACACGTCCCGAGCGTCGAGTCGATCCGCTTCGTCAACTCGGGGACGGAGGCGACGGTGTCGGCGGTGCGGCTGGCGCGCGGGTACACCGACCGCGACAAGATCGTCGTCATGCAGGGCGGCTACCACGGCGCCCAGGAGTCGACGCTCGTCGAGGGGTCGCCGGGCGACGCCCACCCCTCCACCGCCGGGATTCCCGAGGAGTTCGCACAACACACCCTCCCGATCCCGTTCAACGACCCGGAGGCCGCGAAAGAGGTGTTCGCGGAGCACGGCGACGAGATAGCCGCGGTTCTCGTCGAGCCGATCCTCGCCAACATGGGGATCGTGACTCCGATCGACGGCTACCACGAGACGCTCCGGGAACTGTGTGACGGCCACGACTCGCTGTTGATCTTCGACGAGGTGATCACCGGATTCCGCGTCGGCGGCCTCGGCTGCGCACAGTCGAAGTTCGGCGTCACGCCGGACGTCACCACCTTCGGGAAGATCATCGGCGGCGGGTTCCCGGTCGGCGCCATCGGCGGGCGCGCCGACCTGATCGAGCAGTTCACGCCCGCAGGCGACGTGTTCCAGTCCGGCACCTTCTCCGGTCACCCGGTGACGATGGCCGCCGGGAAGGCCGGGATGGAGTACGCCGCCGAGAACGACGTGTACGAGCACGTCGACCGACTCGGGCGGAAACTCCGCGAGGGGATCACCGAGATCTGCGCGGAGCGCGCGCCCGAGTACACCGTGGTCGGCACCGACTCGATGTTCAAGACGATCTTCACCCGAGAGGCGCCCGACGACCCGACGGATTGCTGTGCGAGCGGCTGTCGGCAGGACCCCGACTGCGCCCGATACGACGCTTGCCCGAAGACGGGCGCGGACGTCGCACGCGCCGCGACCGACCGCTGGGAGCGCGTGTTCTGGCAGGAGATGAAAGACCGGGGCGTGTTCCTCACCGCGAACCAGTTCGAATGCCAGTTCACGTCCTACGCGCACACGGAGGAGGACGTCGAGCGGACGCTGGAGGCGTATCGGGAAGCGCTGTAACTGCGGCGCGAGTCGGTCGACGGCCGGCGCCACCGGGCTCTCGCCCCGCCCGGCAAGCCTTGCGACCCGGCCAGCGGTGCGGAACGTTTTTATTCCGATGCGGAACAAGGTACAGGTGATGACCGCGGAGGCTCGTCCCGACGCCGCCCTTATTCGAGGCCGACGAGCCCCGCGACCGCGACGAGGCGTCCGACCGCCGCGACCGGCTTCCGGCGCGGCGCGACGACGGGCCCCCTCGGGCCAGTAATCTTCATTCCCTCGTCGCGTTCGCGCCGTCTTGTCCCAGTGAGTCACGGCTCCGTTCTCCTGTAGCGTCTGCTCTGCGTTTTTCTTCCAATATCTAAAACGGTGAATTTAAGGGGATGAACCCAGTGTACTCCTGTAATGGCAACCGTTGCACTCGCGTTCAGTGGGGGACTCGACACGACCGTCTGCGTACCGCTCCTGAAAGAAGAGTACGGCTACGACGAGGTCATCGGCGTCAACGTCGACGTCGGGCAGCCGACGGAGGAGTTCGACGAGGCCGAGGAGACCGCCGATGCGCTCGGTCTCGACCTCCACGTCGTCGACGCGAAAGAGGAGTTCGCGGGGCTGTGTTTCGACGCGGTGAAGACGAACGCGACGTATCAGGGCTACCCGCTCGGCACGGCGCTCGCGCGTCCCGTCATCGCCGAGGCCATCTTGGGCGTCGCCGAGGAGCAGGGCTGTGACGCCATCGCGCACGGCTGCACGGGGAAGGGGAACGACCAGCTCCGGTTCGAGGCCGTCTGGCGCGGCTCCGACCTCGAGGTCATCGCGCCGGTCCGCGAACTCGGGCTCACCCGCGAGTGGGAGATCGATTACGCCGCCGAGAAGAACCTGCCCGTCGAGGCGGGCGACGGCGGCGTCTGGTCCATCGACGAGAACATCTGGTCGCGCGCGGTTGAGGGCGGGAAGCTGGAGGACCCGAACTACGAGCCGCCGGAGGACATCTACGAGTGGACCGCGGAGCCGGAAGGCGAGACCACCATCGAGGTGGCGTTCGAGGAGGGCGTCCCGGTCGCCGTCGACGGCGAGGCGATGGATCCGGTCCCGCTGATCCAGCACCTCAACGAGTACGCCGGGGGCTACGGGATCGGTCGCACGGACGTGATGGAGGACCGTATGCTCGGACTGAAGGTGCGCGAGAACTACGAGCACCCGGCCGCGACCGTCCTGCTGACGGCCCATCAGGCGCTCGAGGACCTCGTGCTCACCAAGAACGAGCGCTCGTTCAAGAAGGGGATCGAGCAGGAGTGGTCTGAGAAGGCGTACCAGGGCCTCGTGTTCGCTCCGATCGTCGACGCGCTGAACGCGTTCATCAACGAGACGCAGGACGTGGTGACGGGGACGGCCACCGTGAAGGTCTCCGGCGGCAACTGCCGCGTCGTCGCTCGCGACTCGGAGTACGCCGTCTACTCCGAGGAGATGGCCTCGTTCAACACCGAGGACGTCGCCGGCATCGCGCAGGAGGACGCCACGGGCGTCGCGAAGTACCACGGGCTTCAGGAACGTCTCGCCAACGACGTGAAGAAGTCGGTGTCGAAGCCCGAACTGGCGACGGACGGCTCCGGCGAGACGGACGAGAACTAAATGACCGACGACGACCCCGGCACGGCGGCAGGCGGCGACGCGGCCGAGAGCGGCACCGCCGTCCGGCGCGACCGCTTCAGCGGCGGTCCCGCCCGCGAGTTCCTGTCGAGCCTCGCGGCCGACGCGGCCATCTTCGAGGCCGACCTCGCGGTCGACCGCGCGCACACGGTGATGCTCGCCGAGCAGGGGATCGTCGATAGCGCGGTTGCGGGCGATATCCTCACGGCGCTCGACGACGTAGAGGCCGCCGGACACGGCGACCTGTCCGACGGCGAGGACGTTCACGAGGCGATAGAGACGGCCGTCATCGACCGGATCGGACCGGACGGCGGGCGGATGCACACCGCCCGCTCGCGCAACGACGAGGTGGCAACCTGTATCCGGTATCGGCTGCGCGAGGACCTGCTCGCGGCGGCCGAGGCGACGATAACGCTCCGCGAGGCGCTCGTCGAGGTCGCGAGCGAGCACACCGAGACCGTGATGCCCGGCTACACCCACCTTCAGCCGGCCCAGCCGACGACGGTCGCGCACTACCTGCTGTCGTACGAGGGCGGCGTCGCTCGCGACACCGCGCGCCTGCTCGACGCGTACGAGCGGGTCAACCGGTCGCCGCTCGGTGCGGCCGCCTTCGCCGGGACGCCGTTCGACGTCGACCGCGACCGGACGGCGGCGCTGCTCGGGTTCGACGGGACGGTTCGGAACTCGACCGACGCGGCGTCGGCGCGCGACTTCCTCGCGGAGGGATCGACCGCGTGCGCGACGCTCGCGACGACGCTCTCGGGGCTCGCGGAGGACCTCATCCTCTTCTCGAACAAGGGGTTCGTGGAGCTGTCGGACGCGTACTCGTCCACGTCGTCGATCATGCCGCAGAAGAAGAACCCCGACACGCTAGAGCTGACCCGCGGCGTCGCCGGCGACGCTATCGGCGAGGCGACGGGCACGCTGAGCCTCCTCAAGGGGCTCCCCCGCGCGTACAACCGCGACCTCCAGCGCGCCCACGCGGGCGTGTTCGAAATCGCCGACGACGTGCGGGAGGCGACCGCGGTCGCCGCGGGCGCGGTCGCGACCGCCGACTGGAACGAGGCGGCGCTCGCTGACGCCGCGGGCGAGGGGTTCTCGACCGCGACGGGGGTCGCCGACCTCCTCGCGATGGGCGGGATGCCCTTCCGGACCGCCCACGAAATCGTCGCGACGGCCGCGGAGACGGTGGCCGACGACGATTCGCCGGACGAGGCGGCCGCAAAAGTTGACGAGGCCACTCGGCACGTGACGGGCGAGGCCCTCTCGACGTACGTGAGCCGCGAAGACGTGGCGTCGGCGCTCGATCCGGCGGCCAGCGTGGCGAGCCGTGATTCCGCCGGGGGACCGGCCCCCGAGGCGGTCGCCGAGGAACTCGCCGTCGTCGAGGCCGGAATCGAGGAGGACGACGACGCGCTGACGGCCGCTCGCGACGCGCTCGCCGCCGCGAACGAGACGCTGGAGACGGAGGTCGAGAGCTATGTCTGAGCCGCCGCGCCCGCCGGCTACCCGCCGGTTCGGTCGGCGCCGACCCGACCGACGCCGACGACCGTCCCCGTAGGGGGACATATTCATAGCCGAGATCTGATATTCGATCTCGATACGGCTCGTTTTTGATAGTATGGCACCGTTAGAGACCTTTCTACGTCGTGTAAACTATCCAATAAGTTCGAAGCCTTTATGTCTACCCGTGGCAGAGTATCTGGCACGATGACGAGCGACACTGACGCGATACTGGCAGAGGACCCGATCACGGGCGAAGAGATCGAGCTTCCGGCCGACGTCGAGGTCGGCGAGATCATCGACAGCCCGGTCACCGGGACCGAGCTGGAGGTCATCTCGCTGGACCCCGTCACGCTGGAAGAGGCGCCCGAACTCGAGGAGGACTGGGGCGAGTAGATGGTGACGACCGCCACGGCCGCGACACGCGAGTGGTCGACATGCGCGTAGGAATCCTCTACTCTCGGATCCGGCAAGACGAGAAGCTGCTGCTCGGCGAACTCCGGGAGCGCGGCCACGAAGTCGAGAAGATCGACGTCCGCAAGGAACGGTTCGGCCTCGAATCCACGACGGCGAACGTCGCGGACCTCGACATCGTGGTCGACCGCTGTCTGTCGACGAGCCGGTCGCTGTACGCGACGAGGTTCCTCGACAGCTACGGCGTCCCAGTGGTGAACTCCCCGGAGACCGGCGACGTCTGCGCCGACAAGGCGAAGAACTCGCTCGCGCTCGCCGAGGCGGGGATTCCGACCCCGGCGACCGAGGTCTCGTTCACCAAGGAGACCGCGATGGAGGCTATCGAATCGTTCGGCTACCCGTGCGTGCTCAAGCCCGTCGTCGGCTCGTGGGGCCGGCTGATGGCGAAGATCGACTCGCGCAACGCGGCGGAGGCGATCTTGGAACACAAGGAGACGCTCGGCCACTACGAGCACAAGGTGTTCTACATCCAGGAGTTCGTCGACAAGCCCGGCCGCGACATCCGCGCGTTGGCGGTCGACGGCGAGCCGATCGCCGCGATGACACGCACCTCCGACCACTGGCTGACGAACGCCGCAAAGGGCGGCGAAACCGAGTCGTTCGACCTCGACGACCGCGCCCTCGATCTCGTCGAGCGCGCGAGCGAGGCGGTCGGCGGCGGGCTTCTCGGCGTCGACCTGATGGAGGTCGGCGGCGAGGGGTCGGGCGAGTACACCGTCCACGAGGTGAACCACACGGTCGAGTTCAAGGCGCTCGACGCGGCCAGCGAGGTCGACGTCCCCGCGAAGGTCGTCGACTGGCTGGAGGCGACGGTGGCGGCGGCCGACGACACTGCGGAGGTGACCGCATGACGACCGACGACGGGTCGGGCGTCGACGAGACGTACACCGCGAGCGTCGTCGGCGGCACCGGGTTCACGGGCGGCGAGCTGCTGCGGCTCCTCGCCGGTCACCCCGCGTTCGATGTCGCGCAGGCCACGTCCCGGTCGGCCGACAACATGACCGTCGGTCGGTCGCACCCGAACCTGCGGGGGCTCGACCTGCGCTTCTCCGACCCGGACGACCTCGAATCGGTCGACGTCCTCTTCTCGGCGACGCCGCACGGCGTCTCGATGGGACGGATAGACGAGTACTTCGAGGTCGCCGACACCGTCGTCGACCTCTCGGCGGACTTCCGGCTCCCGGAGGCCGCCGCCTACGACGAGTGGTACGACGGCCACGAGTCGCCGGAGTACCTGGAGCGCGCGGAGTACGCGCTCCCCGAGATCAACCGCGAGAACCTCCCCGGCGCCGATCTGATCGCCGGCGGGGGCTGTAACGCGACCGCGACGATCCTCGGGCTGAAGCCCTTGATCGACGCCGGCGCGCTCGGTCCCGACACCGGTGAGGTCGTCGTCGACGTGAAGGTCGGCTCCTCGGAGGGCGGCGCCGGCGGCGGCGCGGCCTCCTCGCATCCGGAGCGCTCGGGCGTCGTGCGCCCGTACGCGCCGACCGGACACCGCCACGAGGCAGAGATCGAGGCGTACCTCGGACTGGACGTCTCCTTCACGGTTCACGCGGTCGACATGGTGCGCGGCGCGAGCGCAACCTGTCACGTCTTCCCCGACGAGCCCGTCTCGAAGGCGGACCTGTGGAAAGCGTACCGCGGCGCGTACGCCGACGAGCCGTTCGAGCGGATCGTCTCCGGCGGGGGCGGCGTCTACCGCTACCCCGAGCCGAAGTCGGTCGCCGGCACGAACCACGGCGAGGTCGGCTTCGAACTCGACCCCGGAAACCGGCGCATCGTCGTCTTCTCGGCGATAGACAACATGATGAAAGGCTCCGCGGGACAGGCGGTCCACGCCGCGAACGTCGCGCTCGGACTGCCGGAGACCGCCGGACTCGACTTTCAGGGGCTGCATCCGGTGGGGTCGCCATGACGGGCGACGTCGACGCGGTTACCGACGGCGGGACCGATTCGACCGACGAGAGCGAGCCGGCCGTTGTGGTCAAGATCGGCGGCGCGAAGGCGGTCGACCCGGCCGGTGCGGTCGACGACGTCGCCCACCTCGCCGCCAACGGGCGCGAGGTCGTCGTCGTCCACGGCGGCTCGACGGTCGTCGACGAGACCATCGAGCGGCTCGGCATGGAGCCGGAGTACGTCGAGTCGGCCTCGGGCGTCACGGGACGGTTCACCGACGCCGACGCGATGGAGGCGTTCACGATGGCGATGGCTGGCAAGCTCAACACGGAGTTGACGGCGCTGTTCCGTGAGGCCGGCGTCGACGCGGTCGGTCTCTCGGGTGTCGACGGCGGGCTCCTCTCGGGGCCCCGCAAGTCGGCGGTCCGCGTCGTCGAGGACGGCAAGCGGAAGATCAAACGCGGCGAGCACTCCGGCCGGATCGAGTCGGTGAACGCCGACCTGCTGACCGGACTGCTCGACGACGGCTACACGCCCGTCGTCTCGCCTCCGATGGAGGGGAAGGAGAGCGACGGCGGCGTCACGCCCGTCAACGCCGACGCAGACCGCGCGGCCGCCGCGGTCGCGGGCGCGCTCGGCGCCGACCTCGTCCTGCTGACGGACGTGGCCGGCGTGTACGCCGACCCTGACGATCCCGAGACGCGCATCGACGCAGCGGCGACGCCCGACGAACTAGCGGCGGTCGAAGCCGCCGCGGAGGGGTTCATGGGCAAGAAGGTGATGGCGGCCAAGGAGGCGCTCTCGGGCGGCTCAGGGCGCGTCGTCGTCGCCGACGCGAACGTCCGCGACCCGATCGTCGCCGCTCTCGGCGGCGAGGGGACGACGATCGAGCGGTCGGCACTCGGTGACGACGCGGGCGGCGACGAAGCCGAGGCCGATACCGGAGGTGAGACCGCATGAGCGGCTTCGTCTTCTCCGAAAAGCCGATCGAGATCGCCGCCGGCGACGGCGTGTACGTCACCGACACGAACGGCACCGAGTACCTCGATTTCGGCGCGAGCTACGCCTGCACGCCGGTGGGCCACTGTCACCCCGAGGTCGTCGACGCCGCGACGAGCCAACTGGAGGAGCTCATGTACGTGCAGGCGTCGTACCCGCACGCGGCGCGGACGGCGCTGTACGAGCGGCTCTCGGAGGCGGGACCGGCCGACATCGACAACGTCTGGCTCTGTAACTCCGGAACGGAGGCCAACGAGGCCGCGCTGAAGTTCGCCCGGCACGCGACGGGTCGCGAGAAGATCGTCGCGACGACACAGGGGTTCCACGGCCGGACGATGGGCGCGCTCGCGACCACCTGGAAACAGAAGTACAAGCAGGGGTTCGAGCCGCTCGCGGGCGGCGTGGAGTTTGTCAAGTACGGCGACGCCGACGCGATGCGCGAGGCGGTCGACGACGAGACCGCCGCGGTGATCCTCGAACCGCTCCAGGGCGAGGGGGGAATCAACCCCGCCGACACCGAGTACCTCCAGGCGGTCCGCGACGCGACGTCGACGTCGGGTGCAGCGATGATCCTCGACGAGATCCAGACCGGGCTCGGCCGCACTGGCTCGCTGTGGGCGGCCGAGAAGCACGGCGTCGTCCCGGACGTGCTCACGACCGCCAAGGGGCTCGGCAGCGGGCTCCCGATCGGCGCCACGCTGTGCCGTGACTGGATCGCCGAGGACGCCGGAAACCACGGCTCGACGTTCTCGGGCGGTCCGGTCGTCTCCGCGGCCGCGGGCGCCACGCTCGACGTCATCGAGCGCGAGGGGCTCCCCGAACACGCCGCCGAGGTCGGCGCGTACCTCCGCGGACAGATCGAGGAGCGCCTCGGCGACGAGGTCCGCGAGGTGCGCGGCGAGGGACTGATGATTGGGATCGAAGTGAAGCGCGGCTCGAACCGGCTGCTGCGCGACCTCGCGATCAACCACCAGATTCTCGCGCTGCCGGCGGGGCGCACGGTGTTGCGCCTGCTCCCGCCGCTGACGATCGAGCGGGAACACGCCGACGCGGTCGTCGACGCCCTCGCGGAGGTGATCGGGTGATGGCGACCGGAACGGAAACCGAACGCGACGAGGCCGGCGGCGAGGAGCGTTCCGACGACGACGTCGTCGCCGGCGGCGGCTACCCCGCGGCCTGCGACACGGCGGCCCGGAAGCTGCTGTACGACATGGTGTCGATCCCCTCGCCGTCACACGAAGAGGAGCGCGCGGCCGAGCGCCTCGTCGACTTCTTCGAGGCGAACGGTCGGGAGGCGTGGATCGACGAGGTCGGCAACGTCCGGGCGCCCGCCAACGACGCCGTCCTACTGACTTCGCACATCGACACAGTGCCGGGAGACATCCCGGTCGAGGTGCGGGCGGCGCCGCCGGCGGGAGAGCTGCCGGACCCGTCCGACGTTCGCGTCGGCGAGCCCGGTGAGCCCGTGCTGTGGGGCCGCGGGGCGGTCGACGCGACGGGACCGCTCGTCGCCATGGCGGTCGCGGCGGTGAAGACGGGCGTCTCCTTCGTGGGCGTCGTCCGCGAGGAGGTCGACTCCGGCGGTGCGAGACACCTCATCGGCGACCGCGACGCGCCAGACGCGGTGATCAACGGCGAGCCGTCGGGCTGGCAGGGGATCACGCTCGGCTACCGCGGCCTGCTGGAGGGGACGTACGTGAACACGAGCGAGTCGGGTCACTCCTCGCGGCCGGAGCCGAACGCGATCCAGCACGCGATCGACTGGTGGCACGGCGTCGAGGAGACGTTCACCCCTGACGACCCGGAGACCGCGGTGTTCGATCAGGTGACGACGAAGCCCATCTCGATCGACGGCGGGCTGAGCGACGACGGGCTCGCGGTCGAGACGACGATGAGCGTCCAGCTTCGGGTCCCGCCCTCCCGCCCTGTCGACGAGATCCACGAGCTCGCGGAGGCAGAGCTCTCGACCGGGTCGGTCCACTGGGGCGAGCCCATGCCGCCCGTGATGGAGAGCCCCCGGACGGACCTGGCGCGCGCGTTCCGCGTCGCGATCCGCGGCGCCGGCGGCGACGTGCGGCTGCTCCGGAAGACCGGGACGAGCGACATGAACCTCTTCGCGGCCGCGTGGGACTGCCCGATGGTCACCTACGGCCCCGGAAACTCAGACCTGGACCACGCGCCGGACGAGCGGCTCCCGCTCTCGGACTTGGACCGTGCCGTGACCGTCCTGACCGACGTCTGTCGCAAACGCCTGTAACCACCGTCTCACCGACATTCGGAGACGGGCCCGTTTTTCAACGACACCACACCACACACCACACACGATGCCACTCGCCACCGACAACTTCCTCGACATCGACGACGTGACGCCGACCGAACTGGACGCCCTGCTCGACCGCGCCGCCGCGATGAAGGCGGGCGAGACCGATCCCCGACTCAACGACGCGACGCTCGGGATGATATTCGAGAAGCCCTCGACGCGCACCCGCGTCTCCTTCGAGACGGGGATGACGCGACTCGGCGGCCACGCGATGTTCCTCGGTCCCGACGACATCCAACTCGGGCACGGCGAGCCGCTGCGCGACACCGCGCGCGTGCTCGGTCGGTACGTCGACGGGGTGATGGCGCGGCTGTTCGACCACGAGGACGTGGAGACGCTCGCTGCGTACGCCGACTGCCCCGTAATCAACGGGCTCACCGACGAGGCACACCCGTGCCAGACGCTCGCCGACCTGCTCACCATCCGCGAGACGGTCGGTGAGGACGCCACCGTCGCGTGGGTCGGCGACGGCAACAACGTCGGGCAGTCGTTCGTCGTCGGGGCGGCGATGGCCGGAATCGACGTCACCGTGGCCACGCCCGCCGACTACGGGATGGACCCCGACGTCTTCGACCGCGCCGCCGAGTTCGGTGCGGACGTGACGCCGACCACGGACCCCGAGGCCGCGATCGAGGGGGCCGACGTGGTGTACACCGACGTGTGGATCTCGATGGGGCAGGAGGACCTGCGCGAGGAGAAGCTCGCCGCCTTCGACGGGTTCCAACTGAACGCGGACCTGCTGGCGGGCACCGACGCGAAGATAATGCACTGCCTGCCCGCGCACCGCGGCGAGGAGGTCACCGACGAGGTCTTAGAGTCCGACCGCGCCCTCGTTTGGGACCAGGCCGAGAACCGGATGCACGCGCAGAACGCGCTGCTCGTCGAACTGCTCGGCGGGGAGTAAGTGTGACTCAGCCGGGGTTGCACACTCGAGGGTCTATTGAACCCCTCTGCCGCAGATAGTTCGATGAGGTCGTGTTGCATAGAGCGGCGCGAGCCGGTCAGTGGCCCCTACTGACTGACGTGGAATCTGAGTAGGTGATACTGAGGAGAACTAAAACACGCCTGCCTCCGATACAAGTTATATCGGTTCGACACGTTTGGTAGCGAATGGGAAGTGCCGGGATCATCTCTCGTCGGTTCAGGGGCGAGAAGAACGCAATACCACAATTTCTGGATGGCGAGACAACAGGAATGCTCTCGGTCGGTCGTCGCCTGTTCGAGAATCCGTCTACCGTGGAACTCGCGGACGGACGGAAGCTTGGGTACGCAGAGACGGGAGCCTCGGACGGCAACCCGGTCCTCGCCTTTCACGGAATTCCCAATGGCCGGTTGGGGGCTGCCGTATTCGACCACGTCGGACGCGAACTCGGCGTACGTATCATCGCTCCCGAGCGCCCTGGCGTAGGCGTGTCAGATCCCGATCCCACTCGAGTGCTAATGGATTGGCCGGCCGACGTCGCCGAGTGTCTGGACGCACTCGGTATCGACGCTGCCCCCGCACTCGGAATTTCTGGCGGCGGGCCGTACGCTCTGGCGTGCGGCGCAGCAGCCCCCGAGCGGTTTCCTCGTATCGCCACCTGTTGTGGGCTCGGCCCAATCGAGTCGGCCACTCGCCCACTCCGTCTTCTATTACGTGGAGCGAATTCCCTGCCCTGGGCTATCCAGGCGTTCCTGGGTGTAGAGGTGCGTGCTGCCAAGTATGCGCCCGGGTGGACGATTGATCGGCGCGTCAAGGGCTCCGCGCCAAGGGACGAGGCGATATGGCGTGGCGACGTTGGTAAGCTTCTCGTCGCGTCGATGCCGGCCGCTTGCCAGGAGCACGGGACCAAGTCTTTCGTGAGAGACATCCAGTTGTCCGGGCGAGACTGGGGATTCCCACTCGACTCCATCGACGTGCCGGTCGGGATCTGGCACGGACAGGCCGACCGAATCAATCCGGTCGAAATGGGCGCTTACCTTCGGGACGTGATTCCCAACGCGGAATCGTACATATACCCTGAGCTCGGACACCTCTCCATCTTCGTAGAACACGACGCAGAACTGTTCGAGTGGCTAACACGGTAGACCGGCCGTCCGCGATTCGGTCGACTCAGTTCCGGTGCTCGCATCAGCTTACGGTCGTTCGACGAGGGCAACGCTCTCAGCGGGTCAGACAGAGACACGTCGGCCCGAGAGCAACGCCACCGATTCTTCACGTTGTGGATATCCGACCGCGTTGCTCGTCAACGGTTTATAAAGAAACCCGTGCGCTTCCACAGGTGCTTATAAATGTCCGCGCCGCGGGCTAGTTCCCGGTCCAGCGCAGGACCGCGAGCGTCCCCTCGTACAGGACGATCATCGTGAGCGTCACGATGATCGGTGCCATCCCCGTCGGGTCGGGGCTGAACAGGAAGGCGATTCCGAGGAACGCCCCCCAGAACAGCAGGCGCTTCGCCTCCAGCCACTGCCGGGTGACGAGGTTCATCATGATCGCGAGCATGATGAACAGCGGGATCTGGAAGACGATCGCCATGAACGCGAGCATGATGACGATGAGGTTGAACGTCTCCGCGAGTCCGAACGCGATCGTCGCGGCGTCGGAGGTGTAGGTGGTGAAGTACGAGAAGATCGCGGGCAACACGAGGAAGTGCGCGAACGCGATGCCGATCCCGCCAAGGACGAGGCTCGTCGGGACCGCCGCGAGGTAGTAGCGTCGCTCATTCTCGTACAGGCCGGGCTTCATGAACCGGTACGTCTCGTAGACGAACGCCGGAAGCCCGACGACGACGCCCGCGAGGCCGGCGACCTTCAGCCGCGTGAGCGGGAGTTCGAGGGGGCCGTACAGCCGCGGTCGGTTCACGAGCGGTTCAGGGATGTGGTAGCTCCAGAAGTAGTTTATCAGCTCCGTCGACTCGGTCACGACGACGAGCGTCGCGAGCCCGCCGAAGAGGAAGACGACGGCGAGCCGCCGCATCATCTCCTCGATGTGGGCCGCCAGCGGCATCTCCTCGTCGGACTCCGGCGACTCCAGTCCCTCGAAGGAATCGTCGGCGATGGGCGCGTCTTCGACCGTCGTCGGGATGCCGCCGTCGTGGAGGCCCTCAGCCTCTTCTTCGTCGTCCGATTCAGCCTCTGCGTCGTCGTTCGACTCGTCCTCTGCGTCGTCGTTCGACTCGACCGGATCCTCATCAGTCGACTCGACGCCGCCGTCGTCGGTCGCGTCCGCGACGTCGCCGGAGTCGACGTCGTCACCGTCCGCCTCGTCGTCGGAGGCGTCCGCGGCCTCGTCGTCAGAGGCGTCATCCTCGGGCGTGACCTCCGGAGAGCCCTCAGAGTCGACGGAATCGGTCCCGTCGTCGGGGACCGCGTCCGCGTCGGTGCCGTCGCCGTCGCTGGCGGCGTCGTCGGCGACCGAGTCGTCTTCGGGGGCCGACGGCTCGTCGCGCGACCGGTCCGAGTCGTCCATTCACTTCATCTACGCAACCGGGTGATTATAGGCCTTTTCGGATGGAGCCGAGAGAAGTCGGGGATCGCGGCCCGCGAGGCGGGTCGAAAAGGTTGATAACGGGGACGGACTTCGGTTCCCGTATGGCGAGTGCCCTCGACGAGGATACCCAGCAGTCGCTCGCGGAGGGACGCGAGTCCGCGAAAGCGTTCCTGCGATCGATCCAGAAGGATCTCCAGAAGGTGTTCGTCGTCTTCCTGCTGGGCTTCCTCGCGACGTTCTGGGCGCTCCGCGTGTACGTGTGGGAATTCCTCTACACCGTCACCAAATCGAACATGTCCCCGGCGGTCGCCGCCGAGGCAGACGTCATCGCGACCACCCCGTTCGAGGTGATCCTCCTCCAAGCGAAGATCGGTCTCATCGTCGGCGCGATCACCGCGATTCCGCCGCTGATCTACGTCTCCCGCGACGAACTCCGCGCTCGGGGTGCGTGGCCGAAATCGCCGGTGTCGCGCTGGAAGCTCGCCGCGATGGGACTCCTCGGCGTCGGTCTGTTCACCGTCGGCGTCGGGTACGGAGTGTACGCGTTCTTCCCGATCATGTTCTCGTTCCTGGCCGGCTTCGGGCTGGAAGCGGGGATCCAGCCCACCTACTCCATCGTGATGTGGACTGAGTTCATCGTCTTCCTCTCGCTGTCGTTCGGCCTCGCCGGGCAGATGCCGCTCCTGATCACCGGGCTCTCGTATTCCGGGATCGTCCAGTACGAGACGTTCCGCGACAAGTGGCGCTACGCGATCGTCGCCATCTTCGTCTTCGGCGCGGTGTTCTCGCCGCCGGACCCGTTCACGCAGCTGATGTGGGCGTTCCCGCTTATCGCCCTCTACGGCTTCAGCCTCTACCTCGCGAAGCTCGTCGTGACGGCCCAGCGGAGCTCAGACGGTATCGACGTGCTCGGGTCGGTCCGAAACCACTGGAACGTCGTCGGCGGCGCGGCCCTCCTCGGCGGCGGGCTCGTGTACGCCTTCTACGAGTACGGCGGCCGGACCGCGTTCAACGACCTCCTCCGGCTGGCCAACAGCGACTGGCGGTTCCTCGAACCCGGCGCCGGCCTCGGTGTCGACCCCGCGACTGCCGCCGGAGTCTACGCCTTCGCGTGGGGGCTCGCGTTCGTCGGCGTCGCGACGCTGTGGGCCGTCTACGTCGACCTCGACACGACGAGCGCGGGGTACCAGTACGGCGACCCCACCGCGATCGACGTGGGCGAACTCGACGCCGCCGGCGTGCTGGCGGCGCCTGGCGACGTCTTCACCGAGATGGACGAAGAGGAGTCCATCGCGCTCGCACAGGCCGCGATCGAAGACGACGACCCGGAGAAGGCACGGGCGATTCTCGACCGCTTCGACGAGGTGAACAGCGGCGACGAGGGAGAGGAGGGTAGCGACGACGCGTCGGGCGACGCCGCAGGGGCCGGCGGACCCGGAGGCGCCGGCGAGTCCGGCGACCAAGACGGGTTGGTGGGCACGATGCAGGACCGGACCTCGCGCGCGAGTTCGACGTTCCTCTCCGAACTCACCGACGGCAACGAGGACGAGGCCGAAGACGACATCGGCGGCTACTACACCGACCTCAAGTTCATCTTCGACTCGCTGCGGTCGCGCTCGTTCCGGCTCGTCGCCGTCTTCGGGGGCGTGATGGCGGCCGCGTTCACGTGGCTGTACCTCGGCGGGCTGGCGACGGTCCGGAACGACCTCGAACAGCGCGTGCCGGCCGAGATCGAGGGCGGGATCAACATCATCTCGCTCCACCCGGTCGAGGCGCTGATCTTCATGGTGAAGTTCTCGGTCCTGCTCGGTATCGTCGCCGTGTTCCCGGTCGTGCTCTACTACGCGTGGCCGGCGCTCCGCGAGCGCGGCTTCGTCGCCGGCCGGCTCTCGCAGGTGTACCTCTGGACGGGCGCCCTGCTCGGCGGGCTGCTCGGCGGCTTCGCGCTCGGGTACACCTACATCGCGCCGGGGCTCCTCGGGTGGCTCGTGACCGACGCGCGGCTCGCGGACATGGTCATCACGTACCAAGTGAGCGACTTCCTCTGGCTCGTCGTCTACACGACGATCGGGATCGGCTTCCTCGCCGACATCCCGATCCTCATGCTCCTCCTGAACAACGCCGGCGTCCCGTACGACGTGTTCCGGAGCCGCTGGCGCGAGGTCACCGTCGGGATCATGCTGTTCGCGGCGGTGTTCACCCCCGCGGACGTGATCACGATGTTCCTCGCGACGCTGCCGCTGATGGCGGCGTACGGGCTCGGGGTCGGCCTCCTGTTCCTCGTCACGTTCGGTGGGCGCCGGAACCTCTCGCCGCCCTCGAAGGTCGTCGATCGCTAAGCGGGACTGACCGCGGGTGACGACCGCCGAGCGTGGCGAACTCGCGGCGTCACCGGACCCGCCGACTCGGGGAAGTCACCGGATCGTCCACGCGGTCGACCACTTTCTACCGGTTTTTCGCTACGTCGTCCCGGTCTCGTACTCTCGTCTCCGATACACTCAATCGAGTATCACAGCCTCGGTCATCACCGTGGGGCCGGAAACAGCATCACGAACAACGAGGTCCGCGGAAGCGGCGAAAACGGTATCCAAGTCGACGACGCGAGAGTCCCCATCGCCGGCAACACGGTGCGAGACAGTGCCGAGGCGGGAATCCTCCTCTTCAACGCCTTCAACTCCGAGGTGAAAAACAACCTCGTCCGCGACAGCGGTATCAACGGCATCGAACTGGACATCGGCGCCGGCAACCACGTCGCCGGGAACCGGGTCTTCGACAGCGAGGGAGCCGGCATCATTGCGGTGGGCTTCCCTTCCCAACCCAGTGAAGACCACCGAATCGTCGACAACTTCGTGCGGAACAGCGACGGCGACGACGGTATCGAACTCACCGACACGACGACCGACAACGTCGTCATCGGTAACGAGTTCAGGAGGAACGACGAGGATCAGATCGACGACGACGGAACGAACAACACCGTCGTCGGAAACGTCGTCTGATCCGCTCTCCGCCCCGTTTCGAAGTTCCGTAACCGACAGGTACACGTCCGTCAGTTCCCTATCCGGGCGTAGATGAGCAAGGACTTCATCGAGGTTCGAGGCGCGGAGGAACACAACCTCAAGGACCTCGACGTCCGGATCCCACGCGAGGAGTTCACCGTCGTCACCGGGCTCTCCGGGTCGGGGAAGTCGTCACTCGCGTTCGACACCGTCTACGCCGAGGGACAGCGCCGGTACATCGAGTCGCTGTCGGCGTACGCTCGCAACTTCCTCGGCCAGATGGACAAACCGCAGGTGGAGGCCGTCGAGGGGCTCTCGCCCGCCATCTCCATCGACCAGAAGAACGCCGCGAACAACCCCCGCTCGACCGTGGGGACCGTCACCGAACTGCACGACTATCTCCGGTTGTTGTACGCGCGGATCGGCACCCAGTACGACCCTATCACGGGCGAGGAGGTCGGCGAGCAGTCCGCCCAGGACATGGTGAAACAGATCCTCGAACTCCCCGAGGGGACGCGTGCGAAGATCGCCGCGCCGGTCGTTCGCGACCAGAAGGGCGCGTTCGAGGAGCTGTTCGAGGAACTCGTGAGCGACGGGTACGCCCGGGTCGAGGTCGACGGCGAGCCCGTCGACCTGACGCTCGACGACCCCGACCTCGACAAGAACTACGACCACACGATCGACGTGATCGTCGACCGCGTGACCGTCTCTCCCGACGCCCGCTCGCGGATCACCGACTCCGTCGAGACGGCGCTGGAGGAGGCCGGCGGCGCGCTCAAGCTGATCGTCCCGGACCCGCCCGCGGACGTGCCGTTCGCCTCCAACGCGCGCTCGACCGGGTCGCTCGCGGCGGACGCCGACGTCGACGACCGGCTGATCGTCGAGTTCTCCGAGGAGCTTGGCAACCCCAACTCGGACTTTCAGTTCTCCGAGGTCGAGACGCGCTCGTTCTCCTTTAACAGCCCGTACGGGGCCTGTCCCGAGTGCGAGGGGATCGGCTCTACGAAGGAGGTCGACGAAGACCTCGTGATCGAGGACGCCTCGAAGCCGCTGAAACACGTCTTCGAGCCGTGGAGCTACGACCGGACCTACTACTCCCGCCAACTCGACAACGTCGCCGACCACTTCGGCGTCTCGCTTGAGACCCCGTTCGAGGAGTTGGACGAGACGATCCAGCGGCAGTTCCTCTACGGCACCGACGACCTGGTCCACTTCGAGTGGACGACGAAGAACGGCACCCGCGAGAAGACCGAGCGGTTCGAGGGTGTCATCCCGAACTTGGAGCGCCGGCACGTCGAGACCGACTCGGAGCGCGCCCGCGACCACATCGAGGAGTACATGGCCGTCACCACGTGTCCGGACTGCGAGGGTACTCGCTTAAAAGAGCAGTCGCGTCACGTGCTCGTCGACGGCACCCCGATCACCGAGGTGAACCAGATGTCGATCGCCGACGCCCGAGCGCACTTCGAGGGAATGGAGGCGCGGCTCGGCGAGCGCGACACAAAGATCGCCGAGGAGATTTTAAAAGAGATCCGCGCGCGGCTCGGCTTCATGGAGGAAGTCGGCTTGGAGTACCTCACGCTCGACCGCGAGGCATCGACGCTCTCGGGCGGCGAGAGCCAGCGCATCCGGCTCGCAACACAGGTCGGCTCTGGACTCGTCGGCGTACTGTACGTCCTCGACGAGCCGTCGATCGGGCTCCACCAGCGCGACAACGACCGCCTGCTCGACACGCTCACCGGCCTCCGTGACCTCGGGAACACCCTTGTCGTCGTCGAACACGACGAGGAGACGATGCGCCGCGCCGACGAGATCATCGACATGGGACCCGGCCCCGGCAAGCGCGGCGGTGAGGTGGTCGCACAGGGCGACTTCGACGACATCGTCGCGGCCGACGAGTCGATCACCGCCGACTATCTCTCGGGGCGCAAGGAGATTCCGGTGCCCGCAGAGCGGCGCGAACCGGACGGCGAACTGACCGTGCGAGGCGCCCGCCAACACAACCTCAAGGACCTCGACGTGTCGCTCCCGCTCGGCACGCTGACGACCGTCACCGGCGTCTCCGGTTCCGGGAAGTCGACGCTCGTCCACGACGTTCTTTATAAGGGGCTCGCCCGCGAGATGAACGACAACACCTCCGTCGACCCCGGCGAGCACGACGCCATCGAGGGCATCGAGGAGATCGAGACGGTGCGGCTCATCGACCAGTCGCCCATCGGTCGGACGCCGCGCTCGAACCCCGCGACGTACACCGACGTGTTCGACTACGTCCGCGAACTGTTCGCGGAGACCAAGCTCTCGAAGCGCCGCGGCTACGAGAAGGGCCGCTTCTCGTTCAACGTGAAGGGCGGGCGCTGCGAGGAGTGCGGCGGGCAGGGAACGGTGAAGATCGAGATGAACTTCCTCTCGGACGTGTACGTCCCCTGCGAACAGTGCGGCGGGGCGCGCTACAACGACGAGACGCTCGACGTTACGTATAAAGGCGCGACCATCTCGGACGTGCTCGACATGAGTGTCGACGAGGCGTACGACTTCTTCAAGAGCCACCAGGGACTCCAGCGCCGGCTGAAGCTCTTAAAAGACGTGGGGCTCGGCTACATGGAACTCGGCCAGCCCTCTACCACGCTCTCCGGCGGCGAGGCGCAGCGCGTGAAGCTCGCCGAGGAGCTCGGTAAGAAGGCGACGGGCGATACCCTCTATCTGCTCGACGAGCCGACGACGGGACTCCACAAGGAGGACGAGCGCAAGCTGATCGACGTGCTCCACCGCCTCGTCGACGGCGGCAACACGGTGATCGTCATCGAACACGAGCTCGACCTGGCGAAGAACGCCGACCACATCGTCGATCTCGGCCCAGAGGGCGGCGAGGGTGGCGGCCAGCTCGTCGCCAGCGGGACGCCGGAGGCGGTGGCCCGCACCGACGACTCTCACACCGGGCGCTACCTGCGCGACCTGCTCCCCGACGTCGACATCGAGGGACCGCGAGACGACCGGCGGAAGCCGGCGGCCGCCGACGACTGAGGGGGCTCCAAGGACTCCAGAGATTCCGAGAACTCCGGGGACTCCGGGGACTCCGGAGACTCCGGGGAGCGCGACAGACGACGGACGGACCGAGGGACCCGCATCGAGTCCCGGTACCGTTTTGTGTGCCCCACGTGCCCCACGTGCATGGACAGTCAGGCGGAGGGGGGCCAGGCGGAGATCGCCATGTCCCAGCGGCCCGGAAAGCGGTTCACCTCGCTGCCGGAGCGAGAGTGGCGCGACGCCTTCTTCGCACTCACGGCCGACGTTAGGGCCGCGGTCGCGACCGACATGAGTCGGGTGGAGCTGGAGGCGTTCCTCGACCGGCTCGACCCCGACGAGATCACGGACGTGCTCGGTTACGTCGACGAGTCGATCCGCGAGACGCTGCTCGACACGCTCAACGCCACTCGCCGCGAGAAGGTCGAGTTCCTGCTGTCGTTCGATCCCGAGAGCGCGGCGGGAGTGATGCATCTGGATTACGTCACCGTCGACGCCGGCCGGTCGTTCGAGGCGGTGACGGAACGCGTCCGGAGCTTCGAGGAGCGGACCGGGCGGATACCGACCATCTTCGTCACCGAAGACGACGTGCTCCTCGGCGAACTGCCGGGGTCGGCGCTCTCGACCGCCGATCCGGAGACGGATACGATCGCCGACTACGTGCGTGAGACGCCCTCGGTCCGGTACGACAGGGCGGACGAGGAGGTGTTGGCGGTGTTCCGGCAGAACAGCGAGCGGACCGTCGCCGTGCTCGACGAGGACGACGACATCCTCGGCGTGATTTACGCGAGCGACCTCCTGGGACTGATCGGCGAGGCCACCGGCGAACGGCTGTACGAGTTCACGGGCGTCGCCGAGGAGGAGAGCGTCCTCGACGGGCCCGGCGTGAAGATCCGCCGGCGGTACAAGTGGCTCATCCTCAATCTCGGGACCGCGTTCATAGCCGCGGCGGTGGTCGGCCTGTTCGAGTCGACGATCGCCACCATCGCGATCCTCGCCGCCTACATGCCGGTCATCGCCGGAATGGGCGGAAACGCGGGCACGCAGTCGATGGCGGTCACCGTCCGCGGCATCTCGCTCGGGCAGGTATCGCTGGCGACGGGCAAGCGCATCATCGCGAACGAGGCCGTCGCCGGGGCGGTAAACGGGATCATCACCGGCGCGCTCGTAGCGGTCATCGCGACGGCCCTCTCGTACGGTGAGTTCGGAATCCTGCTCGGTGCCGTTATCGGCGTGTCGATGATCGCGAACCTCGTCATCGCGGGGTTCTTCGGTGCGCTCATGCCCCTAACACTCGACAAGTTCGGCATCGACCCGGCGACGTCAGCGACGATATTCATCACCACGGCGACCGACGTGCTGGGGTTCCTCGTGTTCCTCGGACTCGCCCGGACTGTGTTGATCTGAGCGCCTCCCCGGGGCACGTCCGCGACCCGTGTCTTGATGTGTGTATGCGTCGTGGCTCCGATCGATGAAAGAGATCACGAGCGACGACGTGCCGGAGGCCCTCGGACCGTACTCGCAGGGGATCGTCTCCGGCGACACGGTTCACGTGTCGGGGAAGACGGGCGTGGATCCGGACACCGGTGAGGCCCCCGAATCGGTCGCCGAGCAGACGACGCAGACGCTCGAGAACGTCGCCGCGATTCTGGAAGCGGCCGGCACGACCGCGGACGCCATCGTGACGGCGAACGTCTACCTCACCGACATGGACGACTACGACGCCGTGAACGAAGCGTACGAGTCGTTCCTCTCGAAGCCGTACCCGGCCAGAACCTGCGTCGAGGTGTCCCGACTGCCCGCGCCGCTCGATATCGAGATCACGGTCACGGCCGAACTCGACGGCGACTGAGGCCCGACGAGGCCCGCGATGCGGGATCGACCGTCTCAGAATTTCTCTAAGAGGTCCTCGTAGAAGTCGGTGTCACGGTCGCCGGCGAGCTTCTCGACGATGAGCTCCGGCGTCGAGCGCGCAAGGTGCCCCTTCCGCGGGGAGCGGTTCACCCGGAGTTCGCCGTCGACGAGCCCGGCCGCCTCGATACCGTCGACGGCGATGTCGAAGTCGGCCGCGTCGCGGATCTCGCGGGCCAAGTGAGAGACGAACACCGCGGTGGCGTCCTGTCCGTCGAGCGCCTCCAGGATGCCCGCGATGATCTTCGCGGAGGCGCCGGGCTCCGTGATCGACTCCAACTCGTCGACGAGGACGAGGCGACCGTCGGCGCCCTCGACGAGGTCGCCGAAGTCTCGAAGCGTCGCCTCGAACGCGCCAGCGTCGAGCGTTCCCTGCGACTTCGCGTAGTAGTGGATCTCCTCGAACCGCTCGACCGTCGCCGACTCGGCGGGTACGGGCATCCCCATCTGCGCGAGCACGACGACGAGCGCCACGAGGTCGAGCGTAGAGGTCTTCCCGCCGGAGTTGACCCCCGAGAGCAGCGTCGCGCCCGACACGGCGTAATCGATCGGCTCGGCGTCGGCGAAATCGACGTCGAGGAGCGGAGAGCGGCCGCCCTCGATGCGGAATCCCGGATCGGGGGAGTCTGGCGCGACCACCTCCGGCATCGCGCAGTCGAAGTCGCGGGCGAACCGCGAAATGGCGAGCTCCACGTCGAGTTCGAGAGCGTCGCGAACGAGCGCCTCCACCGGCTCGCGCAAATCGCCGAGGTCGCTCGCCAACTCGGCCTTCAACCGGGCGGCTCGCCGGTCGCGGGCGGCGGCCAGTTCGGTGCTGAGTCGCGAGACGGCCGTCTCGTCGTGGTCGACCGGAAACGAGGGGTCGTCGCCGAAGACGCGGTCTGCGAGCTCCGCCTCCTCCGGCTCGAGGCGGAGCGCGTCGGCGAGGTGCTCGCGAGCGCGGGCCATCGCGTCGTCGTACTCGTCGGCGAGCTCCCGATCCAAGAGGGAGTCCACGCGGGCCCCCTGCTCGACGAGGGAGAGGAAGTCGGTCCCCTCGATGGTCACGTTGCGCTCGCGGATCGCCTCTCTGAGGCGGTCGTCCGCGACCGACTCCGCAGTCGACACCGCGGCGTCTAAATCGTCGACGGCGGCGGTCAGCCGCGACAGCTCCTCGTCGCCGACGATGGTCCCGTCGTCGTCGAGCCGCGCGAGGGCGTCGCGGAGGGCGTCGGGGTCCGCCGCGGCCGAGCGGTCGGCCGCCTCGTGGACCGCCGCGGCCGCCTCCAGTCGCTCGCGGTTCGCGGCGAAAAAGGACAGGAGGCGCTCGGGCACGGTCTCCGCGGGCGTCTCCAGCGCGTCCGGCCGGACGTGGACGTCGCCCTCGACATCGAGCCCGGCGAACTCCTCGTCCAAGACGATCACGGTCGCGTACGAGCGAGCGAGCTCGGAGACGTCGCGGGCGTTCTCGACGGTCTCGACCGAGAGCTCGGGGACGGCGGCCTCGGCCCGTGCGAGCGTCTCGGCGTCGGCAGTCGCGAGACAGCGGTCGCGAACCCTGACGGTGGGGGGATCGGCGAGCGGTTCGACGCCCGCGAGCGCCTCCCGGACCGCGGGGTCGGGAGCGCGGTCCATCGCCGACTCGACGAACGCCTGTGCCTCCTCGATCCGCGAGGCGGACGAACTGGGGTAGAACGTCTCCAGCCGCTTGGCGGCGTAGTCGGTGACCGTGCGCTCGCGCAGCAGGTCGATCGCCTCCCGATACACCTCGCGAGCGCGGTCGGTCGCCAGGACGCGGCCGTCGTCGCCGTGTCGCCGGCGGATCGCGCCGCGGGCGATCCGGGCCGCGCGGGCCTCGTTGACGCCCGGCGCGCGAGCGATCGCGGCGACGTCACCGGACTCGACGGTCCCGACCGGGTCGTCGAGCTCGCGCAACGCGGCGGCCGTCTTCGCCCCGACGCCGGGGATCGCCTCCAGATCCATCTACTCGCCGCTATCGCGGCAACGCGCAAAAGGATAGGGGGTCGCGATCCGAGCGACGCGGGAACCGGCCCGCGAATCGACCCGCCCGCGGCCGACGCGCTTTTTCCCGCCCCCCGCGAACGCGGGGGCATGAGTACTCACACCCTCGCCGCCGTCCGGGACGCGCTCGACCCCGAAACGGCGGCGAAGGCGGCGGCCGCACGCGACGCCCTCGGCGAGCGCGACGGGGTCCTCGTCGCCTTCTCCGGCGGCGTCGACTCCGCGGTCGTCGCCGCGCTCGCACGGGACGCCCTCGGCGACGACGCGGTCGCGTGCACGGCGCGGAGCGAGACGCTGCCGGCCGCCGAACTCGACGACGCCAAGCGGGTCGCCGGCGAAATCGGGATCCGACACGAGACGGTCACCTTCTCCGAACTCGACGACCCGAACTTCGTCGCCAACGACGGCGACCGGTGTTACCACTGCCGGACGATGCGGCTCGGTCGGATGTACGACGCGGCCAAAGAGCTCGGAATCGGCACGGTGTGCGACGGGACGAACGCCGACGACCCCGGCGAGGGACACCGGCCCGGCCTGCGCGCGGTCGAGGAGCTCAACGTGTCCTCGCCGCTGTTGGACGCAGAGATCACCAAAGACGAGGTCCGCGCGATCGCGGCGGCGTACGATCTGTCGGTCGCCGATAAGCCGTCGATGGCGTGTCTCTCCTCGCGGATCCCGACCGGACTGGCGGTGACTGAGGAGCGACTCACGCGCGTGGAGAAGGCCGAGCGAGTGCTCCGCGAGTGGGGGTTCGAGGGATTCCGCGTCCGCGACCACGACGGGCTCGCGCGTGTCGAGATCGCCCCGGACGAGCTTGAACGCGCCCTCGACCCGGCGTTCGCCGACGCGGTCCACGAACATCTCACCGATATCGGGTTCGACTACGTCACCCTCGACATGGCCGGCTACCGGACCGGGAGCGTGAGTCCGGGCGGCGAAGAGGAGGGCGATGACGCGGAGAGCGACGACAGGGGAAGCGACGCCGACGAGGGGGCCGGTGGAGACCGCGGAGACGACGCGGGCGGCGACCTCGATATCGGACGGCGCTACCCGCGCTGAGCGGCGGGAGCGAGCGCTTGCCGTCGGCATCGCACCTACGTTATCACCCGTGAGAGCCTGACGCGAACGCTTATTATCCGTGTTAGGAAACCGACAGCTATGAGCGAGGCACAGACGCTCGCGATCATCGCCGGGGGCGTCGGCGGCTCCGTCGGCGCGTTCGTCGGCGTTGCGGTCGGCGGGAGCGCGCTCTCGGCGACGCTGACGACGCTCGTGGTCGCGCTGCTGGTCGGCGGTGGCGTGGTCGCAAGCGCGGTCATCGCCGGCGACGTGGAGTTCTTCTCGAACGTCGACAGCGAATAAGCGGGGGAGGAGCTCCGAGTCGGTTCCTGATCCAAAATTGTCAGCGGATCACCGGTGAACGCCGGCAAATCCCGGCCTCGTCGGACCGGCGCGTCTCAGGCGATCTTGTCGTACTGCTCGGAGAGCTTCTCTGCGGCCTCGTCGAGCAGTTCGGTCTCGTACTCGTCGAGCTCCCACTCGACGACCTCCTCGACGCCGTTCGATCCGAGCTTCGCGGGGACGCCGAGCGCGGTGTCCTCGTAGCCGAACTCGCCGTCGAGCACGACCGAGCAGGGGAGCACCTCGCCGGTGTCGTTCAGGATGGCCTCGACCGTGTGCGCGACGCCGGTGGCCGGGCCCCACTGCGTGGCGCCCTTGCGGCTGATCACGTCCATCGCGGACTCCTGAAGGTCCGCGAGGATCTGTTCTTTCTCGTCGGCGTCGAAGCTCGGGTCGCGACCGTCGACGCGGACCTTCGAGAAGACGGGCGCCTGCGCGTCGCCGTGCTCGCCGAGGATCGTCGCCTCTACGTTCCGGACCGGCGCGTCGAAGCGCTCGGAGAGAACGTAGCGGAAGCGCGCGGAGTCGAGTCGGCCGCCGAAGCCGACGACCTTGTGTCGGTCGCGGTCGCCCGCCTCGTACAGGTGACGGTTCAGCAGGTCGACCGGGTTGGAGGTGGTGACGGTGACGAAGTCGTCGTTATGCTCGGCCAGCGACGAGCCGATGTCCTCCATGATGGGCGCGTTGTCGCCCGCCAGATCGATCCGGGTCTGCCCCTCCTGCCGCGGGATGCCGGCCGTGATCACGACGACGTCCGAGCCGGCGGTGTCCTCGTACTCGCCCTGCCGCACGGTCGTGTTCGAGTCGTACGCGACGCCGTGGTTCGCGTCGGCCGCCTGTCCGATCGTCGTCTCGCGCTGGTCCGGAATGTCGACGAAAACGAGCTCGTCGACCACGTCGCGCAGCGCGAGGTTGTAGCCGGCCGCGGCCCCGACGGTCCCCGCCGCACCGATGATGCTGACTTTTGTCATACCGTGTGAAGTGCGGCCGGCCGGCGAGTAAACGTTTCGGAAGCCCGTGATCGGTCGCAGCGATCCGGGCGTCTCCGGGCTCGGCCGGCGCTCCGATTCCGGCGGGCCGTCGCGAAAACCCTAACTCCCGCGGCCGCGCACTCCCACGTAGTGCCGACGTTCCGCTACCCGTGTCCCGGCTGTCGGACGACCAACAGCCTCCACGACGCCGACTGCGACTTCGAGGGCGTGAGCTGGCCGACCATCGAGAAGGCGTACACCGACCTGTTGACCGTCCTCACGGCCGAGGCCGACGGGATGACCGAGTCCACGCTCCGCGAGGCGGTTCACGGCGAGTGGGGCGGGCTCCACAAGGCCGCGCTCGACGCCTTGGAGCGCGAGCAGCGCATCGTCGAGGAGGGCGGTCGGCTTCGACTACTCACCGCCGCGGAGTTCAAGGAACTCGTCTCCGAGCCGACCCGCGACCCCATGCGGACCGTCTACGAGTACGGCTCCGTCCCCGGCTGTCACGACAACGCCGTCTTCGCGATGGTCGCGTGGTACGAGATGGTCGGGCTGTCGTGGCCCGAGACGCGCGAGAACGTCATCGAGTGGCTTCACGAGTCGGGCACGTGGGACCGCGGCGGCTTCGAGGAGTCGACGCCCGAGGAGCTCGTCGACGCCAAGCGCCACGTGTACGACGAGGGGTACGGCTGGAAGGAGAAGGGACAGGCGGCAAAGCGCGTCATCGAGCGTCACCTGTAGTTGTCGAGCGGGGAACGGGCGGTCGAGTTCGCGACTGCGCCGGCCCGCGTGTGACCCATTTTAAGTTGACGCGCGGCCTCTCGCCACCGTGACACACCCGGAGGCCGGACCGGCGTCAACCGACCCGACGGGCGGCGACGACGGTGACGCCACGGTCGCAGGCGACGCCGACCGTCCCCCGGCCGTCGCCAACCCGCGGCGCGCGCTCGCGGTCGTTATCGGCGTCGTGTTCATCGACCTGGTCGGGTTCGGGATCGTGATCCCGATCCTGCCGTTTTACGTCCGGTCGTTCGGCGTCAGCGACGCCTTCATCGGGCTGCTCGCGGCGTCGTACTCGCTGGCCCAGTTCCTCGCAGCGCCCACGCTCGGGCGGCTCTCCGACCGGATCGGGCGGCGTCCAGTCCTCCTCGCGTCGCTCGCGGCCGCCGGCGTCGCGTGGGTGACGTTCGGCTACGCCGGAGTGTCGGGGGCACGCTTCGGCACCGTGGCGGCGTTGGCGACGCTGTTCGCCTCTCGGACGCTCGCCGGGGCGATGGGCGGCAACATCGCCGCCGCGCAGGCGTACGTCGCCGACATCACGCCGCGAGACCGGCGTGCGGGCGCGCTCGGTCTCGTCGGCGCGTCGTTCGCGCTCGGCTTCGTCTTCGGCCCGGCGATCGGGGGGCTGCTCGCAGCCGACCCCGTGGTGGCCCGCGCGGACGCCCTCTTCCCGGCGTTCGTGCCGGCGACCGCGTACTCGCTGCCGAGCTTCGCGGCGGCGGGGATGAGCTTCCTCGCGGTCGCCATCGGCGCGCTCTTCCTCGAGGAGCCGAAGCGGACGCGCCCGGCCGGAGAGCACGCCGGCGGGCAGACCACCGCCATCGGGCAGTTCCGAGAGGCGCTGGCCTCGGCCACCCTCCGACCGCTGACTATCGCGTACTTCGTCGTCGCCGTCGCATTCGCGGGCGTGCAGGTGATGTTCATTCCGTACGTCGCGGACGCGTTCGGCTACGACGCGACGGCCGCGGCGTTCCTCCTCACCTACGTCGGCGTCCTCGGCGCCGTGAATCAGGGCGTGCTCGTCGGCCGGCTCTCGCGGATCATCTCCTCGCGGACGCTCGTCGCGACCGGGGCGGTCGTCCTCGCGGCCGCGCTCGTCGCGATCCCCGCGACCGGCGTCGTCGACCGGAGGGTCGGTGACGTGGCGATCGGCGGACCGGCGTGGCTCACGCTTCCGTTGGTGACGCTGCTCCTCGCGCTCGCGGCGCTATCGCTCGGGAACGCCCTGGTGAACGTCTCGCTCGCGACGCTCGTCTCCGCGTCCGCCGGCGACGAGGAACAGGGGGCCGCCTTCGGGGTGACCCAGGGCGCCTCGAGCCTCGGTCGAACTGTGGGGCCGCCGCTGATGGCGATCCTCTACACCGTCGCCGTCGCGTCGCCGTTTCTCATCGGCGCGCTCCTCCTCGTCCCGGTCGCCGCGGCGTTCCGCCGGGCAGGAGACTGAGCCGGCGACTCCGGCGCGGTGCGGACGCGAACCGCCCCCGCGCGACAGTTTTACCCCATCCGTCGCCGTCGTACTCGACAGATGGCCGTTGACACCGTCCCCGCGTGGCCCGCCGTCGGCTCGATCGCGGGCGGGGCCGGGGCGATCGGCCTCGCGTTGGCGATCCGCGAACACCGGGGACGCCCCGGTGTCGACTGGTTCCTCGGGGTGTTCGCCGCGCAGGCAGTGTGGTGTCTCTCGTACGGCGTCGGCCTCCTCGTCACGGAGCCGTCGCTTCGGGCCGTACTGGAGACGACGATGTGGCTCGGGATCGTCTGGACCGGCGTCGCCTTCCTCGGCTTCGCGCTGGAGTACACGGGCCGGAGCGACGTGGTTCGCGGTCGCCTGTTCGCAACGATCGTCGGTTTCGGGGCGCTCTCGACCGCGCTGCTCGCCACGAACCCGCTCCACGGTGCGTTCTGGACCGAGTTCGGGATCGACCCCGCGTTCGGCGTCGCGACGGTCTCGTACGCGTTCGGCCCGTGGGCGTACGTCGTCGTCGCCGTGGAATCCGTGCTCGTCGCCAGCGCGGTTTTCCTGCTTGTCGACACCCTGCTCAGCTACGGTCCGCTGTACCGGCGCGAGAGCGCAGCGGTCGCGCTGAGCTCGCTGCCGCCCGGGTTCGCGCTCGTCGCGTGGACGCTGGAGATCGGATCGGTGCCGCAGCTCCAGCTCGCGCCCCTCATGTTCGTCCCGCACGTGCTGCTCGACGCGTACGCGTTCAACCGCGCGGAGATGTTCGACCGCTACCCGACCACCAGCCGGGCCGCCGAGCGCACCGCGATCGACGACCTCGCCGATCCGATCGTCGCGCTCGCGCTCGACCGGACCGTGGTCCGTCTCAACCCCGCGGCCGGGGCATTGCTCGGCGTCGACGCCGAGACCGCTCGGAATCGCCCGCTCGATGCGTTCCTCGACCGCTCGATCGGCGTGAACGAGAATCCCGACGACGGGCGGTCCCGCGAGACGATCGAGGTCGAATCCCGAGACGGTGCGGAGCGTCGCACGTACGCGGTGTCGGCCTCGCCGTTAACCGATCCGAGCGGAACGCACGTCGGCTACACGGTCGTCTTCTCGGACGTGACGGAGCGCGAGCGCCGACGCCAACAGTTGGAGGTGCTGAACCGCGTCCTCCGACACAACCTGCGTAACGACGCCGGCGTCGTCCACGGCTACGGTGAACTGCTCGTCGAGCGACTGGACGACCCCGATCTGGCGCGGATGGCCGACGCAATCGAGCGTCGATCCGGCGCGCTGGCCGCGCTCGGCGAGAAGGCCGGCACCGTCGAGCGACTCCTCTCCGACGGCGAGGCGAGCGCGGTCGCGGTCGACGAACTCGTCGAGAACGTCGCCGCCGACGCCCGCGGAGGCGAGCAAAGAGGATCCGTCGACGTGGATATCGAGCGAGAGGCCGGACGCGGCGAGGGGGACTGGACCACCCGCGTCAGGGCCGACGCTCTCCGCGCGGTCGTCGAGAACACCGTCGAGAACGCGCTCGTCCACCACGACGGCGAGGGCGTCGAGCGCGCGGACGGTGGCCCGTGGGTCCGGGCGTCGCTCCGGCGAGAAGCCGACGGAAGCGACGCCGACGGCGACCGTCCCGCCCGGTTCGTCCTCACCGTGGCTGACGACGGGCCCGGCATCCCGGACCACGAGACAGCGGCCGTCGAGTCGGGGCAGGAAACGGCGCTCGAACACGGCTCCGGGCTGGGGCTGTGGGTGGTTGCGTGGGGTGCCGCCGCGGTCGGGGCGGACGTCGACTACGACGAGCGAGAGCCGCGCGGGACCGTGGTGACGGTGTCGATTCCGGTCGTAAACGGAGACGCGAGTCGGTGAGAAGTCCTGTCGAGAACTGCTCGGAGGGCGCCGTAATCGGCTGTTTCAGTCGCTCTGGATCCGCGGAGCGAGCATGAACGTCACGTTGCCGAGCCCCTCTGCGAAGCCGTAGTGGAGTTTGACGGGGAACTCCTCGCCGAGTTCGATGGTGACCTCGGCGTCGCCGGGGATGGCCTTGTTCATGTCCTTCAGGTAGTCGAGGCTGAACAGCGAGTCGGCGGGACCGGCGGTGAGCGCGATCAGGTCCTCGCGGGTGAGTTCGAGGTCGACGTCGTCGGTGTCGCCCTCGGCCTCGATGAAGAACGCTTCGTCGGCCTCATCGACGCGGAGGCGGATGTGGTCGGAGACCATGTCGGCGGCCTTGATCCCGCGGTCGATCTGAGCGCCCTCGACGACGATTTCGGCGGCCAGGTCGAGGTCCGGGATGTCCGGCTCCTGCCGGATGGAGTCGGGGTCGATGAGCGCGAGCGTGTACGAGAGCCCGTCGATCTCGATGTGGAGCTTGCGCGTCTCCTCGTCGAGTTCGAGGTGGATCAGGTCGCCGGATTTGGCCATGCCGGCGATGTCTTCGAGGCGGGCGAGGTTGACGCCGATGACGCCGCCGTCGGCCTCGTACGACTCGAATGCCGCGGCTTCGAGCGTGAGGTCGACCATGCCCACGTTGGCGGGGTCGACGGCGCGGATCGAGAGCTCCTCCTCGTTCAGGCGGATCTTACACTCGTCGACCAGCACGCTCACCGAATCGAGCGCGTCCTGAAACGTCGACGCGCCCACGATGGCCTTGAACATATACGTTTGGCTAAGGCGGTATCACCTAAAAAGGCACCCAATCGCACCGCCACGGAAACGCTCAAAGCGACCGGATGAGACGGGCGACGACGACCGCGAGCGTCACCAGCGCCCGCCACAGTCGGAGCCGCTCGAGCCGGTACGCGAGGGGGTCGTCTGTGGGGTCGTTTCCGTCCGAATCGTTGTCCGAGTCGTCGTCCGGGTCGCCGTCGCTCGACGGCGTTCTGGGGGCGTCTTCAGATGGCGGACTCACAGCCTCGTTGGGTGGGTCCACCCCGTCTCGGGTCCGTGGCGGGACCGACCCGGTCGCGGGCGGTCGGCCGTCGGGTCGTCGTTGGCTATCTGTCGGTTCGGGTTCGGTGCCGTCGGTCGGTCCGTGACCGGAGTCGGGCGCCGGTTCGTTCGTCGTCGAGCGCGCAGGCGACTCGTCGTGCATGGGTATCGCGGCCGGAGGGCGGCCGCACACGACGGTACGGGGTTAATTTATAAATATTCGAGCCGAATGCAAAGTGGAACTGAAAGTCGTCGCCGGCGGGTCACGACGAGCCGACCCGCTCCGGGTCGGCCGCGATCAGATCAGCGGTTCGACGATCTCGCGGCCCTCCGCGAGCAGTTCGTCGACCGCAGCGCCGCTGTCGGCCTCGGCGTACACTCGGAGCTTCGGCTCCGTGCCGGAGGGGCGCACGAGCAGCCACGAGCCGTTCTCTAAGAGGAGTTTGAACCCGTCGAGCGTGACGACTTTCGCGACGGGGGAGCCGCGGACCGACTCGGGGATGTGATCCTCTAGTTCGTCGAGGACGCCCTCCTTCCGGTCGTCCGGGCAGTCGAGCGACACCTTGCCGGCCGCGATCCGTCCGTACTCGTCGAGCAGGCCGTCCACCCGCTCGTCGAACGGCTCCGCGGCGTGGGTCCCGGCGGCGAGCAACGCCATCAGCACCCCGTCCTTCTCCCGGACGTGCCCGCGGAGGGTGAACCCGCCCGACTCCTCGCCGCCGAACAGCGCGTCGTGCTCGCCCATCGCCTCGGCGACCCACTTGAAGCCGACCGGGGTCTCGTACACCTCCTCGCCGTGCGCCTCCGCGATCCGGTCGACGAGGAACGTCGTCGAGACGGTCCTGACGGCGGGGCCGGAGTCGTCTTCGAGGAGGCGGTCGTAGGTGGCGGCGTAAAAGAGGTTAGCGTCGAGCACGCCGCGGTCGGGCGTGACGACCGCGATCCGGTCGGCGTCGCCGTCGTTGGCGATCCCCAGATCGACGTCGCTGTCGGGGTCGGTGACGCGAGCGGCCAGTTCCTCGAGGTGCTCGGCGCTCGGCTCGGGCGAATCACCCCCGAACGTCACGTCGCGCTCGCAGCGCAGTCGGACGACCTCGGCGCCGGCGGACTCGAGGAGCGCGTCGGTGACGCCGCGCCCGCTCCCGTGCATCGCGTCGTACGCGACCGTGAGCCCGTCGAGGTCGGTGCCGACGAGGTCGCGAGCCGCGTCAGCGTGAGCGCTCACGAGGTCGACCCGGGAAATCTCGCCGCGCTCGGCCTCGGGGAGCAGATCCGGCTCTGCGAGCCTGTCGACCACGTCCTCGGTGACGTCCGGGAGCGCGGGCGCGCCGTCGTGCGGGATGAACTTCACGCCGTTGTACTCGGGCGGGTTGTGCGAGGCGGTGACCATGCAGGCGCCGGCGAGCCCGCGGTCGACGATGGCGTACGCGATAACGGGGGTCGGCGCGTCGCGCTCGGGAAGGATGACGTCGAAGCCGTTGCCGGCGAGCACCTCGGCGAGGCTCTCGGCGAACCCCTCCGAGGTCTCGCGGGCGTCGTAGCCGACCGCGACCGGCTCGTCGTGCCCCGCCGCATCGAGGTGGTCGGCGATAGCCTGCCCCACGATCCGCACGCGCTCGTCGGTGAACGTGTCGAGCGTCGCCCGCCAGCCGTCGGTGCCGAAGGAAATCTGCTCCATACCTCCCACGTCGGCGGCCGGGACAATAATGCCCGGTGCCGCTCGCGATCCTTGCGCGGGCGCATCGGAGGCGAAGGAACGAGACGTAGTGAGCGGAGGGAGAGACAACGGCGTACGGGCTGGGAGAATGCGGACGGCGGCGACTGCGACGGCGAGCGATCAACGGAACTCGACCTCGAAGTCTGGCGACTCGCCGTTACCCCGGCGCGTTGAAGCTGACGTCGTCGTCGAGTTCGTTCGACATGCGCTCTAAGTACGAGTACACCGCGCCGTGAGGCGCCCCGTCCAGCAGCATCCCGACCGCCCGACGGACGACTTCCAGCTCCTCGGGCTGCCCGACCGCGCCCACCGTCGACCCGTAGACGACGACGTTCGCGCCGGATAGCTCCTCCAGTAGCTCTCGGGTGCGGCCGTTCTCGCCGATGATCCGACCCTTCTTGCGCTGGAGGTCGTTGTCGTTGCGGGTGTGCTCCGAGAGGTCGATGAGGTCGAACGTCCGGAGGTCGTGGTCGAGGATCGACAGCGCCGTCTCCGGCGTGAACCCCCGCCCGATCGCTTTGATGACGTCCGGTGCCACCATCGCGGCGACCGGGTCGTCGCGCTCCTCGATGGCGACGCTGCCCGACTCCGAGTCGACGTCGAGCCGCACGTTCGCTCGCTCCTCGATCTCTCGCATCGTCTCACCGCCGGCGCCGATGACGACGCCGATACGGTCCTGCGGAACCGTCACGTGTTGCATACGCTGAGATACCCGGCCAAGCCTTTTAAACGTGTTCCGGCGGCTCCGGGTGTGCGGTCCTGTGACGGGGATACTCGGCGGCTCGGGCGCCCGCCACGGTCTATTCGTCGGGCGTTTCGGTCGACGCCGCGTCCGGGTTCGGGTCCGAGTCCGGCTCCTCGCTCGACGCCGCGTCCGGGTTCGGTTCTGAGTCCGGCTCCTCGCTCGACTCCGGCTCCGTCACGTACGCGCGGAGGTCGGCGGGGTCGACGTCGATCCCTTCCCGGGTGAAGAAGGTCGCCACGTTCTCACAGTCGCGTGCGAGGAACTCGCCTGCGTTGGGGTGATGAACGGTCACCGCCTGCCCCAGATCGATGATCACCAGTTCGCCGTCGTGGATGATCATGTTGTACTCGGAGAGGTCGCCGTGGATCAGCCCGGCGCGGTAGAGCCGGCGCATGTACTCACGGACGACCTCGTAGGCGGTCTCGGGGTTCTCCACGTCGACCTCGTTGAGCCGCCGGGCGCGTTCGTCGGCGTGACCGACCAGTTCCATCACGAGGACGTTCCGCTGGACAGCGATGGGCTCCGGGACGCGCACACCGGCCTTGCGCGCACGTTTGAGGTTCGCGAACTCCTTGCGCGTCCACGCCAGCACGACCGCCTTCTTGTCGCTCGCGATTCCCTCGAACCGGGGGTCGCCCTCGAGGTAGTCGCGCATCTGCCGGAAGTTCGAGGAGTTGATCCGGTACACCTTCACGGCCACCTCGCGCTCCGGGGTGACGCCCTCCGGACCGCCGCCCGCGGCCGCGGAGCCGGGTTCCGGTCGCTCGCCCGCCTGCCCGCCGAGCGCCTCGAAGACGCTCGCTTCCTTCCCGGTCGACACCGGGCCGCCGAAGGCGTCGATGTAGCCGTCCTGCACGAGTTTGTAGAGGGCAGCCAGCGTCGCGTCGTCGAACACCGATTCCTGGAGTTTGAACTGCTCGGTGTCTTTGATCCGCTTGCGGAACTCGTCGAACTCCCGGTCCTGCCGGCGGGCGATCCGGTCCGCCTCAGTCTCTGAGACGTCCAGTTTCTCCCACTCGTCTCCGGGCTGATCGTCGGGCTCAAGCAGGACGAACTCCTCGCTCATTCGGTTGAAGTTCGACGCCGCGACGGATAAGCAGGCGGGTCCGACGGCGCCGATTCGAGCGCGAGTCGCCGCGTCCGGTTCGGTCGCGGTCGTGAAAGATGTCGGCCGTTCACAGCACGTCGAGCGCGTCCTCGACCGGCATGTGCCCGTCGCGGACCGCCTCCAGCACCCCGCGGCGCTCCGCCGTCTCGGGGTCGACTCCGTCGTCGCCGTCGGCGCCCACCTCGTCGAGGGTCACCTTCTCCGTCTCGCCGACGAACTCGGGGAAGTCGGTGCCGTCGGCGAGCGCTTTCTCCTTTTTCACCCGGTACGACCCGGCGTCGGTGGTGTAGAGGTCGCCGGGGTGGAAGAAGTACCAGTCCTCGCGGTCGAACCGCACCGCGATCCGCGCCTTCGCGCCGAAGTTTTGCGCGAAGAACAGCAGCGCCTCCACCTCCTCGCCGGTGAGGTAGATCGGGTCGCCCGCGCTCGACTTCGCCTCGATGGCGTAGAACGTCTCGCCGTCGCCGGCGAGCACGTCGGGGAGTTCCCGCTCCGTGGCCGACCCGCTCGCCGGCGCGCGCATCACGGCGAAGCCCGCCTCGTCGAGGGCGTTCACGAGTTCGCGCTCGCGACGGTCGCCCTTCCGGTTAGCGGACACGGTCGTCGTCACCCGGTTCTGTCATACGCGCCGTAGGAGCGAGGCGGTCAAAAGGGCGGCGGGTCGGCGTCCCGGTCACCCGCGGAGTCGCCACCACAGCGAGCGGAGTCGGTAGCCGAGCGAGTTCCGCTCGTACCCGTTCCACCCGCTCATCCCGCCCGCGAGCGTCGACGCTTCGTACCCCGCGTCGTCGAGCACGCGTGTCGCTCGTTTGGCGACGATCCCCATCTTGCAGACGGTGACTATCTCCCGGTCGTCGGGCAGTTCGCCGAGCCTATCGCGGAGGGCCGACTCGTCGCCGGCCCGGAGCGCGTCGTACACGGGGACGTTTCGACTCGCGTCGATCGCACCGTTCGCGTACGCCGACTCGGGGCGGATGTCCAACACGAACGGTTCGTCGTCGGTCCCGAGGCGCTCGCTCAGTTCGGCGGGGAGAATGCGGCTCATCGGCGCAGCCGCTCCGCGTGCTCGACGACGACCCGGGCCAACTGCTCCGTGCGCTTTCGGAGGTCATCGTCCGCGATTCCCGACCCGTCGACCACCGACGAGGCGCCCCGGATGCCGACCTCGTGGGGCACGGTCCACGCGTGGACGTTCCGGAACGTCGCCCGCAGATGTTCGAGAGTGCCGCCGTACGAGCCCCCGCCGGCGGTCGCCAACAGGCCGACCGCGGTGTACTCGTACTCCGTCGACCCGCAGAAGTCGTGGAAGTTCTTGAACGTCGAAGAGTAGGAGCCGTGGTAAACGGGCGTGCCGACGAGCACGCCGTCGGCCTCGCGCACCCGCCGTTTCAGCGCCTCGCTGTCGCCCTGTGCGTCCTCGTCGGGGTGGTACAGCGGGAGGTCGACCGCGCCCAGATCGATCATATCGGTCTCGGCGCCGGCGTCGGCCGCGGCGTCGAGCGCGACCGACAGGGCGGCCCGCGTGGTGCTGTCCGCGTGCCGGCTGCCGGAGATCGCGACGATTCGAGTCATACCCCCAATTCAGAGCCATCGGCAGAAAACAGACGCGATCGACGGGAATCGAGGGGGATCGAGGCGCATCGAGAACGGGAGTTCGAGCGTCTCGGCCGCGACCGACGCCGGCGACGGTGGGGGTATATAAACACCCATGAGAATGAGCAACACACCACTTGTCTTCCGGCCACCGTGTTGCGGTTTCCCATGCACTGAGCGGAAGGTTTATATAGAATCACAAACAATCAATGGCTGTAATGTCACAGCGCCAGCGGATGGGCAATCAGCCCATGATCGTACTTTCCGAGGAGTCACAGCGAACATCCGGAAAGGACGCTCAGAACATGAACATCACGGCCGGCAAGGCGGTCGCGGAGTCCGTCCGCACCACGCTCGGCCCGAAAGGGATGGACAAGATGCTCGTCGACTCCGGCGGATCGGTCGTCGTCACGAACGACGGCGTCACGATTCTGAAGGAGATGGACATCGATCACCCGGCGGCCAACATGATCGTCGAGGTCTCCGAGACGCAGGAGGAGGAGGTCGGCGACGGCACCACCTCCGCCGTCGTCGTCGCCGGTGAGCTCCTCGATCAGGCCGAGGAGCTCCTCGACCAGGACATCCACGCGACGACCCTCGCACAGGGGTACCGTCAGGCCGCCGAGAAGGCCAAGGAGATCCTCGAGGAGGAGGCCATCGAGGTCTCCGAGGACGACTACGACACGCTCGTCGAGATCGCCCAGACGGCGATGACCGGCAAGGGCGCCGAGAACGCGAAGGACATCCTCGCGGAGCTCGTCGTCGACGCCGTCATCGCTGTTAAGGACGACGACGGCATCGACACGGAGAACGTCTCCGTCGAGAAGGTCGTCGGCAGCTCGATCGACCAGTCCGAGCTCGTCGAGGGCGTCATCGTCGACAAGGAGCGCGTCGACGAGAACATGCCCTTCGCCGTCGAGGACGCGAACGTGGCCCTGTTCGACGGCGCCATCGAAGTCAAGGAGACGGAAATCGACGCCGAAGTCAACGTCACCGACCCCGACCAGCTCCAGCAGTTCCTCGACCAGGAGGAAGCGCAGCTTCGCGAGATGGTCGACCACCTCGTCGACATCGGCGCCGACGTCGTCTTCGTCGGTGACGGCATCGACGACATGGCGCAGCACTACCTCGCGCAGGAGGGCATCCTCGCCGTCCGCCGCGCGAAGTCCGGTGACCTCAAACGCCTCGCCCGCGCGACCGGCGGCCGCGTCGTCTCCAACCTCGACGACATCGAGTCGGACGACCTCGGCTTCGCCGGCTCCGTCGCCCAGAAGGACATCGGCGGCGACGAGCGCATCTTCGTCGAGGACGTCGAAGAGGCGAAGTCCGTCACCCTCATCCTCCGCGGCGGCACCGAACACGTCGTCGACGAGGTCGAGCGCGCCATCGAGGACTCGCTCGGCGTCGTCCGTACGACGCTGCTCGACGGGCAGGTCCTGCCCGGCGGCGGCGCCCCCGAGGCCGAGCTCGCACTGCAGCTCCGCGACTTCGCCGACTCCGTCGGCGGCCGCGAGCAGCTCGCCGTCGAGGCGTTCGCCGACGCGCTGGAAGTCATCCCGCGCACCCTCGCCGAGAACGCTGGGCTCGACCCCATCGACTCGCTCGTCGACCTCCGCGCTCGCCACGACGCTGGCGAGTTCGGCGCCGGTCTCGACGCCTACACGGGCGACGTGATCGACATGGAGGCCGAGGGCGTCGTGGAGCCGCTCCGCGTCAAGACCCAGGCCATCGAGTCCGCTACCGAGGCGGCCGTCATGATCCTGCGCATCGACGACGTCATCGCAGCCGGCGACCTCAAGGGCGGCGGCTCCGACGACGGCGGCGACGAGGGCGGCCCCGGCGGCGCGCCCGGCGGCATGGGCGGCATGGGCGGCATGGGCGGCATGGGCGGTGCGATGTGAGCTTCGCGTAGGCCACACCACACACCCAACACCGACCGCCGACCGCCGAACCGATCCGCCGATCAACATCGATCGTCGCGCCCCTCGCGGGCCCGACGACGCGCGCTTTTTATGACCGACCGACCGCGTAGCCGATGGCTCACCGTTGACGGGCGCCAAGTAGTCGTCCCGGCGACACGACGATAACACCGGTGTAACCACCCGACACGAGTGTTCGCGAGCCGTTAAGTGTCGGCCACGCGTTTACTTAGTCCACGAGGCGTGGACGCCGTGAGCGCGCGGTTCGGCGTGTCCCGTCCGATTTGATATATAATGTCACAGCAGAAAGCAGACTACGTAGACGACGCCGAGATAGACGACTCACTGGATCAGCTACCCGACGACGAGACGCTCGACGAGACGGTCGCGAACCTCGAAGCCAACGGGTTCGACGTCGTCGTCGTCGACTCCGCCGCGGAGGCGCTGACGGCGGTCGAAGCGCAGATCCCTGCGGGCGTGTCCGTGATGAACGGCCACTCGACGACGCTCGAAGAGATCGGCTTTGAGGAGCTCCTGAGCGAGGGGGACCACGAGTGGGAGAGCCTCCCGGACGAAATCTGGAGCATCGACGACGACGCCGAGCGACAGGACGCACGCCGACAGTCGCAGACGGCCGACTACTTCCTCGGCGGCATCAACGCGATTGCCCAGACGGGCGAGCTCGTCGCCGCCGACCTCTCCGGGAGCCGCATCGGAGCGTATCCGTTCGCCGCCGGCAACGTGGTCATCGTCAGCGGCGCGAACAAGATCGTTCCCACGCTCGACGACGCGTTCGACCGGCTGGAGTCGGTCGCGTACCCGCTGGAGAACGAGCGCGCACAGGAGGCGTACGGGGTCGAATCGGCGGTCGCGAAACAGCTCGTCTACCGGCGCGAGACGGAGGACGGTCGGACGACGATCGTGCTCGTTCGCGAGCAGCTCGGGTACTGAACGGCCGGCGCAGTTTCGACGGCGGCGTCACTCTCGATTTCTTTATACGTCCCGTGAGCGCCGCCGCCGCTTACGGAGTACTCTCGTCGGTCGCAAGAAAACGGGCCGGGAGGGATTCGAACCGGAGCTAGAGGTTCCTGCTCGCTTCGCTGCGCGGGCTGCCTCTAGCAGGGTTCGAACCCTCCCTCAGCACAACACCGTCGCTCGCGATAGTGCTCGCGGCGGTACAGCGGGCCGGGAGGGATTCGAACCACGCCCAGACGTGCTCGCTCACTTCGTTCGCTGCGCGCGACTGGTCTCCTCGAATCCCCCTGGCGTTTTCACTGCTCCCGTTGGTCGCAAGAAAACGGGCCGGGAGGGATTCGAACCCCCGACCGTCCGGTTAAAAGCCGGACGCTCTCCCTAACTGAGCTACCGGCCCAGACACGAATCGGTACGGACAGACCACGGATAAACGTTTAGAAACCACCCGCGGGGAGGGCCGTTGCTCGGCGGACCCGAAACGGTTTCCGGGCCGGTACCGTCGCCGCGAGCATGGACTTCGACATGCGCGCGTTCGCCGCCGACCTCTGTCGGTTCGCCTCCACCGCCGGCGAGGAGGCGGCCGCGACCGACTTCGTCGAGGGACGCCTCGATGACCTCGGCTTCGAGACGTACGTGTGGGACGCCGATCCCGACCGACTCGCCGACCACCCCTCCTTTCCGGACGACCTCGACGCCAGCGACGTGACTGGACGACGGAGCGTCGGCGGCGTGCTCGCGCTGGGCGGCGCGAGCGCGGCGGATGACGAAACGGGCGACTCCGCGAACGAGACGCCGACGGTCGTGTTGAACGGCCACATCGACGTGGTCCCGGCAGAGCCCGCGGAGTGGTCGAGCGACCCCTTCGAACCGGAGTGGGACGACGCGGGTGCCGACGACGGCGGCGAGACCCTCACCGCCCGCGGCGCGGCGGACATGAAGTCGGGGGTCGCGGCGTGCGTGGGCGCGGCGGTCGACGTTCGGGAGTCGGTCGCGGCCGGCGACCTCGACCTGCCGCCGGGCGGGCTCCGCGTCGTCGTCGAGGCGGTCGCGGGCGAGGAGGACGGCGGATACGGAGCGGCGACCGCGGCGCTCTCGAACCCCTACCCCTTCGAACGCGACGCGGCAATCGTGGCGGAGCCGACCGAGCTACGTCCCGTCGTCGCCACCGAGGGGTCGCTGATGGCGCGGTTGGAGCTGAGCGGGCGGAGCGCGCACGCCGCCACGCGCTGGCGCGGCGAGGACGTCCTCCCGCGGTTCGAGGCGATCCGAGGCGCGTTCATGGACTTGGAGACGGAGCGGGGCGAGGCGGTCGATCACCCCTTATACGCGGAGTTCCCGGTCCCGTGGCCGGTGGTCTGCGGGACCGTCGAGGCCGGGTCGTGGGCGTCGACGGTGCCGGCGACGCTCACGGCCGAGTTCCGGATCGGCGTCGCACCGGGAGAAACGGTCGACGAGGTGGAGGCGGCGTTCCGCGAGCGACTCGCCGATGTCGTCGCCGAGGACCCGTGGCTGCGCGAGCATCCGCCGTCGTTCGAGCGCTTCTCCGTGCAGTTCGAGGGGAGCGAGGTCGCCGTCGACGAGCCGATCGTCGAAGCGGCGCGGGCGGGACTCGTCGACGCCGGCCTCCCGAACCCGGAGCCGACCGGGGCGACCTACGGCGCCGACTCCAGACACTACGTCGCGGCGGGGATCCCGACCGTGTTGTTGGGGCCAGGGACCATCACGGAGGCGCACTATCCGGATGAAACGATCGCGTGGGGGGAAGTCGAGCGGGGACGGGCGGCGATCGCGGCCGCAGTCGGTCAGTTCGCCGAGCGCTACGGGGACTCGTCGGCAGCGAAGTAGTCGTCGAGCGCCTCGGCGACGAGCGCGCCGGGCTCGACGTTTTGATTCGAGGCGCGTCGGCGGAGCTCCACGTACGTGTCGAGCGGGAGCTGGAGGCCGACGTGGCCGAGTTCGACGCCCGCCTCGCGGACCGCGGTCTCGATATCGGTGCCGTCGTTGACGGCGGACGCGATGGACCGCACCTCGCGCACGGTGAGGTCGCCGTCGATGGCCGCCCACGCGAGCAGGTACCGGTCGGTACCGCCGAGGCGCGCGACGTGTTTCGCCGCGCTCGGCGCGATCCGACCGCTCGCGACTTGACGGCGGATCGCCCGTGGGAGGTCGTGGACGCGCGCCCACTTGCGGATAAACGCCACGGAGACGCCGTCTCCAGCGCGCTCGGCCGCCGTCTTGTACGAACCGACGCCGCGAACGAGCGCGGCGCAGGCGGCCGCGCCTCGCAGCATGAGCACGTTGTCCTCGTCGCCGACGTCGCCGGCCGCGAAGCGGGCCACCGTCTCGGCCGCCTCGGCGACGCTCTCTGGATCGTCGGGGTCGAAACCGACCGCCTCCGCGGCCCGCTCGCCCGTCACCTCGGGGTCGGCCCGAACGACGGGCTCGCCGACCGGAGAGCGGCGGTCCGCGCGGGAATCCTCGGTCATACGATTACCTTCGGGTGTACGTATATAAGCGGCCGGCACCGGGGCAGGATTCGCTCACGACCGGGACGCGCGGCGAGGAACCGGGAGACGGCCGACAGCGACCTCGAGCGGACGATAAGCGCTCTACGACAGCGAGTTAGGTATAAATAGATCCCGAGACGGCGTCTCCATTATTTATAAACGAACGGTGGCGCGTGCCGACGAGTCGTCCACCGGGCGCGAGTTGCACGCGCGAGAGACGGGAACTCGAAGTGCGACCGCGAGGGCTCGCGCTCGGGCGCTGAGGGTGGGTAGCGCAGAGAAATCGGAGAGATGGGCGTACCCGATTGCGACTGCGGGCGAGTCCACCGTGTCGTCACCACTGACAGCGTACTCGTTCGCTCGCTGACGCAACCCTTACGCCGCGTGAACGTCAAAACTGGGTATATGACCGACGAACGCGACGACGACCGCCACGAGTTCTCCGCGGGGCAGGGCGTCGACGCCAACTACGAGGAGTTCACCCTCGACCCCGAGGAGATCGACGCCGACCCGAACACGGTCGACCCCGTCGACTCGCGCGTCCTCACGGACATCCTCGACAAGCGGAACGTCGAGAGCGATTCCATCGACGTGGAGCGCCTGATCGACGTCGGACTCTCGTACATGGGGATCAACCGCTTCGAGGAGGCGACGGAGACGTTCGAGCGCGCCGCCAGCTTCGCCGAGGAAGACTCGCTGGAGGCCCAAGAGGCGTGGGTGAACAAGGGCGCGGCTCACGCCCAGTTAGAGGAGTTCGACCAGGCGGTCGGCGCCTACCAAGAGGCGCTGCGGATCGACGACGACTCCGAGCACGCCGCGACCGCCGAAACTAACCTCGCGTACGCGCTGTGGGAGTCCGGCCGCGGCGAGCAGGCGCTCGAACACGCCGAGCGCGCCGTCGAGACCGACCCGCGCTTCGCCGAGGCGTGGTACAACCGGGGGTTCCTGCTGGTCGAACGAGGCCTCGCCGAGGACGCCGTCACCTGCTTCGACAACGCGATCCGCCTCGGCTACCGGAGCGCGGGCGTCTTAGAGGAGAAGGCGCGTGCCCTCGAAGAGGCCGGCGAACACGAGAAGGCCGAGGAGGTCGCCGACCGTGCCGATGAGATCCGGCGCGAGGCGGAGGGACAGATGGTCGAGGAACAGACCGGACAGGCCCCCGGCCCGGGCGGCGCCGGCGGGCGCGGCGGTGCCGGCGGTCAACCGGGCGGCCGCGGCGAACCGACCGAACCCCCGGAGCGCGAACTCCAGGGCGAGGGGCCCGAGGGCTTCTGAGATGGGCGACCGAGCCGCCGGGATGCTCCTCCGCGAGCGCGAGACCGCGGAGGGGACGCTCGTCTCCGTCTGCGACGCGGACTGCCTCGGCGAGACGTACGAGGACGGCCCCGTGACGCTCACCGTCAGCGAGGAGTTCTACGCCGGCGAGGGCGCCGTCGAGGCCGACGCCGAGGCGGTCGTCGCCGGACTCCACCGCGCGCAGGTCGCGAACATCGTCGGCACCGAGGCCGTCGGCGTCGCGGTGGAACACGGCCTCGTCGACGAGGAGACGGTCCTGGAGTTCGAGGAAACCCGACACGCACAACTGCTCTGGCTGTGACCGGGGACGCATGAAGCGACTCACGCGGGCGGAGTTGGCGGACCGTCTGGGCCCACTTCCGCCGTCGGACGCGTTCTGGAACCGAGCGGTCGAGGCCGAGCGCGGGGTCATCAGCGTCGCGCCGACCGTCATCGGCGCAGACGGCGAAGAGGCGAAGCAAGTCCGCCGAAACCGACGCCGACGCGGCGTCCCCGGACCGGACGGCCCGCTGTCGACGGGCGACATCGTCGACGTCGGCGACCACTCGTTCGTCGTCGTGGAGGTCGAATCGACCGAAGCGGGCGGGCGGCGGTACCGGATCGACCTGGTCGAGCCGCGGTCGGACGGGTAACGGCGAAAAAGAGGCGGGGAAGACCGCTTACAGGTCCGCCACGTCTTCGATCGCGTCGGTGAGTTCTTTCACGCTCTCGACGGTGTGCTCGCCCATGTGACCGATGCGGAACGTCTCCTCGGCGATGTCGCCGTACCCGTTCGAGAAGGCCATGTCGTACTCCTCGCTGACCTCCTCGATGGTTGCGGCGACGTCGATACCCTGCGTGTTTTCGATGCAGGCGACCGTCTGCGACTCGTACCCCTCCTCGGGAAACATCGCGAAGTGCTCGTCGGCCCAGTCGTGGACGTATTCCATCATCTCGCGGTGGCGCTCGTCGCGGGCGTGGTGCCCCTCCTCGAGCATGTATTTCATCTGCTTGCGGTACGCTAACATGATCGGGATCGCCGGCGTCGAGTGGGTCTGTCCCTTGCGGTCGTAGTAGTCGATGGCGCGCCGGAAGCCGCCGTACCACGAGGAGTCCCCCTTCTCGACCTCGCGGTCGTAGGCGTCGTCGCTGACGACGCAGACCGCGAGCCCCGGGGGCATCGCGAACGCCTTCTGCGTGGACGCGAAGATGACGTCGATGTTGTGCTCCTCGATGTCGACGTAGTCGCCGCCGAGCGACGAGACGGCGTCGACGGCGAAGTAGGTGTCCGGGTACTCTGAGATTACGTCACCCATCTCCTCGATGGGGTTGCGGACGCCGGTCGAACTCTCGTTCATCACGCCCGCGACCATGTCGTACCCCTCCTCACTGGCGTCGAGCGCCTCGCGGATGTCCTCGGGCTTGACCGCCTCGCCCCACTCGTACTCCAGTCGGCTGACGTCTTTCCCGAGGCGCTCGGCGACGTTGGCGTACCGCTCGCTGAAGCTCCCGCAGGTCGGGACCAAGACGCGCTCGTCGACGAGGTTCAGCGTCGTCGCCTCCCAGAACTCCGTGCCGGAGGCCGTGAGGATGATCACGTCGTTGTCGGTGCCGAGGAACTCCTTGGTGTCCTCGACGATGGTCGTGTAGAGGTCGGTCATCCGGTCCATCCGGTGTCCGAACGTCGACTCCGTCATCGCCTCGATCACGTCCTCGCGGACCTCGGTCGGACCGGGGATGTACAGCGTCTTGTCGTCGTAGTCGTCTCGGTATTCGCGTTTCTTCGTCACGGGATCCACCTGTTGGATCGGATCCGGTCGCGAGGGGCTATGGTCCTTGTGATACGTTCGAAAAAGAGAGCGTGTGGCGGCGACGACGCCGGCAGCGGTGCCGACGGAGAGTCGGGCCGCGCCTCACCCCCAGTGCCAGAAGCTGTTCCGGTCGGCCTCGACGGGGTCGGTGCGCTCGCGGAGGTCGACGACGTCCGCCTCGGTCGGCTCGTGATCGTCCGGGAGCGACTCCATGCACTCGAAACAGAGGAAGAACTCCGCGCCGTCCGTGAGCTCCACGGTCATTCCCTGCGTCGACTCGAACGCGAAGTTCCACAGGTCGCCGATTCCGCCGGCGATCCTGACGGACCGCTCGCAGACGTCACACGACTCCGAAGCCATACCCGAGATAGGGGTTCGGGGCGGTAATGCGTGTCGCCGTTGGATGCAGATCGGAGGGCAGTGTTGACCGCGAGAGAACCACTCCCGGAACGGCGGCGGACCACGTCAGCGCCCGAGTCAATTACTTATAAACACCTGACCGCGCATCGGCGGGTAACCGCTCCGAATCCCCCGCTCCGCACGGCACCGCGGCCTCACGCCTCCAGTTATAAATCGTCGTCCGTCACGCGGGGTCGGCCGTCGATCACGTGCGCATCCGCGGGGTCGAAGCCGACGACGACCTCACCGGAGAGCGGGTCGAGTGTCCGAACGACGAGGTCGCGATCGCCCCAGTCGAGGGTCACGCGCGTCGTCTCGCCCAGGAACTCCGCGCTCGCGACGGTCGCCGCGAGTCGGCTCTCCCCGCCGTCGATCCGCAGGTATTCGGGGCGGACGCAGAAGGTGAGGCGGTCGCCGGGGGTCACGCCTGTGGGATCTTCCACGCCGACTCGGAGCGTCTCGCCGCCGACGTCGACAGCGGCGGTCGGGGGGTCGCCGTCGTCGTCGCGGCTCGCCGCGGCTCCCTCCTCGACGGCCGTGACCCGGCCCGCGAACACGTTGTTGTCGCCGACGAACTCGGCGACGAACCGCGTCGCCGGCTCTCGGTACACCGTTCTCGGCTCAGCGACCTGCTCCGGCGCGCCGTCGCGTATCACCGCGACGCGGTCGGAGACCGCCAGCGCCTCCTCCTGGTCGTGGGTGACGTATATCGTCGTGATGCCGAGCTCCGACTGGATTCGTCGGACCTGCACGCGGAGCCGCTCGCGGAGCCGCGCGTCGAGCGCGCTCATCGGCTCGTCCAAGAGGAGCACGTCCGGGCCAGGTGCGAGCGCCCGGGCCATCGCGACGCGCTGCTGTTGCCCGCCGGAGAGGTTCTCGGGGTCGCGGTCGGCGGCGTCCGGCAGATCGACCAGTTCGAGCAGTTCGGTAACGCGCTCCTCGCGAGAGACGCCGCCGGGCGGCTCGGCGAAGTTGAGGCCGTACGCGACGTTCTCGCCCACGGTCATGTGCGGGAACAGCGCGTAGTTCTGGAAGACGACACCCACGTGGCGGTCCTCCGGCGGCACCCCAGCGACCGAGTCGCCGAAGAAGCGGACCTCGCCGTCGGTCGGTGCCTCGAATCCCGCGATCAGCCGGAGCGTCGTCGTCTTCCCGCAGCCCGAGGGCCCGACGAGGGTGAAGAACTCGCCCTCTCGCACCCGGAGGGTGACGTCGTCGACGGCGGTCGTCTCGCCGTAGCGCTTCGTCACGCCGGCGAGTTCGACGGCCGGCGGGGCATCGGCCGAGCCTCCGGCACCCGCGCTCGGTCCCTCAGAGTCCACGGCTCTCACCCCCGAGGCGGTCGATGACGACGAAGCTGAGTCCGGTGACGACGAGGAGGACGACGCCCATAGCGGTCGCCGGTCCGAGCCGACGCCCGATGAACCGTTCGATGGCGACCGGCATCGTGTACGCGTCGGCGCCGGTGGCGAGTACGACCGTCGCCGTGAACTCGCCGACCGAGATGGCGAACGCGAACGCCGCGCCGGCGACGACGCCGGGCCACACGAGTGGAAGTTCCACGTCGCGGATCACCCGCGCCCGCGACGCGCCGAGCGCCCGAGCGGACTCGATCAGCGAGCGGTCCAACCCCTCCAGTCCGGGTGCGACCGTCCGGACGACGAAGGGATAGCCCGCAACGGCGTGCGCGACGACGATGGCGACCGCGCCGGACGCGGCGATCCGCCAGCCGGCGACTTCGATCCCGAAAACGAGCCCGCGGAGGAGCCCGAGGCCGACGATGATCCCCGAGACCGCGAGCGGCGCCATCGCGGCCGCGTCGACCAGTGTCCGCCCGCGGTAGCGTCGGGTCGTCAACACGGCGACGACGACGCCCATCGGCAAGGCGATCAGCGTCGCCGCCGACGCGAACGCGAGCGAGTTGCGGATCGCGGGCCACGGCCGCACCTGAAACGCCGCCCCCGTCTGCTGGCGCTCGAGAAGGAACCGGTAATGTTCCAGCGTGAGCGCGCCGTCGCCGCCCGTGACGCTCGCGAGGACCATCGAAGCGATCGGCGCGAGGAAGAGAGTCGCCGCGACGACGACGTAGGCCGCGAGCCCGACGCGCGGCAGGAGTTCCCGCGCGGTCGGCGCCGACGGGAGCAAGCGCCTACGCGGGAGCGGCCGGGCGCCCCGAGCGCTGACCGCGTTCTTCGCCTCGTAGCGTAGGTACGCGAGCAACACCCCGAGCGAAATGGCGAGTTCGACGAGCGCCAGCGCGGCGGCCTCGGCGTAGTTCAGGTCGCGGACGAGTCGGTAGACGAACACCTCGATCGTCGCGAGTTCGAACCCGCCGAGCGCGAGCACGATGGGGAAGGTGCCGAAGGTGAACACGAACGTCAGCGCCGCGCCCGTCAGGACGGCGGGGTACACCTGCGGCGCGACCACGTCGTAGAACGCTCGGATCGGCCCGGCACCGAGGCTCCGGGCGGTCTCGACCGCGCGCGCGTCGACCGACTCCCACGCCGCGGTCGTCACCCGGGCGACGAGGGGCGCGTTATAAAAAGCGTGGGCGATCACGATCGCCTGAAGCGAGAACAGGAGGTCGACGGTCGGGAGCCCGAGCGCCGACAGAACGGCGTTCAGGGTTCCGTTGGTGCCGAACGTGGCGACGAAGCCGACCGCGACCATGATCGACGGGAGGACGAACGGGACGATGGTCAGCGACCGCAACGTCCGCCGGCCGGGAAACTCGAAGCGCGCGAGCAGGTACGCCGCCGGGAGCCCGAGCGCCACGCTGGCGACCGTCGACAGCGCGGCCTGATACGCGGTGAACCCGACGATACCGAGCCGGCGGTCCGGACCGAGGAGCGCTCGGGCGACCGCGAGCGGCGACTCCCCCGCGAACAGCCGGGCCAGTTCACCGAAGTAGAACGGGTCGCGAAACAGTTCGGCGAACACCGCGAGCGTGGCGACGCCGTCGACGACGATCGCCTCGATAAGCACCGTGCCGACCGGATAATAAAAGGCGACGACGAGGACGACGCTCGTGAAGACGGCGAGCGCGGCCAACAGTCGCCCCTCGATGCGATCGCGGAGCGAGCGAGTGCGACCGCGACTCGCGGCGCCGCGGTCCGGCTCCCTATCGCCGTCGCTGCGACGGTTGCTCACGCCGTCGACCTCAGTTCCCGGCGTACTGTCGCTCCCAAGCGTCGATCCACTCACTGACCGAACCTCGGAGCTCGTCGTACGTGAACGTCACCGGTTCGGCCGGCTCCTTGGCGAGTTCGGAGTAGTCGTCCGGGAGCGTCGCGGTGTCGGTCGCGGGGAAGGCGACGTTGCGCTGGGCGATCTCGCCCTGCACCTCCGGCTCCAGCATGAACGACATGAACGCCCGCGCCAGCTCCGGCTCGTCGGCGTCGGCGAAGACGGCCATCCCCTCGGGGGTCGCGTACGCCTGGTCGTTTAAGAATCGGATCTGGTGCCGTTCCAGGTCCTCGCCCGCGTCGGCCGCGAACACCTGATCTGTCGAGTAGGAGACGACGACGGGCGCCTCCCCGTTGCTCCACGCGGTGTACGCGTCCTCCCACGAGCCGAGTACGCGAACGTCGTTGGCCTGCAGATCCGCCCAGTAGTCGAGGTAGTCGTAGTCGGGGTCGCCGTCGCCGCCCTCGATCGCCTCCCCGTCGCCCTCGCTCGCGACGCCGCCGTCGCCGAAGCGGTGGATCGTGTGGAGCAGGAACGCGCGTCCCGTCGAGGAGCCGCCCGGGTTCTGCGCGATGAGCGCGCCGGCGTGCTCGTCCGCGAGCAACCCCTCGAACGTCTCTGGCGCCTCCGTCACGGTGCCGTCGTAGACGAGACTGACGTAGCCGGTGTCGAAGGGGACCGCCCGGTCGAACGGGTCGAAGAGGAGCCCCTCGCGGACGTCGGCGAAGCCGTCGACGTCGCCGCGCTCGGCGAAGAGGTCGTCGTCGAGCCGGTCGTCGACGCGCACGAGGTCCTCGGTGGTGAGGCCGACGTAGAGGTCGGCGTCGACGGACACCTCGGAGGCGGCCCGCTCGATGTAGTAGTTCAGCTCGTTGTCCGGAGTCGCCCACTCCAACTCGGCGTCGAATCGAGATTCAAACTCCGCTTTGAGCCACTCGCCCGGGCTCACGGAGGGCGCGTCGATGAAGTTGGTGTACGTCGCGACCGTGAGCGTGGGCGTCTCGCCGTCGTCCGAGTCGTCCGAGTCGTCCGAGTCGTCAGAACCGTCGGACCCGTTCGACCCGTCCGAGCCGTCGGCGGCGCCGTCGCTCCCGTCACCGGTCCGCCGCGCGCTACAGCCGGCGAGCGCGAGCGCGCCCGCGGTTCCGCCGATCGACAGGAACCGGCGGCGAGTGGAGCGTTCGGACCCCGCTTCGGTTCGTTGAGCGCCCGGATCCGCCGCGCGAGCCGCGTCCGTGTCGTCTGCCATTACTTGGTTGTTACACTCGGTGGTTATAAGCGATCCGTGTCGGCATCCGGAGTGTGCGACCGACCGCGAGCGACGCGAAACCGGCGTCGCGGGCGCCACGCCTCCGCGAACCGACCCGTTTAATCCGCGCCCGCGACTCCCGACGGGTATGAACGACTTCCCCGAGTTCGAGGTTATCCCGGCGGTCGACGTCCAGGACGGCGAGGTCGTCCAACTGGTCGGCGGCGAGCGCGGCACCGGCAAGCGGTACGGCGACCCCGTCGAGGCCGCCGAGCGCTGGATCGAGGCCGGGGCGCGGACGCTCCACCTCGTCGACCTCGACGGAGCGTTCGAGGGCGAGCGCGTCAACGCAGAGGCGATCGAGGCGGTAGTCCGGAGCGTCCCGGACGCGGTCGGCCTCCAACTCGGCGGCGGCATCCGCGCGGCCGACGGCGCGCGGGAGCTCCTCGACCTCGGGCTGGACCGCGTTATCTTGGGCACGGCGGCGATCGAGACGCCCGAGATCGTCGCCGCGATAGACGAGACTCACCCCGGGAGCGTCGTCGTCAGCCTCGACGCGAAGGACGGCGAAGTCGTCGTGAGCGGCTGGACGGAGGGGACCGGCCTCGACCCCGCCGAGGCCGCGACGCGCTACGAGGACCTCGGCGCGGGCGCGGTCCTCTTCACCAACGTCGACGTCGAGGGACAGTTGGAGGGGATCGACCGCGACGCGGTCGCGAGCGTCGTCGATGCGGTCGACATTCCCGTGATCGCCTCCGGCGGCGTGGCGACCGTCGACGACGTGGTCGCCCTGAAGGGGGCGGGAGCGGCCGCGGTCGTCGTGGGGACCGCGCTGTACGAGGGGCGGTTCACGCTGCGGGAGGCGCAGGCGGCCGCTGACGACGTCTGAGGCGGGCGCTGGGAACGCTCCGCTCGTCGCGGACGCCGGCTACTCCTCGGGGCGAGCGCGCTGGACGACCAACACCGGGCCGAGAAAGCGCTCGGCCACCTGTTTCGACGGCATCCCGAAGACGAACGTCGTCACCGACGGGTCCGTCTCGCCCATCACGACAGCGTCGTACGACTCTGCCCTGGCGGCGATCAAATCGATCGGGACGCTCGCGTCTTCGACGAGGGTCGCGATTCGGTCGGGCGCGATACCTCGCTCGACGAGGTCGGATTTGACCCCGTTTAAAAATGACTCCCCATCGTCTGGTGATTCGCCGTCGCCGGGGGCGTGGTACAGCGTCACGTCGACGTCCGCGTCGGCGAACAGCCCGACGACGAGTCGGGTGTTTCGCTCGATCCCGACCGTGCCACGGAGCGCGACGAACACCGACGACACCTGCGGCGTGCTGTTCGGAACGAGCACCGCGAGGCAGTCGTGCTCGTAGATGAGGCGATCGATCGTGGCCGCCTCGTCGTGGGTGAACACCAGTCGCGTCTCGACGTCGGCGCCGGCCGCGGCGAGTTCGGCGGCGAACTCGTCGAGTTTCGCCATCCCCGTCTCGCCGAACTGCTCGCGCGCCTGCTCGGCCGCCGTCTGCTCGGGGATGACGTGGTATCCGAGGAGGACCACGCGGGCGTTCGCGAGCAGTTCGGCCGTCCCGTTCGGGAGCGATTCGCCCTCCAGCACCGCGAGCGGGACTAACACCGCGGGTCGGCCGGTGGCGGACTGTTCCTCGTCGTCGGTGGGTGCGGCGGTCATCTCAGAAGTCACCTTTGAGTTCGACGTCTGTCGCGTAGAACCGGTACCAGCCGTAGGCGGCGAGCATCACTCCTGTGCCGACGCCGATCGACGCCGGCTGCATGAACGCGATGAGCGCGAAGCTCGCGAGGCCGCCGACTCCGGCGACGGCGACGCCGGCCGGACACCGAAACGACGGGTCGTACCACGAGGGGCGCTCTCGTCGAAGCCGAATCAGCGCGACGCAGATCAGGCCGTACATCACGAGATGGAGGAACGAGGCGACCTCGGCGAGCAGCGCCACTCGCCCCGTCGCGGCCAGGACGACGATGGGGCCGCCGGCGAGCCCGAGGGCGACGTGTGGGGTGCCGTACGCGAGGTTGAGTCGGCTCGCGGCCTCGGGCACGACTCCGTCGCGGCTCACGGCGTACACCGCCCGAGAGGCGCTGAGGATGGAGGCGTTCGCGCTGGAGAACGTCGCCAACAGTCCGGCGACGACGATCGCCACCGCGCCCGGCAGGCCGACGAACGACCGCGCGACCTCGACCATCGCGGTCTCGCCGAACTCGCCGAGCCGGGCGCTGCCGAACGCGCTGGTCGCGACGAAGATGGTGACGACGTAGAGGACGCCGACGAGGAGCACGGAGCCGACCATCGCCAGCGGCAGGTTCAGGCTCGGCTCCTTGATGTCGCCTGCGACGGTCGCGACCTGTGCGAATCCGAGATACGAGGTGAACACGAGCGCTGCGGTCTGCAGCACCGGCAGCGCGCCGCCGGGCGGGAAGAACCGCTCCGGCAGGCGCTGGGCGCCGAACACGCCGAGCGCGTCGAGAGAGCCGTAGGCCAGAAAGAGGGTGAGGATGACTAAGAGGAGGACCACGATCGCGTTCTGGAGCGCCGCGGTGTTCTTCGTCCCGAAGAGGCTGAGCGCCGTGAGCCCGACGCCGAACGCGACGCCGAGCGGGACCGCGGGGTCGATCGGGAGCGCGACGCCCGCTTCGAGGAACACCTGTCCCGCGTAGCTGCCGAGTCCGACGAGGTAGAAGGCGGAAGCGAAGACGAGCCCGAGCCAGAGCCCGAGCCCGACGACCGCGCCGGCGGCGGTCCCCAACCCGCGCGAAATGAAGAAGTACCCGCCCCCGCTGCGCGGCATCGCGGTGGCGAGCTCCGATGCCGGCAGCGCGACGAGGAGCGCGATGACCGCCCCGATCGCGAACGAGAGCGACGCCGCCGGCCCGGCGTTCGCCGCCGCCAGCCCCGGAAAGACGAATATCCCCGCGCCGACCATCGTTCCCACGCCGATCGCGAGACCGCCCACGAGACCGATCGTCCGTTCGAGCTCCCCCTCCCCGGTGTCGGCGTCGACGGCGGCGGCGACGGTCTCCGAACCCGCGAGATCGGGTGACTGAGGGCCTGACGTGGACGCCGGCGTGGGCGTCGCGACGGGCTCGTCGGCGGGCTCGGAGTCGTCCATACCGTGCTAAGTCGACTCACGGAGGCGACAAATATCCACCGCCGCCCGGGTCGGCGGGCCGGGGGCGGCCGGGGAACTGCGGGCCCGACCACCCGCAACCGACTTACGAATCGCCTGTGACGACCCGGTATGAGCGAGCACGACCGGACGGCCGCGGTCACCCGCGAGACGAGCGAGACGACGATCCGGCTCACCCTCGCGGTCGACGGCGACGGCGACAGCGAGGTCGACACCGGGATCGGCTTCTTCGACCACATGCTGACGTCGTTCGCCAAGCACGGCCTCTTCGATCTCACCGTCGACTGCGACGGCGACACCGAGATCGACGACCACCACACGGTCGAGGACGTGGCGATCTGCCTCGGCGAGGCGTTCGACGAGGCGCTCGGCGAGAAGCGCGGCATCCGTCGGTACGCCGACCGGCGGGTCCCACTCGACGAGGCGGTCGCGAGCGTCGTCGTCGACGTCGCCGGCCGGCCGTACTACGAGTTCGACGGGGAGTTCTCCCAGGAGTCCGTCGGCGAATTCACCAGCGTGATGGCCGATCACTTCGCGCTGTCGCTGGCGCACAACGCCGGCCTGACGCTCCACGCCGCGGTCGAGACGGGCGACAACGCGCACCACGAAGTCGAGGCGCTGTTCAAGGCCCTCGCACGGGCGCTCGACGACGCGACGCGGCTCGACGGTCGCCGCAGCGATACGCCGAGCACCAAGGGCGAGTTGTAGGAGCGGCGGCGGTCGCGCGACGTCCGACTTCCTCCACCGCCCCGTTCCGACGGTTTAAATCGGGTCGGGACCCACCCTTCACCAATGCAACCGAGTTCGCTCTCCGGACTTCCCGCGGGCGTCGGCGAGGCGCTCGAAGCGGAGGGCGTCGCCGAGCTGTACCCGCCCCAAGCGGCCGCGGTCGAGGCCGGCGTCGTCGACGGCGAGAGCCTCGTCGCCGCGGTCCCGACGGCCTCCGGAAAGACCCTGATCGCCGAGCTCGCCATGCTGTCGGCGATCGAACGCGGCGGCAAGGCCCTGTATATCGTCCCGCTCCGCGCGCTCGCCAGCGAGAAGAAGACCGAGTTCGAGCGCTGGGCGGACCACGACATCACCGTCGGCGCCTCCACCGGAAACTACGAGTCGGACGGCGAGTGGCTCGCCACCCGAGACATCATCGTCGCCACCTCGGAGAAGGTCGACTCGCTGATCCGGAACGGCGCCCAGTGGATCGACGACCTCACCTGCGTCGTGAGCGACGAGGTCCACCTCGTCGACGACCCGAACCGCGGGCCCACCCTCGAAGTCACTCTCGCGAAGCTCCGAAAGGTGAATCCCGGCCTGCAGACAGTCGCTCTCTCGGCGACCGTCGGCAACGCGGACGTCATCGCCGACTGGCTCGACGCCGAACTGGTCGAGTCCGACTGGCGCCCGATCGACCTCCGGATGGGCGTCCACTTCGGTAACGCGATCGACTTCGCCGACGGGAGCAAGCGCGAGGTGACCGTCGAGCGCGGCGAGGACCAGACCGCTCGACTCGTCGGCGACGCGCTCGACACGGAAGAGGACGGTCAGGGCGGCTCCTCGCTCGTCTTCGTCAACTCACGGCGCAACGCCGAATCGTCGGCTCGAAAGCTCACCGACGTCACCGGGTCGCGCCTCACCGATGGGGAGCGCGACCGCCTCCGCGAACTCGCCGAGGAGATCCGTGGCGTCTCCGACACCGACACCTCCGAGGACCTCGCCGACGCCGTCGAACAGGGGTCGGCGTTCCACCACGCGGGGCTCGCGAGCGAGCACCGGTCGCTGGTGGAGGACGCGTTCCGCGACCGCCTCATCAAATGCATCTCCGCGACGCCGACGCTCGCCGCCGGCGTCAACACCCCCGCTCGGCGAGTGATCGTCCGCGACTGGCGCCGCTACGATGGGGATTTCGGCGGCATGAAACCCCTCGACGTGCTGGAGGTCCACCAGATGTGCGGCCGCGCGGGCCGGCCCGGACTCGACCCGTACGGCGAGGCGGTGCTGCTCGCGAGCGACGCGGACACCAAAGAAGAGCTGTTCGAGCGGTACCTCTGGGCCGACCCCGAGCCGGTCCGGTCGAAGCTCGCGGCCGAGCCCGCGCTCCGGACGCACGTACTCGCCACCATTGCCTCCGGGTTCGCCTCCACCCGTGATGGACTCCTCTCGTTCCTCGACAACACACTCTACGCGACGCAGACCGACGACGAGGGGCGGCTCGCGGCGGTCACCGACACCGTCCTCGACTACCTCGCCGTCAACGACTTCGTCGACCGCGACCGCGACGGCGGGACGGAGAGCCTGACCGCGACCGGTATCGGCCACTCGGTCTCGCGGCTCTATCTCGACCCGATGAGCGCGGCCGAGATGATCGACGGCATCCGCTCGGTCGGAGACCGCGAGGCCGCCGGTCAAGGGAGCGGCGACGGCGACGCCGGAGCGTTCGTCAGAACCGCCGACGACGACGGCGACGAGCCCGGATTCGGGACGTACACGCGAGCCGACGAAGACGGCGACGAGAGCGAATCGGCGGGTGCCGCGGCCGACGCGACCGCAGATGGCGAGGGCGATTCGGACGACTCGTCACCCAAAGTCACGCCGCTCGGCCTCTACCACCTCGTCAGTCGCACCCCCGACATGTACGAACTCTACCTCAAATCGGGAGACAGAGAGACGTACACCGAGATCTGCTACGAGCGCGAGACCGAGTTCCTCGGGGACGTGCCGTCCGAGTACGAGGACGTGCGGTTCGAAGACTGGCTCGCGTCCCTGAAGACGGCCCGCCTCCTGGAAGACTGGGCAAACGAGGTCGACGAGGACCGCATCACGGAGCGCTACGGCGTCGGCCCGGGCGATATTCGCGGGAAGGTCGAGACCGCCGAGTGGCTGCTGCGCGCGGCCGAAACCCTCGCGCGAGACGTGGAGGGGATAGACGGCGACGTCGTCGTCGCGGTCCGAGAGGCGCGAAAACGGATCGAGTACGGCGTCCGCGAGGAACTGCTCGACCTGGCCGGCGTCCGAAACGTCGGTCGGAAGCGCGCCCGCCGGCTGTACGAGGCCGGCGTCGAGGACCGCGCCGACCTCCGCGAGGCCGACAAGGCAGTCGTGCTCGGCGCGCTCCGCGGCCGCGAGCGCACCGCCGAGCGCATCCTCGAACACGCGGGGCGCGAGGACCCCTCGATGGATGACGTGCGGCCGGACAAGTCGGCCTCGGCGGCGGCGACCGCCGGGTCCGCGAGCGACGAGAACGGCGAGGGACAGGCGAGTCTGGGTGATTTCGAATGAGCGAGAGAGCGCCTGTCGGCGCTCCATCGGACGACCGGCCGGCCGACCCGCAGACCCCGGCTCACCACCTCGTCAGCGGGACGGTCGCTATCGACGACCTCGACGCGTTCCTCTCGCGACTTGACGGGATCGCCGCCGAGACCGGCGCGATCGTGCAGGCGTTCGACGCCGACCTCGTCGTCTCCGACGCGCACCTCCGCGCGGCGACCCGCCTCGCGGCGCGGGCGATCGCTCGCGGCGAGGCCGTCGCGCGCGATCCGGGGGTAGAGGTCCTGCTGTACGCGGCCGGGCGGCGACAGATAGATCGCGCGCTGAACCTCGGCGTCACCGAGGGCGAACAGCGCGCGGTCGTGCTCGTGGCCGACTTCGGCGGCGTCGAGGGGGCAGACAGATCCGCCGCCGACCTCGACGCGGCGGTGAGCGCCGTCGAAGCGCTGACGACTCCGACCGACGCTGAGATCGAAAACGGGTTCGACGCGGATCGAGTCACCGCGTTCTTCGACGTCTCCGACCGCGAACTGGCGGCGACGGCCGGCGGGCTGGCCGACGTCGTCCGCGAACGCGTGGCGCTGCTCGACGTGGAAAAGTAGTCAAAAGGCGCGAGCGACCGGGGACAGATACCCCTTAGTTTCCACTGGAAACCGCATGACTGAGGTCGCGTTCGATTCCAGGCGAACCGAACGGTCGAGTCGAACGAGACGGTCCACCCGAAACGGTCCCCGGGAGACCAGAGAGCGGGAGGGAGCGGTCTGGAATCGAAGCGGCGAACCGCGAGAATAGTCCATCCTGGATTCGAACCAGGGTCGTTGCCCCCAGAAGGCAACAGGATTGGCCACTACCCCAATGGACTGTGCGCATCCATCGATAGCCTGTGCGTGTTTGTAAGCGTTGCGCGTTGCCGGCCCTCTGTCACGCGTTCACAGTCGGTGACGGAACCGCGAAGACGGACGGAACCGCGACGCGACCCTTCGGTCACCGGTCGAGTCGTTTGCGATCGACGAACGTGCGTATATCGATGCGCTTTACTCGACAGAATAGCCACGAATCTGTATGTACGTCGGACGATTCGTCGTCGTCGCTCCCGGAATCGGTGCCTACCGAGTCTCCTCGCGCTCGTTCCCGAACCGGCGCGTGCTCGACCGCGACGGAACCCTTACCGTGGGACCGACGCCGGACGCTCCGGAGACCGACAACCCGTACGTCTCGTACAACTGCGCGCGCGAGGTTCAGACACCGACGGCCGAGCCGCTCGCGGTCGTCGGAAACGGCTCGCACGTCGACCCGATCGCAGAGAAGTTGGGACTCGGCTACCCCGCTCGCGACGCCCTCGCAACCCCGCTGCTCGCGCTGGACTTCGAGAAGGACGACTACGACACGCCCCGGATCGCCGGCGTCGTCGGAAGCGAGACGGCGACGATCGGGGTCGTCCGACGCGACGCGCTGCTCGTCGAGGCCGTCGACGAGCCGACGATAGTCGCCACCTACGAGACCGACAGCCCCGAGCCGTACGCCCTCTCGGCGGCCGAGGCCGAGGTACCGGACGCGGCGGCGGCCGCGACCGAACTCCTCGACGCCGACTTCGAACACCCCGTGTGCGCCGCGGGCGCGACCGTCGACGACGACGGCGTGACGCTCGCGTTCGACAACGGCGAGGCGTAGTCGACTTCGGGGGAAGTCGCCCGAGCCGACGGCCGACCGCCTTTCCGGCTCCCGACGCCTTTTGCCCGCGGCAGCCGATCCGTCGCCATGGATCGCGTCACCGCGGCCGACTATCACGACATCGCCACGCCCGCCGACCCGCGGCTCTCGCCCGACGGAGACCGGGTCGCCTTCCTGCGACGCCAGCCGACCGACGACGAGGCCGTCGAGTCGACCGTCTACCTCGTCGACGCTGCCGGCAGCGACCCCCGACGCCTCACCCTCACCGAGGGCAACGACGCGGAACCGCGCTGGAGCCCGTCCGGCGACCGCATCGCGTTCACCTCGACGCGAGGCGCCGCCGACGACCGCCAGCAGCTCTGGGTCCTCCCGGTCGACGGCGGCGAGGCTCAGCGAGTCACCGACGTCGTCGGCGGCGTCAGCGAGATCGCGTGGTCGCCGGACGGGGAGCGGATCGCCTTCGTGCAGTCGGTGACCGCCGACGATCGCGAGGCGGACCGAGACCTGTCAGTCCCCGAGGAACACGAGCCGGACGATCACCCCGATCCGCGCGTGATCGACCGCACTGTCTACCGCTCCGACCAGCAGTTCTTCGACGGCCGGTGGGCCGGCGTCTACGTCGTCGCCGCGGACGCGGCGGTCGGCGGCGCGACCGGAGCAAATCCCGCCGAGGGCGTCGAGCGGGTGACCGATCGCGACGCCGACTTCTCGGCGCCCGACTGGGGCGACGACGGCACCCTGTACTTCGCCGAGGAGGTCGGCGACGACCCCGACGACTCCGCGGAGATCGCGATCCGCGTGCACGACTTCGAGACGGGCGACACCGAGCACGTCCACACGACGACCGGCTGGGGCGCCGCACTCGCCGCGACCGCCGACGGCCGCGTCGCCTTCACCCACGCGGAGCCCGAGCAGGTGTCGATGCAGCCGGTCGACCTCCGCGTCGTCGACCGCGAGACGGGCGCGGTGACCGATCTCACCGGCGATGTCGACCACGGACTCGGCTACGAGGCCGCGCCGCAGTGGGGCCCCGACGACGCGACGCTGTACTTCGCGACCCCCGACGAGGGGAAGACCGCGCTGTGGCACGTCCCCGCCGACGGGAGCGAGACCCCCGAGCGCCTCCTCCGGCCGGGGACCGTCTCCGGCGCGACCGTGGGCGGCGACGACGGTGCCGGTCCCGGCGAAGTGACCGTCGCGTTCGCCGCCAGCGAGTGGGACCACCCGGGTGACGTCTTCGCGCACGATGCGTCGAGCAGCGAGACGACGCGACTCACCGAACTGAACGCCGCGTACCTCGCGGAGCACGCGGTCGGAGAACCGGAGGAGATCCGGTTCGAGTCCGACGGAACGGAGATCCAAGGATGGGTGCTGACGCCGCCCGCGGTCGACCCTGACGGCGAGGGGAGCGAGGCGGACGAGGCGTACCCCCTCGCGGTCGAGGTCCACGGCGGCCCTCACGCGATGTGGTCGACCGCGGGGACGATGTGGCACGAGTTCCAGACGCTCGCGGCTCGCGGGTACGTCGTCTTCTGGTCGAATCCGCGCGGGTCGACCGGCTACGGCGAGGCGTTCATGCAGGCGATCGAGCGCGATTGGGGCGCGGTGACCCTCTCGGACGTGATGGCCGGCGTGGAGGCGGTCGCCGAGCGACCGGCCGTCGACGAGACGAACGCCTTCCTCACCGGCGGCTCCTTCGGCGGGTTCATGACGGCGTGGGCGGTGGGACAGACCGACTACTTCCGCGCGGCCGTCTCCCAGCGCGGCGTGTACGACCTGACCGGATTTTACGGGTCGACGGACGCGGCGTACAAGCTGGTCGAGGGCGACTTCGACACCGTTCCCTCCGAGGAGCCCGAGTGGCTGTGGGAGCAGTCGCCCACCGGCCACGCCGACGCGGTCGACACCCCCACGCTGCTGATCCACAGCGAGGACGACACCCGAACGCCGATCTGCACGGCGGAGCTGTATCACCGAATTCTCCGGAAGAACGGCGTCGATACGCGATTCGTTCGCTACCCGCGGGAGGGGCACGAGCTCTCGCGCTCCGGAGAGCCGGGACACGTCGTCGACCGCATCGAGCGGATCGCTCGCTGGTTCGACGGCTACTCCGACCACCACGACGCGCCACGGGCACTCGACCGGCCCGCCGACGATGGATTAAGCGCCGCGAACGAGGCGGACGACGAGGACGAGGAAGAGGAAGCGGACGGCGAGTAGGCTCACTCCCGATCGTCCGGGTCGAACGCGTCGATCGCCGTGTGGACGCCCTCGACCCACTCGTCGAGCGCGTCGTGGAGCCGTTCTTTCGCCTCCGGCACCGGGATCGCCGTGTACTGGTAGACGTAACCGCCGGAGTCGAGCAGCCGTCGACGGCGCTCGACGAGTCCTTTGTCCCGCAGCGTCGACAGGGAGCGGTTCACGTTCGACCGGTCCCGGTCGAGGGTTTCGGCCAGTTCGGCGACGGTGCTCCCCGGGTGATCGAGCAGCGTCAGGTACGTGCGGCTCTCGTGGTCTCGAATGCCGAACACGCAGGAGAGCACGTGTTCGAACGAGGGAGAGACGTCGCCGACGAGGTCCTCGATCTCGGGGTCGCTCATGGCCGTCGTTCGACTGCGGCCGGGTTAAAAGTCGCCATCCGCGGCGGACTGCGGCCGAGAGGGGCGGCGACGGCGGCTACGGTCGGCCGACGACGGTCGGGTCAGTCGTCGGGATCGACCTCGACGCCGGCGTATCCCATCCGGTCGAGACAGCCGCGCATCTCCGATTCCTCCGTGTGACGGTGCAGGTTCGTCGGCGTGTCGCAGTGATACGTCTCGCCGTCGTATCGGAGCACGACCTCGTGACGACCGCCGGCGACCTCGACGTCGACGAGTATCCGGCGGCCGTCGTTGAGTGCGTCGATTATCTCGTCGGCCGACAGCTCGCCGGCCTCGATCCGGAGTACCTCGGGCATAGGCACTGTTTGTCGCTCGTCGAATTAAAACCGTGCGTGGCTCGGCGAGGGAGTTACGTCATCGTCGAATCCGGGCCGCCCTCCTTCTCCGGAGGTTCGACGCCCTCGGCGGCGGCGATGTCGTCCGTGCGTTTCTCGGTCTCGACGTGCCAGCGGTCTATCTCCGACTCGTAGTCGGCGAGGATGTCGCTCACATCCTCTTTCAGTTCGTCGTCGTTGACGTTCACCTCGAACTCGAACGTCTCGCCGGCCTCGCTGCGACCGACCTCCTGAATGTTGGCGCTGACGAGTTCGTTGTCGAAGTAGTACGGTGCCATCTGGGTCATCACGTTCCGGTAAACGGTGTCTTCGACCTTTCGGAGCGCCTTTCGGCTGGCCGAGTCGGCCGCGCGAGCGACGTGGCCGATCGACTCGCCCCAACTCTCCATCGCGCTCTCGGTGTCGTTCTCCTCGACCTTCTCGTAGGACTCGGTGAGCTTCTCTCCGGCCGTCTGGAGGTCGTCGCTCGGCGTTTTACCGGCCTGTTCGCCCTCGCCTTCGGAGACTGACGCCTGATCGGCGGTCTTCGCCGAGACGTCCTCGTCGATGCGCTCGTGGGCCTTCGGTCGCCACTCGTCGAAGTCGTAGAAGGCGTCGCTGTCAGAGCCCGTCTCGCGGAGTGCTAAGGTGATCCGTTCGCCGTGCTCGACGACGTCTCCCCAGTCCCCGCGCGTCTTGAAGCCGGAGATGCTCTCTTCCATCGGGTTGCCCCCAATACGTAACGGACGCGTATAAGTCTCTCCGACCTGACGTGAGCGATCGGCTCAATCGACTGACCGATCGCGACCTACTTTCCGTACGAAAGCCGACGCCCAAGGTCGTCGACCCGGTCCTTGAGGTCGGCGAGGAACCCAGCAGGCGACACTCGGCGGATCGAGGACTCGGTGACCTCGATGCGCTCGCCCGCGAACGGGTCGTGCTCGGCGCGTTCCGCCGGGTCCTTATCGCCGTTTACCGCACCCACGACGGTCGACATCGAACACCGTCCGCACGCCTCGGACTGTATCTCTTCGTCGGACATGTGATTCTCTACCGAACGATCGTGTTCAACGCTCATAAAACCCGCCGTCGGCAGTGCTGCGGCGGTTCTTCGGTGACCGACGGCGGCTCGGAACCGACCGACGCTGCCCCGATGAGCTTTTCAATCGGTCCGTGGAATGTGTTCTCATGGGATACCGCGTCGTCGACACGGACTCGGTGGAGCCGAAGCCGGATCGCCCCTGCGAATGCCGAAAGCTCTCCGAGCCGGGCGGCTTCGACTCCGCGGCGATCAACCGCTTCCATGCCGAGCCGGGCGAGCAGCTGCCGTTGGCGTACCACTACCACGAGACCCAGGAGGAGGCGTTCTACGTCCTCGACGGGACGCTCTCGGTGGAGACGCCGGAACAGACCTACGAGGTGCCCGCGGACGACCTGTTCGTCGTCGATCCGGAGAGCCCGCAGCGGGCGTACAACCCGGCCGACGCGACGGAGCCGGTGACCGTACTGGCGATCGGGGCGCCGCCCGTCGACGGCGATGCGGTCGCGTACGATCCGGACGATGAGTGACGCCGCCGAGGGGAGCGACGGCCGACGCGACCCCGAGGAACTACCGGCCGAGATCCGCGAGGCGGTCCCCGACTACGACGACGAGTACCTCGACCGCGTCTCCGACCGGCTGATGTACAGCTACGACCTCGAGGCCGACGTCGTCGTCGACGGCGAGCGCTTCGATCTGACCGCCGAGATGCGGATGCGCAATCAGAAGCAGTTCCTCCACCCCGCCCTGAGCTACGCGGACCACGACGTGATGGAGTACCTGTTCGCTCGGCACGTGTCCGACCCGACGGTCGGCGAGTTGGAGCGGCTCGTGGAGTTCGCCCACGGCGTCGCCGACGAGCGGGTCGAGGGGAACGAACAGCACTACGGCACCGACGTCACGGTCGTGATCGTCGCCGACCGGATCTCGGACCAGGTCGCTGAGTTCGTCGACGGGTTCCGGGACCGGACCCTGCTGAAGTTCGGCTACTACGGTCACTACGAGGTGAATCTCGTCGTGGTCGCGCCCGACGAAGAGCGCCTCGTCGCCAGCGAGGCCGCGAGTAGCGCCGAGGCGCTTCGGCTGTGGGCGCCGGTCGAGAACCCCGACGACGGCATCATCTCGCGGTTCACGAAGCGGTTCTGGCGCTGATCCGGTTGAGATTTTACCTAAAAAATTCGACACCGCGGAGCCGCGTCGTCGTCAGTCGTCGCTTGGTTCGGCCGCGGGCGGCTCGCTGCTCCGGACGGACTGGAGGTTACCAATCCCGATCCGGACGAGCGACAGGGCGATGTAGATCAGTACGAGGCCCAAGATCAGCTGTGCCGCGGACGACAGCTGTGCGCCGATCGTGCCGGCGCCGCCCTGGATGAGGTTGACGTAGAGGTTGTTGTACAGCGCGATCCACGCGAGCCCGAGCACGGTGATAGTCACCATGATCGCCATCGGGACGCCCGTGGAGACGAGCTGTTTGGACTCGTCCCAGTTGGCGAGCCACACCGTCGCCGTCAGCAGCGCGAGCGCCGCGAGGAGCTGGTTCGCACCGCCGAACAGCCCCCAGAGCGTCTGCCACTGGCCCGAGATGATCAGGACGTACGCGATACCGATCTGGATGACCGGGTTCGTGTACCGACCGCGGGCGGCCGCCCCGATACCTCCGGAGAGCCCGGAGACGGTCATGCCGTCGTCTATGCCGACGATCTCCTCCATCATGTAGCGACCGAGGCGGACCGCGGTGTCGGTGGAGGTGAGCAGGAAGCTCACCAGGACGAGCGCCATGAAGACGCTCCCGATGGCAATGGGCACACCCAGGCTCGTCAGGATGATTCCGCCGCCGTCGGCGAAGTTCGGGAGAGCTCGACCGATACCGCCGCCGCCGGTCACTCCGGCGACCGCGACCGTCGACAGCGCGAGCGCGCCGAGCAGGCCCTCACCGAGCATTCCGCCGTAACCGATCAGGCGGGCGTCGCTCTCCTTGTTGAGTTGTTTCGAGGTCGTCCCCGAGGAGACGAGCGAGTGGAACCCGCTGATCGTCCCGCAGGCGATGGTGATGAAAAGCAGCGGGAACAGCGGGAACAGTCCCGCGGCCTCGACGCCCCAGAAGCCCTCGAAGACGCCGATCGAGTCGCTGATGACAAGCGGCTGACTCGACGTGCCGAGGATCGTGCCGACGATGATCGCCAGCACGCCCCCGCCGACCCCGCTGTACAGCAGGAACGACGAGAGGTAGTCACGCGGCTGGAGCAGCACCCACACCGGGAGCGCGCTCGCGATGCCGGCGTACAGCATGACGAGCGGGATCCAGCCGGCGGTGTTACCGCCGAGCGCGGCTGCGCCGGGGACCCAACTGCCGGTGCTCCCGCTGAACAGTACGATCGTTCCCGCGGGGTGGCTCCCCTCGGCGAGCGCGAACAGCGCGAACGGGTACTGAATGCCGACCCAGACGCCGGCGAAGACGCCGGCGACGAACAGGATCGTCCCCGGGACGAACGGGCCGTTGAGCTGGTAGAGGTACACCCCGAAGAGGAGCGCGAGCCCCACGTAGACGGTACTCGCGGTCGTCACCTGCGGGTACGCGTTGAACACGATCCCGACAACGAGGGCGAACACCGCGACGACGAGGATGATCGTGAGGAACGCGAACCACAGCAGGAGGTTCTTCCCACGCTCACCGACGTACTGACCCACGATGTATCCGATCGACCGCCCCTCGTGACGGATCGAACTCGACAGCGAGATGAAGTCGTGGACCGCGCCCATCAGCGGGTTCCCGATGGCGATCCACAGCATCGCCGGGACCCAGCCCCAGATTACTCCCGCAGTGATCGGACCGACGATCGGCGCGCCGCCCGCAATACTTGAAAAGTGATGCCCCAATAGTACCGGTTTTTTCGACGGTACATACTCCTGCCCGTCCTCGTACTTGTGTGCCGGCGTCTCTCGCTCGTCGTCGAGATCAACGAACTGCGAGAGGTACCGCGAGTATCCCATATACCCGACAGAGAACGTTCCGAGGACCGCGACCATTATCCAGATTACGTTTGTCATGTATAGCCCTGCCTCAGTAACGCGGTTTGGAAACAGCGTATTAAGTATTATCGTCAACCGTGATAGTTACGCGATTCAACCGCAGAAACACCGACGAGAGCGACCTGTCAACGTTCGTTTCGTCTGGCAGGTTATTGATTCTACGCTGACCGTCTCGGTTCTTACTCGCGCGCGCTCACGGGCGCTCCGGTCTCCACGTCGAGGGCGGCAGCAACGTCCGACAGCACGTCCCCGCGGACCTCGCTGGTTCGCGATTCGATTTCGGCGACCAGCGGCGGGTCGAACTCCTCGCGGACCTGATCGAGACGGTCGCGCTCCGTCGCGACTTTCTCACGGAGATAGGTGGCTCCGCGCCCCGCTTCGTCGTCGTCCGGCGACGGGGTGAGTTTGTTCGCGACGAGCCCGCGGACGCGCAGGTCGCGCTCTGTGAACCCCTCTATCGCTCGACCGGTCTCGTTGACCGACAGCTGATCGGGGTTCAACACGAGGAAGAAGGCGGCGTCGTTCCGCATCGTATCGCCCGCGAACTCGAAGAACTCCTTGCGTCGCTGGAGCCGTTCCAAGACGGGGTCGCCGTCCATCAGGCGCCGCGGCTCCATGTCGCCGATGGCGGCCTTCTCGAACAGATCGATCGATTGCTTCCGCTTGTACAGCAGGCGGTCGATCCAGTCGCCCAGAAAGTCGGGGAGCCCGAGCAGTCGGAGCGTCGACCCGGTCGGTGCGGTGTCGAAGACGATCCGGTCGTACGGTTCGCTCTCCTCGCGCATCACACCCACGAACGCGTCGAAGAGGGCGGCCTCGTACGCCCCCGGCGTCCCGTGCGACATCTCCAACTGTCGGTTGATCTCCGAGACCATCGCCGCCGACACCTGTTCCGAGAGCCCCTCGCGGATCTGTTGGAGGTGCCGCTGCATCTCGTCTTCGGGGTCAATCTCCATCGCGTCGAGCCCCGAGACCCCGTCGACCGGTTCGGGGTCGTCACCGAACTGTTGGTCGAACACGTCGGACACCGAGTGCGCGGGGTCGGTCGAGACGACGAGCGTGCGCAACCCGGCGTTCGCACAGCGGTAGGCGTACGCACAGGAGACGGTGGTCTTGCCGACCCCGCCTTTGCCGCCGAAGAAGACGAACTGCTCCATCAGAAGTGGTACTGCTGGCCCTTTCGTTCCATGAGGCTCTCGCGGTCCCACAGCCGCCGTTCCCACGCCTCGAACTCGTCTTCGAGGTACGGGAGCAGCTCCGCCGTGTAGTACGAGACCGGCGAGGGGATGCCGAAGGCGTCCGGGAAGCACGCGAGCATGAACTCGTCTTCCGTGTCCTCGGCCTCCTTCTCGATCTTCTCGTAGGCCGGATGCGTGAACATCCCGTGATACAGGCCGCGGAGCCATTCCTCAAGGGTGGCTCGGAACGTCTCGATCCGGTCTGCGACTGTCATTGTCGTGCGTGACGGTCGGGGCGTGTTAAAAGCTGTCGCGGTCGCGCGTCGAGCGCTCGCAGGGGTCGGGGTGGGACGCTCGACGATGAGGCCGACGCGGTTCGGTCAGGCCGAGTTGCCGTCGGCGGCCAGTTCGGCCTGCAGTTCGTCCGCGTCAGCCGACTCGTCGTCGCCGAGCTCCGGCTGCTCGTTTGTGTCCGGACTCGGCGCGTGTGCGTCCCCGTCGAGCGCGCCCCAGACGAGGTACAGCATCGCGATGACCATCAGGAAGGTCATCACGACCGCCACGAAGCTCACCGCCGACACGTACTGGAACATGGTCGTCGGTCTGCGGGCGTAACGTATCAACGTGTCGGCTTTCGGCAGTCACGGATGCGGGCCGAACAGCAGCGCGAGCCCCGAGGGGTCGGTCTGCGGCCGGTTTGGACGGTCCGTACGCCGGGGAGAACGCTCCGTGTCGGCGGCAGAATGGAGCCGTGTCGAATCGACTTCGACCCGCAACGCCGAGACGCCGCAACCGTGACGCCGAGACGCCGCAACCGTGACGCCGAGACGCCGCAACCGTGACGCCGAGACGCCGCAACCGTGACGCCGAGACGCCGCAACCGTGACGCCGAGACGCCGCAACCGTGACGCCGAGACGCCGCAACCGTGACGCCGAGACGCCGCGACGTTGAAGGGGCGCGCCCACTGACCGACCTGCATGGACGACGATCGGATTCCGGTGACCGTACTCTCGGGGAGTCTCGGTGCGGGGAAGACGACGCTGTTGAACCACCTCCTGCGGAACGCCGGCGATCGCGACATCGCGGTGCTGGTCAACGACATGGGGGACGTCAACGTCGACGCCGAGCTGATCGCCGAGGAATCCGAAGTCGACGTCGAGGGCGTCACGGAGCTGTCGAACGGCTGCATCTGCTGCGAGCTGCAGGACGACCTGGAAACCGCCGTGGTCCGGCTGGCGAACGAGCGCTCCTTCGACCACTTGGTCGTCGAGTCGTCGGGCATCTCCGAGCCGGCACCGGTCGCGCGGCTGTTCACGACAGAGTCGCGCGCGGCCGCTCGATACCGCGTCGACGCGCTCGTGACCGTGATCGACACGCGGCGGTTCCTCGACGCCTTCGCCGGCGACGGGACCCCCGAACGGCGCGTCGCCGCGGAGGACGACGAGGAGGCCCGCCCGCTCTCCGACCTCCTGGTCGAACAGGTGGAGGTGTCGAACCTGGTGGTGTGTAACAAGGCCGACCTCTGTACCGAGGCCGAGTTGGACGAGGCGGTCGAACTCGTCGGCGCGCTGCAGCCCGACGCGGAGACGGTCGTCACCGAATTCTCCGCGGTCGACCCCGATCGAATACTCGGCGTCGGGCTGTTCGACGCGAGCGAGATCGGCGACCTGCCGGGGTGGAAGCGCGCACTGGCCGAGGCCGACGCGGACCACCACCACGACGGGGAGAGCGACGGAGACGAGGGGCACGCCCACCGCCACCCGGACGAGGTGTACGGCGTCACTTCCTTCACCTACCGCCGACGGCGACCGTTCCACCCGGACCGGATCGCCGACGTCCTCGGCGATCTGCCCGCGGACGTCGTCCGGTCGAAGGGAACCCTCTGGATCGCCGGCACGGACCAGCGTCAGCAGGTGGGGCAGGCCGGCGCGTCGGTTCGCGTCAGCGCACTCGGGCCGTGGATCGCGAGCCTCCCGTCGGTCGAGCGCGACATGCTGCGCTCGAACCGGCCGAACCTCGACTGGGACGAGGAGCACGGCGACCGTCTGACGGAGTACGTCGTCATCGGCACGGGCATCGACGAGGCGACGATCCGCGAGCGCCTCGACGAGGCGCTCGTCACCGACGAGGAGTGGGCGGCGTTCGAGGAGGGTGAAAGCGACATCGGCGGCGGACTCCCCTTCCCGACCGAGCAGGGCGAGGAGCTGGCGCTCCGCGAGCCCTAAAAAGCGTCTCAGATTGCCGGACCGAAGCCGGCGAGGTCAGCAAGCGCAGCCGGTCCCGCTCGCACGCTCGAACCGCATCGACTCGCCGCAGTCGGGACAGGCGGGCGTCCCGTTGTCATCGCGGTCCAGCCCTTCGTCGTCGACCGCGACGTCTCTGACGCGCACCCCGCAGTCGCCACACCAGTACGAGCCCTCCGAGCCGTCGTCGCCGGCGTTTCCCGGCGCGTGCTGCGTCGATCCGGCCATCATGTCCGTCACCGTATCGAGAATACCCATGAACGATCGTAGACGTTCCGAGGTCTTATTCTCCCGGTGCTGTGTGACTCAGGCGCACAGCCGCGTCGGGACGGCGAGCGCGGGGCGAAGGCGGCTCACAGCAGCGGGACCGTGAGCGCGACGATCAGAACGCCGAGGCCGATACCCGCGTACAGCAGTCGCTCGATCCGTGGACCGGGCGGGAGCGGACCGGCGTCGAGCGGCGGGGCGCGGCGGACGAGTTGTCGGTAGGCGACCGCGGTCGCGCCCGCGAACGCCAGCGTCGACAAGGCCAGCGACGTCGCGAGCGTGAGCCCGTACGAGAGCCCGTATATCGGGCCGAACGAGAGCGCGAAGGTGAACGCGAGCCCGGCGGTGACGAGGAACGGAACGGGGTCGATCCGGTCGCCGCGTCGGTTATGAACGTGGACCTCGACACTCATGCGACCCCATACGAGCCGCACGGACAAAGAGCTAAGTACCGGACTCCCACGAGTTCCCCTATGAGCGAGGAGCCGAAGGGAATCCGCGAAGGCGTCGAGAATTCGAAGGGAGACCCGCGGCTGATCCTTCTGTTGAACGCGGTCCTGTCCGCGTGGTTCGCGTGGACCGTCGTCTGGGGACTCGACCGACTGGGCGTGGCGGCGCTGACCGTGGCGAACGTCGGCACGCTCGCGCTGATCATCTTCGGCGTGACGTACGTCGCCGTGTTGCGGTGAGTCGGCGGCGCTGACGAACCGCGGCGAACGGGCGGGGTTCGCCACGTTTTAAGCCGGATGCGGTCCCTCTCCCGACAATGACGATCGAAGACCGCGACGACGCGTACCTCATCACGCACGCGCTGGCGAAGGACACCCTCTCGCGGCTCCGAGACGTCGAGACCGAGCAGGTCGGCTTCCGGAAGGGGCTCGTGAAGCTCGGCCGCATCTGCGGGTACGAGATCATCGACGGCGCGATGGAGACGGAGTACGTCCCGGTGACGACGCCGCTGCAAGAGACCACCGGCGAGCGCGTGAAAGGGCTCGACGACGTGGTCATCATCAACGTGCTGCGGGCCGCAACCCCGTTCGTCGAGGGTCTTTTAAAGGCGTTCCCCCGCGCGAAACAGGGCGTCATCTCCGCCGGCCGCGACGAGGAGGCCGGGATGACCGACGGAGAGTTCCCGATCACCATCGACTACGTGAAGCTGCCCGAAATCGGCCCCGACGACACCGTCATCGTCGCCGACCCGATGCTCGCGACCGGCTCGACGATGTGCGCGGTGCTCGACCACGTCCTCGACGAGGCCCCCGATTTCGAGGACCTGTTCGTCCTCTCGGCGGTCTCCGCACCCGACGGGCTCGTTCGCGTGAGCGAACAGGTTCCCGAGGCGGACCTGCTGACGGTCGCCATCGACGACCGGCTCAACGACGACGGGTTCATCGTCCCCGGCCTCGGCGACGCTGGCGACCGCGCATTCCGAACGGTGTAACGTCGTCGCGGCGGCCGCCGGGCTCCCGTCCGCCGACGTACTTTTAAGAGCCGCCCCCGCGACCGATGGGTATGAGCGACGCGCCGACGACTGAGCCCTGTGACGGCTGCGGCGAGCCGACGACGAACGCGCTCTCGCGGACCGTCCGGCTGAGCGTCGACCGGGCGAACATCGACACCCAGCGGCTCTGTCCGGACTGTTTCGCCGACTGGATCCAGCGCTACCAGGACCGGCTCGGCTCCGGGGATGACGGCTCCGACGAGAGCTCCGAGATCATCGTCGACTGAGCGCCCGCGGACCGCTCTCGGTCCCGACTCGCGCCCACGCCCACCCGATTCGCCCCTGCTCGTCCCGACACACACAGACGGCAACGTCCGTCCCGACCGCCCGTCTTAAGCCGCACCGGCACGGACGGCGACGTAATGGACCTCGCTATCGACGCCCCGACCCCGGCGGCGCCCGACTGCGCCGACGACGGGACGTGGCTCGCCTGCATCGAGTGCGACGAGACGTTCGCCCCCTTCGAGGACGTCCGGTACACCTGCGACGCGTGCGACGGGTTGTTGGAGGTGCGCTACGCCGATCCGCCGACGTTCGACCAGTTCGGGTCGGGCGCGTCCACAGACGGCCCCGACCGCGGCGTCTGGCGCTACCGCGAGTCGCTCCCGTTCGACCTGGGCGTCACGCTCCCCGAGGGTGACACCCCCCTCCACCGCGTTCCGCGGATCGAGGAGTCGGTGGGCGTCGACACGCTCCGCATCAAACACGAGGGGATGAACCCCACCGGCTCGTTCAAGGACCGCGGGATGACCGTCGGCGTTCGCGTCGCCAAGGAGTTGGGCGTCGGCGCGCTCGCCTGCGCCTCTACCGGGAACACCTCGGCCGCGCTCGCAGCCTACGGCGGACGCGGGGACATGCAGACGCTCGTGCTCCTCCCGCAGGGGAAGGTCGCCGCCGGGAAGGTCGCGCAGGCGAGCCTCCACGGCGCTCGCATCCTCGAAGTCGATGGCAACTTCGACTCGTGTCTCGACATCGTCCAGGAACTGGCCGCGCGTGGCGAGGCGTACCTGCTCAACTCCCTGAACCCGTTCCGTCTGGAGGGGCAGAAGACCATCGGATTCGAGATTCTGGAGGAGTTCGACGCCGACTACGGGACGTTCCCGGACCGGATCGTCCTCCCCGTCGGCAACGCGGGCAATACCGCTGCCCTTTATAAAGCGTTTCGCGAACTCGTTCAGGCGGGCGCGCTCGACGTCGACGACGTCCCCAAGCTGACCGGCGTGCAAGCCGAGGGCGCCGCGCCGATGGTCGAGGCTATCGAGGAGGGGAACGACGAGATCCGTCGGTGGGAGGAGGTCGAGACCCGAGCGACCGCGATCCGCATCGGCAACCCGGTCAACGCGCCGAAGGCGATTCCCGGGATTCGCAACACCGGCGGCACCGCCGTCGCCGTCAGCGACGCGGAGATCACCGCCGCACAGCGCCACCTCGCCGCCGAGGGCGTCGGTGTCGAGCCGGCCTCCGCGGCGAGTCTCGCGGGGCTGAAGAAGCTCCGGCGCTCCGGCGTCGTAAACGACGACGAACGCGTGGTCTGTCTCACGACCGGGCACCTCCTGAAGGACCCCGAGGCCGCCTACGAGGCCGGAGGCGAGCCCGAACCCGTCCCGAACGACGTGGACGCAGTGCTCGATCACCTCCACGGGTAACCCACCGCCCCTCCGACGGAACGTTCGGCCGCTGAGCGAGACGCGGCGCGACTCCGGTCAGCCCAGTTCGACCGTCTCGATGTAGTCGAGATAGGATTCGAGCCCCTGATTCACCGCGTACTGGACCGTTTCGGTGTCGGCGTCGTATCGGACGATCCCGACCGCTTCGAGCTTCGGCAGGTGCGTGTGGATGAGTTCGGTCCGAACCGCCTCGCACGTGGCGTACTCGCGGACCGGCAGCGACCGATCGATGGCGTGGACGTCTTCGACGAGGTCGTCGAGCGGGAACTCGTCCGTCGACTGGTTTTTCAGGTAGTACAGCAGCGTCCGTCGACGCGGAGACGACAACAGGTCCAGTAAGGTATCGAAGGAGTGCCGCATCGGGACGGTTTCGGGGCGGTCGGGGTCCGTCTTCGCGCGTCCGCCCGGCGGAGGCGTCGTCGAATCGAACGACGGCCTCGGTTCCGTCGCCTCGCTCTCCGTCGGGATCCAGTCGCCTTCGGGGGTGTACCTGAGCACCGCGTCGTACAGCGGGCGGAGCGTCGTCACCGTTTCGTCGTCGAGCGCGTCCGGATCGGCGTGGTGGTGAGCGATCGCGTCGTGTTCGTCGCAGAGGTCGTTGAGAGCGGTGATCAGACTGAACACCTGATCGGCGTCGTACGCGGCGAACAACGCCGTTAGCGAGTTGAGACACACGGCCGTCGACTCGTCGGTGTTCCGCCAGATGCCAAGCTGGTTGGCGATGGCGAGACCGATATCGTGTAGATCCGGATTTTCGGAGAGCTCGCGGACGGACAACGACCCCGAGTCCGAGGTCGGAAGCCAGCCGTCCGTCGTCCCCGTGCGCCCGTCGACGATCACTGTCCGGGCCGGGAGCTCGTCGCCTGACTCGCGCTGCCAGGTGGACAGCTGTTCGGAAGGCGACGCCGAGAGCGTAACGCCCAGTACGTTGGTTTCGCTGGGCGGTTCCCGAGTCAGCAGGTCCATACAAGCGCGGTCGTCCGGAGGGCTGTCCGCCGGCGCGAGGAGAAGAATCGTCGTCGAGTCGGTGAGATAGTCACCGAGCGATCGATACGATTCTGTCACCTCGGACATTCGACAACAGACTAAGATAAGTGTGTCGCCCGCTCGCAGCGTGTGAGAGTGCAGCGGGGCGTCAGAGCGCGTATCGACTCGTATCGGACGTGTTCGATGCGACAGCCCCGTCTCGGTCGACGGCGCGGTCCGCGTATCCCGCGTGGTTCCACCGTGTCGCTCTGCAGAAGGGTCACACCTCGCACCGCGGGGAAGCTACCAGCGTCCGATAAGAGGGCGCAGCCGGCCCGTTACTCGGCCTTCCGCTCGTCGGCATCGTCCAGCGTGATCTCGGTGACCTCGACGATGCGGTCGTCCGCGAGCAACGTCTCGATGGCGGCGTCGGGAACGTCGTGGTCGAGGTTGTAGACGGTGAGCGCCTCGCCGCCTTGCGTCTCCCGAGCGTTGTACATCCCGGCGATGTTGACGTCGTAGTCGCCGAGGACGGTGCCGATGAGCCCGATGACGCCCGGCTCGTCGGTGTTGCGCGCGACCAGCATGTGGCCGTACGGGACCGCGTCGACGCGGAAGCCGTCGATCCGGACGATCCGCGGGTCATCACCCGCGAACAGGGTGCCCTCCACGGCGATGGAGTCCTCGCCGTTGTGGACGGTGATGCGGACCAGGCTCTGGAAGTCCTTGGTCTGGCGGGTCTTCGACTCGGTTACGTCGATGCCGCGCTCCTCGGCAAGCCGGGGCGCATTCACCGAGTTCACCTGCCACTCCAGCGGCTCGAAGACGCCCTTCAGGGCGCTCGCGGTGACGAGTTCGACGTCCTCCTCGGCGATGTCGCCCTCGTAGGTCGCCTCGACGCTCGTGATGCGACCGTCGAGCAGTTGCGCGGCGACCTTCCCGGCGGTCTCCGCCACGGCGATGTACGGCTTGATCCGCGGGAACGCCGTCTCGTCGACGGAGGGCGCGTTAAGCGCGGTGAGCACCGGTTCGTCCTCGAACGCCGCGAGCACGGCCTCCGCGGTGTCGACCGCGACGTTCTCCTGTGCCGCCTCGGTCGACGCGCCGAGGTGCGGGGTCAAGACGATTTCCTCGACGTCGAGCAGCGGGGAGTCCTTCGGGAGCGGCTCCTCGGCAAAGGAGTCGAGCGCGGCGCCCGCGAGGACGCCGTCGTCGACCGCCTCGGCGAGCGCGTCCTCGTCGACGATGCCGCCGCGGGCGCAGTTGATGAGGTACCCACCCTCCAACTGGGCCAGTTCGGCCTCGCCGATCATCCCTTCGGTCTCGGGGAGGAGCGGGGTGTGGACCGTCGCGAAGTCGCCGCGAGCGAGCGCCTCGTGGAGGTCCTCGACGAGTTCGGCGCCGAGTCGATCAGCGCGCTCCTCGGAGATGTACGGGTCGTAGACGACCAGATCCATCCCGAGCGAGTCGAGTCGCTTGGCAACCTCCTGGCCGACGCGGCCGAGGCCGACGATGGTGAGCGTCTTGTTGTTGACCTCGGTGCCGAGGAACTCGCCTTTCGCCCACTCGCCGGCGAGGAGGCGACTGTGCGCCTGCGGGATCGAGCGCGCGACGGCGAACGTCATCGCGACCGTGTGCTCGGCGGCGGCCCGGACGTTCCCCTCGGGCGCGTTGGCGACGATGACGCCGTGGTCGGTGGCGGCTTCGATGTCGATGTTGTCGACGCCGATTCCCGCTCGGCCGACGATGACGAGTTCGGAGGCGGCCTCGAAAACGGCCTCGTTCACGTCGGTTCCGGAGCGGACGATAAGCGCGTTGATGTCGCTCACAGCGTCGAGGAGAGCTTCCCCCTCGACCTCGTAGTCCGTTTCGACCTCGTGGCCGGCGTCTCGGAGTCGGTCCAACCCCGCGTCCGCGATGGGGTCGGTCACGAGTACCTTCATGCCCGTATCCACCGGCGGGGCGAGGTTAACCCTTTCTTCATCGCGCCGTGTTTTGTTCCTGAATGATCCGCGATTGTGCGCATCCAACCCCTTCGTTTCGGGTAGAACCACCTCGTTCGTGCTGTCCAGATCGCGGTGGGGGGCGACGCCCGCATCGGCGATCGTTCGTCGCCGTTGCCGGCGTTTGGTACGCCATAACTTGGTATATCAGCTCTTGGTACACCATATCTTGGCACGACACCACTTGGCTCGCCGCCGTCCTCCCGCTCGTGCATCGGACTCGCTCGCTCCACGGCGGTACTGCCTTTTATATCCGGCCGCACGGACAAACATGGACATCACCATCGCGTTCGTCGGCGTGGCCGCCATCCTCGTGTTGACGGGGATCAGCGCCTTCTTCTCCAGTTCGGAGTTGGCCGTCTTCTCGGTGCCGATCCATCGGATCGACTCGCTGCTCGCGGCCGACGTACCCGGCGCACGGGCGCTCTCGGCGCTCCGCGAGGACTCGCATCGATTCCTCGTCACCGCCCTCGTGAGCAACAACGTCGCCAACATCGCGGCCGCCTCGGTCGCGACCGCCGTCTTCGTCCGGTTCGGTTTCTCCGGAGGACAGGCCGCGACCGGGTCGACGGTCGTCACGAGCGTCTTCGTCATCGTCTTCGGCGAGATTGCCCCGAAGTCGTACGCGGTCGCCCACGCGGAGAAGCACGCGCTCCGCGTCTCTCGTCCGGTCGTCGCGCTCCAGCGCGTCATCCGGCCCGTGCTGTACGTCTTCGAGGCGCTTTCCGGGGTCGTCAACCGTTTCACCGGCGGCGAGTCGGACATCGAATCGTACCTCACCCGCGAGGAGATCGAGACGCTCGTGCTCTCGGGAGAGGCCGCGGGCGCGATCGACCCCGAGGAAGGGGCGATGATCCGCGGCGTCCTCGACCTGGAATCGACGCCCGTCTCCGCGGTGATGGTCCCTCGCACGGACATGGTGGCGCTGCCGAACACCGCAACCCCGGCCGACGTGCTCGCGACCGCCGGGCGAGAGGGCGTCACCCGGATGCCCGTCTACGGCAAGAACCGGGACGACGTGGTCGGAACCGTGGACGTGCGTGACGCCATCGGCGCCCACGAGCGGGGTGACCCCCTCGCGAGCGCCGTCCACGAGCCGACGTTCGTCCCGGAGACCAAGCCCATCGACGAACTGTTCGACGAGTTCCGGTCGACCGGACGGCGAATGGCCGTCGTGGTCGACGAGTTCGGCGCGGTCGTCGGGATCGTCACGCTGGAGGACGTCGTCGAGGAGGTCGTCGGCGAACTCGTGGGGGGGTGGGAGACCGATCACGTGGACGTGGTGGCGCCCGACGCCGCGGTCGTCCGCGGGTGGACCACCGTCGCGCATCTCAACGAGACGCTCGGACTGGACCTCCCGGTCGACGGGGGCGTCGAGACGGTCGCGGGGCTGATCACCCAGCGAATGGGCCGGATCGCGGCCGAGGGCGACACCCTCGCGCTCGGGGAGGTGACGCTCACCGTCACCGGTGCGACGCCGACGCGGGTGACGCGAGTCCGGGTCGAGCATCCGGGCGCGGAGAGCGGCGGCGAGACCGACGGCGGTCAGAGTTCGAACGACGCGAGCGACTCGTAGACGGGTCCGTCGATCGTCAGCGTCGACCGCACAAGCCGGACCGCGTCGACCTCGAACCGACCGATATCTGGGTCTCGCTCGCGGACAACCCACTGCACCAGCCCCTTCCCGCGGGAATCGTTCATCCGGGCGAGCGTGACGTGCGGGGTGAACACGTGTTCTTCCGGGTCGACGCCGAGCGCTGTCGTCTCTGCCTCCAGCGATTCGTGAAGCGCAGTCAGTTCCGTGCTCCCGGCGCCGACCCCCGCCCAGACGACCGAGACGTAGTCGAGGCTCGGGAAGACGCCGAAACCCTCGATGGAGCACTCGAAGGGCCTCACGTCGGCGGCCGCGACCGCGCGTTCGCCACCCGCGATCACGTCGTCGAGAGAGGGTGAGGAGTCGTCGTCGGCAGCCGCCTCGCCGATCTCGCCGAGGAACTTCAGCGTCACGTGCGCCTGTTCGGGGTCGACGAACCGCAGGCCCTCGACGCCGTCGAACGCGGCCTGCGCCTCCGCGACCGATTCCGCGAGGTCGTCCGGCAGGTTGACGGCGAAGAACGCTCGCATGACGGTCGGAGAGTTGGGCGAGGAGACGGATAAATAGTCGATGGGGGAGGAGAACGCCTCCGAGGTGACGGCCGCTCGGTCGCGGGTACGCGTGTCGAATGCCCGATCCCATCGGACCGTCGGTACGTGTTCCGAGTAGAGACCTTCAGGATTCGTCTACAGAGCATCTCTGAGCTTAGATTACATATGAAATACATAACAATCTGAGGCCGACGAGAGCCGACTAACGCTCCTTCTGGGAGTACCAGAGATGACAGACGACAATTCACAGCCCCGATTCACCCGACGGCGTGCGCTGACGGCCGGCGGCGTCGCGCTCGGTGGATTAGCACTCGGCAACGCGACCGTACTGGCACAGAACGACGGCGGAAACATGAGGACGTATCGAGTGACGGTCGCGAACCTCACGCGGGGACAGCCGTTCACTCCTCCCGCGGTGGCGCTCCACCGCCCCAGCGTCGAGGTGTTCTCCGTCGGCGACCCGGCTAACGAGGCGACCAAAGAGATCGCTGAGAACGGAAATCTCGACCCGCTCTCGACACTGATCAGCGAGACGAACGCGATCAGAGGCAGCGCCGTGGCGCAGGGGCCGCTCGTCCCGGAAGCCGACCCCGGTCAGACCGGGTTGCCGTATTTCACGGAGTTGCAGGTCTCTGCTGACGCCAGCGCGACCAAGCTGACGTTCATCAGCATGCTCGTCGGAACCAACGACGGGTTCGTCGGGCTCGATACCGTCGACCTTCCGACGGAGGTCAACGAGTCGAAGACGCTCTATGCCAACGGGTACGACGCCGGAACCGAACAGAATACCGAACAGTTCGGTGACCTCGTTCCGCCGGCCAAGACGCTCATCCTCGGCGGCCAACCGGAAGGGACCGGTCAGAGTAACCCCGACATCGCGGAAGACGACGTGATCCGCCCCCACCCTGGGATCCAAGGGGTTGGAAACCTTCCGCCGTCGGTCTACGATTGGCGCGAGCCCGCCGCGGTGGTCCACGTCGAACGGATCGAACCTCAGTGACGATCCGCCCGTTGAGTCCCCGTCCCACAGTCGCATCTCGCGGCACCTCAGCCCCGTCACCGACACTCACGAACGTGCTGGCCCGCGGCCGACCGACCGCTCGCAGACGTTCGTGTCGGCTCCATTGTTATACGTGACTGCCGCCGGTTGCGGCGTTCGGTTACAACCGTGCTCGGAGCGTCGCGGCCGTCGTCTCGCCGATACCGTCGACGTCGGTGAGGTCCTCGACTGACGCCTCGCGCACGTTCTCGACCGACCCGAACCGACGGAGGAGTCGGCGCCGGGTCGCGGGACCGATGCCGGGCACGTCGTCGAGGACCGTCTTCACCTCGTCGCGGACGGTCTGGTGGTAGGAGACGGCGAAGCGGTGCGCCTCGTCTCGCACGCGCTGGAGCAGGTGCAGTTCGGGCGCGTCGTCGTCCCATCGGCGGGTGCCGGTCGGGGTGACGACCAGCTCCTCGGCCTTCGCGAGCGCGACGACGGGCACGTCCCAGCCGGTCTCCGCGAGCGCGTCGCGGGCCGCGCCGAGCTGGCCATCGCCCCCGTCGATGAGGAGCAGGTCGGGGTCGGGGCGGTCGTCCCGGCCTTCGACCGCGCGCTCGGCGCGCCATCGGATCAGCTCGCGCATGTTCGCGTAGTCGTCGTTGCGGTCGGTGAGCTTCTTCCGTCGGTAGTCGGCCGTCTCCGCGCTCCCGCCGACGAAACAGACGTCGGAGCCGACGACCGCGGTGCCCTGGGCGTGGCTCACGTCGAACCCCTCAATGCGTTCGGGACGACTGATCCCGAGCCGTTCGCCGAGTGCGCCGACCGGGTCGTCGCGGCCCCCGCGTTTGCGGGCGTTTTTAAGTGCGAGTTCGACCAGCTTTGCCTCCCGGCCCGCACCGGGCACCCGGACCGCGACCCCCTCCGCCTCCAGCCAGTCTACCACGTCCGGGTCCGACGGGCGTTCGGCCAAGAGGACCGCGTCCGGGAACTCCCGCTCCGCGTAGTACTGGGTGAGGAAGGCGGACAGCACCCCGGCGGGGGTGTTGGCGTCCGAGTCGATCGGATCGGTCGGATCGGTGGCTTCAGTCGGATCGATCGCTCCGGTCGCTTCGGTCGGATCGGTGGCTTCAGTCGAATCGATCGGGTCGGCCAGCACTCCGTCGGAGTCGTCGCCCACCGCCGCCGCGTCCAGCCGATGGCGACTCCGGTCGACCAGTTGACCGCGCTCGCTGTGGAGGCGGGCGACGCGGGCGACATCGCCCTCGACCGCGGCCGCGAGTACGTCGACGGTGCGGTCGTCAGACCGGTCACTGACGGCCTCACCGCCCTCACCGTGGAACGCCTCGACGGCTTCGAGGCGGTCCCGGAGGTTGGCGGCGCGCTCGAACTCGGCGCCCTCGGCGGCGGCCTCCATCCGCCGACGCAGGGGGTCGGCGAGGACCCCCGTCTCGCCCTCCAAGAACCGGTGGACGGCGGCCACGTCCTCGGCGTATTCCTCGGGCGTTATCTCGCCGGTGCAGGGGGCCGAGCAGATACCCACCTCGTAGTCGAGGCAGGGCCGGTCGCGGTTCGCGTACTTGTGGTCCGAGCAGCCGCGAAGCCGGTACTCGTCGCGGACCGCTTTCACCACGGTCTCGACGCGGCCCTTGTCCGTGAACGGGCCGTAGGCGACCGCGCCCTCCTCAGGGTCGCGGGTGACTTCGATCCGGGGAACCGGGTGATCGCTGAGCGCGATCAGCGGGTACGACTTGTCGTCTTTCAGGCGGACGTTGAACCGAGGCTGCAGCCGCTTGATGAGGTTCGCCTCCAGCAGCAGCGCCTGCGTCTCGGTGTCGGTGACCGCGAACTCGATGCGGTCGGCACGCGCGATCATTCCGCGAATGCGTCCCGAGCGCGGGTCCGCGTACGACCGCACCCGGTCTCGGAGGTCGACCGCCTTGCCGACGTACAGCGTCGTCTCCCCCGCGCGGAACTGGTACACGCCGGGCTCGGCGGGGAGGTCCGCGGCCCGCTCGCGCACGGCGTCGGCGTCCATCGGCCCGAGGTAACCGCCCGACGCGTTTGAACGCTGCGGGCGGGCCGCCGGCGAGCGGGAGAGTCGGGACGCGGCCAACAGGGCCGAGGAGCGTCCTATCGTCCGACGACTGAGGTGGTTATCAGACCTGAATACTGGAGAGTGCAGTTTATTTGGGGGCTTCAGAGAGAGTCCGTATATATGACGGGACTTCGAGGGCTGCTCCGAGGCGTGTTCGGACGGGATCGGAACTCGCGGTCGGTCCCGGACGGCGGCGTCGTCGTCGACGACTCCGCGGCCGACGACCGCCCCGACGGCGAGCACGGATCGGGCGGCGCCGACGGCAACGAGGTCGCAGTCACCGAGGAGGGCATCGACCGGGCCGGGACGGTGGCCAGAGCGGGATTCGAGCAGGTTTTCGACGCGACGAGCGTTCCGACGTTCATCCTCGACGCCGACGGCAACGTCGCCGAGTGGAACGAGTTGATCGTCTCGCTCACCGGGAGCGAGCGCGAGGACGCGATCGGCCACGGCCACGTCTCGGAGCTGTTCTACCCCGACGGCCGTCGGGCCGACACCCTCGCCGATAAAGTGCTCGACGCCCCACAGAACGCGGACGAGGTGTACGGCGTCGAGCGCTGCGACTCGGTCCGAAACCGCTACCGTGACACCAGTACGATGATCGACCAACACGGCGAGCGGAAGCACATCGAGTTCACGGCGACGCCGCTGTACGACGGCGACGAACTCGTCGGCGTCACCGAAGTCGTCATCGACCGCACGGAGAACGTCGAGGAGCGCGACGCCACGAAGAAGCTGGTCTCGGAGATCCGCGGCACGGCCGAGGCGATCGGCGAGGGGAACCTCGACGCCCGCGCCGTCTGTCACGAGGAGTGCGAGATCCTGGACACGGAGCTGTTGGGCGTCATCGACGTCGTCAACGAGATGGCCGAGAACCTCCAGGACCTCTCCGAGAGCGTCCACCAGCAGGCCAAGCAGATCGACCAGACCGTTCAAGAGGCGAGCGGCGCCGCCGCCGACATCGCCGAGAACGTCGACGAGCAGAACGAGCTGTTAGAGGAGAGCGTCTCCGAGATGCAGTCCTTCTCGGCCGGCATGGAAGAGGTCGCCGCCACGGCCGATCAGGTCGACTCCGCGGCGGTCGCGGCCAGCGAATCGGCGGACCAGGGGCTCGACGCGAGCGAGGACGCTCGCGAGGCGACCGAGGACGTGATCGAAATCGGGGACGAACTCGTCGAGAGCGTCGGCGCGCTCTCGGACCGGATGGACGACATCGAGGAAGTGATCGAGGTCATCTCGGACGTCGCCGAGCAGACGAACCTACTCGCGCTCAACGCCAACATCGAGGCCGCCCGGGCCGGCGAGGGGGGCGACGGCTTCGCGGTCGTCGCCGAGGAGGTGAAGAAGCTCGCCGACGAGACTCGCGGCTACACCGAGGACATCACGCAAAGCCTGGCCGAACTCCAAGCGCAGTCGGACGAGACGAGCACTGCCGTCGAGCGCTCGCACGACCGGATCGAGGACGCCGGGACGGAGATCGAGACCGTGCTCGACTCGCTCGAAGAGATCGCCGACGCGGTCGACGAGGCCGCCGCGGGCGTCGCGGAGGTCGCCCGGACGACCGACGATCAGGCGGCGACCGTCGAGGAGCTCACGTCGTCGCTGGAGGCGGTCAGAGAGCGCTCCGACCGCACCGAGGCGGCGACCGATCGGATCGTGAAGGCGACCGACGATCAGGAGGTCGCCGTCGACGAGTTGATCGCGCGAGTCGAGCGGCTGGACGCCCAACAGTAAGTTGGCTGAATCGGTCTGATCGACCGCGTCGGCCGTGCGCTCGGCCGTCTCCCGCCGAACGTTTAACCTCGCCGAGACCTTGTTTCTCGTATGTCCGCCACGCCGCCCGGACCCATCGGCGACCCGGTCTTCGGCAACGGTCGCCAGTACGCCGACGACCCGTTCTCGTTCATGCACGCCTGCGCCGACAGCTACGGCGACGTCGTCCGCTTTGACCTCGGCCCGCGAGAGACGTACCTCCTGACGAACCCCGCCGACATCGAGCGCGTCCTCGTCGCCGATGCCGAGCGATACCGGAAGCCGCAGTTCGGCGACGACGCCATGGACACCCTGCTGGGACAGGGCCTCCTCATGAGCGAGGGGGAGACGTGGCAGCGCCAGCGGAAGCTGGCGAACCCCTCGTTCCACAACCGCCGGATCGGAGCGCTCGCGGGGACGATGGTCGACCACACGCAGTCACAGCTCGCGGACTGGAACGACGGCGAGATTGTCGACATTCAGTTGGAGGTCGCCCGCCTCACCGTCAAGATCATCGTCTCAGCGATGTTCGGCGCCGACATCACCGACGAGGAGGTAAAGACGGTCCAGAAAAAGCTGGAGCCGCTCGGCGCCCGGTTCGAGCCCGACCCGCGCCGCTTCCTGATCCCGAACTGGGTGCCGACCCGCGAGAACCGCGAGTTCGACGCCGCCATCGACACCCTCGAATCCGTGATCGACGGCATCGTCGAGCGCCGCCGGGGGACCGAGCGCGACCCGAACGTCGACCCGGCCGGGCCCCAGGGCGTCGCGGTGCGCGGACCCGCCGGCGACGGCGACGGCGACCTCCCGATGGACCTGCTGTCCGTCCTGTTACGCGCCCGCGACCGGGGCGAGCAGTCCGACAAGAACCTGCGCGACGAACTGGTGACGATGCTGCTGGCGGGGCACGATACGACCGCGCTGGCGCTGACGTACACCTTCTACCTGCTCTCGAACCACCCCGAGGCGCGGGAGCGCGTGGCCGCCGAGGCGACGGCGGCGACCGCCGACGGCCCCCCGACCGCGACCGACGCGCGCGAGATGGCGTTCACCGACCGCGTCCTCAACGAATCGATGCGGCTGTACCCGCCCGTCTACACCCTGTTCCGCGAACCGAAACTCGACGTGAAACTGGGTGGGTATCGGATCCCAGAGGGCTCCGCGCTCATGCTGTCGCAGTGGGTGATCCACCGATCGTCGCGCTGGTACGACGATCCCGAGCGATTCGACCCGGCCCGCTGGACGTCCGAGCGCCGGAGTCAGCGCCCGCGGTTCGCCTACTTCCCGTTCGGCGGCGGCCCGCGCCACTGCATCGGGAAGGCGTTCTCGCTGCTGGAGGCGAAGCTGATCCTCGCGGAGGTGTGTTCGCGGTACGACCTCGACTACGAGGGGCCTGACCTCTCGCTGCGCGGGTCGCTGACGATGCACCCCGATCACCCGGTCCCGATGCGAATCCGCGAGCGGTAACCGACCCCCGACGGCGAGGCGCTTCGTGTCGCCGGCAGCAGCTGCGGTGATCACCGGCGAACGGAGCACGCGGAATAGGGAACCTCGAGCGACCATTTATAAGCGATCGACCGAGAAATTGAGCGGTTCGCCGCCGAAACCGAGTCAGCTACTTATAATTCGATCGTCGCTGCGACCTCGCGGAACTCGGGGTCGTACACGTCGAGCGCGTGGACGCGCCACCGGATCGGGTCTATCTCGGAGTCCACCAAATCAGCCACGACGCCCGGTTCGGGGTTCCCGCCGCGCGCCAGCGTGATATGCGGGACGTAGTCGTCCCCCTCGATCCCCTCTATCGCGCCGTAGGCGGCGCACAGGCGGTGATGGAGCCGAACGAGTCCGTCGCTCTCGACGGCGAAATACACCACCGGCCGCGACCCGGAGGCCGGTGCGTCGAACACGTCGACGCCGGTCACCGCCGCCTCGAAGGGATCGGTCTCGGAGAGGTGGGGGCGGAGGTCGTCGCACAGCGCCGCGACCGCGTCGGTTTTGTCAGCGGTCGGATCGTCGGCGGGATCGGCGTCCGACCGGTCTGAGCGGTCGGAGCGGCCGGATCCGCCACCGTCTGCGACGCGGTTCGGAAGGTCCTCGACGCCGAAGCGTTTGCAGACGAGCGTGTGCCGCTCTCGCACGCGATCGAACCCCGCTTGTTTCGGGTGGAGATCGGCCGCGAGACGCCCGACAGTCGGCGGCAGCGGGACGTTCAGGCTGAACACGCCTCAGAGTCGATCGGTGAGCCGTAACGCGATCAGGACGACGATGGCGACGACGATCAGCATCGGCAGCGCGTCCAAGAGGGCGAACGTGAGGTCCAGCACCACGCCGAGAATCTCCAATAGAAGCCATACGATGGCGAGCCCGAGAATGACCTTCAGGAGGTCGTCAACGTCGACGTCGGCGCGGTCCGCGGCTGGTCGGTCCATGAACGGACGAAGGGCGGCGGCGGGTAAAAAGGGCGGTGAGCCCGCCGCCTCGGTGCGCGATCAGGTATTTAAAAACCCCTCCGGGCCGAACGTGGCCCATGAGCCTCATCGCGTTCGACTTCGACGGCACGCTCTCCGACTCCGAGATGACGGTCCTGCTCGCCGAGCGCGCGGGCGTCGCGGACGAGGTGGCCGAGATCACGGAGCGGGCGATGAACGACGAACTCAGCTACGCCGAGAGCCTCTATCAGCGCGCGGAGCTACTCGCCGGACTCGACGAGGACGCGGTCGCGGCCGCGTTCGACGAGGTGACGCTCCGACCGGGCGCCGGCGACCTGATTGAGCGCCTGCAGGCCGAGGGGCACCACGTCGCGGTGCTCACGGGCGGGTTCGAGCGCGGCGTCGAGCGCGCGCTCGCGAAGGAAGGCGTCGAGGCGGACACGATCGTCGCCAACCGGCTCCCGATGGCCGGCGGGAAACTCACCGGAGACGCGGAGGGACCGCTCATCGAGGGCACCAAGGACGACGCGCTGGCCGATCTCGCCGCCGACCTCGACGTACCGATGACCGAGACGGTCGCGATCGGCGACGGCGCCAACGACCTGCCGATGCTGGAGGTGGCCGGACTCGCGATCGGGTTCGTTCCGAAGGACGCGGTCCGGCCCGTCTGCGACGCCGTCGTCGCCTCCATGTTCCGGCTCGGGAAGGTGCTGGAGGGGCACGGCGTGCTGTCGGTCGAGGCGTAGTCCGACCGATCGACGCGCCGAGCGTCGCCATCGCGTACGTGTACACGACGCCGTGGATCAGCTACATGATCCGACGCGGGGCGTGGTGGTACGCGGACGGGGCCGTGGTTCGCGCTCTACCCCGCGCTGGCGCTCGCGGCACTGCTCCCGATCGGCGCCGTGACCCCCTTGTTTCCGGTGGAAGTCGGCGTCGCGACGTTCGCGCTGGGCACGCTTGTTATTGGGATGGCCCACGGCGCGGTCGACCACTCTCGTCCCCCTCCGAGCCGCGCCTGACGCTCCCCCACGTCATCGTCGTCGCGTGGCTCGACCGGAAACAGGGCGTCTGGCGGCCGGACGAAGCGAGATAGAAGCCGGGCGACCCCGCCACCGCGCACCTCTTGGCCCCGGGAAGCGTAGCGCCGAGAAATGGACGAGATCGCACTCCGAGCGCCGCGACCCGGGGACGCCGAGGAGCTTGAGACGCTCATCACCGCGCACTTCACCGAGGGGAGCACCTACGGCGTGGACCTCGGTCTCGACGACCCGACGTACCACGTGCTGGTCGCGACCGAGGTCAGCGGCGGTCAGGGCGAGGCCGACGGCGACGGCCCGATCCTCGGGGTCATGGCGCTTCGCGAGTTCGACGACCCGGTCGCCGTCACCGACGAGATGTACTTCTTCGACGATCCGGGACTGATCCCCGCCGCGGAGCGGTACGGCCACCTCGAGATGGGGTACGTCCGAGACGGGGCGACCGGGCGGGGTATCGGGAGCCGGCTACTCGAGCGACTGCACGCGATCGGTTCGGAACGCGGAGTCGACCTGTTCCTCGGGGACTCGTGGTACCACGGGGGCGACGACTCGCCGGAGAAGCTGTTCGACCGCCACGGATACGAGACGGTCCACCGTGATCCGATCGAGCGGCCGGCCTCGGAGTGCTCGAAGTGCGAGGTCGAGTGCACCTGCGAGGCCGCGCTCACGGTGCGGCGCGTGGAGGGGGGAGCGGAGTGAACCACGACCGCGTCCACGCGCGAGAGCCGTCGCACCACGTCGACCGATGGTCGGTCGGTGCGATAGAGTCGATCGACGAGCGCGACGGCCACGCGGTGGTGACGGTTCGCCCGGTCGCGTCCGAGGGGGACGAGGGGACACAAGCAGATGACGCCGGCAACGACCCCGTCGAACTCGTGATCACGCTCGCCGTCAGGGACCTGTTCGTGAAGCGGCTCCGGATCGACGAGGGCGAGTCGCCGGTCGGCGAGCGCGTGTGGTATCGCAAGCGAGGCGGGTGAGCGCGGGCGACGGGAACTCGATAGCCGGGACGGCGTCGACGGTCGTTCGTCCCGTCAGTCCCACCCCGGCGTCCCGGGCGCGCCCGCGTCGTCCTCCAGTTCGCTGACGAGGCGGTCGCGGGACTCGGCGTCGAGGTCGACACAGTCGCCGTCGGCGCCCGCGCGGTCGGTCCACTCGCGAACGGCGCGCCCGGCCCACGAGTCGGCGTCGCGGGCACGAGCGCGGGCCTCGGCCATGCGGTCGCGGTCGACTGACAGCGATCCGGGACGCGAGCCGACTGCGGCGCCCACGAACCGGGCGCGGTCGTCGGCGGTGAGCGCGTCGGCTCGAATCCGGTCGACCACGCCGTCGAGGTCGTCGGGGTTGGGGTACGCGAAGATGGTCGCCCCGAGCGCCTGCGGGCCGAACGCCGGCGGCGGGAGGTCAGGGGGCGACTCGTCGTCGAGGAGGCGGTCGCCGCCGCCCGCGTCCTCGACGCGCTCGCACTCGGTCTCGACCCCGAGTTCGAGGTTGTGTCCCGGGTAGGTCGCGCAGGTCCGGGGGTAGCGGTCGTCGTCGTAGATCCGACACTGGAGCGTCGTCGGGTCGAGGAAGACGCAGGCGTCGAGCCATCGGGACTCCTCGGTTCCGATCGGTGCGACCGGCTTGGGCGGTTTCCGGAGACCGAGCACGAACACCGGGCGGTCGCGGGCGGCGGCGACCTCGACCCCGTCGATTGAGACGCTCAGGTCGCGTTCGGCGGGCTCGAACAGCCGAGGGACGAGGATGTCGCCCAGTCCGTCGTCGAGGAAGGCGGCGACTTCGTCGCGGGTGAGCGGGACGAGGTCGTACGCGTCGTCGAGTGGGGGGCGTTCACCGGCGCGGTCAGAACCGGCGGCGTCCGGGTCGAGCGGCCGCCAGTCGACGCAGCAGCCGGCACAGCCCTCGCAGCGGAGCTCCATCGGAGAATGTACATGTTACCGAGTCACACAATTAAAGGATTCGGCGACCGACCCCCGAATGCGACCGCTTTCGGTCGGGCGTGCGGCTCACTCAGGTGTTGTCGGCCGAGTTGACGACGATGCGTCGGTTGCTGAAGATGTCGACGCGCAGGCCAGTCACCTGGAACGAGATATGGAGTCCGAGTGTCGGCTCCTCGCCCGAATTGTTCACCAGATCGTCGAGTGCGTCAGAGTCGAGCTGTGCGTAGATGGGTTCCAACTCCAGCGGATCTTTCCCCTTCACCGCGGCGACCGCCTCGACCACCGCTTCGGACGGTGGCTGGTCCTCGCTGAAACAATGAGCGTAATCGGCACCGCCGTCCGACTGAGCCGGCTGGACGATAATTTCACCGCGGCTCGCAACCGTGACCTCGTGGCCGTTGTAGGCAAAGCTCACCTGAATGGGCCGGCGTCGACGCCGAACTAAGGAATCAAACACGATGGGGTCGACGACGGACCGGATCGGTTCCAGTTCGTCCGCAGATCGTCCCGTGATCTCCGCAAGGGCCCAGACGACGGCTTCGCTCGCCGAGTCGGAGTCGGAGTCGAAATTAGCCCGGTATGTGGTCTCGTCTGGATCGAACCGAAGAGATGGGTTAGAGAGATCTGATTTACTCATACGAAGGTAACGGAGAGTGCACGTATACAACTTTCTTGACAATATTATAGGTTTTTATCACATCCACACATAAACACCCAATATCTGTTTTTAAAACAATCTGTGGATGTTAAAATGGCAAATGTAGGCCACAAACCTGCGTTTTTAACAGATGAGACTCACTCCGCCGACTCGCCGTCTTCCTGCGTCTCGACCAATGACTCGGAGAAGTAGAAGTGGTTGAACGGCTGCGATTTCCGTTGTTTCATGATCTCGGAGCTATCGACTTCGACCCCCATCTCGTGGATGTTATCGGTGACGCGCACGATGTCTTCCGTGCTCTTCCCGACCACCTCGACGTGGATGTTCCGCCGCCCCGTGAGCATCTCTCTGACGTCGACGACGCCCTGTAGGTCCATGAGGTTCTCCACGACTTCGCCCCGGTCCGTCGGGGGTGCAGTGACGACGAACATGACGCGAAACGGGAGGTTCGCCTCCTCGTAGTTTATTTTCGGCTGGTAGCCGGTTATGACGCCGTCGTTTTCGAGGCGCTCGATCCGGTTTCGGACGGTGCTCGCTGAGACGCCGACCTTGTCCGCGATGTCTTGGGACGTGGTGTTTCGGGCGTCGATTTGGAGCATGTAGAGGATGCCGCGGTCGACGTTGTCCAGTTTTCGAGCCATACACGGATTTCGGCGGACTGGATAAAGAATTCTGTGCTTCAAGCGGTTTCGCGGCCGTAGATGGGCGGTTTCTGGGCCGTAGATGGGCGATTTCGGGGACAGCAGAGAAATTTCCGTAGTTTCCCGCCGAAGTCGAGACGATACCGAACGCGCCGAAAGCGTGACGGGCAGGGTTCGAGACGCGACGTGCGAACGGGGGCATGGCACGATGCAAGGCGGGTTCAGGGCGCGGCGCAAGCCGGGTTCAGGGCGCGACGCAAGCCGGGTTCAGGGCGCGGCGCAAGCCGGGTTCAGGGCGCGACGCCGACCGTCAGCAGCGTTCCCCACGTCCGGTAGCGGTCGACCATCGCCTCGCGGGAGTCCCACTCGTCGGTGGGAAACGCGTCGGCGTCCGGGATTTCGATCTCGCGGTCGGGGACGTTGTCCTGGCCGGCGACGTGCAGGCCCGCGTCGCGGAACGCCTCGCGGTACTCCTCTCGGCTCCACAGCGTCATCTCCACGCCGATGTTGTCCTGCCACGCGTGGCTCGCCTCGTTCTCCGCGTAGTAGTTGACGGCGCAGTAGAACGTGCCGCCGGGCTTCAGCACGCGGCGGATCTCCCGGAGCGTGTTTCGCGGATCGGCCGCGTAGTAAAACGCCTCCATCGAGAAGACGTGGTCGAGCGAGTTGTCGGCGAAGGGGAGCGCGTCGAAGTCGCCGACGAGGAAGCCGACCGCGTCGTCGTCGGTGTACGTCCGGGCGTTGCGGACCATCTCCGGCGCCCCGTCGAGCCCGTACCCGCGGCCGATGCCACGCTCGCGGAGCGCGCGGAGCGCGTAGCCGGACCCGGTGCCCAGATCGAGGACCGCATCGCCGGGTTCGATCGGGATCCGCGCGAGAACGTGTTTGGCGGTGTGCCAGTGTCGGTCTTCCATCCCGCGGTCCTTCCCCGATGTCGCCCACTCGTCGAACTCCTCGCGAACGCTCATGGGGAGACGACGGGCGGCCGGGTGAAAACCGGTTCGGAGAGTCCCGGTCGCGGTGCGCGGGCGACCGGCCCGTGAGGAATGGCGAACGATGCAAGAGGCGGGCGATAAACGCCGTCGTTTTATCCGCTGCCACTCCATTCGTGGGGTATGAAGCGTCCCGGGAGCCTCCGCCGACCGAAGTTCCGCATCGCGGACTCCGCCCAGCAGGCGGTCGGCGGGTTCCTCCTCGCGGGACCGTTCGTCGTCACCGGAGAGGTGTGGGACTTGGCCGCGGGCATGAACGCAATCCAGGGGGTGTTGACCGCCGGTCTCGTCGCGCTGATCGGCTACGCGGCGCTCTACCGGGCCGACACCGACCGCGACCCCGAGACTGAAAAAGAGATTGTGGGGATTCCCGCCCGTTTCGTGTCGTTGATGATCGTCGCGTTCGGCTCCGTGGCCGTCCTCGCCGTGCTGTTCGACGCGCCTGACACCTTCCTCATCCAGCAGGGCGTGACGGGAGTCGAGCTGTGGGCGACGACGTTCAAGGCCATCTCCGTCAGCGCGGTGTTCAGCGTCGTCGGCGCCGCGACGGCCGACAGCGTGTTCTGATCGCGGGCGAGCGACTATCGGGGTTCAGACGATGACCGAGACGACGGCGAAGAGGATCAACACGCCGGCGATGTCGCAGACGTTGGTGACCACGGGGATGGTCGTGTCGTCCGGGTTGAACCCCATGCGATAGGAGATTTCCACGGCGGCGACGCTGGTGACGACGACGAGGACGGCGAGGAGCATTCCGGAGATCAGCGAGACGAGGAGCACGCGCCCGAGTCCGAGGGTGCCGCCGAGTGCGACGCCGATGGCCCAGGCAGCGACGCCGACCACTCCGAAGACCGTCGCCGCGAGCGCGAACACGGCGCCAGCGTTCGCCCTGAGGTCCGGGTTCGACGGGTCGAGTTCGTAGGTCCCGAGGTACAGTTGGGTCGTGAGCCGCGAACAGGTGATCGACGCGAGGTTCCCCGCGGTCCCGATCTGCACCGGGACCAATACGAGCAGCGCCGGGTTTTGAATGAGGACCGCTTCGTACGTCTCGAGGACGGTGCCGGAGACGAGTTGGAGCAGCGACAGCGTGGCGAGGATGGGGACCATCGTCCGGACGATACGAGGGATCGACCACTCGTCCGGTATCGTCGTCTCGCCGGAGCTCGAGGAGCGGTCAGCCGCGTCACGGTCCGTCACAACACGGCCCCCACAGCGTAGATGCCGACGAGCAGGAAGAAGACCCCGAACACGTCACCGAGCGTCGTGACGACCGGTCCGATCACGTTGTCCGGGTCGAGCCCCCGCCGGTACCCGGTGAAGATGACGACGATCAGTACCGAGATCATGAGCCCCGCCGAGAGCATCCCTGCGACGACCATGATGCCGACCAGTTGGAGGAGGTCCCCCTCGGTTCCGAGGAAGGTCAACCAGAGGTAGGTGACGACGGCGATGAAGACGGAGACGCTCATCCCGTTGATGAACGAGGCGACGATCGCGTTGGTGAGCCGCCGGTCCAGTCGGAATCGGGGCTCGATGACCCCCTGATGGAGGCCGGTCGAGAGGCGCGCGCCGAGCGAACCGTAGACGCCGCCGCGCGTCGCGAGAAACGCGGGAAGCAGCAGGAGGAGACCGGGGACCTCCGAGATACCGGCCCGCATCGTTTCGGAGCCGAGGATGGTGCCGGCAAACAGTCCGGCGACGAGACTGACGAGGATCACCGGCAGCGCCTGTCGGTAGACGTCGCGCGCGGTGTCGTGGCCGACCATCGTGCGTCCCGACGGCGGGCACGCTGAAAAAGCGGTCGGCCGGGGCGGCCCGGTGGGTGTCTCGTTCGGGTGGAGCGGCCCGCATCGTTAAGTCGGTCGGGCGGTTTCCGATCCCATGGACTACTCGCTCGCCATCGAGAACGGGCCGGAAACGATCCCTGGCGGCACCGGGCTTCTCCTCGTTCATCCGAGCATCGGCGAGACGGACCGGATCGACACCGACTTTTTGAAAACCGACACCGACGCGTTCCTCGTCGTCTCGACGCGGACGACGGCGCGAGAGGTCGAACAGAAACTGGAGTACTACGACGTCGACGAGACGAAAGCGACCATTCTCGACACGCTCTCCGTGGAGCGCGGCTACTCGCGACGCTCCAGTGACGACGTCTTCTACGTCTCCGCCCCGGACGACCTCGACGGCGTCGTCGACCGGGTCGAGCGGTTCCTCACCGAGAGCGAGGGGAAGCGACGCGTCTCGGTCGATTCGCTCACCGAGATGGCGTACTACGCCGACGACGAGGCGGTGTACGAGGCCGCAAAGGACATCCTCGACCTCCTCGACGAACACGACGCGGTCGGGATCTTCCACCTCTCCGAGGAGGTTCACGAGGTCGCGACGCTCGACCGGTTCCGCGACCTGTTCGAGGGCGTCATCGAACTCGACGGCGACGGCAACGTTACCGTCGACATATAAAGGCGAACGGCCGTCGACTGGTGGAAACCAAAGGGCGTCAGGCGTCGGCGTCGACCATCGACTCAAACGTTTTCTCCGCCCACTTCACCGCGTAGGGAGCGCCGCGCTCGCGGTAGGCACCCGTGTCGAGCGCGGCGAACGGCGCCGGGAGGTCGAGACCGTGTCGGACGGCCGAGCAGGCGTACTCCGTCGCGCTCGCGAAGTCGGTCTCGCCGCGAGCGACCTCGCCGACGAGGTCGCCGAGACGGCCCTCCAAGCGAGTGCCGGCGTCGACCCACGCGTCGTACAGTCGCGGGTGGCGCCCCTCCCACGACGCGAAGACGTCGCGGGTGTGTAGTCCGACCCACGCGTCGTACAGCGCGACGGCGACCTGGAACACGTCATTTGGGCCGTATCCGGTGGTTGAGGCGCCCGTGTCGGGATCTGGTCGTCGGATCGCTGCGTCGAGGTTGCGGTACCGATCGCCGAAAAACGGGAGGAAGCTCTCGGGGAGGCGATCCGGGGGCGTGCCGTCCGGGAGCGATCCGGCGGGCGGCGAGACGCCGACCTGTACCAGCCGCTCTGCGATCAGGAACGCGAGGAACCCGTCCGGGGTCCCCTCCGCCCGCTTCTTGACGAGCACCGTCTGCGGGTCGGTCTGGGTCGTTCGAACGACGGTGCCGTCTCCGGGGAGACCGACGGTGAACGTGGGGCCGGCGTACCGCCGGAGGAGTGCCGGCACGTCGTCGGGGAGCCACTCCGTCGGAAACGACGCGGGCGAGAGGGAGTCGACGAACAGACCGAGGTCCTCGGCGGCCGCCGGCGGGAGGGTCTCGAAGTCCGCATCGACGTCGAGGACGGGCGATCCGGGGGCGTGATCCCCGCGGACCGCGTCGAGGTCGTCGTCGAGCGGCCGGGAGGAGAACATCAGCCGAGCACGTACGAGAGGATGATGAGCACGGACAGGGCCGCCGACACGCCGATCGTTCCGAGAACGATCGTGGTGGTTTTGGACATGTTGAACGTTGCGTCCGCGGGTTGTTTAAAACTATATTACTTCGAGCGAGCGGGAAGCGGTTCCGACGGCAGCGGATTTATACAGAGTCGTCGGTTAGCGGCGGTATGCGAATCCGCGACGCACTCGAATCCGACGCCGACGCGCTGGCGACGGCGACCGATCGGCCGCGAGAGGTCATGCGGAACATGATCCACGACCGGTCGGTTCGAGTCGCGGTCGAGGAGAGTGGCGGGGAGGGCGGTGAGGGAAGTGGCGACGGCGAGGGCGGTGAGGGAAGTGGCGACGGCGAGGGCGAAGATGACGACGGCGATGAAAGCGACGGCGAGAACGGGAATGACGACGGTGATGAAAGCGACGGCGAGGGCGAAGATGACGACGGCGATGAAAGCGACGGCGAGGGAGAAGATGACGACGGCGAGGAGACGGTACGGGGATTCGTCGCTTTCGACGTTCGCGCCGACACCGTTCACGTGACCGACTTCGACGGAAGCGGCCCGACGATCGAACGCCTGTTCGAGGAGCCGCGCCGCTTCGCGCGACGAGAGGAGATGGGCGTCGAGGTCGTCGTCCCGAACGACGAGGAGACCAGCGAGATTATCGAGGCGTCGGGATTCACGGCCGCGGGGAGCGGCCCGCGGTTCGAGGGACGACGAACCACCCGCTACCGGATCGAGTTCGACGAGTTGGACGGTCGGAACGAAGCGTAGTTCGAGAGCGAAGGCGAGGTCGAAATAGAAGACGGCAGTGGGTCGTCAGTCGAAGCGTCGTTGGACGATTTCGAGCGCCGCTTCCTTGTCGTCCCAGTCGACGAACACCGCGACCGACGTCGCGCTCGTGATGAGGTCGATGATGTTGATCCCGTCTTCGGCCAGCGGGGCGATTATTTCCTGAATGACGCCCGCCTGGTTGGGGAGTTCGCCGCCGGTGACGCGGATGACCGCGATCGGATCGGCGACGGTCACCGACGAGAGCGCCTCGTCGTCGACGACGGCCTCGTGCAGGAGCGCCTCGGCGGTCTCTGCCTTGTCGACGTCGACGTAGAACGTGACCGAGTCCATTCCGGAGGCGACCGCGTCGATGTTGATCTCTTCTTTGCGGAGAGCGTTCGCGAGCTGCGAGAGGATTCCTGAGCGGTTTCGGATCGCGCGTCCGGCGATGGTGAGACACGCGAGCGGCTCCTCGCGCATGTCGATCAGGCTCTCGAACTGCCCCTCGATTCGGGTCCCGCCCCTGAGGAGGTCGCCGTGTTGATAGTGGACGACGCGGACGTCGAGGTTCTCGTCCTTGTACGAGAGCGCGGAGGGCGCGACGACCTCGGCACCACGGAACGAGAGATTTCGCAGTTCATCGACGGTGATCTGGCCGACGTTTCGCGCTCCCTCGACGACGCGAGGATCGCCGGTCATGACGCCCTCGACGTCGGTGACGATCACGACCTCGTCGGCGTGCATGTAGTTTCCGAGCATCACCGCGGTGGTGTCGGAGCCGCCGCGACCGAGCGTCGTGACGTTGCCGTCGTGGTCTTCCGCGAGGAAGCCGGTGATGATCGGAACGACGCCGTCGAGTCGCTCCGCGATCGCTTCCGCGCGCTTCTTGGTCTCCTCGACGTCGACCTCGCCGAGTTCGTTCGTGATCACCGGCCAGTCGGGATGTCCGGGTTCGAGGAAGACAGCGTCGATGCCGCGAACCGAGAGCGCCGCTTTGAGCATCCTGACGCTGGTTCGCTCGCCCATCGAGACGATCTCGGCGCGATCGGCGTCGTCGGTCTCGAAGGTGATATCCTCCAGGAGATCGTCGGTCGTCGACCCCATCGCGCTCGCGACGACGGCGATCTCGTGGCCGGCCTCGACCGCGTTCGCGACCGAGTCGGCCGCGCGTTCGATCCGATCGCCGCTACCGAGGCTCGTTCCGCCGAATTTGGCGACTACGCGCATACGGACACCCCGTCGAATGAGTTCGAGCCGGTTTCGTCGCAGCCGTGTAGACGAGAGACGTCTCGACCCCCCGAATTGAAAACGCGATCAGCAGACATGAGCGCCCGTAACGGAGGAAGCCGCATAACTGTGTCCAATTCGACAAGGGTCGCCCGAACGGGCGGACGGGGGAGGGAGACCGACGGGACGAGAAGTCGGTTAGAAGCGGTGCGCGTGGGACGGTCTGTCGGCCGTTATTCGTCTTGGATGCCCCACGCGTCGGGCATCTCGATGATGTACCGTCCGTCTTCCTGCAGGGAGATGATGTACTCCTGCCGGTCGTACAGCTCCATCAGGTTGAGCTCGTACTTGCCCGGGCTCACGATCCGGATGCTCTCGAACTGCTCGTTGAGTTCGTCGCGGAGTTCGTTGATGTCGGGACGTGGGCCGTCAGGGGCGGCAGCGTCGTCGGCGTTGGGGTCGGAATCAGAGCTAACGGGTTGGCTCGCTCGGTCGAGTTCGTCCGGCGAAACGACGTCGGACCGAGCGCTCGCCTGCGCGACGTCTTCCTCGCTCCGTTCCCGGACGTGTTCCGTTCCGGTCGTCGGATCGGCCGCGTCGGCCGGTTCGGGCGGTTGATCGTCTGAAGCCGGTGTATCCCCGGAGTGCTCGTTTGCGGATGACTGCCTGTCGGCCGTTGGTGCCGGATCGGCGTCGGCGCTGGCATCTACCTGGCCAGTGGGCGTCGGCTGCTCGGTGGAGGTCGACTGCTCAGTGGACGTGGGCTGCTCAGTGGATGGTGGCTGCTCAGTGGACGTCGGTTGCTCAGTGGATGGTGGCTGCTCAGTGGACGTCGGTTGCTCAGTGGATGGTGGCTGCTCAGTGGACGTCGGCTGCTCGTCGGTTGTCGCGCCTGCGGGTTTAAATTGGAACTTGTTCCCACCGCAGTCCGGACAGCCGGAGAGCATCTCCTTCGAACCGTCGGGGAACGCCCGGCCACAGGTGGTACACTGGTGGGGCATCTATTTGCGGGAGACGAGCGTGCTGATGAGATTCTCGTCTTTGTGCAGCGTCTCGATCCGGTTGGCCGGGCCGATGACGGTGAGCTTCTGCGCAGAGTTCCGACCCATCAGTTTGTCGAGGAAGCTCTGGTTGCTCGTCTCCGCCTTGGGGTACGTCTCGATTTCGATTCCGGTGAAGTCGTCCGGGCTAATCTCGGTCATCGTCACCTCGATCAGCTTCGACTCCTCGTCGGGAGAGAGCCCCTCTTCGAGGATGACGATGTTCCCTTCGCGAACGCCGTCGAGGATGAGACGGATCTTCTCCATCCCGGTAAGCCCCTCCATCCGGGCGCCGCTTATCATGTCGATCCGGACGCCACCGTCGTCGGAGTCGTCGGAGGAGGCCCCGCCATCGACGTTGGGGGTCGGGCCAGGCATCAGCCGAAGTACTCCGCGATTTTCGTGTACACTTCGTCCATGTTCTCGCCTTCGAGCGCCGAGAGCGGAATCGTCTCGTGCTGCGGGAACGCGTTGGCGATCTGTTGGACGTCCGATCCGGGAAGGTCCGTTTTGTTCGCGAGGATCAGCGCCGGGAGGTCCTGCGACTCGATGATCCCGATAAGCATCGTGTTCACCTGGGTGAACGGGTCCGTGCTGGAGTCGAGAACGTAGATGACCCCGTCGACGTCCTCGCGGAGCCAGTGCATGGCCTCGGCGACGCCTTCCGTCGCTTCGCGGGAGCGACGCACTGCGTCCTCCTTCTCCATGTCGTGGTCGAGGAATTCCTTGTAGTCGACCTTCGTCGTCACGCCCGGCGTGTCGACGATGTCGATCGTGACTTTCCGTCCATTCCGCTCGATTTCGACGTTCTCTTTGCGTCGAGCGCGTCGAGTCTCGTGCGGGATGTGGCTCTCTGGCCCGACGGCGTCGCCCGTCCAGTCACGTGCGATCCGATTTGCGAGGGTCGTCTTCCCGGCGTTCGGCGGTCCGTAGATCCCAATTCGTTTGGGTTCGTCGGCCGCGAACAGCCCGTCAGTGACCCGTGATATGCTGTCTTTAAGATTCGTGAGCAGTCCCATCCTAGCCTCCAATTTCTCCCAAACGATCCGTGTTGTGTGCTACCGTCCGATCCGGCCGTGATCTTGGTTCGTTCGGGGGATTAACGTAGAATCCACACCCCTCTCACTTAAGAACTGCGTCAGACGAAGCGATCGGCCGAAATCCCCGGTCTACGGATTTGTATCGTCTGATGCCGTTTTCGTTTCGACGGTTCGAAATGAACGGTTGGGGGCTGATGCTTCGGTTGAAGCGTACGACCTCGACGATCCGGCCGTGTGGTTAGACGAGATCGCACTGACAAGAGGCGTCGAGAGATAGACGGTCGGTGTCGATTCACGAAAGCGTCCAGTGTCGATGTTGGTAACCGCCGTCACCCTAACCGCCACCATTCTCATATCCGCCAGCCTAACCGGTGTCGCCCCCCACCCCTTTGTTTCGAGTGGAGACGGTCAGTGGTGTCGGTGGGTGGGTCGGGGGATGCCCCGCTGGTTGTCGTCCCCTATTAATATCGTATTAAATCAGAGTTCAAACAAACAAAAACCAACCACAATCTATGTGAGGGCTTTGCCGAGGGTACTGTTATAGCACATTATATATAAAACCACTCGTTTCAATAGCCTCGTTCAGAATGCCCACCCACCCTCACAACGAGTTCCACCCGAAACAAAGGGGTGGGGGGGTCGGGGAACCGACCTCTCTATATCAGCTCTGTCTCACATCGGTCGCCTCAACTGTCCGGGTTCGTTCACCCTCAGAGATGGGTTACGAGTTTTCCACGAGATCAACGATACCGACCGTTCAGACGAAACGCCCCCATTTCACGTCGACAGGACTGTCGCATCTCTCCTCCGCCGTTCCCAAATATCGCTCGTGATCCGGGGGAGACGTACTCCGCATCGGCGCGCCCGCTTCGAAATCTCACGCGTCCCTCCTTCGAAACCTCCCAGCCGATCGACGGCAGAACACTACGACTGACGCCAGCATACGGCGACGACAACAGACCACCCGATTCGTTATGGAGCGTCGGCGTCCGCGCCCTCGGTATGGACGCGACCGTAAGAGACCGAGAGTCACGTCCGCCGACTGTCGACGTCCAGTAGAGACGAATCACTCGTCGCCGTGTTTTCGAACCGACGGTGTGTTTCGAGTCCGGAGAGCAACACTTTAGTACCGCCTCTTCATCTGGTTCGACTGCATCAACTGGACATCGGTACGCACGAATCGCGTCCGATGTCTACGTTTCAGGGCGGAACGCGGCGTAGCTCGCCGCAAACGGCAACATCTCCACCTGAAACAAAGGGGTTTACATGGACGAAACAGAGCACACATCGCAGGCGGGTGAATCAGGAGACAACGGCGGGGAAACCGACGATCCGCCCGTGACGGACGAGGGTCTCGATGATCCGCCACCGGATTCGTCGGACGGCGCAGTCGAAGCGGACGCCGGTGACTCCAGCGCCGCACCGAACGCCGACCGAGATGTCGCGAACATCGATCAAAACGACACCGATAGTCCGCACTCTGACGTGGAGCTCCCAACTGGGGGAGAGACTCCAACCGACGGACGACAGTCTCCCACCGACGGAGAGCGCGTCTCCGATGCGGAGACAACTGTTGACGATGAGAACACGGTCGATGAGGAGATAATTCCAGACGCGGAGGACACCGCAGACGAATCGGTCACTCCCGACTCGGAGGTCACCGCTGACGCCGACGTTAAGCTCGGAAGCGGCGGACGGGATCGCTCCTCTCCCGACGTCGACCTCGATGGCGTCGTCCTCGACGACGACGACAGTCAAGGACTGTTCGACGACCTGCTCTCCGGCGAACCCATATTCGAGAATAAGGAGGTACTCCGTCCATCGTACACCCCGCACGAGCTCCCGCACCGGAACGACCAGATCAACCGGATGGCGACGATCCTCGTCTCCGCACTCCGCGGCGAAACTCCCTCTAATATCCTCATCTACGGTAAGACGGGCACGGGAAAGACCGCGTCGGCGAAGTTCGTCTCACAGGAGCTCGAATCGACCTCCCAGAAGTACGACGTCCCCTGCGAGGTCGAGTACATCAACTGCGAAGTGACCGACACCCAGTACCGCGTCCTCGCCCAGCTCGCCAACACGTTCATCGAGAAGAACCAGCAGGTCATCGCGGACCGCCTCGACGAGTACCGAGCCCTCAGGTCCGACGCGGTCGACGACTCGGAAGTGCTCTCAAGCACCGAGTTCGCGACGCTCGAAGACCTTGACACGCGGATCGAGGAACTCGAAGACGACGCCGAGGAGATGGAAGAGGTCCCGATGACCGGGTGGCCGACCGATCGGGTTTACACGACGTTCTTCGAGGCGGTCGACTACCACGAGCGCGTGGTCGTGATCATGCTCGACGAAATCGACAAACTCGTCGAGAAGAGCGGCGACGACACCCTGTACAACCTCTCTCGAATGAACTCCGAGCTCACTCGGTCTCGGATCTCCATCATGGGGATCTCCAACGACCTGAAGTTCACCGACTTCCTCGACCCCCGCGTCAAGTCCAGCCTCGGGGAGGAGGAGATCGTCTTCCCCCCGTACGACGCGAACCAGCTCCGGGACATCCTCCAACACCGCGCCGACATCGCGTTCAAAGAGGAGGCGCTCACCGACGATGTGATTCCCCTCTGTGCGGCGTTCGCGGCCCAGGAGCACGGCGACGCCCGCCGCGCGCTCGACCTCCTCCGGACCGCAGGCGAGCTCGCCGAGCGCTCTCAGGCCGAGATCGTCGAGGAGAAACACGTTCGCCAGGCCCAGGACAAGATCGAACTCGACCGCGTCGTGGAGGTCGTCCGAACGCTCCCGACCCAAAGCAAGATCGTCCTCTTCGCTGTGATCCTCTTGGAGAAGAACGGCGTCCACAACATCAACACCGGCGAGGTGTTCAACATCTACAAGCGCCTTTGTGAGGAGATCGACGCGGACGTGCTCACGCAGCGCCGCGTCACCGACCTCATCAGCGAACTCGACATGCTCGGGATCGTCAACGCGGTCGTCGTCTCGAAGGGCCGCTACGGCCGCACGAAGGAGATGGGGCTGTCGGTGCCCGTCGAGGAAACCGAAGCGGTGTTGCTGTCCGACTCCCGTCTCGGCGATATCGAGAACGCGCAGCCGTTCGTTCAGGCCCGATTCGACAACTGAACCGCGTCGGTCAGCCTGCTGGCATCACGGCGCTACGCTCGCCAGCGATCCTCCACCTGAAACCGTCGGCCAACCGCTCGCGTCTGGTTCGTCCAGCTCGTCGGGTCCCTGCGTCTCGTCGTGTCCACCGCCCCTTTCGAGTCCGTCGACCGCGACGTGATCCGCCGCCACGGTCGTCCCGAGGACGTCGCCCAGTTCAGCCTGCCCGCTCGCTATCAGACGAACGTACCCGAGGTACGGAACGCGCACTCGCGCGACACCCGTAACCCATTCGGCCTTGACCGGAGCCGCGAGGCCGTTCGCCTGGTCGTACGCGCCGTTGTTGTCGCCGAGCGTGACGAACCCGCTATGCGGCGCCGGGCAGTTGCGAAGCTCGGCGCACCCCGCCGCGTTGTGGTACTCCTCGTCGGCGCGGTCGTACCAGTTCTCTCCCTCCTCGACGTGAAACATCGCCCGGTGGATGATCGGCGAGGCCGTCCGTCCGGGCGGTCGGTATATCACCACGGACCCGTACGACCCGAACGTCCGGTAGTCGGCGCGTCGGCCTTCCTCGTACGTCACCACGCCGACGTCGTTGGTCGCCGCGTCGGGCGCGAGCCGCCCCGGCTCTGTGACGAAGACGAGGTCGCCGACCTTCATGTTCGGCTCCATGCTTCCCGACTCGACGGCGACCATCGGCGGCCACACTCCGCTGATCCCGAACAGGAGCAGTCCGATCACCAGGACGATGGCGACGCTGGAGAGCATCTCCCGAATCCACATCAACGCGCCCTCCTTGTCGTGACGGAATCGATAGACCAAACTCTCCGTCTCTTCCGCGGACGGCTCAACTGCGGTCCGAATCGGTCGTTCGCCCCGGTTGTCATCCCCGTGGAACCGATCCTCCTCCGAGGTGCCGCTCGGATCAAGCGATTCGGATACATCGGGTCCGTTCGCCCCTGAGTCAGGTCCGTTCGCCTCTGAGTCAGGCCCGTTCGTCGCCGAGTCGACTCCGTCGACGTCGGACACGTCGGACACGTCGGCCCGCTCGGCCGGGTCGGTCTCGGGCCCCGGCCGATCCTCTTCGTCCATTACGTTCGGGTTGTCGGGTTTCGGTGATAAGCTTCCGGGTCACCGCCCGTCCGAACCCGTGACACGGCCGCGGTCTCCGGAACCGTTTTGGGTCGACCCCCCCTCTCATCTGTCGTGCCGCTGGAGTCGAACGCCCGGATCGCGAAGGAGCTCGCACGTCGGGGATACAACGCGGAGCGGGAGGCCGTCACCCTGTTAGCGAGCGCCGCCGACTCCACAGCAGTCCTCGACGCGGCCGTCGAACGCGCGCCGGACGACGCCCTCCGCATCACGGCCGACCACGTCCGCGCAGCAGTCGACGCCGGCGACGGTGGCTCCCGGTCCGCGGCCCGATCCGGAGGGGGCTCCGAAGGCGTGTCCCGATCCGAAGGCGCCGTCGACCCCACACCTGTATCGACCCCCGAATCGAGGGGAGAGGCGGGGGAATCTCCAGTCGAAACGGAGGGGTCTGCTGGTCACCCTGTCGGCGGCTCGACCGGTGAGCCGGCAGATCGCGTCCCCGCCGATGACGGGACCGACGCCGCCGATGACGAACCGGCCGACACCCCCGACCGCGACCCGAATCACCGGTCGTTGGAGGTCGGCAACGACATGACCGGACGGAGCACCGGGACCGGCGAGTACGCCGACTTCGTCCGGACGTTCCGCGATCGGTACGAGCGACTCTCGAAAATCCTCCGCGGTCGCGTCAACCACCGTCCGGCGGAGGCGATCGCGAACATGCCCGGCGGCAGCGACGCCGCGATGATCGGACTCGTCAACGACGTCCGATCGACCAAGTCCGGCCACTGGCTCATCGAACTGGAGGACACCACCGGCACCTTCCCCGCGCTGGTGATGAAAGACAAGGGGCTCGCCGACGTCGTCGACGAGATCCTGATGGACGAGTGCGTCGCCGTCGAAGGGACGCTCGCTGACGACTCCGGCATCCTGTTCGCCGATTCGCTTCACTTCCCGGACGTCCCCCGGACGCATCAGCCCGGCGCGGCGGACCGCCACGTGCAGGCTGCGCTGATATCCGACGTTCACGTCGGCAGTGACGAGTTCATGGCCGACGCCTGGCACAGCTTCACCGACTGGCTCCACTCGCCCGAGGCCGAGCCGGTCGAGTACCTCCTGCTCGCCGGCGACATGGTGGAGGGCGTCGGCGTCTACCCCAACCAGGACGAGGAGTTGGACATCGTCGACATCTACGACCAGTACGAGTCGTTCTCGGAGCATCTCAAGGAGGTGCCGGCCGACACCGAGATCGTGATGATCCCCGGGAACCACGACGCGGTTCGGCTCGCGGAGCCGCAGCCCGGGTTCAACGACGAGATTCGCGACATCATGGACGTCCACGACGCGCAGATCGTTTCGAACCCCGCCACGGTCAGCGTCGAGGGGGTCGACGTGCTGATGTACCACGGCGTCTCGCTCGACGAGGTGATCGCGGAGCTCCCGGAGGAAAAGGCGAGCTACGACGAACCGCATAAGGCGATGTACCAGCTCTTAAAAAAGCGACACGTCGCGCCGCAGTTCGGTGGGCACACGCGCGTCGCGCCGGAGGAGCGCGACTACCTCGTCATCGAGAACGTCCCCGACGTGTTCCACACTGGCCACGTCCACAAGCTCGGGTGGGGGAAGTACCACAACGTGCTCGCGGTCAACTCCGGCTGTTGGCAGGCGCAGACCGACTTCCAGAAGTCGGTTAACATCAACCCCGACTCGGGCTACGCGCCCATCCTCGACCTCGACACGCTGCAGATGACCGTGCGGAAGTTCGCGTAGCCCACCTCGGTCCCTCAAGCGACACTCGACCGCGCCCGTACAGGCCTCGACCGTTCTCCGATAGACCGCGCCCGACGAGCCGCCGATCGGTCTCAGTCGATCTCGACCCGACCGCTCGTCGCGCTGTTGAGCCGCTCGACCAGTTCGTCGATGTCGGCCGTCGGAACGCGGAGTTCGAACCGCACGCGTTCGTCGTAGTCGGCGTCGAACGAGACGCCCGATGACTCGATCACGCCTCGAACGGTGCCCGAGTCGTCGTACACCGTCTCGACCACCAGTCGTCGGTGGGGACGTTCCTCGACCACACCTGCCGCATCGACACCGTCCTTCACCGCACGCGAATACGCGCGTGCGAGGCCGCCGACGCCGAGGTTCGTCCCGCCGTAGTAGCGAGTCACCACCGCGACGACGTTCCGGATCTCGCGCTGTTGGAGGACGTTGAGCGCCGGCTTTCCGGCCGACCCGGAGGGCTCACCGTCGTCGTCCGCGTACTCTCGAATCATCGTACCGGTCCCGGGGGTTCGCTCGGACGCCTCCCCGGCCGGCACCCGGTACGCCGGCACGTTGTGCGTCGCGTCAGCGTATTCGTCCCTGACGCGCTCGACGAACGCTTCCGCCTCCGCGACCGTATCGACCGGGGCGACGTGCCCGAGGAACTCCGATCCCCGGACCTCGAACGTCGCCGTCGCGGGCCCCGCGACCGTCAGATACGTCTCGTCGGTCACGGCTCCGACCCCTCGCCCGCGGGATCGCCGCTCTCTCCACGATCCCCCTCGTCGGCGGCGTGCTCTCGACGTTCGAGCACGACGCTCGTCGGCGGCGCGAGTCGGTAGAGCGCGAGGAACGCGACGACACCGACGACCTCGGCGCCCTTCGCGACGATAGCCAGCGGATCCGCCGCGAGCGCCGACCCGACTGCGGCGCCGTGCCAGCCGACGTAGCCGATGAGGAACGCGGCGAGAGTTCCCGCGCCGAGCGCGTACAGCCGCCGGTACTCCGGCGCGCGCAGCGTTGCGACCGCCACGGCGACGGTGAACGCGCCGCCGAGCACGAACACGGCGGGTCGCGGATCGCCTCCGGTACCCAGCCGCGGCCACGCCCAGAGCAGGTGCACGGCGGCGCTCACCGCCGCGGCCTGCGCCGCTATCATTCGACCCGCGCGCTTCGTCGCCGCGTTGCGGCCGCCGTGCCCGTCGGCGTTCGACGCGCTCATCTGGTCATTCCCACGGGCGGTTTCCGGGCGCGTCCGGCCACAGCGGGTACCAGTACGCCTCGTCGTCTTCGAGGCCGAGCTCCCCGTCGAGAACGGACTGAAGCTTGAACTCGACCTGTTGATTTCGACTGTTCGTCCCCTTCGGCGAGAAGGGGTAGTACGCGCCGCGCCGGAACGAGTAGATCCAGTAGACGTCGGTGTCCCCGCGCTCGAAGCCGAAGACGGCGGCGAGCAGCCGGGAGCCGAACCCCTCCTCGATAAACTGGTCGGCCGCGAAGTGGACGCTCGTCACGAGGTCTTCCGGGTCGTCGTCCTCGAGCACGAACCACTGGTAGCCGTGGTCGTCCTCGTGGCGGTGGAACCCCGTACCGGTCTCTATCTCGCCGGCCTCGAGAATGGCCTCGACGGTCTCGACGGCGTCGTCGAAGCGGGTGCTGTCAACTCCGGAGAAACACAGCGCGGCCTCCCCGCAGTGGTCGTATCCGAGGTCGGCCTCCATCGTCACGTACGCGGTCGACATTCCGAAGAGATCCTCGGGGTCGGCCTCTCGGGTCGCGTCGGTCTCGGCGCTCGTGCCGAAGACGGCGCGGATCGTGTCGAAGATACCCATTGATATCTCGAACCTAGGCGACGCGGGGTTTAGGAGGTTTGCGTCGGAGTCGGCGACGACCCTTCGGCGTCACTCCTCGTGCTTCGCGACGTAATCGAGGTACGCGAGGACGCCCCGGACGTTCAGGCTCGCGTTGGCGCGGGCGCGTTCGGGGTTCCAGAACTCCATGTGCCGGCTCGCCGCCTCGAAATGCTCGACGACCAAGTCGTCGTCGCCGAGTTCTTCGCGCTTCTCTCGGATCGCCTCCACCCACTCCACGTACGCGCGCTTGATCTCGCCCGCCAGTTCTGGCTCGTACTCGCGGGGTCCGAAGTGACCGAAGCAGATGGTGTCGGGGTCGATGTCCTCGATCGTGCGGACGTCGGCGAGACACTGGTCGAGGTCGAACTGCGGCGGCGGGCTCGTCGGCTCGATACCGTCGACCGAGGGGACGTAGATTCCCGCCGCGTCGGCCGAAAAGACGACATCGGCTTCCGGATCGTGATAGATCGCGTGGTGTGGCGCGTGACCGGGCGCCTCGTACACGACCAGCTCGCGGTCGCCGAGGTCGATCCGGTCGCCCTCCGTCAGTCCGGAGATGCGGTCCTCGGGGACCGGTTCGGGATCGCCGTAGTACTCCCACTGCTCTTCGACCGCCGACTTGGTGCCGGCGACGAGCGCTTCCGGATCGACGAGGTGTCGCACGCCCTTCTCGGGCACCACGACCTCCGCGTTCGGGTAGCGCTTCGCGAGATGGCCCGCCCCGCCCGCGTGGTCGAGGTGGGCGTGGGTCGGGAGGATCCACGCCAACTCCTCGCGTCCGATCCCGATCTCCTCGATCGTCTCGAACAGCGCTTCCCGGTTCGCGCCCGTTCCCGTATCGATCACGATCGGGCGCTCGGCGTCGTACACGTACACGGACCCGTACTCATCGGTGTCGAACATGCCGGTGTCGTGGACGTACAGGTCCGGCACTCCCCGGATCGGCTCGAACTCGCCTGCGTGCATGCCAGAACGAGCGCAGCGCGGGCTCTTTTAACGATCGGTCGCGGCGACGGGACCGACCGTGACGGGTGCTTATGGTCGTTCCACACGAGGGATCGGTATGCGCGTACTCGTCACCGGTGCCACGGGATTCGTCGGGAACCGACTCGTTCCGACGCTCCTCGACCGCGGCCACGAGGTCGTCGCGCTGGTCCGCGACGCCGACGGCTACGCTCCGCCCGACGGCGTCCACGTCGTCGAGGGCGACCTCCTCGATCCGGAGACGCTTCCGCCTGCGTTCGCGATCGACGGCGAACCGGTCGACGCTGCCTACTACCTCGTCCACTCGATGGACGGCGGTCCCGGCTACGAGGAGCGGGACCGCAACTGCGCGACCAACTTCATCGAGGCCGCGTCGGACGCCGGCGTCGACCGAGTGATCTATCTCGGGGGGCTCGGCGAGGATCGTGAGGCGCTCTCCGAACACCTCCGCTCCCGCCGCGAGGTCGAGCGGATACTCTCGACCGGCGATCCGGCGCTGACCACGCTCCGGGCGGCGATCATCATCGGCGCCGGAAGCGCGAGCTTCGAGGTCATCCACGGGCTCGCGAGTCGACTTCCGGTGATGACGACGCCGAAGTGGGTGGACACACTCTGTCAGCCCATCGCGATCGACGACGTCGTGGGGTACCTCGCCGGGGTCCTCGACGTCCCCGAGACGCGCGACGACACCTTCGAGATCGGCGGACCGAACGTGTTGACGTACGCGGAGATCCTCCGCCGGACGCGCCGCCAACTGGGCCACAAGCTGTGGATCATCCGCGTGCCGGTGTTGAGTCCCGAACTGTCGGCGAAGTGGCTCCGACTCGTCACCGACGTCAACCCCTATCTGGCCCGGTCGCTCGTCGAGGGGCTCCGGAACACCGTGATCGTCGAGGACGACCGGATCCGCGACCTCGTCCCGATCGAACAGACGCCGTTCGAAGTCGCCGTCGCGAAGGCGATCGACCGCCCCCGACGCGGCGCTTCAACCGACGAGCCCCCCGATATCGATCTGGGGGCCGAGCAGTGAGTCGAACCTACGGCGAAACGTGGGTGTACGAGAGTCTCGTCGGCGGCATTCCTGGACTGGGAATCTCCCGCACGCTCGCGGTCGCGATCCAGTTCGTACTGTTTGAGGTCGGCGTGGTCCTCCTCGGCTGGTACTACGGGCTGTGGGACGCGGTCGTCGCGGGAACGGTCGCCGTCCTCGTCGCGGCGATCGGGAGCGTCGAAATGCATCGGCTCGGTGCGGGGAACCGTCGCCTCTCGACGCCTCCAGAACACAAGCGGCTGCTGTTCGGGTCGAGCATCGAAATCGTTCTCGGCGTGCTCGCGTTCATCGCGCTGCTCACGTACATGATCGCGTGGGACGGGACGCTGATCGAGCGCCTGTTCGGCACCGATCCGCCGATCCCGGTGGTGTATCTCACCCTCCTGATCCTCTGGGATCTCACCTACCGGATCGGTACGTCGTGGTGGAGCGCGGTTGTCGCGCTCTGGCGGGCGGTGAACGTCGACCTCAGTCCCACCGACACGTCCCGCGTCAGGCGGCTCGACGCGGAGAACATCGCGTTCTCGGCGCTTCAGTTGGTTCTCGTTCCGTTCTTGATCGAGGAACCCGTCCTGCTCGGGGCCGTCGTCGGTCACGTCCTCGCGGTCGCGCTCGTCTGTTCGGCCGCGATCGCGTTGACCTGAGTCCGAAACCCGTCCGCGCTCTCTTCGCGCTCGTCGTTCTTTCGGCACGTCGGGAAGGCGTCACTCCCGCGTGCGCTCCGCTCAGACACGTGGATCACCGTCGACAACGAAACCGTCGAATCTTCAGAAAAGCGACCCGCGCCGCTCTCTCACTTGCCCTGTAGCTCCTGGAACTTGTCGAGGAGTGCCTCCGCAGAGTCACCGGAGTCGTACGTGAGCGATCCGCAGTACTCCGGCCGCTCGGCGTCGAAGTCGGCGTCTACTTCGCTGGTTTTCTTCTCACGACGCTCGTGTTCGGCTTCATCATAGGCACCCATTGACATGGCACATGTTCACTTGGGTACTGGGATGTGATATAAGTGTCGGTGAATCATCCGTTTTTCGAAACTAATTCCCGTCTCTCGGGTCGCGGTCGACCGCGGCTCGCCCCCCGTGGCCGGCGGCCCACGGTCCGGGGTCCGAGTCCGAGTCACCGGAACCAATTAGACCCGGGGTCCGGTAGCATCGCCGTGGCACAACCGCTCCGATTCAGGCGGGCTCCCGGTCGGTGGAGCGCCGACCGCGTCCGCTCGCAGCTCGAACGGCCGCTCGACGACAACCTCGGAGCGACCGCGAGCGATCCGTGGTTCAGTCCGCCGCCGGGGTACGACGCCCGGCGGTTCGACATGGACGACGGCTCGTTCGCCCTGTTCTGTTGGACGGACGACGATGCCGACCCACCGTCGGGCGCGGGTAGCGGACCGGTCGGGTACTGGATCGGCAACACGGAGACGCCGAGCCAACTGTGGCGCACGGACAAGTACGGGTTCGACGAGGTTCCCTACCCGGTCTCCCGGTGGGTTCAGCGGGAGTTACTCGCGGGTCTCCACGACGACGAGCCCTGGCTCGCGGCGTACCCGCACGTCTCGTGGTACTTCCTGCCCGTGTTCTGCTCGAAGGACGGCGCGGAGACGACCCGAGCCTTCTTCCGAGACCACGCGGCCGGGTTCCCGGAGGCGACGCGCGAGGAGGGGACCGGGTTCGTCGAGGAGACGCTCCGGTCGGGGACGCTCGACGACTACCGCGAGACGATGGCGGGCAAACTCGGCACCTCGGCGGTGCTCGACCTCGTGCGAATGAGTGCGGCGATTGCCGAATTCACCGCAGCGCGGATCCTCACCGAATCCGGCTACGAGGTGACCCCGGAGATCGAGGTGACGACCGGACACTCGCTCGACTTCCGCGCGACCGACCCGGACACCGGGCACGCATCGCTCGTCGAGGTCACGCGCCCGCAGCCCGCATCGAATCGGTCTGCAAACGGGCCCGTCGCGGCGGTCCGTGACACCGCGGAGACGAAGACGAGCGGTCAGTTAGAGGCGCACGGGGGCGGCGTCACCCTCCTCGTCGACTGCACCTCGTTCCCCGCGGACGACTGGGCGGCGGTCTGCGACGCCAAACCCGACGTCCGGCACCGCCCGGCGGTCGTCATGCGAGCGCGACCCGACGGGCACGTGGAGGGGTATCGAAAGGGGTCGGTTCCGATCGACCTCTCGCCGGTGATCGACTGGGTGTAGGCCGGCGCGACCGTCGTCCGCGCCACCGGTACGCGAGACCCGTCGCCGTTGCTGGCGAGACGGGGGGTACTGCGAAAAATCGGCAGCGGTGTCGTTCAGAACGAGACCGGCGAGGGTCCGTCCTCGGCGGCGCTCATCGGGTCGCGGTCCGAGTAGAACCGCCGACCGACTCCTCGGTGACAGACGCCCGCGCGGAGCGTGGTGAACACGTCTTCCGCGTTGTCGAACGTCTGGTTCCCGAACCGCTCCAGCACATCGCCGAGACGCTCGGATCCCTCCGCGAGTTCTACGGTCGCGTTACCGTGGGCCGCGATCAGTTCTTCCGAGGTCGTCGGATATTGGTGCCGTTCGAGTCGGTCGTCGACGCCATTCAAGCGCATCAACAGATAGAAATCGCTGATGGTTCTTAATGATTGTCCATGCACAACCTTAGTTCGGCGTATCTAATTATATTTCCTTATATTGGTGCGTGTTCACGAGCCTCGATCGGCGCCGATTAGTACGGCGGTCGCCGAGTCGAACTCATGGACACGGACCGTCTCGTCGCCGACCTCCACGCGCACACGACCGTTTCCGACGGCACCATGACGGCCGCCGAACTCGCCGCGACCGCCGCCGACGCGGGACTCGACTGGGTCGCCGTCACGGACCACGACCGGGTCCACCCCGACCTCGACGCGCCCGTCGTCGAACGTGAGGGCGTTCGCGTCGTGCGGGGGATCGAACTACGCGTCGACGCGGGCTTCGAACGGCTCGATCTGCTCGGCTACGCGGTCGAGCACACCGCCGCGCTCGACGCCGAGATCGACCGACTTCAGGCGAACAGGCAGCGACGCGGCGCGGAGATCCTCGACGCGGTCGAGGAGCGTCTCGGCGTCGACCTCGACCTCGAACCCCGTCCCGGCCTCGGACGGCCGCACATCGCCCGCGCCATCGAGGCGTCGGACGCGCCATACGACTACGCGGGCGCCTTCGAGGAACTGATCGGGAACGACGGACCCTGCTACGTCGCCCGCGACGTGACCGGTCTGGACCGGGGCGTCGAACTTCTCGCGGACGCGTGCGCGTTCGTCGGCCTCGCGCACCCGTTCCGGTACGACGATGTCGACGCCGCGCTCGACGTCGCCCGCGAGTTGGACGCGGTCGAGCGGTTTTACCCGTACGGCCGCCCGGTCGACGACGCTCGCGTCGAGCGGGTCGCCGCCGAAAGCGATCTCCTCCTGACCGGCGGGAGCGACGCCCACGAGCGAACCCTCGCCGAAGCGGGGTTAACCGCGGCGGCTTTCGACCCCGTCCGTAAGCGATTACCGGAGCCGCCTGTCGGCGCCGACTGAGCGACCACACCAGCCGGTCGCCCGGGCGTCGAATCGACGGCCGATCCTCCTCCTCGACCGATCCTCCCCGATCGACAAACAACATTAAGCACGGTGCCCACAGAGTAGCGAGTATGCGGTGTCACTACTGCGAACGAGAGGCCACGTACGAGGCCGAGCAGAGCGGTGTGGTCGTCGGCCTCTGTGAGGAGCACTTCAAGCAACGCGTCGAGGAGCTCGCGGAGTCCGATGAGCTCTCGTCGCTCCGCGATCGGATCGACGTCGAATCCCCTGAGTAGCTCGCTCGAATTTCGCGTTCGAATCTCCGTTTCTCACCCCTGCTCTCCCCGAGTCTCGTCACTTTGTGCCCCCTCTCGACCCGGTTCGCCGCGGACGGATCATAAAAGACCGCCCGGAGCCAACGCCCTCGCATGCACCCCACCGACCGGCCGCGACGACTCCGGACCGACGGCGTCCGCCCGCTCGTCAGTGAGACCTCGCTGTCGGCCTCGGACCTCGTCGCGCCCGTCTTCGTCGACGCCACGACGGACGAGCGCGTCCCGATCGAGACGATGCCGGGCCACGAGCGCGTCCCCGTGAACGAGGCCGTCGACCGGGTCGAGGAGATCCGCGAGACCGGAGTCGAGGCGGTGATCATCTTTGGGATCCCCGAGTCGAAGGATCCCGAAGGCAGTCGCGCGTACGCCGAGGACGGCGTCGTTCAGCGCGCGGTCCGACGGATCGCGGCCGAGACAGACGCGTACGTGATCGGCGACGTCTGCCTCTGCGAGTACACCGACCACGGCCACTGCGGCGTGATCGAGGACGACGCCGAGACGGACCCGACGCTCACGGTGAAGAACGATGAGACGCTCGCTCTCCTCGCGGCGACGGCCGTCTCGCAGGCCGACGCGGGCGCGGACATGGTCGCGCCCTCCGCGATGACGGACGGGCAGGTGCGAGCGATCCGCGAGGCGCTCGACGAGGCCGGACACGACGAGGTGGCGATCATGAGCTACGCCGCCAAGTACGAGTCGGCGTTCTACGGCCCCTTCCGCGACGCGGCCGACGGCGCGCCCGCGTTCGGCGACCGCCGCCATTATCAGATGGACCCGGCGAACCGCCGCGAGGCGCTCCGCGAGGCCCGTATCGACGCCGAGGAGGGCGCGGACGTGCTAATGGTGAAACCCGGCCTTCCCTATCTCGACATCGTCGCCGACCTCCGGCGGGAGTTCGATCACCCGGTCGCCGCGTACAACGTCTCCGGCGAGTACGCGATGCTGCATGCGGCCGCTGAGAAGGGATGGCTCGACCTGGAGGCGACTGCCCACGAGTCGCTGCTTTCGATCAAGCGCGCGGGCGCGGACCTGATAGTCACCTACTTCGCCGAAGATCTGGCCGACCGGCTATAGGCAGTCGAGTCATTCGACGAGGTTCTCTTCCCACTCCAGATATCGCTTCATCGCTCGTGTTCCCTGTGCGTACGGCTTCCGTACCGCCTCGCGTGGCTCGATCACCGTGCGTCCGTCTCCCGTCTCGACGTCGCGCTTGGAGTCTCGCCACGCCGCAACTCCTCCCTCGAGAACGAGGATCGTCACGTCGGCTGAGACCGGCGAAACGTCTTCGTGAGCGTCCCCCCGCTGCCCCTCGATCGAATCCCGGCAGTGTTCGAGTTGTGCCGCCGCGAGCGCGGACACCTCGCCCGACTCGCACGCCAGTACCACCGTCCCGTTGTCCTCCTGTTCGGCGGCGATTGCGGACTCGATCTCGGAGCGGGGTGCCCACGCCGCGCCGGGGACGTGACCGTCCGCGAACGAGTCCCGTGCGCCGATGTCGAGAACCGTCGGTCGATCGACATCAAGCAGGTCGGCGAGTTCGTCCGGGGAAACGGTCGTAACCGTCGCTGCGACCCGGGCGGTCCCGAGCGGTTCAATCGTCTCGGGTCCCTCGACGAGGTCGGAGCCAGCGTCCTCCCAGGCGCGCGTCCCGCCGCGAAGCACGTGGACGTTCGGATATCCCATCTCGGCGAGCCAGTACGCGGTTATCGACGACCGGACGTGCGTCTCCGAAACGAGGACGATCGCCGCGTCACGGACGGCGATGTGTTGGCCGGCGGTCTGGATGAGCTGTCCACCGGCGACGGAGCGCGCCCCGGGGACGTGTCCCGTCTCGAACTCCGGTTCGGTCCGTACGTCGAAGAGATACGTCGTTTGCCCGTCGTCGGTCTCGGCGCGGAAGGCCGCCAGTTCGGTTGGAGAGAGGTACGACGCGTTCGACCCCTGCAGGAGTTCCTCGACGGAGGACCGGAGGCGACGATATCGGTCAGAGTCGATGTCGACGCGATCAGGTTGACCGGGACCCGCCTCCAGTTCGTGGCCCGCAAGCTCCCACCCCATCGTCCCGTTTTCCAGCTCGTACACCTTCTCGATTCCGAGCGCTTGGAGGGTCGCAGCACCGATGATGCTCCGTGTTCGACCGGCACAGTGGACGACCAGCGGTTCGTCGTCCCGGAGCTCGTCGGCGTACAGCGCGAGGTCGACGCCTTCGACGTTGATCGACCCGGGGATCGTCCCATACCGCTCGTATTCGGGGGGGTTGCGAACGTCGACGACGGTGACCGCCGCCCGTCGCTCGGCGACCTCGTTGGGTTCCATCTTCGGGAGGTCTCGTGACGCCTCGACCCGTTCGCCGAACTCCTTGCTCTCGTAGCCGAACGCTGTCGCATGGACGCCATCGACCGCTTCCACGAGGTCCAGCCCGGCGTTCCGCCACGCCGCTATCCCGCCGTCTAGATAGTCGACGCGGTCGTAGCCGAGCGACTCGATCCAGTGTGCGTCGAGCGCTGCGCGCTCACCGTGCTCGTCACAGAGGACGATCGGTGTCGAGCGATTCGGGACTAGCGCCGGAAGCCGGCGTTCGAGGTCGCTTCGCGGGACCCACGTGCTCTCCATGACGTTCCCGTTGACGTAGTCGAGCGACTGCCGGATGTCAAGTATCGCGACCGGATCGCTGGAGTCGATCGCGTCACGTACCGCCGAAGGTAAGAGTGGAGCTCCCATCGTATGTCTCTTCCACAGGCTCTATCACTATTTATAATAGCGCGGGGGTATTCGCGCGCTACGCGAGAATCGACTGAACTATCCGTCGAAACGGCCTACACGACCTGTTCACCGTCCTTATACACCTCGATGGCGTCGACGGGACAGACCCGCGCCGCGAACTTCGCGTCGAACTCCTCGCCGTCGGGCACCTCGACCACGAACTTCCCGTCCGACTCCTCCTCGCTCCCTCGCAGGTCGGCCTTCCCGGCGTTCATGTTCTTCTCGAAGGCGTCCCACTCGGCGACGCACTGGTACATCCCGACGCAGGTGTCGCGGTCGAACTTCACGTACATACCACCTCGTTCGGTGACGCGGTACAAAGCGATGACGACGAAGCGACGGCCCGGTCGACGACGGGTTCTGACGGATGTCCGTCCCGACCGTCCTTTTTAAGCATCGGAGCGTACGAGACTCCGACATGACCACGGTCTGGCTCGTTGACCGGCAGTTCGACTCGAAGGGACTCGTCCGACTCACCTACGCCACCGAGGACGGCGTGCGGATGCACACGAAGGAGTTGGCCGAACAGCGACTCGTCACCGGCGACGGGATCACCGCCGCTCGCGACGTCGATGAGAACGCGCTCGGCGAGAGCCCGGACGATGAGGTCGAGCGGTTCGCGTCGGAGGCGTCGCGGATGGCGGCCGAGCACGACCCAGACGACGTGGTGTAAGGGACGCCGACCGGCTCGCCGACCCCGACGACACACCCCCTGGCGCGCCCCCACAACCGAGGCCGTTAAGGGGGAACCGCGGGAAGGGGAGCCTGAAATGCCCAGTGGTGAGTACGACCCCGAGACCGTCGAGCCGCGGTGGCAGCGGCGATGGGTCGACGAGGAGACGTACGCCTATCCCGACGACGACCCGGTCGACCCGAACACCGTCTTCTCCATCGACACCCCGCCGCCGACGGTATCCGGGAGCCTCCACATGGGTCACCTGTACGGATTCACCCTTCAGGACTTCGTCGCTCGCTTCGAGCGCATGAACGGCGGAGAGACGTTCTTCCCGTTCGGCTACGACGACAACGGCATCGCCTCCGAGCGGCTCACCGAGGACGAACTCGACATCCGTCATCAGGAGTTCGAGCGTCGCGAGTTCCAGGCGAAGTGCCGGGAGGTCTGCGCGCAGTACGAGGAGCAGTTCACGGAGAACGTCCAGTCGCTCGGCGTCTCCGTCGATTGGGATCACACCTACCAGACGATCGAGCCGCGGGTCCAGCGCGTCTCGCAGCTCTCGTTTATCGACCTGTACGAGCAGGGCCGCGAGTACCGCGAGAAGGCCCCCGCTATCTGGTGTCCCGAGTGCGAGACGGCCATCTCGCAGGTCGAGACGGAGGACGACGAGCAGGGGAGTCACTTCAACGACATCGCCTTCGACGTCGTCGGAGAGGCTCCCCCCGCCGAGGAGTTCGTCATCTCCACGACGCGGCCGGAGCTCCTCCCCGCGTGCGTCGCCGTCTTCGTCCACCCCGACGACGAGGAGAACCAGGACCTCGTCGGCGAGTCCGCCGAGGTCCCGCTGTTCGGCCACGAGGTGCCGATCATCGCCGACGAGCGCGTCGACATGGAGACGGGCTCCGGCATCGTGATGTGCTGTACGTTCGGCGACCAGAACGACATCGAGTGGTACCAGGTCCACGACTTGGACCTTCGCGTCGCCATCGACGAGTCCGGACACATGACGGAAGTCGCCGAGAAGTACGAGGGGCTGCACTCGTCTGCGGCCGGCGAGTCCATTGTCGACGACCTCGACGAGGCGGGCGCGCTGTTGGACCGCCGCGAGATTACGCACACGGTCAACGTCCACGAGCGCTGCGGGACGAGCGTCGAGTTCCTCGTCACCGAGCAGTGGTACATAGAGATGCTCGACAAGACCGACGAGTACCTCGACATCGGCCGGGAGATGGAGTGGTCTCCCGAGAAGATGTTCACTCGGTACGAGCACTGGGTCGAGGGGCTGCAGTGGGACTGGCTCATCTCCCGCCAGCGCTCCTCAGGAATCCCGTTCCCGGTGTGGTACTGCGAGGGCTGCGGCGAGGTCATAGTCGCCGAGAAGGCAGACCTTCCCGTCGACCCCCTCTCGGACGACCCGCCGGTCGACGCGTGCCCCGCGTGCGGGCACGACGAGTTTGAGCCCGAGAACGACGTGCTCGACACGTGGGCCACGTCCAGCCTGACGCCGCTGATCAACGCCGGCTGGGACTGGGACGAGGCGGCCGGCGAGTTCACCATGGAGCACCCGGAGCTGTACCGGTTCGACCTCCGACCGCAGGGCCACGACATCATCAGCTTCTGGCTGTTCCACACGCTGGTGAAGTGCTACGAACACACCGGCGAGGTCCCGTTCGAGGAGACGATGATCAACGGGCACGTCCTCGACGAGAACCGGCAGAAGATGTCGAAGTCGGTCGGCAACGTCGTCGAGCCCGAGACGGTGTTGGCCGAGTTCCCGGTCGACGCCACGCGATACTGGGCCGCCGGCACCGCCGTCGGCGACGACTTCCCGTTCAAGGAGAAGGACCTCCGCGCGGGCGAGAAGCTGATCCGTAAGCTGTGGAACGCCTCCAAGCTCGTCGAGTCGCTCGCTCCGGAGCCGTATCCCGACGCGCCCGCCGACGGGGAGCTGCGCGAACTCGACCGCTGGCTGCTCGCCGAGCTCGACGACCAGGTCGAGCGGGTCACCGAGCTGTTCGAGGACCGCGCGTTCTCGAAGGCCCGCGACGAGCTCCGGAGCTTCTTCTGGAACACGTTCTGTGACGACTACCTCGAGATCGCCAAGCAGCGCGAGGACGACGCTGCGGCGTACACGCTCCGCACCGCGCACCGTCGGTTCCTCATGCTGTTCGCACCGCTGCTCGCGCACGTGACGGAAGAGCTCTGGCACGATATGTACGCGGAGGGGGCGGCCGACCCCGACGCGGTCGACGCCCCGGTCTCCGACGGCGCCTCCGACTCGATCCACCTCGCCGACTGGCCCACCCCGCTCGGACTGGACGCGGACCACGAGGCCGGCGCCGCCGCCACCGCTGTCGTCGGCGTCCTTCGGAAGTACAAGAGCGAGAACCAGCTTCCGCTCAACGCCGCGGTCGACGCCGTCGAGGTGTACGCCGACGTCCGCGGCTTCGAGGACGACATCACGGGCGTGATGCACGTCGACGACCTCACCGTCCACCCCGACGCCGACGCTCCCGTCGAGACGGTGGTCACGGGGATCGACCTCGACTACGCGACGGTCGGCCCGAAGTACGGGAATCAGGTCGGCGACATCGAGGCCGCAATCGCCCAATCGGAGTACGAGATCGACGGCGACGAACTCCACGTCGCCGGCGTCACGCTCGCCAGCGACGAGTTCGCGGTCGAAGAAGAGCGACAGTACCGCGGCGACGGCGAGCTGTTAGAGGCCGACGACGTCGTCGTCATCGTTCGCAGCGAGGCGTAGGCCCGATACGCCCGGCGACGGGCCGCTCACAGGTCCGCGCCGACTGCCTCGGTGATCGAGTCGAACCCATCGCGGTCGAGCAGTTCTAAGAGTCCCTCGTTGATATCGCGAGCGAGGCTCGGCCCCTCGTACACGAGACCCGTATACAGTTGAACGAGCGAGGCCCCCGCGCGTATCTTCTCGTAGGCGCCCGCCGCGTCGGTGATTCCGCCCACGCCAATTACGGGCACGTCGGTGCGCTCGGCGACGAACCTGACCCGACCAGTGGCGAGCTCCTCGATCGGTTTTCCGGAGAGTCCGCCTCGCTCCGCGCGGTTCGGGCTCTTCAGCGACTCCGGGCGGGAAGTCGTCGTATTGGTCGCGATGACGCCGTCGAGACCGAGGTCGTCGACGACGCCGAGCGCGTCCTCCACCGCTGGCTCCGGGAGGTCCGGCGAGAGTTTCACGAGGAGCGGGCTCGCGCCGGCGTCGGCGAGTCCACCGAGAATCTCCTCTAACGCCTCTCGGTTCTGTAGTTCGCGAAGGCCGGGAGTGTTGGGGCTCGACACGTTGACGACGAAGTAGTCGCCCGCGTCCGCGACGCGCTCGTAGGTGTACAGGTAGTCGTCCGGCGCGTCCGCGAGCGGCGTCGACTTCGACTTCCCGATGTTGATCCCGACGGGCACGTCGGGCAGCGGCTCGCGGTCGAGCCGAGCGCCGACGGCGTCCGCGCCCTCGTTGTTGAACCCCATGCGGTTGATCAGCGCCTCGTCCTCGCGGAGCCGGAACAGTCGCGGTCGCGGGTTCCCCGGCTGTCGCTCGGCCGTCACGCCGCCGACCTCGACGTGTCCGAATCCGAGCGACGCGAGCGCGCGCGGCACCTCCGCGTTCTTGTCGAACCCCGCAGCCACGCCGACCGGGTTCGGGAACGCGTTTTCGAACGCCTCGACGCGAAGTCGCGGGTCGTCGACGACGTATCGGTCGCTCAACGCGCTGGTGACTGCGGTCCCCTGTACGGCTCGCAACAGCCGGTGTGTCATCTCGTGTGCCGTCTCCGCCGGCAGGCCGAACAGCGCCGGTTTCAACAGATCGTACGCACTCATTGTTTCGGAATCGTCACGACCGGGCATCAATCCGCCGACCGACGGGTCGCGTCTCTCGCTCTGTCCGTCGGCTCCGGGTTCGCCGTGTACGCGGAGAGCTCGCGACGAATAGACACGGATCGAAAACCGAGCGACGCCTCAGAAATCGTGTTCGAGCTGCTCGGGGTCGGAGTCCGCCTTCTGGATGATTATCTTCCCGTCTCGGACCCGGACGAACACTTCGTCCCCGATCTCCATGCCGGCGACGGCGAGTTCGTCCTCGTGGAGGTTCACGTGGACGTTGTGGTACTGCCCGTCGTCGTCCTTGGCGCCACTGGGACTGAGCTTCTTTTTACGGACCATCGCGGTTGTACTGGTCGCATTTCGCCATAGCAGACACATAAGTGTTGTTTACCCACCCCGAAGCCTCCTCGACGCTTTGTGGGTCTGACCGAGCGTCGTCTCAGGCCGATTCTCTCGGACCCGCTTTGCGTGATTCGCGACCGTCCCGCCGAGGTCACGGGCAACGAACGTGGATTTTCGGCCCGAAACCGATAGCCTCCGAAGGGTTGTATATAAATGTTTTCCACCTCCAGCTTTCATTTCCCCGATATATTTATTACACACTGTGTGCTGGATTCTCATGGAGTATAATCATGGTACGTGAAGACGGTAAGCGAAACTTCGCCCTTCGAGAGGAAGACGGATCGGAACCGAGTGAGTTCTCCGGAAACATGCCGCGACAAGCGGCACTCAAAGCCGCTCGAACCCTCGAGCCAGCTCCCTCCGAAGAGGAGGCCGAACGAACGACGCTTCGGCTCCGCGAGAAGGGGACGAAGAAGGTTCACGAGTACGAAGGGTGGGCGTGGAAGGACAGCGCCCCGGAAGTCGACGAGGCGGACGACGACTTCTGGCTCAATGATCTCGACGATATCACGAAGGCCAACGTCTCGAAGCAGGGAATTGAATACATCGACGAGGAGTAGTCGCCGTATTCGTTCGGTTTTTTGTTATTCGCTCCCGTAGGTGTGGGTTCGTTCACAGTTCCCCGTCATGAAACCGCATGACGCGGCGCCGATAGTTCGACGGGGTTAAATACAACCCGGGCATCGTGACTAATGCGAAGAACGCATCCGCGAACTCGGGCCGTTCAACTCGGCCCGGTTTCGCTGGACTTGGAACGCTTCGATGGGTTTATACCCGTTCGAAGGGTACAATCAAGTCCGCGAAGATGAGGATTTCGCCCCCTGCGCTCCGGCGTAAGAGGAAATCTGATGTGAGCCGTGGTCGTTCGGTGTCATCCAGGTC